>NZ_JAOCZL010000014.1:0-9686 GCF_041414825.1 Pseudoalteromonas sp. 68 DY56-GL68
GTTTGACTTGGTTTTTCAGGATTGAAACCTGGTCGTTTACTATGAACATAAACGGCCGCAAGCGGTAAGCGTTGCCACATGGGTTTACGCTTTTGGCTACCAAGCCAATTTAAGCGTTGCAGCATAATTACTAAGCCGTGATCATCAACCATATCAAGGGCTTTTTCTGTAAATTCTTGCGCTAACTTAAATGGTGGGTTGGTGATGATCATGTTGAATGTTGGCAAAAATGCACTTGGTGTTGTTAAAAAATCACGGCCTCTAATCTCTGCGCGTGAATCTTCACGAATGTCCCAGCTTTCAACACTAAAGCCGTGCTGTTCTAATACCGTTGGGTAACTCATTGGGTATTGTTCACAACCGCCTGCACTTGGATCTAATACTCTTGGGTATTCATCTGGTGAACAAAGCAAAATATTATTTTCAGCAAAGGCCGCTAGAAAATCTTCAATTAGCCAATGTGGTGTTACATAGTAATCATCCGCATTGCGCACAGTTCCGCGATTTGTTGAACTCATGATCTCACCTCAGAAAGTGCTTTTCTCAACATACGAATAGACTCTTCACAACCACCTGTAGATTCAATCCAACCAATTGTTTGATGTATTCCATCTATGAGTATTTGTTTGTTTTTTAATTCTTTTGAAAGTTTATAAGATAAATTAAATACTTGTGATTTACCTTGGCTCTGTGTGTTTCTAATTGTTGGCTTTTGTGTTTCGGAGTGATCTACAACCATTTTCGAAACATCGTTACTTTTTTCAACCATTAACTTGGCCATGATCAACCCCTAATGTGTGTTAGTGTTCTGTGCTGCAACTAGGTGCGGTACGACATCAAATTTAGGCGGTTGTCGCTCAAACTTTTCTGGCATCAAGACATTTGCATTTGTGAACGCAGTGAGCAGCTCTTGTAATTGAATAAGTGCTCTGTGCACTGCTTTACGCTCTTGAACATTGAACTTATAAAATCCCGTATTTAAACGGTCAGGCTTTAATCCAGCAGAAAAGCAGACAATTGCTCGCTGTTTTTCTGTTAAAACAACATCAAATACGTAAGCGGGCGTACGCTTCGCATTCCCCCTGCGTGCTCTAATTTCTGCTAAACCTTTAGGTACTTTTTGTACTTCTACAGCTTTCAGCTGAGTCGTATTAGTTTTGCTTTCAGTTTCAGTAATGCGTTTTTCTAAGATTGTCTGTACTGGGCTTTCCATTGTCATTGCTCCTAGTTGTTTACGCTTTGCCACTGTGCGCGGCCTTGCTCGTAGCGGGCTTGTAAATATGCGCCTAAATCACTTACGTTTACCAAAGTTGGCGAACGCTCCGAATCAGTTGCTTTAAATGTTGGAAACGGCAATTGCGCAGCTTTGGCTTTTTGCTCAGCGGTTTTAGGCTGAATGCCCAAATGCTCAACGCAAACATCTTTAAGTTTTACAATAGGCGTTTCGTAACGCGCCAATAGCGCAAAGGTCATGTTCATGCTGCTGCGCCTTCACCAAGCTGCTGAGCTTTTATTTGCTCGCCATATTCTTTATAGAAAGCATCTGCATTCATTGAGCGCCATAAATTTATATCTGACTCAAGCCAGACAGCACTGCGATGTGATAAACGGTGAGATTTAGGGAATTTCCCTTTATTCATTAAGTAATACAAGTGAGAAAGTGAAATTCCACATAACTCTAAAACTTGTTTACGTTTTAAGAACTTTTCATCAGGGCCAACAACCTCTCCCTGCAAGTTTTTACGGTATCTGTCTAGTTTCATATTTACCTCAAACTGTGTTGACTGGTTCCAATATTGTCCATTTGTGTGCTAACCTGTTTTATTAGATCAGCTTGTTATACCAAACAAAAACATATGAACACTATAAGACCTTTAATGGTCACTATTGTATCTAAAGCAAATATTAGGATCTTATAAGAACCATGTCAAACAATATCGGGCAAAAGATAAAAATTATTCGTGAGTCGTTAAACTTAAGCCAAGCTAAGTTCTGTGAATTACTAGATATTGGTTTGAGTGGCTATAAGAAGTATGAGACTGGTATTTCTGAGCCTGGCGCAGGAAACTTAGAGAAGATTGCCAACCACCCACAAACAAAAATGTATTTTTTATGGCTATTTACTGGAGAAACAAATCCTGCTCTTGGTCAAATAGCACCTGGTGATGCAGTTCCTGAAGGTAAGCTATCTGAAGAACAGTTTGAAGAGCAATTTATTGATACTGCTGTGGGCTCTTTAATGATGTTTTGCCATTTGGATTGGTTTACACCTAATAAAGATAAGAAAGTGGACTTTAACGATTGTGGTAAGCTACTGCTCAAAGATTTACGTCCAATTATAGACGCTAGAGCAACGAACACATCAAGCAACCAAAAAATGGCTTAAAAAAACCCGCAAATAGCGGGTTTTAATTTATTAAATTTTATTCATTAGTATGGATTTTTTATCATTAAATTCATCTTCATTGATAATTCCTAACTCTTTTAATTCACCCAGCTTTTTAAGTTGTAAATAAACATCTTCACTCTGGCTTTCTGGTGGTTTTGTTTTTATATTCTCTTCCGTCGGTGCTAACAATGCTTGCTCATTTTCAATAGCTGTTACTAACTGCTCATTTTCTGCTTTATTAAAGCTTTTAAATTCAATTTTGTTTCCTGAGCTATGAATTAAAATTGTATGCTTCATTAATGCTGACTTTCTTTCCAAAGAGTTAATATTTTTCAATGGTATTGATTCAATCACTTCTCCCATGAGCCCCTTCCTATAAAACACAACTCGCTCATTAGTAGTTAATAAAACACCATTGTGTTGGGTATCATCCCCCTTACCCATTGCGTTGCCAATATACCCTTCACTCGATGCAACTATTCTTTCGCTTTGTTTTAAATGTAGCTCTTTAAATTTAATTACGTGTTTGGACTCTTTAGCCATTGCATTCCCTTTATTTTTCTATATACACGATTTAACCAGATTAATTTATTGCTCATCTTTTAACAAGGTTCAAAATTAATAGACATAAAAAAACCCGCATTAGCGGGCTTACTTAACAATCTTTAAACTAGGTTTATGAACGGGCTCTGTTTGCAATTCTATCGGAGCCTGTAAGTTTTTTATTCTATAGCTCACTGCTTGTGCATTTACTGCTTTTAATTTTTCGTAAGCCGCTAAGTCTCTTTTATTTTGAAGTGCTTCGCCTAAGTTCATCACAATATTGTGTGCAACCCCTCTATCATCTTCACTTTTAAAAAGCTCACTCGGTAATAAGCCCTTTAGCTTATGTTTTAAATTTGTTTCAAGGCTTACAGTATTACAGCCAAACACAACCGACAGACAAACAACGCCTAAAGCGATGGCTAATAAAATAATCATGAGTATCAATAAAGGCACTATGCAACCTCTGCATTTTTGTGAGAAACAATTTTTTTAACGGGGTACACGCTGATCACTGCTAGCGATAGGATATTTAATACAATAACAACGACCTTGTAAGCAGGTGACAAACTACTGTCATCTAAAATTCCACGCATAATAAACTGTGTCAGTTGTACTATAGCTTGTAAAATTGCTAAATATAAACACACCCGCGCAACTGGTGAGAACGAGCAACGACGTAGCGCATGCAAAGAAAATAAAGTCACTACAAACGCAATTGAAAAACAAAACATGGTGAAATAAAAAAACTGACGTAACATCATTTTTTCCATTTCAAGTGAAATAATGTGATCAGCAAGTGGCGAGCTAACTGCATGAAACACCATCACTGTTAGCGCTGAAATAAAGCATGAATGAAGTATATGATCTTCATCTGTTTTTATAGACTGCCTACCACCGAAAAATAAAGCAAAGCGGTGTTTACTAAAAGTGATAACGATAAATAACACGGCGACAATTTCTAGTAGTCTGATTGTCCAGTCAATTGCTGTGGTTGGGCTGATCATTGTTGTTCCTTGGTGATAATATTAACCAGCATTGAGCTGGTTAATTAGGCTTAAGAAAACTACTTTTCTTTAGGTGGTTCACTACCACCGCCGCCGCCGCCATTTCCTGCGTTTAAACTACCTGTTTTAAGTGTATGTAACATTTTCATGCTGTTTCCCTTTTGGTTAAATTTACACCGTTTTAATGTGCAATTTTTATTGTAATGATTAAATCATGAATATCAATTAAATACTGTACAAATAAACAGTACCAGATTTAACCTATTGATATATATACACCAACGTCATTACTTATAATTACGAAATTAAAAAATACACAGAATTTATGGTCAATGCAACAAAAACTAACACTTTGTTAGTTTTTTAACTGCGCATGGTGTATTGATAATAAATATCGGTTACAATATGCTCACTTACGCGATGGTGTTTATATGTTTAAAAAGAAACTAACCCAAGAACAACTTAATGTAAGCGCTATATTCGAGCGCTTATGTGCTGTTTATCAAGTTAAAAATAATGCAAACCTTGAAAAGCTTTTGGATTTAAGTTCAGCATATTGCACAACTCGTATAAAGCGTGCATCAATCCCTTATGACTTAATTGATCAGGCCGCAAGAACAACTGGTGCGAGTTATGATCATATTCTTTACGGCACACCTATCAAAAACATATCTCTGAGTGATTTGGACATTATAGAAAATGGGCTTTTAAAAGGGCTGCTAGGGTTACAGGCAGGTGGTTTTATAGAAAGCTCTCACTCATTTACAGATCTAAAAAGCATGGCTCAATTGCCACTGAAGGCAATAGAAACTGAGTTAAGTTTATATTTGAGCGAAGAAAAGAAGGACAGCGCTTAGCTATCCTTTTCTTCTCTGTTGAATTTTGCGTATATAACAGAGCTATTGTTTATTTCATCATAATGGCGCATTAACTCACCTAGGCTTTTTTCTTTGGCTGGCTCGGTTTTATGCAATGTGGGTAGCTCGACGTTGTAACGTTTCATCTTTGGGAATTTGCCGATTAACAATTCAATCTCACCTTTTACAGATTCAGCTTGCGCATGTAATTCGAATGCACGTTCGGGGTTTTTCTCATTTTTAAAGTCTATCGATAACCGTGCATATATTTCTGATTTACTTCTTACTTGATTTTCAAAGTAGCGATTTCTCATTGTGTAGACTGTGCTGACTATTAAAAGTACAAAACAAACTACAATTGCAATTATAAATAACTCGGTCATTCTCGCCCCCTTGGCAAATTCAAGCCAATTATACATCCGAAACGATTAAGAAGAATATTAGGAAAAAGCATGGCTATTGCTAGCATTATGCTTAGACATAAAACAATAAAACTATATGAGTAATGCACCCAAGGATAAGGCTCTTGTATGTCTAGCACTATAAACTTAAACCATAGAACAAAATGCGCTAAAGCGATTGCGCTAGTTATTCTGAACACGGCAAAGAAAAGCTCACTTAGCTTATAACTTAGCAATGAATGCAACAGATAAAGAAAGTATATGCTAAGAACGTTAATCGCAAATAAAGCTAAGTAAACGTTTTGTGCAGACTGCCAATTTCCTGACTCATTGATATAAACAAGCACTCGCTCCATGAGCAATGATGTGAAAAGGTATTTTACAACAACAACAGCAATGGATAGAAAGTCACTGAAACGCTCTTTATAGCGGTGAGCCCGATAGATGGACAATACAAGTGCTGAAAAATATGAAAACGCAATAATGCTTTGCCAAGAGAAGACCTTGTGAGTGCTTCTTACAACTAGCAGTTCGCTATATAAATCAGCGAGATATTCAAACATGCATACTCCTTTAAGAGTGCATAGAATATATGTTCGGATATAAAAAAACCAGCTATTAAGCTGGCTTTAAGGATAATTATTAATTAGTTTTCTTTCTTTGGCGGTAAAATCACAATACCACCAGAGCCTTGCAAGTTTTCTTTTTTAGGTGGCAAGATCACAATACCACCAGAACCCTGAATTTTTGTTGTTTTAAGTTCTTCAGCAGGTAATGCGTTTAAAGAGAGTCCAGAGCTTAATAAAAGTGCTGTTATAGCCATTTCTAGTTTTCCTTATAAGTAAAATTAACCTCCTTTCTTAGCAAGTTACTTGCCACATAATTTTGACACTAGGTATTTTTTACAGACACAAAAAAACCTGCTTAAAGCAGGTCAGTTGAGGGTGACTATTGGGACCCCATAATTGTTGCGGTGCCCCAATAGTCACCCTTACACTCTTTAAAGCCTTTATTTTATTGATTATCAGTCCAATCTAACATGGGTGCCACGGAAAAACGGCGGTTTAATGTCGTTGTGCTCATAACATGGCCCCTTTAAAGATCAATGCATTTACTTGCAACTTAAATTACCTAATACGATTAACGCTTAATATAGCGATGACACATACCCTTTAGGTATGCACCGAAATGAAAAATTGCGACCATTATACCACCGAAGCTGGCGCGCGGCATGGCTTAATCGAAGATCAGATGATGAAAAGAGGCGAAGAAGTGTACTGCAATCTCACTTCTTTGAAGAATAAGATAAAATGTAAAGGCTACATTTTTACTTTACTAAGAAGATGTTCAAGGTTTTGGCCCGTAAGCTCCAAAACAGTGATTTCAAGTTCTTTATAATCCTCATTTTTCAGATTAACTAATTTAGCTCCTACTGCAATGCGAGCAATTTTCTGAGCAGGGTCTATTTCTACAATTTCAATGGATGCATGTGTATCATGATCTTTTGACTGTACGTAATACTCGCTAAAGAAAGTACCATCAGCACGTACATTTGGGTTGCTATCGGAGACAGACTGCAAAAGCGTGCCCTTTTTAAGATCACTTTTGCGAATAGAAAAGCTGTATTCAGCCACATTAGCGTGGCCAACAATGACTGTAACAGCGCTCTCCCCATTAATTTTGAAATCGTGATCAGTTACTTCAATCACTTTTAGCTTACCACTATCATAGGTTGGCTCCATGCAAGCGCCCAAGCTAAAGATCAGAAAAATGGATAAAACAACATTTTTAATTAGCATTCTTTGTTCCTTAAATTTTATATTGCCTTCCTTTAAGTTAGATAAAAGAAGGCAATAATTCAAAATTTAAATCACTGAAAATGCACTTTAAATTTAAACTATGTTGGCACCGCTAAACCAAAGTAATGAGCAATACCACCTAAAATATTAGTTACCGCCACAGAAGATAAAATTAACCCCATTACTCGGCTAATAATACTTGCCCCACTGTCACCAATTAACTTATGAACATGTGTGGCAAGCAGTAATAAAACCAGCACGATTACTAATACAAAAAGCATGATTGATGACGTTATAAGCTGCTCATACCAAGTGTATTCTGTATTTCGAGTCATTAGCACCGCACCAAGCATGGCTCCAGGGCTCGCAATAGAAGGAATGGCTAATGGGAAAATAGCCGTTTCGGTGCTATCTCGTACGCTTTTGATTTCAGTTTCAGGTTTACTTTCACCGAATATCATCGACAAAGCAAAAAGTAATAAAACAATACCTCCGGCAATCTGAAACGCCGAAAGCGGAATATTTATCGCATTTAAAAGTAACTCGCCCGCGACAACAAAAAATAATAGAACTAGTGCCGAAACACCAACTGCTTTTAAAGCAACTTTGCGCTTAAATTTGGCGTCATCCCAGCGTGTAACAGCAATAAAAACAGGCACTGTACCGATAGGATCAATAACAGCAAAAAAGAAAATGAATGCGGCAAGCAATTCATTCATTAAGAAAACTCCCTATAAAACGTGTTAGCGAATAAAAACACTGCAACTACAATACAGTATGTTAGTATATCACGGTAGCGTAAGGATAAGAGAAGATGAATATAGAATCACTCGTCAGTAAAGCAAAACAAGTCTGCGACAATCGTGGGGCACGTTTCACACCTATCCGTGAAAAAGTATTCCGCCTACTAGCAAGTGCTCAGGGTGGCGTTGGTGCTTATGATTTATTAGAACAACTTAAATTAACTGAGTCAGGCGCAAAACCTGCCACTATTTATCGTGCTCTGGATTTCTTGTCAGAACTTGGCTTTATTCACAAAATTGAAAGCACAAACTCATTTATGTTGTGCCACCATTTTGATCACATTCACCCTGTGCAGTTACTAATATGTGACAGTTGTGGCTATGTTAAAGAGTTACACTCAACCGTTATTTCACACGAACTAAATAATCTAGCGGCAGAGAGTGGGTTTATTGTCTCAGGACAAACTATCGAAGCACACGGTAAATGTGAAAATTGCAAAGATTAAAAGATTAAGTGCGCTGTCACATACAGCCACTACACTTATAGTTAGAAAGGCAGTTTAACTGCGTAATCTGAGGGAAAATAAACAATGAATGTAGAGTTCATCAACCCTTTTTTATCATCATTATTAAATGTATTGAGCACCATGGCTCAAACAGAATTAAAACCGGGTAAACCTAGTTTAAAAAAAGATGAATTAGCCCGTGGCGATGTATCAGGTTTGATTGGTATGGTAGGGCCTCAAACAAAAGGCTCACTATCAATTACCTTTGATGAAAGCTTAGCATTAACTATTATGGAAAGAATGCTAGGTGAGCGACCAGACTCAGTCAATGAAGAAGTAACCGACATGGTAGGTGAAATTACCAACATGGTAACAGGCGGTGCTAAAAACTTACTTGGCGAAAAAGGCTATGAGTTTGATATGGCAACGCCGATTGTTGTGTCTGGTAAAGGACATACAATCGCCCATAAATGTGAAGGCGCCAAGGTATTGATCCCATTCACGTCCGCTGATGGTAACGCTAATATTGAAGTTAGCTTTGATAAACTATGAGCTGGCAACAAAAAACCATTCAATTAAAGCCTCGCTCGCGAGGCTTTCACATTATTGATGACGAGATACTTCGTCAACTCCCCGAAATAACTCAATACAAAGTCGGTTTATTACACCTGTTCATTCAGCACACCTCTGCAAGCTTAACAATTAACGAAAATGCAGATCCCACAGTAAGAATGGATATGGAAAGTCACTTCAATCATTTTGTGCCGGAGCGACAAAGTTATTACCGCCATGATTATGAAGGTGATGACGACATGCCAGCTCATATAAAAAGCAGTACATTAGGTGCTGAACTCACCATTCCAATTAACCAAGGCCGTTTAATGCTAGGTACTTGGCAAGGTATCTATTTAGGTGAACACCGAGATCATGGTGGTGCTAGACGTATTGTCGCGACGATTCAAGGTCAGATCTAAAACTAACTGTAAGCTATAAACTAAACTTGGCATTAACTAAATTATTTAAGAAAGTGTTTTAGGATTTGTTTAGAGATTGGAGCGGCACACGAGGCTCGAACTCGTGACCTCAACCTTGGCAAGGTTGCGCTCTACCAACTGAGCTAGTGCCGCATCAAAAAAGTTACTAGTTACAAGTTTCTAGATTCAAGTTTGAATAGCTTGGAGCTTTCAACTTTCCCCTTGAAACTTATCTCAATTTCTTTTGGTGATAAATTGGAGCGGCACACGAGGCTCGAACTCGTGACCTCAACCTTGGCAAGGTTGCGCTCTACCAACTGAGCTAGTGCCGCACAATAAGTTACTAGTTATAAGACTCAAGTTAAAAGTTGGAATAGCTTGGAGCTTTCAACTTTCCCCTCGAAACTTAAGCCAATTTCTTTTGGTGAGAAATTGGAGCGGCACACGAGGCTCGAACTCGTGACCTC
>NZ_JAOCZL010000015.1:0-28806 GCF_041414825.1 Pseudoalteromonas sp. 68 DY56-GL68
TCCGTTGAAAAATGCCAGTGACCATCGCGGCCTTGTAACTTGCTGCGGCTACTTTGTTGTAGCGTGACATCGGTGCGCTTGTGTTCTGGCACCAAACTTTGCCAAGGTAATAAGTTGGTGATGACTGGATGGCTGTTCAGTCCATCGATGTATTGAATTAAGCAATGCATGCCTGGTGCAGGTTCGTTTAACACACCATGATCAGCGGCTTGGCCTGTGCCTAATGTGACTTGCTGAAATACAGGCACCGCTAATGGTTCGCCTGTTTTAGGGTTAAGCAATTGCACATCAGCGCCTTTGAGTGGCTTAAAGGCACTGCTGATCATCGCTTTGTTTGGCAAATCATAAATACGTTTAATGCGGGCGAGCTGGGGTAAATGCTTACGTTGCCCAAGTTCTGGAAAGTATCGAAGTACTAAGCGCTTTATAGCGTTTTTGACCATCTGATCACCTGTCTATCATCTTGTAATGTTACTTCAGTAATAAACCGCCCATTTAACTTTATACCAGGGCGTAGCTTAGGGATTGCCATAAGCATACCTGCGTTTGAAGCTATTACTTTAATTGGGTGTTCTTCAAAGTCGGTGATTTCAGTGTTTGCCCAGCGTGAGTCGTGCCAGCTACCTGCATACACCTTCCCATCAGGGCGCTGCTGAAATATAAACTGAGGAATACTGAACACATCAGCGCATTGCCTTAGCGCTTCAATCCCTGTGCCATGGTGATAAAATGCCGGCACGGCGGTTTGTGTGTAATCTGCATCAGGATAAACAAACGCTAAACCTGTTTTACTTAGCTCGTCACACACGTTCGCAAAGGTGGCATGACGAATAGCAAAGTTATGGGCAAACGATAAGGCGCCGATCAATTCACGGCACGTTAAAAACCAGCGGCCATTGCTTTGATGTTTTGCTTCAATCACACCTAAAAAATACGGCTGCATAGCATCAATGCTGTAGCCTATGTGCAACTCAACAATCCCTTGTGGCTCATGCTCTGCGACAATAACAAAGCTTGCACGGCCAGTGCTGAACAAATCAAGCTGTGTATTATCACTAACAATGCTTGTCACCTGTGCACCACCAATGGTGAGCACTTTAATTAGCCGGTTACTACTCATGGCCCTTCACTTTGTTCAAACGCAGCTTGTACTGTGGTGTGTCCATCAACGGCTTGGGTTTGGCTGTTTTCTTTAGCCTTACCATCAATTTGCTGCTGATTGCGCTCGGCGGTTGAAAGGACTTCAAGCAACTTAAACGTGACTTGCCACGCTTTAACCTCTTCAAGCTCAACTGCTTTTACTTCATCATTGAACTTCGCTTTACGTATTTTGTACGCTTCTGTGATTTCACTGTTAATGGTGTACTGTAGACGAGCGCCATTTTCATCGGTTGCTTTGGCCTGTGTGATTAACTCAGCAAGTTCAGCATGATCCTTAAAAGGAATTTTTGTATTGATAGTGACCACACCTGGCTTAACCCCTTTATCACCCGACAAGGTAAACGAACCTAACCCGCTCAAGTCATCACTTGGCAACTTAATGCCACAATTAATACGTATTTCATAACCTGGTACTTGCCAGCCATTTAACGTGATCATGCAAAAAGCTCTTTAATTGTTTGAATGTTATCGCCACTGCCAACAAACACGCAGTAAGCCCAATGCATGTCGTTATTACCTAATGTTTCAATTTGCTGTGCAAGTGCTCGCGCACTTTGTGCATTGCTATGCGTTACCGTTAAGTTTGCACCCGCTTGAAAGGTTGTTTCAGTTAGCCGATTATCACGGGCAGCTTTTAACTGCTCGGTGTCAGTAAGTGCCGCATTAATATCTGTAATGAGTTGCACACCTTCGTCGTTCACCAGCTGCTTGCTTTTGTCGACAAAAGCATTAGCAAGCGCAGGCAATGCACAGCAATCATTTACATGCTGCCACTCGATTGATTGCTCTGTTGTAGGCAGACGCATTTTATCGGTATCAAGGGTTGCTAAGCTGCTCGCATGTTGCTGCGCATGCGTAAAGGCTGGCAGCGCACACAGGACATTAAAGGCCGTAAGCTTGCTAGATAAACCAGCTGCACTTGGGGCGCTGCAACTAAGTATGACTGCATTGAATGCGTTAGGTCGTTGCTGCCTTGTTGCATCGTTGATTGCTTTTGCAAGTAACTGACTCCCCGCCGCTGCCGTAATAAGGCTAGGCGTTTGGTAACTGTTTAGGGCAATGATATGAATGCTCTTGCACGCAGCATTCAGTGCCGCCCTGCTTTGTGTATTAAACGAAGCTGGTAGTTCCATAGCGTTACCTAAAAACCGTAAGCAGTGACTTTAACGAGCCGTAAGCCCACACAAAAAACCACATAGGGTATGCTTTCCAACGAGGTACACCGTAGAACGTAAGTAAAATAAAGAACTCGTAATGTGCATTCTCACGACCTGTTTTCAATGCGTAATCATGCCAAATAGCCGCGGGTAAGCCTTTACCAAAGGGATTATGAAACCAGCGCACATACCAAGGTAAGGTAAACCCGTCTGTAACAAAGAACCGGTGCACCTCACCAAACTTAGTTTTGAGTGGCTCAAGTAATTGTGCTTTGCCTGCACTGATAAAGTTAAGTTTTACTTGCATAGCTACACCCTAAATGACAGAGAACTTACGTTCTTTTAGCTCAAAAATATCTTGCTCATAGTCGGTATTGATAAGCGCTTGGTTAACAATCCACACGCCATTGGTTTCAAATTTAAGTGGCAAGGTGAATACACCATCTACCACTTCGGCAGGCATTAATTGAACACGGCCCGTATCAACGCGCTTAAACGGCACTTTGAATTTACGATCAGGGATAGCTAATTTTCCTGTCGCAATCACCGCATCACTTGATTGCGGCACCGTGTATTCGTTTTCGTTGTTTACATACCCCTCAAGCTGCCCTGCAACATTATCGATAATGACAGGGATTAACTGTGTTTCAACAGGATTCAGACTGGCGAGGTAATCATCAACATTGTGATCACTGACAAGCGCTTTAGAGCCAATATAATCAGCAAAGAAATAGGCCTTCCCACCAATATCTACGATACTCTGTTGCTTAAATAACGTGATACTATCGGGGAGCTGTGGTGCGATAGCACCTGATTGAATTAATAATAAAACTTGCATGTCATGTTCCTTCGCTTGCACTTAGCGGAATACGAAAACCTGTTGTTTCATAAAGACAATTAGACGCCCACTCTTCTAATGCTTGTCGAGTGAAATATTTATTCGAGATGTTAGTCATAGCGAAGTAACCATGTTGCTCTTGCATATCCGACATAAATAGATCTTTTGATACTTGCGTAAGCCCTCCTGAAAACATATTCACTGCAAAGGAGTGGCTGGTACGCAATGGCGTCTTTCCTGCTTTTGCTGTTGTCATATCTAAGTCAGGGTTAATGCCAAATAAAATGCTGCAAATATCATATGTGTAGCCGCCACTGCTTGACGAACCGATTGATGAACCGATTAGCGATAACGAACCATTGAATAACGCAATGCCTGAAAAATCTTTGTCGGTCGATGTAGAAGTTGGATTACTTCTTAACTGCCTCACTATGCCGACCTCTGGTATGTCATCCGTTTTTGTGAGGGTATTTAAGTCAACCAGCTTTGATGCGCTTCGCGTATTATTCGAATACAAGTGAGTACAGTATAAAGTGCCATCTTCAAGTATACCGAAACTCGATATCAACTCTGTATTTTCGTATGCAGTAGGGCTCACTACTGCCGTCATATCAATCAAGTTAACTTTTACAATTCTGTGATAACTAGAGCTATTTTCATCAACAAGGCCAATAAAGTGCGGCACACCATCAATCAAATGTATGATTGAAACGCTTCCTTTAAATGAAACATTATTTCGCGGTAAGTCGTTTCTCAATAATACCCATCGAATAGAGCCGTCTTTGTTGTAATACCGAAGCCCTGTCGCATGTATATCGATATAACCACCTAGCGCATCATAAACGTTTGGATAAGTTCGTGATGCAACTGAGCCAAATGTATAACTCGCTGCTGTTGTTGCATCATAAATGTATGCTAAACGCTCATTTTCAGGCCATGGCAATAACTGCGTGGTTCTATGTAAGAACTCCCCAGCTTTAAACCCATCGTTGCGCTGCTTAACAATGCTATCCATTTAAAACTCCCATACATCATCTGCGGCGTTATAAACAAACACCCGCTCGTTTTTATCATCAGCCACGATGTTCACTTGCACATCAACCGCACCATCTTCTAGACGCTTAAACTTTGTTGCTTTGCCCTCTGCGATTTTTAACACTGGCTCACCGTTACTTGCTCGAACTGAAAACCAATCCCCATCTTGTAATTGGGTTTCGTCTTTACGAGTAATTGGCGCCGCGAACTCTGCGGCTTTTAACGAATAACGATTAAAAACAGTGATTGGCCCCTCTGGTTTAAAGGGTAAATTAGTGATGTAGTCTGTTTTTTCTAGGTATTGCGCATGTGTGTGGACATCAAATTCAGACTTACTAACAAACTCCCCCACTTGCACTTGCCAGGGCAACGCGCTTAACGTGATATTTAAGTCATCAGCAATGTTTTGGCTTCGCCATACAATGCTTTTCGCGCTGTAGTTTCCATAAACCTCAGCACTCGTTTTTGTTTTACTTTGTCGTGCAGTCGTGACCACCGCGATAAGAATTTGCTCATTATTCGCCTTGGTCGCAACGGCGCCATACCAGTTATAGTCAAAGTCGCCGACGTCGTAGCCCATCACGGCACTGATCACCACGGCATTACCATCGATGCGCGATACCGCTTTAACAGGTTCACTGTGCACAATGTTTGCTGGGATCACCGTGTTTGGGTCTATTGGCGCGGTTTCGTCTTGGCCATCAATATTCGCAAACACAAAATGCGTAATGTTTTGTACTTCATCACCGGCGAATACGGCGTTGCGATAATCTAAGCCCGCATTGGTTATTTGTAATTGACTCACCCTGTTACCTCTTGATCATATTCCACAAGGCCAATGGCATCGGTTGTATTGACCGTTGCCATCGCGCTTAAAAAGTAGCGGCGGCATGTTCTGCCATACTGCTCGATGACTTCATTAACAAGTTGTTCTTTGCCGCTAAACTCATCTTCTAACATGGCAATTTCCACCATATCCCAATCAAAGCCTGGTACGCGCTCATTCACTTGGATATAACCAAAACCAAGACGCTTAAAGATCCGCTCCATGCCAACATTTGAGCCAGCATCAGTGGCATTGGCAAACGCATGTTTTACACGCAAGCCATAAAGTGCGGCTGATTCACCAGGTAGGCGATTGATAGAGCGTTCCCATGCAAGCAAGTCTAAAATAGCGGTTTGTGCTGTTTCGCTGTGTTGCTGCTCAAGCCACCAAAATAGATAGCTCTCAACTTCCTGCCAGTAACTTTGCGCAACCTTTGCCAGTGCTTCTGCATCTTTGCCGCTCAACCAACTAGGTAATTGCGGTACTAATTCATCATGCATTCGTTAGCACCACACTGTTGATTGCCGGCAACCATAGCTCGCAGTTAATATCTGCATTGTCGAAACGGATTGTCTTAAGCTCTCGAAACTCTGCGTGTAATTCGCTGGCGAGCTGGCTAAAACTAAATAATGTGTTGGGCCGACATCGAGTGACATGCTTGTAAGCCGCGTTTTGTCTGAATGCTGCACGAATAAACTGCTCAATGTCGGCACGACGATCAGCGGTATTGGGGTGTTGTTGATAGTTCGCGACAATATCAAAGGGCTGATAGTTAATTGCATAAACCTGCAAATCATCGCCACTGCCGTGATTACCTTCAGCAATGTGATTGTTAATTTGGTTCAATAAAGCCGTGCTGATTGCACCTACATCTAAATACACATAGGCATTTGCACTACCTGGCCCCCGTGGTGCGTTCTTTTCAAATACGATGTTATCAACTGAAATACCCGTAAAGGTTGAAATAATAGAGCGATACACCGCATCAACGTGATAGCTGCCTAGAGACGAAAATGCATCACGTATACGCAACCGATAGTTATCATCTGTTTCAACGTCTTGCCCTGCTCTGGTTAGCCAATCAGTCTTATTCGTAGCTGTGAGGTTTTCAATATCTGAGATAACACGTACATAGTAACCCGCGGCTAAGTTGTAGCTTTGCCCTGTCTGCTCAGCCTCGACTGACACAGTGTGTGTTGCTTCTCCCGCAGCAAAGGTTTGATCAAATAACGTCACGACACGATATACGTGCCCGTTGATCGGTAAGCTCTCTATTACTGTGCCTTGGGGGATCACTAATTCCGTGTCGGTATCTGTGCGTGTAAATTCAATCAGTCCTTTTGCTTTTACCGCAGGCAACTTAAAGGTTTTACGCGATTCGCCGTGTTGCTCTAACCACTCATCACTGGCAAGCATAACAAAGGAATTAGGCATTACCTTTGTGATCAAGCTATCGATAAGCTGTCGTGCAGGCTCAACCATGATGGATTTTTGCAAACGAAAAAACGGGCTAAACGTGCTTGTGTTGTTAACCGAAAACTCACCTTGCTCAACATGCTTTTGCCACAGTGCGTGCAGTTCTTCATCCGTGACAGGAATGCCCGCGGCTTGAAGCTCTTGCTTAAATAACGTGGTGTAGTCCATTAAATGGCCCCCTCAATCGTGTGAGCGGTGACACTAATTTCACCTGTCAGCTGCTTTATCACTTTGATGGTGCCTGGCTTCAAACGCTGATCTTGCTCCACTATCAACTCTATCTCCGTTAAAATTTTGGCAACGATGTTGTTATTACGAAGGCCAATGAGCTCAACCAGTTTGCCGCTTTCAATAATGCGGTGCTTAATATCCTGTGCAATCACATCGCTATTCGTTAGCTGGCTAGGCACGGCAAAGCTATCAAGGGCCAAGTCCTGATCAACAATGTTTAAATCAATATTGATAGTTGTCATTAGCCTGTAAGCTCCATCATTGTTTCAATACTGTTTAATGGGTCTTCAGACTTAACCGTTAAATTATCGATGTAGACACGTTTACTGTTATCCGTTTGACGCGAATTGTCTGTGTTGTTACTTGTTGCTAGGCTTTGCAAATACGCTGACTTTTTCACACTTGGCTTATAGCTTTTACTGTGTTGTTGGGTACTCAGTTGCTCAACGCTGTTAGCATTGGTGTGTACTGCGTTAGTAACTGCCTGATCTGTTTTTGCTACTGTTTGGCTAATATGACTGTTCAGGCCAGATAACTCGGCTTGTTTTGCATCAAATACAGGCGAATTAGCAGCGTTAGTAAAATGGTTAGCTGAAGCATAGTTATTCGTAACGGTACGATTAGGTATAGCAGCGGCATTATCAATAATGCGTTTGCCATAGTCGCGGCTATAGGCCTGATCCGCATGCTGCATAACTAAGTTTTTTGGTTGGCTGCGATCAATGCTTTCATAGGCTGATACCGCTTCTGTTCTTATTTTTGCTTCGGTATCATCAATAAGACCAAGCTTTTCAAGTAACCACTTAACACTGTCAATCACGTAATCAAACGATGCTTTCACATTCACAAATGCTTGCATGAGTGCTTGACCCCATGCCGTGTTTTGGAATGCGGCAACAAGATCATCCCAGTAATAAATCAGCGCAGCCACGGCGGCAACCAATGCGATAATACCTGCAACAACCCATGTAACAGGGTTTGCCCACAGTGCAGCATTAAATAACCATGTGGCGGCTTTACCTGCCAACATCACGGTTTTAAACGCACCAAACGCAATCGATGCAGCGGCGACTGTCGCAATAAGTGATAAGAATCCCAGTACACGTAAAGCAATCAACGCCCCTTGCCAAAGCTTAGTCAGTAAGGTTAAACCACTGGTGAGTGCAGCGGTTGATACAAGCGCCATGCGATAAAGGCCCATTGTGAAAATAACCAACCCATACACGGTGATCAGCGCAATAATGCCCACCACAGCCGTTGCTATCACACTGGATAAAACAGGAAAGCGCTCAGTCAGGGAAACGATATATGCAAAGCCAGCGGCGAGTTGTTCAACAAATGGTTCAACCACAGGTAGTAAACGATTGCCTACCGCGGTGGCTGCGGCATTAAACGAACCGACTAAACGATCCCACGGGCTGGCAATAATGTTTGCCATTTCCGCGGCTTTTGACGCATCTTGTACATTTTCAAAGGTGTTAATGCCTGCTTTGAGCTTATCAACTTTGGTACTCAGTACGTCGATTGCTTTCGCGCCCTGCTTACCAAAGATTTGTGTCAACACATCACCGCGTTGTACAGAACCCAATGAGGATAAGCGTTCATTGATACGCCCTAACACCACATCAATCGCCAACATATCACCATTATCAGCGGTCAGTTTAATGCCCAGTGCGTCTTGTGCTTTGCCAATGCCCTGTAGTAACGAGGCGGCTTGCGTGCCTGCCACCGAGCCTGATTTAGCAACCAGCTGTAATTCACCCACTAAGGCAAATTGCTGTGCTGAGCTTAAGCCAATATTGGTTGCCGTTGCCCCAAGGTTGGCAAATGCGGCTTGCATTTCAGCACCGGTGGTTTTATATAGTTGTACCGCTGTCGCTGTTTGGCCTGCAATTTGATTTACCCAATTGGCCTTCCCCATTTTATTGGCGGTTTGCTCAAAAATACCGTACATGGTGCCCATGTAGCTGGTGATTGTTGACGCGTCCGCTTTGGTCGCCACAGCGAGCATGTTTGATGTTTTCGTAAACTCAGATAATTCATCACCATTTAAGCCCGCAATCGCAGACTGAATGTCATAAGCGCTTCGCACAAACTCTGCGGAGTTACCGCCAAATTGAAAGCCAAACTCATAGGAGGTTTTAGTCAGTTTTTGTAGCGCATCATCGGCAACACCCAATGATTGTACTTCACCCAATGCGGCCACATGATCAATGGCGGGATTTAAAGAACGAGCCAGCGCAAAACCGCCCGCGACAGCCGTTGTTGCACCGCGCATCATTTGATCTTGCGAAGCTCGTGCTTGGCTGCTCAGCTGGTTAATTTTAGCCATGACTTTATTAACCGGCCCAGTGACTTTATCAATGATGCCGATTGAATAAGTGAGCTTATCTAACTTGCTGAGGGTTGCCATTAATCGCCGCCTATTGCTGTACAAATACCGTTGTTTACGGCTATTGCTAAGTTCTCTTGTTCACTGGTGTATAAGTAAAGAGCCTGTGCCAAGCTTTCATCCGTTGGGGGGATCACGCCAAAGTATTTAGCGTGATACGCCAACAACTGATCAAGTCTGTTTTTGCCTATTTGCTTGGCTCGGCTTTCGATTTTTTTACTTTGAAATTAAACTCTGGTTGATACTCTTCAACCACCGCCCCCACTAAGAACAATGGCGCACCAGGCTCTTGCACTAACTCTTTAAGCTTCGCTACATGACTTTCAATGACGGTGTCTAACAAAAAGTTGGTTGCCGGTTGCACTTTGTTATTGGGCTGCGTTGCATTTAAATACTTGTTGTAGTCGTTAGCGTTAATGTTAAAGGTGATTTCACCTTTCGAAGTCTCAACGGTAATTTTCTTTTCAAACGCCATGATCAATACTCTCTTTAATATCTGCTTGGTCTAGCAGCGTGTAGGTAAAATAAGGGCCATACTTGGCAGCGGATTGCTCACACAAGGCAATGAACTCGTCAAAGTCATTTGGATTTGCAAACACCTGGCAACCGGCAGACCACTTATCAACTTGGGTTGATGTGGTTTTACTGTTTGCGCGGTGGCAGTTAATGCCAAAATAACCTTGCTGTAGTTGCGCCTCTGGTGTGACGTCCGTGTCTAACTCGGTGTCTTTATTGTTGTCACGCAAGACAACAACGGGTTTATGTTGTACAAGGGCGCGGTATTTGCCCTGGTGATAACCCAACGTCCATAAGCTTTTATGCTGTCCTGCAACTAGCACGGCAGTACCGTCTACGTTCATCGGGTGTTTACGCCAGTAAAGGCCTGCGTCTGTAGTGGCT
The DNA here is from genome assembly GCF_041414825.1 of Pseudoalteromonas sp. 68 DY56-GL68. Classification (NCBI taxonomy): domain Bacteria; kingdom Pseudomonadati; phylum Pseudomonadota; class Gammaproteobacteria; order Alteromonadales; family Pseudoalteromonadaceae; genus Pseudoalteromonas; species Pseudoalteromonas sp. 68 DY56-GL68. Next base: position 10,017 of record NZ_JAOCZL010000015.1, read on the forward strand.
TTAAACTGGTTTAATTGCCACTCACCACCTTGTTGATACAGCACACAAATCGCATCATTAAACGTATTGGCACGGGTGTTTGCATGGCGAATACCAATAATGTTTAGGTTTAATTCACCTTCAAACACACGGTAGCCACATGCTTGTAATGTATTAAGTAACGCTGTAACAGATAGATTGCGAATGGCTTTAGTCATTACAGATCTCTCACTTCATCAGCGGTTAGATACGGCACACCATTGATTTTGATAAAATCAGGACTCGTCACAGGGCACTTAATCGAGGTGACGTCTTCGTCGCCTCCTTCCGCTTTCAGATCAAGCAAGTCTTCTAGTTGCGGTAAACAACCAAATGCCTCAATATTCTTTTTCCCTGCTGATACCTCAGCATTGAATGCCACATCAAACGGCTCAATCCCCTTCCAGCTTCCCGCTTTTTCTGCTTGTGATTGCACAATTAGCCAGTTCTCATGATCAAGCTTTAGGGTTACTTCCGCTGACACTGGGCCATCAATGTAGCCTTTAGGCACACCACGCACGGTTTTAGGTTTTCGGCCATCGGTGATTTTTACCTGTGCTTCTATTACGTGCACCATTGACGAACCAATGAACACATCAAAATCTTTACCACCTAATACTTTTTGCATGTGCCTTACTCCTGATCTTGGCGGTCTAACATGATGCCGACGAGGATTTCACTTGGTGAATCATACGGCGTGATTTTCATCATTATTTGAATTTGCTTAGCGCTCAGCCATGTAATGCTAATGCTGTCTTCTTTCGGCGGTTCAATGAGACCTGGGAACTTATCTGCACCAATGTTCACTGACTTACTCATTTCGCGTAATGGTTTACTCATCACGCGCTTGCCAAATTCAGTGCCACTGGGGCTGTTGTTTAAGCGGCGGTTCTTAATGTTTTGAATCGCAATGATGCGAACAGCCCGCGCGGCCATATCAACAATGCGACCATTTTCAATTTGTTGAAAATCGCCACCTTCCGCATCAAGGGTGTTCACATCACCAAAGTACACACCATCAAAATCAGCATAAAACTGAGTGCAACTAAAGCGCTGTGCATCCAGTGCTGCCGTGGTTGCATTGGTGAGTGGTTTGCCTTCGGCATCTTCTGGTAGTGGCATCAAAGACATGGCACCCGTCAGTACACGCATTGGGCTATCTGCAATCGTGACTGAGCGTTTACACAAGCGCCCTGTTACCGCGCCGAGTTCATCACCAAATAGCAATGGCACCACCGCCACACGTGGGGCAACCACCCCATCTGTCAACGGTTGAAGCGCGGTTACTAAATCAGACCATGTTTGCTCTGCGGCAAGACCTGGCGCAGCAACAAGAATATGAACCCGTCTTGCAAGACTTGATAAGATTTCGAGGGCTTTAGCCTGGTAACTTTCAATGTCGGCTTTGCCTGTAACAGGCGTACAAATCACGATGATTTCAGGACTGACGTCTTGGTCCATCGCTTTATCAATGAGCGTCATAATGTTCGCACCAACAGCATGAGCAATGGCATAGCCACTGACCAAATCATCACCGTTACGCTGCCATGCTTTTACTTGTGTTTTTAATGGCGAATCGGCTTCACCAAATTCACTGTCAAAATCACTTTGTGCATTAATAGGTAGAATTTTGCCGTTACTCTCTGGCCCTTCGCCAATGAATAACACGCTGCGCTCCACTTCTTTCGTAGCGCCACTGCCTGTTTGTCTGGCTGCAACGGATACTTTACCTTGTGCCATGGTCGTTCCTTATTTGCTGCGCTACGCCACTTGCATAGCTTTGTTTAAAATAAAACTCTGCTGCTCTTTTTGCTCAGAGGCGGTCTGCCCTAAAAATGAGCGGGCAGGCAAATCAATCTGCCAACTGCTCTTACTTGAGCTGCCCTTTAATTCGCGCAGTAAAAACCCTGCTTGGTTTTTACTTAAATGCTCGGTTATCCAGATTATCGTAGGCCGTTTCGTGCCTTTACCTTTCCCCCGTGGGATTGTGTAACCCGCCGCAATTAATGCACGGGCGAGGTTTTTTGTTGCTGGCCCATCTTTAGTTTGATTGCCAGCACTTGATTGTTTTTCTACATCAAGGCTGACCCCTTCTTGATGGGCGCGGGCTATCTTTGCAGTGCGTGTGTGATTAAAGTACACACGGCCGCTATCAGGTCCGTACCGCACTTTCATGCGACGCTTAAGCTTGGTGAGCATTTTCTTTTTTCTGCCGTTTGCCCTGCCTTGCCAGCGCTTCCCCATCAAGTCTTGTTGTTCAGTGATCCGCGTTTTACTACTTCGGTTTGCCGCGCGAATTGCACCGCGTATTAAATTGCGGCGCTTGTTTGGGCTAAGGCGTAAAAACGCGAGCTGCTCTTTACTTTGCCCCTCGTCAAATTTGACGTTAAGCACGGCTTATTTGCCCTAGCAATGTAAACTCTTCAGCAATCCACACGCTTTGTTCACCAAAGTCATAACGTATGCCGTCTAATTCAAACGGGCCGTTCTCTGTTTGAACAAGCTCAATCTCTTCACATAGCTGTTCAATCATCAATTCAACTTCATTGCTGTTGTCATCATTCACATCAGCACTGAATTCAAGGTCGCGGCTGTCGTATTTACCGCCATTGTTTTGCAGCCAAAACGAGGCAAAGGCACAAATCAATGCTGCTGGCGCTGAGCACGGGTTTATACTGATCACCCCTGAGTAATAAAAACGTGCGGCTAATAACCCGTTTCCATTTATTGTTTTGCTACAGGGCTCAATGCGTCCGCCTTCAATCCAACTATCAAACTGGGTATCAAGGGCTAATTTGTGACCCTGATACACAGCGCTAACTAAATGCTGTTTAAGCATTGCTATTTTGCTTTGGCTCATAGCAATTCAACCGACAAGTTCACGCTGAGCGACTGCAATAAACGCAAAGCGTTAATACTCTCGCGTTGCCAATGTTCATGATTATCAACCGCTGATTGGCTCTGTGCTGTCGCGTTATCACGGTGTGTATTGCCAAGCTTTGATACCAGCAAATTTGCTTTGGCTTTGCTGTACACAGCATCACAGTAAAAAATCACTTGTTGCGCGTTAAGCGGTTCGCTATTGGTCAGTTGAACACCGTCTAGCTCTTGGTTTATTTCTGCTTGAGCACGGGTGAGTTTTTCAACGAGCAGATCAGGTTTATTCGCGTACTCGCTGGCAACCGCGTAATGCTCAATAAAGTGAGCCGTGCCGAGTGCTGGATAATAGCCATTGCCTGGCACTTCAACATTGACGCTTTGTAAATCTGCCTGTGGCATACCGCTTAAATTCATCACACACCTTTCACTAGACCATTCACATGACAATTAAATTGGGTGTGGGCGCCACTTAGTCACATGCGTTAAGCAAGCAATGCAAACGCTGTGCTAAGTTGCCCACCGGCGATGGAGCTAGTCAGCGTCTGCCGCTTTTTCTGGCTCGCTTTGTTTTAGTAACTTTTGCAGATCTTTTAATAGCCCCTTTACACCTGCACCATCGTTAATGGCGAGGGCCTGCTCAGCAAAAATCGCAGCAAAGCCGTAATTGTGTAATGACGCATCGACCTTAGCGGTGATGGCGTAGAGCTTGCCGCCCACGACTTCTAAACCTGTCCAGTTTTGGTTTTTCACGATCTTGATTAAGCGATGCAGTACAAAACTGATTTCAAATAACCCATCATGTTTTGATTCTGATAAGTAAAAGTTGGCATCGTCGTACAACTGATCGATAACGAACGCAGGCCAATGTTTGGTATTAAACACCGTGGGTAATGGCTGCTTTTGTTCAACCATCAATGGCAATAGCCCTAGCACTGCATCCCAGCGTTTTAAATCTACTAGCCAAATAAATACCCATGCCAACACGGTGTTGGGGTGGTTTTGGCCGCTTAGGCGATAGCGGTTGATATAGCCTAGATAGTCATTACGCTTTAGGGCTTCTGACTTATAACTGGCTTTATCTGCAATATCGCTAAATGTTTTTAGTTGAGCTAAGTCAGACTCGATGGCCGCTACAAAAAACGGGTACTCTTTTTGCTCATTGTCGGTTACTGGCGTATTAGCTTGAACGGCTTCAACCGCTGCTGTTGGCGCCTTTGTGTCAGTGCTATTTGGTACGCTGTTTGCTGTTTTGGCTAATGATTTTTTAACTAAGCTCATTTAAAAACACTCTACTAGTTGGTTAAAAAGAGCCGCCCTGAAACTTGGAAAAAAGGGCGGCAATTGCTGCTGTTAGTAAACTAAACCCAGCCGTCACCTGCTTGATTTGGTAACTTCACATTGGCTGATTCAAAGTAAATCGCTTTTTCTAAGTCTTCGACGTAGTAGCAATCGTTACGTGACAGATAGTCTTCAACACGTTTTTTCTTCGCGTTATTTTCAACGCTCGTACGGGTTGAACCTGTTTGCACGTAATGACTTAGGTTGTCAAAGCTGGTGACTAAGATGCCGCGTGCGGGGAAAAAAGGAATTTTGTAACTCGCCAAGCCCCCATAGGTTTCAATGACCTGTTGAAGCTCAATTTTTGTCTTTTCGCTTGGTGTGTGTGCTTGTTTGGCGTACAGCTTATTTTTATCGTGTGCGAGTAGTTCATCACCGATAATCGCCACCATGTTGGCACGTTTATGCTCTGGAATACCTTGCAATGCGTCATGCACTGCTTGATCGAGGTTTTCATAGTCGCCGCCTGCACCAATACGGATTTCATTCACTGTTACACCTTCGGTCACAACACGCTCTGGTGCATCACGACGAAGTAATTGCAACCAACCAATGTTGACGTCATTCATCATTGGGTATGCCACAATATCCGTGGTATCAGCGGCATGCGTACCATTCCAACCGATTTTGATGATATCCAGTGCAATCGCCTGGCGAACGTGGTTACGGTAGCGTTCATGGAAATCAGGGAACTTCGACCACTGATCCATTTTCACCCATGTGATATGAATGTCACATTCAGTTGGGTAACAGCGATATTCGCGTTTATCGAGCTTCGATACATCGCGGGTTTTACGCTCTTTGGTGTCGTCGGTTTCAACACCAGCACGACCCGTCACACCACCGTCAACACTCATGATCACCGATTGACCGACTAGGTCATCAACCGGTGCGGTATTAATCATCTGTAAGAATTCAGACGATTCATACACTGCGTCATAAAGGCGTTGCTCTACAGTTGGCTCAACGTTAAATTGCTCTGACATTGATGCCACGCCATAGTTAACGGCCATGCCTGCCATAATGGCAACAAATAATTCTCTGGTTCTTGTCTTCATGTTCTTTCCTGCGTTTAAATTGGTTACGTTCAATCCGTGTGATTACAGCAACTGGCTGTATTTACCTTCGTCGCCTTCGGGTTCATCGTCGGCGTCGGTGGTATTACCCGCAGGTGCGTTTACTGCTTTTTCAAACTTGTCTGTCAGTTCTGTAAGCAGTTTTTTCGTTGTGGATAGCTCTTCTTTTAGCTCAGCTACTTGAGTGCTTTCGCCATCTTCAGGCGGTGTTTCTTCGCCTTCCACTTTGGTGGTTGAGAATGAATCAAGCTTTGTTGAAAAGCCGTCTAGCTTTTGGCTGAATTCGGCAAGCGGTGTGCCCAGTGCATCTTTTAATGCGGTGGCTAAGTCTTCTGGTTTCATATCGGGTTCTTCCTGATTGAATGAAAATAGTCGTTTAAAAAAGGGTTTTTTAGTGGGTTCATCATCGACGGGTTCGCATGCCCCTAACTCGACTTTTAATAAGGCGACGTCCTTGTCGTCTGACTTACTCTTACTGCTAAAGTTAATACGGTCTGTGTAGCAACTCGCTGGGTAATCGGTGACAGCAAGGCCTGTTAGGTAGGTTTTGCCCGAGCCCATAAAGTCACGGTTTATTTCAATGCTGAAGTACACCGCTTGATCGGCTTTGTTTAGCTCAACAAAGCTTTGATTTGGTGCAAGCACCGCATATAAGCACACCACACCTTCTTCGTTTTCGTATGCTTCAACGCTCAACACATCGCCCAACATGCCTGCTATATCAACGTTGTGTAGGTTTTTAGCTGCCCAGCCCGACCAATTGAATTCATGATCAAGGTTGATACGTGCGCCATATTTGCGCGGGTTGTAGGTTTCTACAATGTCGGCTACGTCTTGCTCTGTGATTTCACGACCATCAACTGTCATGCCTACCGCAGCAATGGAAAGTGGTTTTGTACGTAGTTGACCTGGCATAAATAAAACCTTTGTTGGTTGAGCGTTTTGCTTTAAAGTTGCTTGCAGTTTGCACCCTCTTTTTACACCTTTCCAACGGTTTAACTTTTTGAAATTCCTATATTTAGCTTTTAGGAATTGATAGGTTTTTAACTGACAGATCACACGCTTTATAACGAATACACTGCCGCTATGGATTATTAAACGCGGTGCATTATGAAGGCGAACTACGGACCAGAAATACGCAAAAAAGCACAAGACTTGTATGTGGTTGAAGGTTACACGGTGGATGAAATTGCCGACCTGGATGACATGCCAAGTGCGCGTAGTGTTCGCCGCTGGGCTGAGGCGGGCAAATGGGAGGACATGTGTCCAAGCTATAACGCTGAAATGGCCTTTAGCAAGCGCATAAACCTGCTGGCTGATAAAGACAACAAAACCGAAGCGGACTACAAAGAGCTCGACTTTTGCACGCGCCAATTATGCGCACTGAATAAAAGTAAACTTGCCCCTGCCCCTAAGCAACGTGCCATTAATGATGATGCGCCAAACCAACAAAGTAATGGCAGCAATAAAAAGTCGAAAAAGAAAAACGATTGCTCTGGCATTACCGTTGACATGCTTAATGAGCTTAAAGACAAACTACTTTACCCACACCAAAAGCATTGGTTTGAGAATCAAGATCACCGCAGCCGATTCATATTAAAGCCACGCCAAATTGGGGCAACCTTCTACTTTGCCTTTGAAGCATTTTACGATGCAGTGGTTAACGGCCGGAACAAGATTTTTATATCAGCGAGCCGCGACCAAGCCGAAGTATTTAAAGCAAATATTGTCGCGCTAGTACGTGAACACTTTAATATTGAATTAACCGGCTCACCAATGGTGTTAAACCTTAAAGGTGGTAAAACGGTTAAGCTTATTTTTAAATCGACCAACGCACGAACGGCACAATCGGAAAGCGGCGACTTATACATCGATGAAGTATTTTGGATACCAAAATACAAAACATTACGCGGCCTTGCACAAGCCATGGCCACGCACAAGCATTTACGTATTACCTATTTTAGTACGCCTTCAGTTACCAGCCATGAAGCGTATGATCATTGGAATGGTAAGTGGTACCGCAAAACAAAAGCCTGTAACGATCCTGAATTTGAAATTGATGTAAGCCACACAGCGCTGAAAGATGGCATGTTGTGTGACGACGGTATTTGGCGCCAAATGCTCACTGTACATGATGTGGTTAATTCAGGCTTTGACCGCATTGATATTGGCGTACTTGAAAACGAATACAGCACAGACGAGTTTAATAACTTGTTTATGTGTAAGTTTATTGATGATGCACACAGCGCCTTTAACCTGAACCAAATCATGGCGTGTGTGGTTGATTCAACTAAATGGGATGACTTCAATTTAGAATGGGAGCGCCCTTTTGCGTTAAAACCGGTGGTGATTGGTTTTGACCCCGCCCGCTTTGGTGATAAAGCCAGTGTGGCAGTATTAAGCTGCCCAATGAAACCAGGTGAAAAGTTCCGCCTGCTTGAAGCAATCGATTTAAGCGGTAATGACTTTGAAGCCATGGCCGCAGAGATAAAGTTACTCACTGAAAAATACAACGTACAACATATTGGCGTTGATACCACTGGGATTGGTTATGGCGTGTGGGAAATGATCACTAAGTTTTTCCCGAACGCTGAGCCTATTCATTACAACCCAATAATCAAGAACCAGCTGGTTATTAAAGCCATTAACGTGATTAAAAACCGCCGCTTTGAGTTTGACCAAGACGCGGTAAACATTGCCAGCTCATTTATTAATATTCGCCGTAAAGTGTCTGGCGACCAGATCACGTATGCCACCAACCGCACAGCCACCACAGGCCATGCCGATATTGCTTGGGCAATTATGCATGCTATGAAATTTGAACCATTGGACGGCAATGCCCACAGCCGCCAAACCTCTGTAGGAATTGCAGCTTAATGAGTAAACCACGATTACAAGTCAGTAACGGCCAATTGCCGAACTACAGCCAACGAACAGCCGTAACCGATACCTTTAGTTTTGGCGACCCTGAGCCGTGCTTAGATAATCGACTCACTGATTACATTGGTGTGTTTAGTGATAGCAACGGTATTTATGCACCGCCTATTAGTTTGCAAGGTTTGGTGAAACTGCTCAGAGTGAATGCTCAGCATGGGCCCATACTCTACTTTAAGCGCAACATGATCTTAAAGTGGTATAAACCAAACCCATTGTTGAGCCACCAAGCACTAAGCAAATTTGCGTTTGATTTACTTTGGAGTGGTAACGCCTACTTGCAGATTATTCGTAATGCGTTTGGGCAAGTGATTAGGCTGCGCCATTTACCCGCATTGACGATGCGTTATACCAAGACGCGTGGTGTCTACGCCCAGCTTAGCAACCGCACTCACCAACCTATTTATTTCAAGGCTGGCGAAGTCATTCACGTAAAAGAGTACGACCCTGCGCAAGGTATTTATGGCATTCCGCAATATTATGGCGGTATTCAGTCTGCACTACTCAATGAAGATGCCACTTTATTTAGGCGCCGTTATTACAAAAACGGTGCGCACATGGGCTTTATCTTCTCCATGGCAGATCCAAACTTAAGTGAAAAAGACGAAGCTGCACTAAAAGAAGCGATTCGAAATTCAAAAGGCGTGGGTAACTTTCAAAGCCTGTATTTTAATTTCCGCAGCAACAAAGCCGATGCTGAAAAGGCGATAAAGATAACGCCTGTCGGTGATATATCCACTAAAGACGAATTTGAGCGCATCAAAAAAATAACCCTAAACGACATGCTCAGCATGCACCGCGCACAAGAAGCACTCAGCGGGCAATCATCTGGTGATAGCCCTGGCTTTGGTGATTTAGACAAAATCACCCGCGCTTATTACAACAATGAAGTGGTACCGCTTCAGCAAGACGTACTGGGTATTAATAACTACTTACCCGCTGCACAGCATATTGAATTTAAAGAGCCTGAGTATTCAGACTTAAACCCAACAACAAAGGAAAGCGCATGAGCTGGTTAGACATCATTGAATTTATTAAACAATGGGGGCGATTATTTATGTTGAGTTTCTTAGCAGCCACTATCCAAATGTATTTAAGCAAACGACAGTTCACGTTTTTTCATTACTTTATGAGCGTACTGATTGCGATATTTGCAGCCTACTTAGCCGCCATGTTTTGTGAATGGCGAGGTTTTGATGAAAGTTTAAAAACGGGTGTGATTGGTGTAACGGCCTATGCTGCACCGCACTTATTGGAAGGGCTCGACAAAGTGATCAAGTCATTCAGTAAAGACCCAAAAGCCTTTATTAAATTAATTAGGGGGATCAAATAATGGGCTGGCTTAAAACACTCATCGCATTTATTACAGACCCAATAGCCGATTTAACCGGCGGCTATGTTGAGCGTAAACGTATTGCGGCTGAAATGGCCGCAGACGTCGCGCGCGCCGAAAACAATTTTAAAATTGCGCAGTTTGAAGCAAAGGCAAAGCGTTGTATGCAAGCGGAGCAAAATGATGCTGATTATGACTTACTTGTGCTGAAGAACCGCGACAAAACCTTTATGGATGAAATCATTATTTTATTCTTTTTGGGTTTATTCATCTGTCACTTCATACCAGCAATGCAACCGTATATGCAAAAAGGTTGGCAAGCTATGGGCTATAAAGGTGCGCCCTGGTACTTTGAGTTTGTGATAGTGGGGATTGCCGTTTCAACGCTTGGGTTAATGAGATTATTTAGGGCGTTTTGGGGTGGTCGCAGTAATAGTAAGAAAAGCGCTAGTTAGGAGCTAGCGCCTCAAGCTTTAATTATAGTAGCTCATATCTGAGCTTACAGTTTTAATGAATAGGTTTAAATTTCACCTGACAGACGGTTGTGAGCGAACAGCGGAAGTTCGTTCAAACACGTTTTTGGACATTTATGAGTTAAAGCCGTAAATGGCTATATGCAATATACTGTCGTTACATTTGTGTGCCCAAGGGGAAGGTTTACGGCTTTGACTTGTTGTACTTATGTAAAGCCTTATGTGCGAAAAATTATTTTTTTAAGGGGAGGTATGTTATTTTCACCTTCAGATACCCCCTCTATTGATTTTATATGGAGGTAATTTTACTAAAAGGATTTTTGTAATGCAGTTTGTGAATAATGGACCAAATATTCCTGAAAAGCTATTACAAGCACATGAAGAAGGTAAGGTTGTTTTCTTTTGCGGTGCTGGGATATCTTTTCCAGCTAAACTCCCGGGGTTTGGTGGGCTTGTTAGAAGCCTATATGAGAATCTAGGTGTTGTTCCTTCACCAATACAAGAGCAAACATTAAAGCTAGGACAATTTGACACTGCTGTATCATTACTAGAAGCGACTAGACCAAGTAGTGAATGGAGAAACGCTGTTAGAAAAGAGTTGGTTAATCAATTAAAACCTGATTACTCTGATGCAAATGCTACTACTACACACAAAGCTTTACTTCAGCTCGCAACAACAAAAGATAAACGAGTTCGTTTAATAACTACCAACTTTGATAGAATTTTTCAAGACGTTAGCTTAAGTGAAAAAATAGACTTTCCTATATTTCAAGCTCCATTACTTCCAGTCCCAAAAAGTAGGTGGAGTGGTTTGGTTTATTTACATGGATTAATACCTGAGAACATCAGCGATTTTGACCTTGATAATTTAGTTATTTCAAGTGGTGACTTCGGATTGGCATACTTGAATGAGAGATGGGCTTCACGGTTTGTTAGTGAGCTGTTCAGAACTTATGTAGTGTGCTTTGTAGGATACAGCCTTAATGATCCTGTACTTAGATATATGATGGATGCTTTAGCAGCGGACCGTTTATTAGGTGAATCACCTCCTGAGATGTTCGCGTTTGGTAATTATAAAACAGGTAAAAATGAAGAAAAAGAATATGAGCACGAAAAGCAAAACTGGTTAGCTAAAAATGTCACACCTATTTTGTACAAAAACCACCGACATCATTATTATTTACATAAAACGTTAGAAAAATGGTCTGAAACCTATAGAGACGGACTGGTTGGAAAGCAACAAATAGTAGTAACGACTGCTTTTACAAAGCCATCTGAAGCAGATTTAGATAATGGATATGCATACAGACTTGCTTGGGCTTTAAGTGATCCAACTGGTATTCCTGCAAAAACATTTGCTCAATTAACCCCCCCTCCACCTATTGAATGGTTGAATGTACTTAATGAAATTAAGCTTGATAAAAGTGATCTACCACGTTTTGGTATAGTAGACACAAGCTTTAAAGAAAATTTTGAGTTTAGACTTTTCAGTAGGCCTCCAAAAAGCGCTTTTTCACCAAATATGTCATTAGCAACTTTTTCTCATGATGAGGTACAGTGGGATAATGTAATGAACTTTCTTGGCATCTGGTTAGTTAAGCACTTAGATAAACCAGAACTTGTTCTCTTTATATGTAAACAAGGAGGAAGGCTACATAGCGATTTACACTGGAAAATTAATAATGAGCTAAGAGCGCACAGGAAAAATAGTGGTGACATTTTATGCGCTAATTTAAGTGAAGAAATGCTAACTATATGGGAGTTAATACTATCGGGCTATTGCACTAATTCTAGCCATCGTTTTAGTCTTTACTCATGGGTAGATAAATATAAGGTAAACTATTTATCATTACCCCTCAAACATGAGCTAAAGACATTACTTTCTCCAAGAATCCGTTTTAGTGAGCCTCTGAGTTTAGCTAGCTCTGTGAGTGGGATAAAACGTATTTTTAGGAGTGAGGTTGTTCTCACTAGTTCTCACCCATATTCCGCGTTGAAAGAACTAAATAAAGTTGATAAATGGAGCCATGATATTGGTAATCTATTTATTGAGTTTAATTTAATTCTATTAGAAATAATGGAGTTGAAGAGTTTACTGGGGGAAGTAAATGAGTATTATGATTATTCATACATTCACCAGCCTTCGATCGCGAAACATCCACAAAATAAACATCATAATGATTGGACTGTATTAATTGAGTTAGTTAGAGACTCATGGCTTGCAATGAAAACAACCAATTCCAATGCCGCTATGAACGCTATTATGGATTGGTGGGCGTTACCATTTCCAATCTTCAAAAGGTTGGCATTATTTGCTTTAGCAGAGTTACCCCAAAATTTTTCAGTGGATGTAAATGAGCTACTGGAAATAGATGACTCACGTTGGTTATGGAATACCGCGACACAACGAGAGATACTAAGTTTATTACCAAAACTTTTTTTAAATTTAAGTGGTGTTGATAAGAATCGACTAGTTTGTAATATTTTAAAAGGGCCATCTAAATCTTGGTTTAGGAAAGAACTTACAGAGCAAGAGTTTAAGGATATTAAAGATCGTGCTATTTGGCTTAGATTATCCAAATTAAAAAATTCTAGACTAAATGTTGGTATTGAGGGTGATAGGGCATATGAAAAAATGCTTCAAAAGCATCCAATATGGGGGGAGAAAATTAAAGAGGAACAAGAGTTCCCTTTTTGGATGAGTACAGGTTTTCATAAAGGACTGGAAAATAATACTCCTTCAGAGCTTAATAGTTTAATAAAATGGCTGGAGGATAACCCTGAGGGAGGGTTTCGAAATGAAGATGATTGGTCCATTCGATGTAGAAAAGAACCAAAATTTGTTATAGAGGCACTTATTCAATGTAATTCATGGCTACCAGAACGATGGAATGAGGCAATAAACATTTGGTCTGAAAATAGGCGGCTTTCTTATATTGCTTGGGACTCGTCATGTAATTATCTTCTAAGTTTAGAGAAAGAAAAGTTAGTCGACATATCAAGGTCTCTTGCGTTTTGGCTTGATAAAAATTTCGATTGTAAGGTAATTACAAAAAGTAAATTTTTTACCTTTTATGATCTATTAATAACTTTACCATTTGAAAAAGAGATTGATATTAATAGAGATCCTCTAATGGCTGCAATAAATCACCCCGTTGGAATCTTGACTGAACTTTTATTTAAACAATGGTATAGAGAAAAACCCAAAGATGGTTATGGTATAAGTTCAGATTATGAGGAAAGGCTCAACCATCTGTGTAATCAAGATAATGAAATATATATTTTATCTAAAGCAATTATATCTACTAATGTTTTATCTCTTTATAGAGTTTCACCTGAGTGGGCTGAAGAGCATATTTTAAACTGGTTTAATTGGAGCGATTGTAGTTTTTCTCAGGTAGCATGGTTTTGCTACTTATGGTCACCAAGATTGCACAAAGAGTTTTTAATTAAAATAAAAGCAAATTTATTAGAAACAGCATCTCATTTAGATGATTTAGGTGAACAATCACAACAGTATGCTAAATTTTTAACCTATGTTGCTCTCCAGAAATATGATGAATATGGAGTCAAAGAAGTCGCCGTTGCCTTCTCACAACTCTCCGGAAATGCTTTTTATCATGTTACTGTTGCTTTAAACGATGCATTAACGAGTTCTGGAGATAAATTTGATGAATACTGGGAAAATAGAATTAAACCCTTTTTATTAAAAGTTTGGCCTAAAAATCAAAATTTTAATGAATTAACAATAAATCAACTTGCAATTCTATGTTTAAACACTCAAAAATATTTTGTAGAAAGTTATTCTATACTGCAGCATAGTTTAAGTAATATTAGTGATTTTAATTATTTATTGAGAAAGTTAAATGAAACAAATTTACCTGAGGAATATCCTGAAACTGTATTGAAGTTTTTAAATCAAATTATCGAGGATGAACCTAGAATTATATTGGGTGATTTAAACGCAATTTTAGCTCGAATTAGCTCAGTTGATCCATTATTAATAGAAACTCAAAAATTCTCTAGATTAAATGCGTTGGGAATGCTAACAGGTTAGTCCTGTATGGTTCTTCTGAGTTCAAACATAACATTTTTAATTTTGAAGTTTTAGTCAATGACCGTCCGTTAATCTCGAAGCAAACCTTTAGAGCATTTACGTTAGCTCGGAATGGGGCAAAAAAGAGTTAAAGCCGAACGTCCTAAAATAGCACAATTGCAACAGTCAGATTTGATTGTGTTCTAACGATCGAACCTGACAGATCAAGTTAAGACTTATTCACTTTTATTTTGCGATTTTTCAATTTTAGGTAAATCACCACCTTTTTGATCTTTTCATTGTCACTTTATGTCAAACATTGTCACAGTTGTGACATTCAGATCTTTTTTAAGTATCCCTCAGATCCTTTAAATACAAGAGCTAGCTAAAAATAGCATGTCACAATGGTAGTCAATTTGACGCATTTTTTGCACGAAAGCGGAAGGCGAGGAGGAGTGAATTTTTCAGCCTTTGAGTTCTCTGCTAGTAGTGGGATGGTTATTTGTCAGACAAACGAACACTGTATATAATCACAGTTATTGTTTTGTTAATTTATATTGGTGTGGCTATGCGGGTAACGTGTCCGAACTGTGGAAGTAAAGCGTCTATTTCATCAAGAGAAAATCAATCAACCCATGTAGCTGATCTATACATTTCATGTACTGACGTTAAAAACTGTGGGGCAACGTTTGTTAGTACATTGGCATTCAAGCATTATCTAAACCCTCCGCGAAAGACAACAGCACAGCTAGCAGCTTCACTAATAAAAACTTTACCAAGACATGAACAACTGGAATTATTAGCAATATAGAATTTAGTTTATAATTCTAATATTGGTTTTGTGCTATGTTTTGCCTGAGATATAAAGTGTTGATTTCTAGTAAAGTTTATCATTAGCTATAATGAGTCAGAATTTTCTACAAATATAATTAACTAGATCATATTTACTTGAGCCTACTATCAAACCTGTCCACTTTGAATTTGTTGACCAGTCCTTCAGGGGTTTCGAAGGATTATCTTTAGCTCCGTCTTCACTAGACCCTGCAAGCGTAAAATACTGGTTAGTATTACAGTTAATTTTCAATTGGGTGAAATCTGTGTACTCGTTATTTTTGCCAACTCGACTGGTTAGCACTTTGATGATTCTACCACCCAAATTTTCATTTTCTAATACAAAGTATTTCCCACTATCACCTGCGCTAGGTGCTCTATACAATTCTCCTGCATAAGCCTGTCCAAATATTACGCCCAAGATTACAAATAAAATGAATCTCTTCATGATTTATCCCTATCTACTTAAAATTAAGTTTTACTGAATTATTTTTTAATAGTTTTAGCATATAAATTTAATAATTACTAAACCTTAAAGTGATTAGGCCATCAACTCTACTGACCACCAGTCATCCTCACTTACTGCAGAAGCTTGTCCATCATTAACTAACAAGGCTAGATCCCAATCCCCTATTTTAATAAAGCCCTTATCGTGCTTTGTTGCAATCAATGAATCACGACCATCATGCTCAGCATATGTGTATGCAAGCTCTATTAACTCTTTTGCTTCTTGTCTATGTGCATCTGTTACATGCCAACTACCCGATTTTTGGGCGAGTGTTTTCGCTCGATATTCAATAGCGAGTCGTTTTTCATGTTTTTGTTGGTCGGCTTCGTCCAGAACCTGCAATTGACCATTTCGTATTTGGTAAATTTGGTCGTTTCGCCTGATCCTTTTACCCGAAATTAGATCCTTTTTAACCTGCTCGATCTCTTTTTTGTCATAACCCACCATATCAAGTAACAACTCGTCCCTAGAGCCCGTGGCTATGGGCGTACAGTTATTACCACTAGTCCAAGATAGGTCGGCTACGCCGACGTTGGTAGTGTCTTTAGCTGCGGTTTTCTCTGCTGTACCTTTGAGTTGCCTGGTCCACTCGACTAATCGGGTTATTAACTGGTTATTGGTCAAGGTTCGGTAAACGCCTTTAATGCGCTTCACCAATTCAGCGTAGTCATTACCTTGCGGGGTTTCTTCGTAATGGGTTTTAAAGTTTGCATCGCGTCCTATACACATGCCGCCTTGTAATTTTACGTAGTCTTTCCAGTTTGCAGCATCCGCAGCTTGGCGGATTGGCTCAAACTCGTCGTCATCAAGTGCTGTACGCATACGGCGTAGTTCACGATAAACGGTGACACTTGGCGAACCTTGAAACTGAAATTGCCGAATATTCCACGTACTTGCCCAGGCTAAAACAGGACTAACCTGGCTCGTTAAGCTTTCACCAGTTTCTGCATCTTCATGATCATTAACACCATAACCATCAATATTTTTGCTTATGTATTTAGCAATATAGCTAGCTGCACTACCCTTATTTTTATCCATGATCACAGCATCAAAGCGCGGGGAAAAAGTACGGTAAAACTTGCTTGGTTCTTTCGCCTTTTTGCCTTGCTTTTTTTTAAAGCCCCACTCTTGGCGTTTTTGTTTATAGATTTTAAATAAACGAGCTTTTTCTGTGTTAGCTCGATAAGCAACACAAGCCTCTACTAGCTTAAGGTGAGTCCCCTCTTTATCTACATTTACCCATTTGTTGAATACTTTGGCGCGGGTAAGTTCAGGGCCATAACGATCGTAAAGCTCGGTTTTATCTTCTTGGATAAAGTACCAACGTAAAATTGCATTGATTTCCTGCACCTTATGCTTAGGCATGAAAAACATCATGTGCCAGTGCGGGCACCCGTCGGCGTGTGGCTCAACTACGCGCACACCAAAATATTTAAGGTCACGACGGTTTAATTTAGAACGGGCTCGCGCCCACGTGCGGGTAAGGTAATTTTGCGCATCTTTAGGGGTTGAACCGTCCCACGTACTTGCATTGGCATGAAAACGCGCTGGGCATGTAATGGTATAAAATACACCTGTGTAGCCCATTTCGTCGGCTAGCTCTTCGGTTTCGCGTATACGTAGCATTAGCTCATTACGGCGGTTAGCAGGGTTTGCCATCCCACTTTTCACAGCTTCTATTAGGTCAATTACGTCGCCGTCAGTGCTTTGTAGCTCCATCATTTCAAGGAACTGCCGCCCGCTTGCTTGCGCAAAGCTAAATTCACGTTGTGCTTGTTTTGATGAATAGGGGCTAATACCACGGCGTTTGGACTTTTCGCTTTTTTTGTCGTAATAAAGGTCTTTACCCACCTGCCCTGTGGCTATTTCTAATAGCTCTATAAATTGTCGGCGTAGAGTTTTTAGTTGGCGAGTCCACCACTTATCACACTGCATTTTAAGAAGTGCAATTTCAAAGCATTCACTCGGTAAGTCATCATCACGCATAGCGTAAAATGGTACGTTTACACCAATGGCTTTTGCATGCTCGGCTACTGCTTCATATGTAAACCTGAGTATTTGCTCATACTCTAACGTTTGATGCTCTTCGCTCACATCAAGCGCTATTTGCACACATTCAATTGCCAAGTCACCGGCATGTTTTTTTGTTTTCTCAACACTACTTAAAATATGCCACGGTAATGGCATATTTTGAGTAATACTGAACAACACGCCAAAGCGTGGTTTTAATCGGTTTATAGTACGGCGCAACCATGTATTAGCACGGTACTCACTCCCCGCTTTCTTTTGGTTATATCGGTCAATGTATTTACGTGCTATTCGGCTTTGTAATGGCACAGGCACACTTTGTAAGCCACGCGCCAGATAGTTGTAGTTGTCGATATCGCTAATAGAAGAAATTAAACCCTTAGCTATGCTCGATAGTCTAAGGGTTTCTAAATTAAGAGGTTGATTCGTTAGCATCGCTATGCAAACTCAATCAAGCTTAGATCGTCATGAACTTGAACCGCCTCTAGTACGCTCACCATTTTGTCGTAAACATGCGCATACTCAGGGTAGTCATCAACAATAAGCTTAATCACCGGCATAAAGTCAGTAAGGCAGTTTTCACATTCCATCAACATGGCAAACGTTGGACGCTTACCTAAGTTCCTTACAGTAAAATTAACTTGGTCAATGGCATGTAATACGATGTTGTCTACTAAACGCTGATTTTTAGATAGATCTTGGTCTTTGATAGTGGTCATTTTTAGTCGTCCTTTGGGGTTTTGGATTTGGTTAAATTACAAATATTTCTGCTGCGGCTGGATAGCCTTTGCAAAATACAAAATGGGCGTATTCAGTAGAGTCGGTTTGACTTGGTTTTTCAGGATTGAAACCTGGTCGTTTACTATGAACATAAACGGCCGCAAGCGGTAAGCGTTGCCACATGGGTTTACGCTTTTGGCTACCAAGCCAATTTAAGCGTTGCAGCATAATTACTAAGCCGTGATCATCAACCATATCAAGGGCTTTTTCTGTAAATTCTTGCGCTAACTTAAATGGTGGGTTGGTGATGATCATGTTGAATGTTGGCAAAAATGCACTTGGTGTTGTTAAAAAATCACGGCCTCTAATCTCTGCGCGTGAATCTTCACGAATGTCCCAGCTTTCAACACTAAAGCCGTGCTGTTCTAATACCGTTGGGTAACTCATTGGGTATTGTTCACAACCGCCTGCACTTGGATCTAATACTCTTGGGTATTCATCTGGTGAACAAAGCAAAATATTATTTTCAGCAAAGGCCGCTAGAAAATCTTCAATTAGCCAATGTGGTGTTACATAGTAATCATCCGCATTGCGCACAGTTCCGCGATTTGTTGA
>NZ_JAOCZL010000016.1:0-23158 GCF_041414825.1 Pseudoalteromonas sp. 68 DY56-GL68
GTAATGAAAAAACGTGAACTGTCGTTTGCTTAAATACATTTGGATAGTGGCTGCTAAGAAACTCAACATAAATAATCGCCCCCATTGTTTAATAAATTCAATGATGTCTAACCAGCTCATGCGCTTTCCTTTGTTGTTGGGTTTAAGTCTGAATACTCAGGCTCTTTAAATTCAATATGCTGTGCAGCGGGTAAGTAGTTATTAATACCCAGTACGTCTTGCTGAAGCGGTACCACTTCATTGTTGTAATAAGCGCGGGTGATTTTGTCTAAATCACCAAAGCCAGGGCTATCACCAGATGATTGCCCGCTGAGTGCTTCTTGTGCGCGGTGCATGCTGAGCATGTCGTTTAGGGTTATTTTTTTGATGCGCTCAAATTCGTCTTTAGTGGATATATCACCGACAGGCGTTATCTTTATCGCCTTTTCAGCATCGGCTTTGTTGCTGCGGAAATTAAAATACAGGCTTTGAAAGTTACCCACGCCTTTTGAATTTCGAATCGCTTCTTTTAGTGCAGCTTCGTCTTTTTCACTTAAGTTTGGATCTGCCATGGAGAAGATAAAGCCCATGTGCGCACCGTTTTTGTAATAACGGCGCCTAAATAAAGTGGCATCTTCATTGAGTAGTGCAGACTGAATACCGCCATAATATTGCGGAATGCCATAAATACCTTGCGCAGGGTCGTACTCTTTTACGTGAATGACTTCGCCAGCCTTGAAATAAATAGGTTGGTGAGTGCGGTTGCTAAGCTGGGCGTAGACACCACGCGTCTTGGTATAACGCATCGTCAATGCGGGTAAATGGCGCAGCCTAATCACTTGCCCAAACGCATTACGAATAATCTGCAAGTAGGCGTTACCACTCCAAAGTAAATCAAACGCAAATTTGCTTAGTGCTTGGTGGCTCAACAATGGGTTTGGTTTATACCACTTTAAGATCATGTTGCGCTTAAAGTAGAGTATGGGCCCATGCTGAGCATTCACTCTGAGCAGTTTCACCAAACCTTGCAAACTAATAGGCGGTGCATAAATACCGTTGCTATCACTAAACACACCAATGTAATCAGTGAGTCGATTATCTAAGCACGGCTCAGGGTCGCCAAAACTAAAGGTATCGGTTACGGCTGTTCGTTGGCTGTAGTTCGGCAATTGGCCGTTACTGACTTGTAATCGTGGTTTACTCATTAAGCTGCAATTCCTACAGAGGTTTGGCGGCTGTGGGCATTGCCGTCCAATGGTTCAAATTTCATAGCATGCATAATTGCCCAAGCAATATCGGCATGGCCTGTGGTGGCTGTGCGGTTGGTGGCATACGTGATCTGGTCGCCAGACACTTTACGGCGAATATTAATAAATGAGCTGGCAATGTTTACCGCGTCTTGGTCAAACTCAAAGCGGCGGTTTTTAATCACGTTAATGGCTTTAATAACCAGCTGGTTCTTGATTATTGGGTTGTAATGAATAGGCTCAGCGTTCGGGAAAAACTTAGTGATCATTTCCCACACGCCATAACCAATCCCAGTGGTATCAACGCCAATATGTTGTACGTTGTATTTTTCAGTGAGTAACTTTATCTCTGCGGCCATGGCTTCAAAGTCATTACCGCTTAAATCGATTGCTTCAAGCAGGCGGAACTTTTCACCTGGTTTCATTGGGCAGCTTAATACTGCCACACTGGCTTTATCACCAAAGCGGGCGGGGTCAAAACCAATCACCACCGGTTTTAACGCAAAAGGGCGCTCCCATTCTAAATTGAAGTCATCCCATTTAGTTGAATCAACCACACACGCCATGATTTGGTTCAGGTTAAAGGCGCTGTGTGCATCATCAATAAACTTACACATAAACAAGTTATTAAACTCGTCTGTGCTGTATTCGTTTTCAAGTACGCCAATATCAATGCGGTCAAAGCCTGAATTAACCACATCATGTACAGTGAGCATTTGGCGCCAAATACCGTCGTCACACAACATGCCATCTTTCAGCGCTGTGTGGCTTACATCAATTTCAAATTCAGGATCGTTACAGGCTTTTGTTTTGCGGTACCACTTACCATTCCAATGATCATACGCTTCATGGCTGGTAACTGAAGGCGTACTAAAATAGGTAATACGTAAATGCTTGTGCGTGGCCATGGCTTGTGCAAGGCCGCGTAATGTTTTGTATTTTGGTATCCAAAATACTTCATCGATGTATAAGTCGCCGCTTTCCGATTGTGCCGTTCGTGCGTTGGTCGATTTAAAAATAAGCTTAACCGTTTTACCACCTTTAAGGTTTAACACCATTGGTGAGCCGGTTAATTCAATATTAAAGTGTTCACGTACTAGCGCGACAATATTTGCTTTAAATACTTCGGCTTGGTCGCGGCTCGCTGATATAAAAATCTTGTTCCGGCCGTTAACCACTGCATCGTAAAATGCTTCAAAGGCAAAGTAGAAGGTTGCCCCAATTTGGCGTGGCTTTAATATGAATCGGCTGCGGTGATCTTGATTCTCAAACCAATGCTTTTGGTGTGGGTAAAGTAGTTTGTCTTTAAGCTCATTAAGCATGTCAACGGTAATGCCAGAGCAATCGTTTTTCTTTTTCGACTTTTTATTGCTGCCATTACTTTGTTGGTTTGGCGCATCATCATTAATGGCACGTTGCTTAGGGGCAGGGGCAAGTTTACTTTTATTCAGTGCGCATAATTGGCGCGTGCAAAAGTCGAGCTCTTTGTAGTCCGCTTCGGTTTTGTTGTCTTTATCAGCCAGCAGGTTTATGCGCTTGCTAAAGGCCATTTCAGCGTTATAGCTTGGACACATGTCCTCCCATTTGCCCGCCTCAGCCCAGCGGCGAACACTACGCGCACTTGGCATGTCATCCAGGTCGGCAATTTCATCCACCGTGTAACCTTCAACCACATACAAGTCTTGTGCTTTTTTGCGTATTTCTGGTCCGTAGTTCGCCTTCATAATGCACCGCGTTTAATAATCCATAGCGGCAGTGTATTCGTTATAAAGCGTGTGATCTGTCAGTTAAAAACCTATCAATTCCTAAAAGCTAAATATAGGAATTTCAAAAAGTTAAACCGTTGGAAAGGTGTAAAAAGAGGGTGCAAACTGCAAGCAACTTTAAAGCAAAACGCTCAACCAACAAAGGTTTTATTTATGCCAGGTCAACTACGTACAAAACCACTTTCCATTGCTGCGGTAGGCATGACAGTTGATGGTCGTGAAATCACAGAGCAAGACGTAGCCGACATTGTAGAAACCTACAACCCGCGCAAATATGGCGCACGTATCAACCTTGATCATGAATTCAATTGGTCGGGCTGGGCAGCTAAAAACCTACACAACGTTGATATAGCAGGCATGTTGGGCGATGTGTTGAGCGTTGAAGCATACGAAAACGAAGAAGGTGTGGTGTGCTTATATGCGGTGCTTGCACCAAATCAAAGCTTTGTTGAGCTAAACAAAGCCGATCAAGCGGTGTACTTCAGCATTGAAATAAACCGTGACTTTATGGGCTCGGGCAAAACCTACCTAACAGGCCTTGCTGTCACCGATTACCCAGCGAGTTGCTACACAGACCGTATTAACTTTAGCAGTAAGAGTAAGTCAGACGACAAGGACGTCGCCTTATTAAAAGTCGAGTTAGGGGCATGCGAACCCGTCGATGATGAACCCACTAAAAAACCCTTTTTTAAACGACTATTTTCATTCAATCAGGAAGAACCCGATATGAAACCAGAAGACTTAGCCACCGCATTAAAAGATGCACTGGGCACACCGCTTGCCGAATTCAGCCAAAAGCTAGACGGCTTTTCAACAAAGCTTGATTCATTCTCAACCACCAAAGTGGAAGGCGAAGAAACACCGCCTGAAGATGGCGAAAGCACTCAAGTAGCTGAGCTAAAAGAAGAGCTATCCACAACGAAAAAACTGCTTACAGAACTGACAGACAAGTTTGAAAAAGCAGTAAACGCACCTGCGGGTAATACCACCGACGCCGACGATGAACCCGAAGGCGACGAAGGTAAATACAGCCAGTTGCTGTAATCACACGGATTGAACGTAACCAATTTAAACGCAGGAAAGAACATGAAGACAAGAACCAGAGAATTATTTGTTGCCATTATGGCAGGCATGGCCGTTAACTATGGCGTGGCATCAATGTCAGAGCAATTTAACGTTGAGCCAACTGTAGAGCAACGCCTTTATGACGCAGTGTATGAATCGTCTGAATTCTTACAGATGATTAATACCGCACCGGTTGATGACCTAGTCGGTCAATCGGTGATCATGAGTGTTGACGGTGGTGTGACGGGTCGTGCTGGTGTTGAAACCGACGACACCAAAGAGCGTAAAACCCGCGATGTATCGAAGCTCGATAAACGCGAATATCGCTGTTACCCAACTGAATGTGACATTCATATCACATGGGTGAAAATGGATCAGTGGTCGAAGTTCCCTGATTTCCATGAACGCTACCGTAACCACGTTCGCCAGGCGATTGCACTGGATATCATCAAAATCGGTTGGAATGGTACGCATGCCGCTGATACCACGGATATTGTGGCATACCCAATGATGAATGACGTCAACATTGGTTGGTTGCAATTACTTCGTCGTGATGCACCAGAGCGTGTTGTGACCGAAGGTGTAACAGTGAATGAAATCCGTATTGGTGCAGGCGGCGACTATGAAAACCTCGATCAAGCAGTGCATGACGCATTGCAAGGTATTCCAGAGCATAAACGTGCCAACATGGTGGCGATTATCGGTGATGAACTACTCGCACACGATAAAAATAAGCTGTACGCCAAACAAGCACACACACCAAGCGAAAAGACAAAAATTGAGCTTCAACAGGTCATTGAAACCTATGGGGGCTTGGCGAGTTACAAAATTCCTTTTTTCCCCGCACGCGGCATCTTAGTCACCAGCTTTGACAACCTAAGTCATTACGTGCAAACAGGTTCAACCCGTACGAGCGTTGAAAATAACGCGAAGAAAAAACGTGTTGAAGACTATCTGTCACGTAACGATTGCTACTACGTCGAAGACTTAGAAAAAGCGATTTACTTTGAATCAGCCAATGTGAAGTTACCAAATCAAGCAGGTGACGGCTGGGTTTAGTTTACTAACAGCAGCAATTGCCGCCCTTTTTTCCAAGTTTCAGGGCGGCTCTTTTTAACCAACTAGTAGAGTGTTTTTAAATGAGCTTAGTTAAAAAATCATTAGCCAAAACAGCAAACAGCGTACCAAATAGCACTGACACAAAGGCGCCAACAGCAGCGGTTGAAGCCGTTCAAGCTAATACGCCAGTAACCGACAATGAGCAAAAAGAGTACCCGTTTTTTGTAGCGGCCATCGAGTCTGACTTAGCTCAACTAAAAACATTTAGCGATATTGCAGATAAAGCCAGTTATAAGTCAGAAGCCCTAAAGCGTAATGACTATCTAGGCTATATCAACCGCTATCGCCTAAGCGGCCAAAACCACCCCAACACCGTGTTGGCATGGGTATTTATTTGGCTAGTAGATTTAAAACGCTGGGATGCAGTGCTAGGGCTATTGCCATTGATGGTTGAACAAAAGCAGCCATTACCCACGGTGTTTAATACCAAACATTGGCCTGCGTTCGTTATCGATCAGTTGTACGACGATGCCAACTTTTACTTATCAGAATCAAAACATGATGGGTTATTTGAAATCAGTTTTGTACTGCATCGCTTAATCAAGATCGTGAAAAACCAAAACTGGACAGGTTTAGAAGTCGTGGGCGGCAAGCTCTACGCCATCACCGCTAAGGTCGATGCGTCATTACACAATTACGGCTTTGCTGCGATTTTTGCTGAGCAGGCCCTCGCCATTAACGATGGTGCAGGTGTAAAGGGGCTATTAAAAGATCTGCAAAAGTTACTAAAACAAAGCGAGCCAGAAAAAGCGGCAGACGCTGACTAGCTCCATCGCCGGTGGGCAACTTAGCACAGCGTTTGCATTGCTTGCTTAACGCATGTGACTAAGTGGCGCCCACACCCAATTTAATTGTCATGTGAATGGTCTAGTGAAAGGTGTGTGATGAATTTAAGCGGTATGCCACAGGCAGATTTACAAAGCGTCAATGTTGAAGTGCCAGGCAATGGCTATTATCCAGCACTCGGCACGGCTCACTTTATTGAGCATTACGCGGTTGCCAGCGAGTACGCGAATAAACCTGATCTGCTCGTTGAAAAACTCACCCGTGCTCAAGCAGAAATAAACCAAGAGCTAGACGGTGTTCAACTGACCAATAGCGAACCGCTTAACGCGCAACAAGTGATTTTTTACTGTGATGCTGTGTACAGCAAAGCCAAAGCAAATTTGCTGGTATCAAAGCTTGGCAATACACACCGTGATAACGCGACAGCACAGAGCCAATCAGCGGTTGATAATCATGAACATTGGCAACGCGAGAGTATTAACGCTTTGCGTTTATTGCAGTCGCTCAGCGTGAACTTGTCGGTTGAATTGCTATGAGCCAAAGCAAAATAGCAATGCTTAAACAGCATTTAGTTAGCGCTGTGTATCAGGGTCACAAATTAGCCCTTGATACCCAGTTTGATAGTTGGATTGAAGGCGGACGCATTGAGCCCTGTAGCAAAACAATAAATGGAAACGGGTTATTAGCCGCACGTTTTTATTACTCAGGGGTGATCAGTATAAACCCGTGCTCAGCGCCAGCAGCATTGATTTGTGCCTTTGCCTCGTTTTGGCTGCAAAACAATGGCGGTAAATACGACAGCCGCGACCTTGAATTCAGTGCTGATGTGAATGATGACAACAGCAATGAAGTTGAATTGATGATTGAACAGCTATGTGAAGAGATTGAGCTTGTTCAAACAGAGAACGGCCCGTTTGAATTAGACGGCATACGTTATGACTTTGGTGAACAAAGCGTGTGGATTGCTGAAGAGTTTACATTGCTAGGGCAAATAAGCCGTGCTTAACGTCAAATTTGACGAGGGGCAAAGTAAAGAGCAGCTCGCGTTTTTACGCCTTAGCCCAAACAAGCGCCGCAATTTAATACGCGGTGCAATTCGCGCGGCAAACCGAAGTAGTAAAACGCGGATCACTGAACAACAAGACTTGATGGGGAAGCGCTGGCAAGGCAGGGCAAACGGCAGAAAAAAGAAAATGCTCACCAAGCTTAAGCGTCGCATGAAAGTGCGGTACGGACCTGATAGCGGCCGTGTGTACTTTAATCACACACGCACTGCAAAGATAGCCCGCGCCCATCAAGAAGGGGTCAGCCTTGATGTAGAAAAACAATCAAGTGCTGGCAATCAAACTAAAGATGGGCCAGCAACAAAAAACCTCGCCCGTGCATTAATTGCGGCGGGTTACACAATCCCACGGGGGAAAGGTAAAGGCACGAAACGGCCTACGATAATCTGGATAACCGAGCATTTAAGTAAAAACCAAGCAGGGTTTTTACTGCGCGAATTAAAGGGCAGCTCAAGTAAGAGCAGTTGGCAGATTGATTTGCCTGCCCGCTCATTTTTAGGGCAGACCGCCTCTGAGCAAAAAGAGCAGCAGAGTTTTATTTTAAACAAAGCTATGCAAGTGGCGTAGCGCAGCAAATAAGGAACGACCATGGCACAAGGTAAAGTATCCGTTGCAGCCAGACAAACAGGCAGTGGCGCTACGAAAGAAGTGGAGCGCAGCGTGTTATTCATTGGCGAAGGGCCAGAGAGTAACGGCAAAATTCTACCTATTAATGCACAAAGTGATTTTGACAGTGAATTTGGTGAAGCCGATTCGCCATTAAAAACACAAGTAAAAGCATGGCAGCGTAACGGTGATGATTTGGTCAGTGGCTATGCCATTGCTCATGCTGTTGGTGCGAACATTATGACGCTCATTGATAAAGCGATGGACCAAGACGTCAGTCCTGAAATCATCGTGATTTGTACGCCTGTTACAGGCAAAGCCGACATTGAAAGTTACCAGGCTAAAGCCCTCGAAATCTTATCAAGTCTTGCAAGACGGGTTCATATTCTTGTTGCTGCGCCAGGTCTTGCCGCAGAGCAAACATGGTCTGATTTAGTAACCGCGCTTCAACCGTTGACAGATGGGGTGGTTGCCCCACGTGTGGCGGTGGTGCCATTGCTATTTGGTGATGAACTCGGCGCGGTAACAGGGCGCTTGTGTAAACGCTCAGTCACGATTGCAGATAGCCCAATGCGTGTACTGACGGGTGCCATGTCTTTGATGCCACTACCAGAAGATGCCGAAGGCAAACCACTCACCAATGCAACCACGGCAGCACTGGATGCACAGCGCTTTAGTTGCACTCAGTTTTATGCTGATTTTGATGGTGTGTACTTTGGTGATGTGAACACCCTTGATGCGGAAGGTGGCGATTTTCAACAAATTGAAAATGGTCGCATTGTTGATATGGCCGCGCGGGCTGTTCGCATCATTGCGATTCAAAACATTAAGAACCGCCGCTTAAACAACAGCCCCAGTGGCACTGAATTTGGCAAGCGCGTGATGAGTAAACCATTACGCGAAATGAGTAAGTCAGTGAACATTGGTGCAGATAAGTTCCCAGGTCTCATTGAACCGCCGAAAGAAGACAGCATTAGCATTACATGGCTGAGCGCTAAGCAAATTCAAATAATGATGAAAATCACGCCGTATGATTCACCAAGTGAAATCCTCGTCGGCATCATGTTAGACCGCCAAGATCAGGAGTAAGGCACATGCAAAAAGTATTAGGTGGTAAAGATTTTGATGTGTTCATTGGTTCGTCAATGGTGCACGTAATAGAAGCACAGGTAAAAATCACCGATGGCCGAAAACCTAAAACCGTGCGTGGTGTGCCTAAAGGCTACATTGATGGCCCAGTGTCAGCGGAAGTAACCCTAAAGCTTGATCATGAGAACTGGCTAATTGTGCAATCACAAGCAGAAAAAGCGGGAAGCTGGAAGGGGATTGAGCCGTTTGATGTGGCATTCAATGCTGAGGTATCAGCAGGGAAAAAGAATATTGAGGCATTTGGTTGTTTACCGCAACTAGAAGACTTGCTTGATCTGAAAGCGGAAGGAGGCGACGAAGACGTCACCTCGATTAAGTGCCCTGTGACGAGTCCTGATTTTATCAAAATCAATGGTGTGCCGTATCTAACCGCTGATGAAGTGAGAGATCTGTAATGACTAAAGCCATTCGCAATCTATCTGTTACAGCGTTACTTAATACATTACAAGCATGTGGCTACCGTGTGTTTGAAGGTGAATTAAACCTAAACATTATTGGTATTCGCCATGCAAACACCCGTGCCAATACGTTTAATGATGCGATTTGTGTGCTGTATCAACAAGGTGGTGAGTGGCAATTAAACCAGTTTAAAGCCACTACAGACGCAGGCCTTTACTGGCGTAAACACCCGATGAACGTAGACGGTACTGCCGTGCTAGTTGCAGGACAGCATAAAAGCTTATGGACGTTGGGTTATCACCAGGGCAAATACCGCGCCCTTGTACAACATAAACCCGTTGTTGTCTTGCGTGACAACAATAAAGACACCGAGTTAGACACGGACGTCACACCAGAGGCGCAACTACAGCAAGGTTATTTTGGCATTAACTGCCACCGCGCAAACAGTAAAACCACATCAACCCAAGTTGATAAGTGGTCTGCCGGTTGCCAGGTGTTTGCAAATCCAAATGACTTTGACGAGTTCATTGCCTTGTGTGAGCAATCCGCTGCCAAGTATGGCCCTTATTTTACCTACACGCTGCTAGACCAAGCAGATATTAAAGAGAGTATTGATCATGGCGTTTGAAAAGAAAATTACCGTTGAGACTTCGAAAGGTGAAATCACCTTTAACATTAACGCTAACGACTACAACAAGTATTTAAATGCAACGCAGCCCAATAACAAAGTGCAACCGGCAACCAACTTTTTGTTAGACACCGTCATTGAAAGTCATGTAGCGAAGCTTAAAGAGTTAGTGCAAGAGCCTGGTGCGCCATTGTTCTTAGTGGGGGCGGTGGTTGAAGAGTATCAACCAGAGTTTAATTTCAAAGTAAAAAAATCGAAAGCCGAGCCAAGCAAATAGGCAAAAACAGACTTGATCAGTTGTTGGCGTATCACGCTAAATACTTTGGCGTGATCCCCCCAACGGATGAAAGCTTGGCACAGGCTCTTTACTTATACACCAGTGAACAAGAGAACTTAGCAATAGCCGTAAACAACGGTATTTGTACAGCAATAGGCGGCGATTAATGGCAACCCTCAGCAAGTTAGATAAGCTCACTTATTCAATCGGCATCATTGATAAAGTCACTGGGCCGGTTAATAAAGTCATGGCTAAAATTAACCAGCTGAGCAGCCAAGCACGAGCTTCGCAAGATCAAATGATGCGCGGTGCAACAACGGCTGTCGCGGGCGGTTTTGCGCTGGCTCGTTCTTTAAATCCCGCCATTGATCATGTGGCCGCATTGGGTGAAGTACAATCATTGGGTGTTGCCGATGATGCGCTACAAAAACTGACTAAAACCTCCTATGAGTTTGGCTTTCAATTTGGCGGTAACTCCGCAGAGTTTGTGCGAAGCGCTTATGACATTCAGTCTGCGATTGCGGGCTTAAATGGTGATGAATTATCTGAGTTTACGAAAACATCAAACATGCTCGCTGTGGCGACCAAAGCGGACGCGTCAACAATCACCAGCTACATGGGCACCATGTACGGTATTTTTGAGCAAACCGCCAATAAAATGGGGAAGGCCAATTGGGTAAATCAAATTGCAGGCCAAACAGCGACAGCGGTACAACTATATAAAACCACCGGTGCTGAAATGCAAGCCGCATTTGCCAACCTTGGGGCAACGGCAACCAATATTGGCTTAAGCTCAGCACAGCAATTTGCCTTAGTGGGTGAATTACAGCTGGTTGCTAAATCAGGCTCGGTGGCAGGCACGCAAGCCGCCTCGTTACTACAGGGCATTGGCAAAGCACAAGACGCACTGGGCATTAAACTGACCGCTGATAATGGTGATATGTTGGCGATTGATGTGGTGTTAGGGCGTATCAATGAACGCTTATCCTCATTGGGTTCTGTACAACGCGGTGATGTGTTGACACAAATCTTTGGTAAGCAGGGCGCGAAAGCAATCGACGTACTGAGTACCAAAGTTGATAAGCTCAAAGCAGGCATTAACACCTTTGAAAATGTACAAGATGCGTCAAAAGCCGCGGAAATGGCAAACATTATTGCCAGCCCGTGGGATCGTTTAGTCGGTTCGTTTAATGCCGCAGCCACCGCGGTAGGCAATCGTTTACTACCTGTGGTTGAACCATTTGTTGAACAACTCGCCGCTGGCTTTGCATATATCGTTTCCCTGACTGAGCGCTTTCCTGTTTTATCCAGTGTGATAGCAACGGCTGTGGTGGGCATTATTGCGCTGATCACCGTGTATGGGTTGGTTATTTTCACAATGGGCCTTTATCGCATGGCGCTTGTATCAACCGCTGCACTCACCAGTGGTTTAACCTTACTGACTAAGCTTTGGCAAGGGGCGTTGATTGCTTTACGTGTACTGGGATTCTTATCACTTATTGCGACAGTCGCCGCTGCATCGATTGCGTTTGGTGCGTTTAAAACCGTGATGTTGGCAGGTAAAGCCGCCACATGGTTATTTAATGCTGCACTGTGGGCAAACCCTGTTACATGGGTTGTTGCAGGTATTATCGCATTGGTTGCCGCCGTGGCTGCGCTGATTTATTACTGGGATGATCTTGTTGCCGCATTCCAAAACACGGCATGGGGTCAAGCACTCATGCAAGCATTTGTGAATGTGAAAGCATCGTTTGATTACGTGATTGACAGTGTTAAGTGGTTACTTGAAAAGCTTGGTCTTATTGATGATACCGAAGCAAAAATAAGAACAGAAGCGGTATCAGCCTATGAAAGCATTGATCGCAGCCAACCAAAAAACTTAGTTATGCAGCATGCGGATCAGGCCTATAGCCGCGACTATGGCAAACGCATTATTGATAATGCCGCTGCTATACCTAATCGTACCGTTACGAATAACTATGCTTCAGCTAACCATTTTACTAACGCTGCTAATTCGCCTGTATTTGATGCAAAACAAGCCGAGTTATCTGGCCTGAACAGTCATATTAGCCAAACAGTAGCAAAAACAGATCAGGCAGTTACTAACGCAGTACACACCAATGCTAACAGCGTTGAGCAACTGAGTACCCAACAACACAGTAAAAGCTATAAGCCAAGTGTGAAAAAGTCAGCGTATTTGCAAAGCCTAGCAACAAGTAACAACACAGACAATTCGCGTCAAACGGATAACAGTAAACGTGTCTACATCGATAATTTAACGGTTAAGTCTGAAGACCCATTAAACAGTATTGAAACAATGATGGAGCTTACAGGCTAATGACAACTATCAATATTGATTTAAACATTGTTGATCAGGACTTGGCCCTTGATAGCTTTGCCGTGCCTAGCCAGCTAACGAATAGCGATGTGATTGCACAGGATATTAAGCACCGCATTATTGAAAGCGGCAAACTGGTTGAGCTCATTGGCCTTCGTAATAACAACATCGTTGCCAAAATTTTAACGGAGATAGAGTTGATAGTGGAGCAAGATCAGCGTTTGAAGCCAGGCACCATCAAAGTGATAAAGCAGCTGACAGGTGAAATTAGTGTCACCGCTCACACGATTGAGGGGGCCATTTAATGGACTACACCACGTTATTTAAGCAAGAGCTTCAAGCCGCGGGCATTCCTGTCACGGATGAAGAACTGCACGCACTGTGGCAAAAGCATGTTGAGCAAGGTGAGTTTTCGGTTAACAACACAAGCACGTTTAGCCCGTTTTTTCGTTTGCAAAAATCCATCATGGTTGAGCCTGCACGACAGCTTATCGATAGCTTGATCACAAAGGTAATGCCTAATTCCTTTGTTATGCTTGCCAGTGATGAGTGGTTAGAGCAACACGGCGAATCGCGTAAAACCTTTAAGTTGCCTGCGGTAAAAGCAAAAGGACTGATTGAATTTACACGCACAGATACCGACACGGAATTAGTGATCCCCCAAGGCACAGTAATAGAGAGCTTACCGATCAACGGGCACGTATATCGTGTCGTGACGTTATTTGATCAAACCTTTGCTGCGGGAGAAGCAACACACACTGTGTCAGTCGAGGCTGAGCAGACAGGGCAAAGCTACAACTTAGCCGCGGGTTACTATGTACGTGTTATCTCAGATATTGAAAACCTCACAGCTACGAATAAGACTGATTGGCTAACCAGAGCAGGGCAAGACGTTGAAACAGATGATAACTATCGGTTGCGTATACGTGATGCATTTTCGTCTCTAGGCAGCTATCACGTTGATGCGGTGTATCGCTCTATTATTTCAACCTTTACGGGTATTTCAGTTGATAACATCGTATTTGAAAAGAACGCACCACGGGGGCCAGGTAGTGCAAATGCCTATGTGTATTTAGATGTAGGTGCAATCAGCACGGCTTTATTGAACCAAATTAACAATCACATTGCTGAAGGTAATCACGGCAGTGGCGATGATTTGCAGGTTTATGCAATTAACTATCAGCCCTTTGATATTGTCGCGAACTATCAACAACACCCCAATACCGCTGATCGTCGTGCCGACATTGAGCAGTTTATTCGTGCAGCATTCAGACAAAACGCGGCTTACAAGCATGTCACTCGATGTCGGCCCAACACATTATTTAGTTTTAGCCAGCTCGCCAGCGAATTACACGCAGAGTTTCGAGAGCTTAAGACAATCCGTTTCGACAATGCAGATATTAACTGCGAGCTATGGTTGCCGGCAATCAACAGTGTGGTGCTAACGAATGCATGATGAATTAGTACCGCAATTACCTAGTTGGTTGAGCGGCAAAGATGCAGAAGCACTGGCAAAGGTTGCGCAAAGTTACTGGCAGGAAGTTGAGAGCTATCTATTTTGGTGGCTTGAGCAGCAACACAGCGAAACAGCACAAACCGCTATTTTAGACTTGCTTGCATGGGAACGCTCTATCAATCGCCTACCTGGTGAATCAGCCGCACTTTATGGCTTGCGTGTAAAACATGCGTTTGCCAATGCCACTGATGCTGGCTCAAATGTTGGCATGGAGCGGATCTTTAAGCGTCTTGGTTTTGGTTATATCCAAGTGAATGAGCGCGTACCAGGCTTTGATTGGGATATGGTGGAAATTGCCATGTTAGAAGATGAGTTTAGCGGCAAAGAACAACTTGTTAATGAAGTCATCGAGCAGTATGGCAGAACATGCCGCCGCTACTTTTTAAGCGCGATGGCAACGGTCAATACAACCGATGCCATTGGCCTTGTGGAATATGATCAAGAGGTAACAGGGTGAGTCAATTACAAATAACCAATGCGGGCTTAGATTATCGCAACGCCGTATTCGCCGGTGATGAAGTACAAAACATTACGCATTTTGTGTTTGCGAATATTGATGGCCAAGACGAAACCGCGCCAATAGACCCAAACACGGTGATCCCAGCAAACATTGTGCACAGTGAACCTGTTAAAGCGGTATCGCGCATCGATGGTAATGCCGTGGTGATCAGTGCCGTGATGGGCTACGACGTCGGCGACTTTGACTATAACTGGTATGGCGCCGTTGCGACCAAGGCGAATAATGAGCAAATTCTTATCGCGGTGGTCACGACTGCACGACAAAGTAAAACAAAAACGAGTGCTGAGGTTTATGGAAACTACAGCGCGAAAAGCATTGTATGGCGAAGCCAAAACATTGCTGATGACTTAAATATCACGTTAAGCGCGTTGCCCTGGCAAGTGCAAGTGGGGGAGTTTGTTAGTAAGTCTGAATTTGATGTCCACACACATGCGCAATACCTAGAAAAAACAGACTACATCACTAATTTACCCTTTAAACCAGAGGGGCCAATCACTGTTTTTAATCGTTATTCGTTAAAAGCCGCAGAGTTCGCGGCGCCAATTACTCGTAAAGACGAAACCCAATTACAAGATGGGGATTGGTTTTCAGTTCGAGCAAGTAACGGTGAGCCAGTGTTAAAAATCGCAGAGGGCAAAGCAACAAAGTTTAAGCGTCTAGAAGATGGTGCGGTTGATGTGCAAGTGAACATCGTGGCTGATGATAAAAACGAGCGGGTGTTTGTTTATAACGCCGCAGATGATGTATGGGAGTTTTAAATGGATAGCATTGTTAAGCAGCGCAACGATGGGTTTAAAGCTGGGGAGTTCTTACATAGAACCACGCAGTTATTGCCATGGCCTGAAAATGAGCGTTTAGCATACATTTATGATGCAACAACAGCAGCGAGTTATACATTTGGCTCAGTTGCATCACGAACTTATCCAAACGTTTATGATGCGCTAGGTGGTTATATCGATATACATGCGACAGGGCTTCGGTATTACAACAAAGACGGCTCTATTCGATGGGTATTATTGAGAAACGACTTACCGCGAAATAATGTTTCATTTAAAGGAAGCGTTTCAATCATACATTTGATTGATGGTGTGCCGCACTTTATTGGCCTTGTTGATGAAAATAGCTCTAGTTATCACAGAATTGTAAAAGTTAACTTGATTGATATGACGGCAGTAGTGAGCCCTACTGCATACGAAAATACAGAGTTGATATCGAGTTTCGGTATACTTGAAGATGGCACTTTATACTGTACTCACTTGTATTCGAATAATACGCGAAGCGCATCAAAGCTGGTTGACTTAAATACCCTCACAAAAACGGATGACATACCAGAGGTCGGCATAGTGAGGCAGTTAAGAAGTAATCCAACTTCTACATCGACCGACAAAGATTTTTCAGGCATTGCGTTATTCAATGGTTCGTTATCGCTAATCGGTTCATCAATCGGTTCGTCAAGCAGTGGCGGCTACACATATGATATTTGCAGCATTTTATTTGGCATTAACCCTGACTTAGATATGACAACAGCAAAAGCAGGAAAGACGCCATTGCGTACCAGCCACTCCTTTGCAGTGAATATGTTTTCAGGAGGGCTTACGCAAGTATCAAAAGATCTATTTATGTCGGATATGCAAGAGCAACATGGTTACTTCGCTATGACTAACATCTCGAATAAATATTTCACTCGACAAGCATTAGAAGAGTGGGCGTCTAATTGTCTTTATGAAACAACAGGTTTTCGTATTCCGCTAAGTGCAAGCGAAGGAACATGACATGCAAGTTTTATTATTAATTCAATCAGGTGCTATCGCACCACAGCTCCCCGATAGTATCACGTTATTTAAGCAACAGAGTATCGTAGATATTGGTGGGAAGGCCTATTTCTTTGCTGATTATATTGGCTCTAAAGCGCTTGTCAGTGATCACAATGTTGATGATTACCTCGCCAGTCTGAATCCTGTTGAAACACAGTTAATCCCTGTCATTATCGATAATGTTGCAGGGCAGCTTGAGGGGTATGTAAACAACGAAAACGAATACACGGTGCCGCAATCAAGTGATGCGGTGATTGCGACAGGAAAATTAGCTATCCCTGATCGTAAATTCAAAGTGCCGTTTAAGCGCGTTGATACGGGCCGTGTTCAATTAATGCCTGCCGAAGTGGTAGATGGTGTATTCACCTTGCCACTTAAATTTGAAACCAATGGCGTGTGGATTGTTAACCAAGCGCTTATCAATACCGACTATGAGCAAGATATTTTTGAGCTAAAAGAACGTAAGTTCTCTGTCATTTAGGGTGTAGCTATGCAAGTAAAACTTAACTTTATCAGTGCAGGCAAAGCACAATTACTTGAGCCACTCAAAACTAAGTTTGGTGAGGTGCACCGGTTCTTTGTTACAGACGGGTTTACCTTACCTTGGTATGTGCGCTGGTTTCATAATCCCTTTGGTAAAGGCTTACCCGCGGCTATTTGGCATGATTACGCATTGAAAACAGGTCGTGAGAATGCACATTACGAGTTCTTTATTTTACTTACGTTCTACGGTGTACCTCGTTGGAAAGCATACCCTATGTGGTTTTTTGTGTGGGCTTACGGCTCGTTAAAGTCACTGCTTACGGTTTTTAGGTAACGCTATGGAACTACCAGCTTCGTTTAATACACAAAGCAGGGCGGCACTGAATGCTGCGTGCAAGAGCATTCATATCATTGCCCTAAACAGTTACCAAACGCCTAGCCTTATTACGGCAGCGGCGGGGAGTCAGTTACTTGCAAAAGCAATCAACGATGCAACAAGGCAGCAACGACCTAACGCATTCAATGCAGTCATACTTAGTTGCAGCGCCCCAAGTGCAGCTGGTTTATCTAGCAAGCTTACGGCCTTTAATGTCCTGTGTGCGCTGCCAGCCTTTACGCATGCGCAGCAACATGCGAGCAGCTTAGCAACCCTTGATACCGATAAAATGCGTCTGCCTACAACAGAGCAATCAATCGAGTGGCAGCATGTAAATGATTGCTGTGCATTGCCTGCGCTTGCTAATGCTTTTGTCGACAAAAGCAAGCAGCTGGTGAACGACGAAGGTGTGCAACTCATTACAGATATTAATGCGGCACTTACTGACACCGAGCAGTTAAAAGCTGCCCGTGATAATCGGCTAACTGAAACAACCTTTCAAGCGGGTGCAAACTTAACGGTAACGCATAGCAATGCACAAAGTGCGCGAGCACTTGCACAGCAAATTGAAACATTAGGTAATAACGACATGCATTGGGCTTACTGCGTGTTTGTTGGCAGTGGCGATAACATTCAAACAATTAAAGAGCTTTTTGCATGATCACGTTAAATGGCTGGCAAGTACCAGGTTATGAAATACGTATTAATTGTGGCATTAAGTTGCCAAGTGATGACTTGAGCGGGTTAGGTTCGTTTACCTTGTCGGGTGATAAAGGGGTTAAGCCAGGTGTGGTCACTATCAATACAAAAATTCCTTTTAAGGATCATGCTGAACTTGCTGAGTTAATCACACAGGCCAAAGCAACCGATGAAAATGGCGCTCGTCTACAGTACACCATTAACAGTGAAATCACAGAAGCGTACAAAATACGTAAAGCGAAGTTCAATGATGAAGTAAAAGCAGTTGAGCTTGAAGAGGTTAAAGCGTGGCAAGTCACGTTTAAGTTGCTTGAAGTCCTTTCAACCGCCGAGCGCAATCAGCAGCAAATTGATGGTAAGGCTAAAGAAAACAGCCAAACCCAAGCCGTTGATGGACACACCACAGTACAAGCTGCGTTTGAACAAAGTGAAGGGCCATGAGTAGTAACCGGCTAATTAAAGTGCTCACCATTGGTGGTGCACAGGTGACAAGCATTGTTAGTGATAATACACAGCTTGATTTGTTCAGCACTGGCCGTGCAAGCTTTGTTATTGTCGCAGAGCATGAGCCACAAGGGATTGTTGAGTTGCACATAGGCTACAGCATTGATGCTATGCAGCCGTATTTTTTAGGTGTGATTGAAGCAAAACATCAAAGCAATGGCCGCTGGTTTTTAACGTGCCGTGAATTGATCGGCGCCTTATCGTTTGCCCATAACTTTGCTATTCGTCATGCCACCTTTGCGAACGTGTGTGACGAGCTAAGTAAAACAGGTTTAGCGTTTGTTTATCCTGATGCAGATTACACACAAACCGCCGTGCCGGCATTTTATCACCATGGCACAGGGATTGAAGCGCTAAGGCAATGCGCTGATGTGTTCAGTATTCCTCAGTTTATATTTCAGCAGCGCCCTGATGGGAAGGTGTATGCAGGTAGCTGGCACGACTCACGCTGGGCAAACACTGAAATCACCGACTTTGAAGAACACCCAATTAAAGTAATAGCTTCAAACGCAGGTATGCTTATGGCAATCCCTAAGCTACGCCCTGGTATAAAGTTAAATGGGCGGTTTATTACTGAAGTAACATTACAAGATGATAGACAGGTGATCAGATGGTCAAAAACGCTATAAAGCGCTTAGTACTTCGATACTTTCCAGAACTTGGGCAACGTAAGCATTTACCCCAGCTCGCCCGCATTAAACGTATTTATGATTTGCCAAACAAAGCGATGATCAGCAGTGCCTTTAAGCCACTCAAAGGCGCTGATGTGCAATTGCTTAACCCTAAAACAGGCGAACCATTAGCGGTGCCTGTATTTCAGCAAGTCACATTAGGCACAGGCCAAGCCGCTGATCATGGTGTGTTAAACGAACCTGCACCAGGCATGCATTGCTTAATTCAATACATCGATGGACTGAACAGCCATCCAGTCATCACCAACTTATTACCTTGGCAAAGTTTGGTGCCAGAACACAAGCGCACCGATGTCACGCTACAACAAAGTAGCCGCAGCAAGTTACAAGGCCGCGATGGTCACTGGCATTTTTCAACGGATGGGGAAATAACACAGCAGAGCGATACCAGCAAAATAAAATCGCGTAACCGCACAGAACAATATCACCAACGCACCTGCAGCATAGACACCCACGATATAAATAAAGTCGATGGTAACCAAGTCAATGAGATCATGGGCGCTTTAAAAACAGTAGTAGGTGAAAAGGCCCTCATAGTTGCACTCGAAGGCTTATTGCTTGGCAGTAAAAAGCAGGTGGATATTGAAGCTACTGAAAACATGAATCTAAAAACATTAAAAACCTTACATGCTAAGGCAAGTGAACTTGCAAAGGTCGAAGGCAAAACAGTGTGGTTAGGGGATAGCTCAGTCAATGTGGCTCAAGTACTGCTTGATTTAATCGGTTTGGTTGAACAAATGAACCAAACCTTATCAACTCACACACATAACTCACCACTACCAACACCAACAGAGAAAGCTGACTTTGTGAGTTACAAAAGTAAGGCTGAAGGCTTGAACAGTAAACTAGAACCTATAGTTGAATAGATAAGAGGTATCGCTCGAGTAAAAATGAATTTAACTGTAGTAGCTTATACCTGATCTGGCAGGTAACTATGAGCGGACGTTGGTGTTCTGTAAAATCCTTATTTTTAGCTTCTGAATTAATAGTTTTCATCCATATTTAAGAAAATGCGCAAGTTGCATACTTTTATCTTTCTCAAAAATCCATAACTTGAATTTTTAATAATGTTGGCAATGAGTTATCAATTTTGTTAAAACTAAATCAATCAGAAATATGCGCGATTTGCGCACTATTAAATTGTTATGTTTTTGGAGGAAAAATGACAGAGAAAGAGGCTAAAGAGTTAGCTATTAAAACAACTAAATATTGCTATGTTCTCGCATGTGCTTGGGAGAAAGAAGAGAACAATTCAATTTGTTTGGAGCGTATTTTTGTTAAAGGTGGTCAAGAAGAGATACGTCTAGCTTGGTGGAAAGACGGAAGGCAAGCTACGCGTCCCGCTGACCTAAATGCAGTAGATTGGGTTCCTTTATTTACATCTGCTCTAGCGCAAGGGGTTTTCAATTCTGATGAGCAATTAGGTATGCTGAAAGCTTTGGTATCAAACTAGGCTACAAACATAACAAATTGCTCAACAAAGACTCCTAACGCTTGGCGACTTCAGTCGCAATTTCAACTCCGTGTTTATGGCACAATATTCAAGTTAAGTGGCATCGCGTTGTCGCTTGTTAGCAAGGCGTTATATCAATTATGGTGTTTGATGCAAAAATTTGACCCTAAGGAAGTAACCGAAGGGCTTTTGAATAGAGCAAATCTCAAAAGCTTATCTTCAATTGAAATTCAAAGATAAGACTACTCTAAAGATTTAAGGTGCTTTTACATTAGTCGTGCCAATATAAAGCAGTTCCTTAAACAAAAGCAAAATTGAAATATAAAAACAATAAATAAAGTACATGGAAAAGGCTGCTAGGCATAAATCCAAGCGTATAACCGTTTGCCTTTACTACAAGGTTGTTTAACAATGTCCATATTGAATTAAAACTAATTGAAATTTAGCGTTACAAAAACCAAACTGTGACCAAAACTGTGACCAAAAGCAATTTATCATTTCAATTTTTATATTATACTTATGATTTTAAAGGTTAATTTATTTTATGTGTGAGTTGCTTGGCATGTCGGCCAATGTACCAACGGATATTTGTTTTAGTTTTTCAGGGTTATTAGAACGTGGGGGTAATACGGGGCCGCATAAAGATGGTTGGGGTATTACTTTTTATGAAGGAAAAGGCTGTCGTACGTTTA
The DNA here is from genome assembly GCF_041414825.1 of Pseudoalteromonas sp. 68 DY56-GL68. Lineage (NCBI taxonomy): Bacteria > Pseudomonadati > Pseudomonadota > Gammaproteobacteria > Alteromonadales > Pseudoalteromonadaceae > Pseudoalteromonas > Pseudoalteromonas sp. 68 DY56-GL68. Next base: position 21,173 of record NZ_JAOCZL010000016.1, read on the forward strand.
AAGATCCAGAGCCAAGTTGCCAGTCTGAGATTGCCAAGCTTGTGAAAGCTTACCCAATAAAGAGTATTTCGGTGATAAGCCATATTCGTCAGGGGAATCGTGGGCGTGTGTGTCTTGAAAATACCCACCCATTTACTCGTGAGCTATGGGGGCGTGAAATTACGTATGCTCATAATGGTCAACTTTCTAATTATCATGATTTAAAACCTGAGCATTATAGACCTGTTGGAAATACCGACAGTGAATTAGCATTTTGCTGGTTACTTGATAAAGTGCGAGAAAAATACCCTAAACGTCCTTCAAATATGGCATCCGTGTTTCGCTATGTGGCTAAACTTGCGCATACTTTACGTGAAAAGGGCGTGTTTAATATGTTGCTCACTGACGGTGTGTATGTGTTGGCATATTGCACTAATAATCTGCACTGGATCACTCGTCGTGCGCCATTTGGTAAAGCGACTTTGATTGATGCTGATATGGTGGTTGATTTTCAAAAAGAAACCACACCGAACGATGTGGTTACTGTCATTGCAACAAGGCCGCTCACTAATGACGAACGCTGGCAAAAAATGGAGCCAGGTGAGTTTGCGTTGTTTAAAATGGGCGAATTAATCTAAGGTAGCAGATGTATGGACTCCTCCCCATTAACGGGAGAGTACGGTATAAAGAAATTGCAAAACATCTTTTACCAATTAAGGAGTCCATACATGACACAGTCTAATTTAATTGCTATTGATTTAGCAAAAAACATTTTCCAAGTTGCGCAGTTTCAAGGTAATAAACTTAAATTTAATAAACAAACCAACCGCAAAGCATTGCTTGAATTATTAGTTAAAGCAAAACCATCCGTTGTTGTTATGGAAGCATGCGCAAGCGCTCAATATTTTGCACGTACTGCGCAATCTTTTGGTCATAAAGTCATATTGCTTGACCCTTTATTTGTTAAAGCATTTAGACAAGGCCAAAAAACAGATGCAAACGATGCTATTGCGATAGCCATTGCTAGTAAAGTGCCTAATGTCCGCACCTGTAAAATTCTCTCTATCGAAGAGCAAGCATTGCAATCTCTTAGTAAGGTTCGGGCGCTCGCAGATAAACAAAAGATTCAATTATCAAACCAGATACGTGGTTTACTTCTTGAGTTTGGTATTGTGATTAACCAAAGTGAGGCCGCATTTAAAGCAGCCATACCCGATATTTTAGAAGATGCAGAAAACATGCTGCCATTAGAACTAAAACATGCGCTTGCGCTGAGTTACGCTCTTTATCAACAGCAGTGTGACAACAAAGTAGAGTTACAAAAACAAATCGAGCGTATTGCAAAACAAAATGATGGCTGTCAACGCTTAATGGCACTCGAAGGAGTCGGCCCAATCACTGCTATCGAACTCCTGTCTTTTTTAGGTGACACAACACAGTTTAGCAATGGAAGAAGTGCTGCGGCGTGTGCAGGTGTGACACCACTACAGCATTCGACCGGCGGTAAAGCAAAGATAGGCCGTATACCTAAAAGACGAGGTGGAGCATTAAGGCGAAATCTATTTTTAGGCGCTCGCTCGATAGTGAGTAAATTAAAAAACAGAGAGGCCTCGACTGAAAAAGAACGATGGATAAAAAGCCTTCTGGTAAGAAAAGGGGTTAAGTGCGCGGCGATTGCATTAGCAAACAAAACAATGAGAACCGCCTATGCCTTACTTAAAAATGGAACGGATTATGAGCCGACAATACTGACAGCATAAAGTAAAAGAATAAAAAATTAGTCAGCAGAAGAATTGAACAAGCCAAGATAGAGCATTAAGTGGTGAGACCTACCCTTGATAGCCTGAAAACCCGCTAGTGTACGAAGATACCGTGTAGCAGATAAGGCACAAGGGCGCGAAAACATCAAAGTGACCGAGGTAGCGCCTCATTAGAGTCCGTATATAAGTACGCAATCACATCAGCTTAATGTAAAAAGGCTTGTGCAATCGGAGGAGTCCATATAAG
>NZ_JAOCZL010000017.1:0-3368 GCF_041414825.1 Pseudoalteromonas sp. 68 DY56-GL68
CGGTTGTAATGTAAGCCGCTTTCTTCATCAAAATATTGCCCTTGAAAACGTATTGGCTGAGTGAAGGTGTTTTCTTTATTAAAGTCAGTATCGGCTTCTGGCTCTTCATAGCCATACACATCCGCGTGGTTTTGCCATACAACTTCTGCGTTTATATTAGTCACAAAACGTGGGGTGTTCAGCTGGTCTAGGTGATAGTAATACACCTCACCCTGTTTAATCAGTGCGACTGGGTGAAATTGATTTGGTAGGTTGATGTACCAAGTATACTCGCCGTGCTGGTATTCACCAATTAGCTGGTCGTTATCCCAAATGTAATCAATTTTGCCATGCTCGGTATGCTTGGCGATGCGTCGACCCAGCGGGTCGTAGTCGTAATGCGTGAGCGTACCGTTGTTGTTAAAGCTGCTTAATTGGTTGAACGCATTGAGTTGATTTTTGATATTATTTTAGCTGTCGTGGCTAAAAAAGTTTAAACAAAGTTCCCTAAACCTTTTGAAACATCCATGTTATTAAAAAGCATATTTATCTTAAAATTTGACAGAGTATTTTTTACGTTTAATAGATACTATAAAAGAAAGCGTTAAAAACTTAGCTAGGATAATTATTTTGATCCATGAAATATAATAAAGAAATAAATCCTAATTTATTAAACTCTATATTTATATAAACATTTTATTTCTTAATAACTTTTGAACCATTTACCCCTCCTCCAGTGCCATCCAAACTTATAGCCTTAACAAGGCTATATCCGCCACCTTTAATATTATTTTCTACATCGACCAAATCCATACCGAAAGTGAAGCCTAAAACATTTAATTCACACTGCTTTACATCTTCATCACCATTGAAATGAAAAAACAAACACTCAAACTCACCTTCATCGTCATATAAAATTGAAACCCCTTTTTCGACGAAAAGCACATATGTTTCCTCTAACTCTTCATCTAAAAAATACTTTGGCTTTTCATTAAAAGTTTCATAGAACATGTCTGTATTATCAAATTCAATACTAGAGTCTATAATCATTTTTATGGCGTTTAAATCTATAACCACAACCATCAAGTACTTTTATTTCCTCTACAGAGCCCATGCATATTAGTATTTACTGAGTCGCTTTGCAGTATACAACTCCATTTGCGGAAAGCTGGCTATTTTCAGCCCAATAACAGTTACTGTTTTCACTTTTCCATAGCGAAAAAGCTGCATCTAGACTTTTTGAATTTTCTAGGCCAATAAAAGAGCTTAAAAAGTAGGCTGATACAGTTGCCCAACGTGTTTTTTCTAAAGACCAATCATAAAGTAATAAAACAGCATCATCATCAGGAAGCTCATCAATTAAATACTCTGAAATTGAACCATAAATATTAGAATGCAACTTATTTTCACCTGATTTAAAGTTTATTTTTTCTGGTGAAACCTTAACAGATGAAATATTATCTATAAAATTGATAGTCAAAAAATCATTATCATGTTCTAAGAAAACACTGACGTCTGATAAATATCTTTTGACGATCTCAACAAGCTCTCCATCAGATATTTTCTCCTTATTCATTATTCCAGACTTGATAGCTAAATATTTATTAAAAAGCATCCTTGAATTAGGAAATAAGGATAGAGCTTCAAATGCTTGTTCATTTGAAAGATAATCAAAATAAAACTTTCGATATATGCAATCGTCATCAGATAAATCAACATCCTCCCACTCTGTCTCAGGTAGGGACTTTAACAATATATCTTCTAAACTTTTAATAGTTGTACTCATTAAATACTCTCTTTATTTTTCTACTATTATTTTCCACTTATCCTTTAAGTCATTAAGCTTCTCATCAAATTGTTCTAAGGAGCTACTTTGATCTATGGCTTCCCCTAACTGCTTATGGAATATTGACGAGCCCGGAGCAGTGACTTCATTTGTTTCTGGGTTTAATATCCTATGGCCACCTTGAGTTGAGGAACCTGGTATTGTCCATTTTAGCTTTTCAGTTGGTACAGAATAATCATTATGAACTTGTTCAACAGTAACTCCCCACTTTTTCCAGTGGGGTGCTTTAGAAACCATTAGATGTTCATGCATACCACCATCTCCCCTTAAGCCATTTTCAATTTTACGCCTAATTTTTTTATCTTTCTTATATAGTAGAGCCAATTCCTCAGGACTAAGCGAATCAAACCAAGCATTAAATTCACCACTTTTATATGTAGGAACATCCTTAGCAGATAAATTATCAATGTCAATTAATCTAATGCCTGAATTTCGTTCATCAAGGTCTTGGGGCTTACCTAACCCTCGCCATTCGCTAATACTACCATCGCCACCATTAGCAAGCCAAGTACGGTAGCCTATATCTTCTTGAACATCATCGGTAGACCACTCGTCACCATCTACTCCAACTGCTTTATAATAAACTTCGTCGCTATGCTTGGAGTAAATAGTTCCATCAGGCCCAGCCAGTTCCTCTAAAGCTCCACCCGTTGACGGGCTATATGCAAGCAGAGAAACTGTACCTAAAGCCCTGGCCAACCAAGGAGCAACTTTTGCTAACATTGCTCTTTCAGCGACATATAAAGCATCGTTTGCTGCTGTTTGAACTGCTATTCGTGTAGCAGTAGTTGCAGTGGAGTTGACTAGAGACTGGACAGGAGCAGCCTTAGCTACTGCTAATGCAGCTAATCCATGCTTAATTTCTTTAGGAGTTAAATTACCATCCTGAGCGGCCAAGTATAATTTATCTGAAAGCTCAGGACTGATTATTCCCGATTGAGTGCAATTATGTAATGCCTCTTTTAATGAAGCTTCACCCTCTTTACACATCAACCCAAACGGATCTACCCAATTAACTGGGTTCGGCGCATATTGGTAATGATTAATACCACCCACTAAACCAATGGGGTCTTGGTTTATAAAACGTTGTTGTTTGGGGCTGTAATAGCGGTAACGGTTGTAATGTAAGCCGCTTTCTTCATCAAAATATTGCCCTTGAAAACGTATTGGCTGAGTGAAGGTGTTTTCTTTATTAAAGTCAGTATCGGCTTCTGGCTCTTCATAGCCATACACATCCGCGTGGTTTTGCCATACAACTTCTGCGTTTATATTAGTCACAAAACGTGGGGTGTTCAGCTGGTCTAGGTGATAGTAATACACCTCACCCTGTTTAATCAGTGCGACTGGGTGAAATTGATTTGGTAGGTTGATGTACCAAGTATACTCGCCGTGCTGGTATTCACCAATTAGCTGGTCGTTATCCCAAATGTAATCAATTTTGCCATGCTCGGTATGCTTGGCGATGCGTCGACCCAGCGGGTCGTAGTCGTAATGCGTGAGCGTACCGTTGTTGTTAAAGCTGCTTAATTGGTTGAACGCATTG
>NZ_JAOCZL010000018.1:0-2614 GCF_041414825.1 Pseudoalteromonas sp. 68 DY56-GL68
TATCGAATTGACTATGAAGTCACTCAGTTACATTTGAGACTCTAAATTTGTTTGCGTCACTTAATAAACTAAGCGTCGCTGTTAGAACTCAATTTGTACGAGTGCCCACACAGATGATTGCTTTATATTTTTAAAGAACTGCGTTCTTAGCTCATGGCTGAAGAACGTTGCGACGTTGTCGCTAGGGATGCGTATAATACATCCTTAATTTTTCGAGTCAACACTTAATTTYAAACTTTCTTTTTAGACCGTTTTAAACCGAAGTTTTACTTAACTCTCTGTCACCTTGTTCAGCGCTTTTCATTGCTACCCGCCGTGTCAGTGGATGCGCATTATAGGGAGATGGATTTTTAACGCAAGCACTTTTTGAAGGTTTTTTTGATTATCTTTAAATTACCCAGATACCCACCAAATGCAAACAAGTTACACACAGCAAGCTGTGGATAACGTGAGTTTTTTAACAGAATAACTAAACTCTCCTCGCTTGTTATGGTAAGTTTCGCCGCAGATTCCACTCGCTCACAAGGCAAGAAAAAATGACAGATATTATAAATAGTATAAGTGGCCTTCTTTGGGGCCACATTCTGGTTTACCTATTAATAGCTGCGGGGCTATTTTTTACACTTCGACTTGGCTTTATCCAATTCACCCAATTTCCTCATATGGTCAAAGTGATGTTCCAAAGTCGCAAAGGGTGTGGTGAAGGTATTTCTTCATTTCAAGCATTTTGTACTTCCCTAGCAGCTCGAGTTGGCACGGGTAATATGGCAGGCGTGGCCGTTGCACTTTATTTAGGTGGCGCTGGGGCTATATTTTGGATGTGGCTGATTGCACTAATAGGAATGGCGACTAGTTTTGCCGAAAGCACACTTGCACAAGCCTATAAAACCGTCGATGAAGAGGGTAACTTTCGCGGTGGCCCTGCTTATTATATGGAATACGGTTTAGGTAAGCGCTGGATGGGCGTTATTTTTTCACTTTGCTTAATTTTAGCTTTCGGTCTTGTCTTTAATGCTGTTCAATCAAACTCTATTGCAGCAGCCTTCGAAGTTGCATTTGGAATCCCTAATTATATAGTTGGTATCTCGCTTGTTCTTGGCTCTGGCATTATTATCTTCGGTGGGTTAAGAACAATCTCTCGATTTGCAGAAATGGTCGTGCCTTTTATGGCTCTAGCCTACTTCCTCGTCGCTCTTTATGTTTGTATAAGTAACTACAATTTATTACCTGATGTATTTATGCATGTAATAAATAGCGCATTTGGCATTGAGCAAGCAGGCGCTGGTGCTATTGGTTATGGTGTAATGCAGGCAATGATCCAAGGTATTAAACGTGGTCTGTTTTCTAATGAGGCAGGTATGGGTAGCGCGGCAAACGCCGCAGCGACTGCTACACCCAACCCTCCTCACCCTGCTTCTCAAGGTTACGTACAAATGCTAGGTGTATTTGTTGATACCATTATCATATGTAGCGCTACTGCGGCACTGATTTTATTATCCCAACAACTGATACCTGATTCAGGAGTGACTGGTATTGCATTAACACAAGCAGCACTAGAGGAGCATGTTGGCAGTTGGGGCGCAACTTTTATTGCTGTGGCAATTTTGTTTTTTGCATTTACCTCTATTGTTGCAAATTATTCTTATGCTGAAACTAATTTATTGTTCTTAGAACATAATCATGCAGCTGGTATGTTAGTTTTTAGATTACTTGTTCTTGGAATGGTCATGTTTGGTGCACTTGGCGAGTTGCCAATCGTGTGGACTCTTGCGGATATTTCAATGGGACTAATGGCTATTGTAAATGTAATAGCACTATTCATGTTATCTGGAGTCGTTATTTGGTTAGCTAAGGATTACAATACTCAACGCAAAGCGGGTAAGTTACCTACTTTTGATCCTTCGCAAAACAAAAAACTGGATCAAACAATTCCTAAAGGCGCGTGGCGCAAATAATTTAGTTTAATAAGTACTTAATTGGGGAGCGCTTGCGCTCCCTTTTTTGTATTTGCTAACTTTTCAAAGACAGATAATATGAATGTCGTCTGCTGCTCGTTGAGTTTAGCTTTAAGTTGCTGTGCAAGCTGTTCTTTAATTTGCTCTTTTAATACTTGTTTTTGCTCAAAGGATAATAATGACTGTGTTTGTTGCTGATAAGATTGTACGGCTGTCAGCATATCCATCACTACGTCATTATCAAAATCGGTTAGCGCCGCTTTAGCATTACTAATAGCCTGTTCTGATTTATCGAAAACAGTCGATACTTTTTCAACTAACACATTAACTTCATGAATTTTAAGTACGTCATTAATGTTCGACATAATAATTGCGATAGGAATAAGCACTAATGAAATTGCTAAGCAAACCCCAAACACTGCACCAACCCAAAACTGATTTAAGCCCCGTTTAAATTGCTCCATTATCTTTCCTTGATTCTATTTATTGAGTTCAGTTGTACTTAAAAAAGACTTAGGAAACTATAGAGCTATTTTGGCAATAAAAAAATAAGTTGATGGGATTGTTAAAAGAAATATAAATGAAATAGAAAAGAGGTATTATATAAATGGTGCCCGGGGCCGGACTTGAACCGGCACGTCCTTACGAACGAGGGATTT
>NZ_JAOCZL010000018.1:2664-116605 GCF_041414825.1 Pseudoalteromonas sp. 68 DY56-GL68
CGTGACCTCAACCTTGGCAAGGTTGCGCTCTACCAACTGAGCTAGTGCCGCATCATATTAACTCTAAGGTTAAATCTAAAAGTTTTAAAACTACACTTGGTGTTGCAGTTAACCACAAATGGTGCCCGGGGCCGGACTTGAACCGGCACGTCCTTACGAACGAGGGATTTTAAATCCCTTGTGTCTACCAATTCCACCACCCGGGCATCGGGTTGCTCTTAGAGCGTGTGGAGTGTTGAATGGAGGCGGAACCCGGAGTCGAACCGAGGTAGACGGATTTGCAATCCGCTGCATGGCCACTCTGCCATTCCGCCAAGCTAGATAATTGGAGCGGCACACGAGGCTCGAACTCGTGACCTCAACCTTGGCAAGGTTGCGCTCTACCAACTGAGCTAGTGCCGCTTTCTTTATCTTGGGGGCTATGCCCTCTCAACACGGACGCATTCTACAGAGATTATTAAACGCGTCAATATAAAAAATGCTAGTTTTGAACTGTTTGCTTATTTTTTATCTAAAACGGTGTGTAATTAGACGTTTAGGATCAATTTTTGGTCAACTCAGACCACGCAGCCATCAAATATTGCAACATAGAACTGAGCGTTAACAGTGTCGCGATATATAAAAGCCCATAACTTAAGTAGATCATCCAAGTGTCAAATTGCCAAATTAAGCCAATAATCGCTAGCATTTGTGCGGCGGTCTTGAATTTGCCCATATTTGATACGGCCACATTGTCGCGTTTGCCCTGCTCGGCCATCCATTCACGTAGCGCAGAAATAACAATTTCACGACTAATAATAACAAGTGCAGGTATTGTCATATATAAGCTCTGATAGTGACTAGAAAGCGCTACAAGTGCTGCGCAAACCATTACTTTATCGGCGACAGGATCTAAGAAAGCACCAAAAGGTGTTGACTGATCAAGTCGACGAGCTAAGTAGCCATCAAGAATATCAGTGATTGACGCAAGCCAGAATACAAATGCCGCTGCGAAAAACGCCCATGAGAATGGCAAATAAAAAATCACCAAAAAAATAGGGATTAGAAAAAGTCTAAAGGTTGTGAGTGTGTTTGGAATATTCCACATAACTACTTGGAGATGTCTTTTTTTCTATATTCGCATGAAGGCTACGCCTTGTCATGCAAATGATTAAATATCTTCTCAGCCATTTCAGGGCTGATCCCAGGAACTTGTTTTAATTGTTCTATATTAGCAGCTTTTACCCCTTGCATGCCCCCTAAATATTTTAAAATTGATTGACGACGCTTTTGCCCTACCCCAGAAATCTCTTCGAGTAGTGATTGAGTTCGCTGTTTTTGTCTTTTATTACGGTGACCTGCAATAGCAAAACGGTGTGATTCATCACGAATATGTTGAATTAAATGAAGAGCCGGCGCATCTGAATCAAGTGGAATTGTTTTGCGTCCTCCATCTATGAGTAAAGTTTCTAACCCTGGTTTTCGGCTAGTCCCTTTAGCAACACCCACTAACAGAGGCATTTTATTGTGCGGCCACGTTTCAAAATACTGTTCAGCACGAGACAGTTGACCTTTACCACCATCGATGAAAATAACATCGGGTATTTTTTCTTCGTCGACTACTTTGTTGTAGCGCTTATTTAATGCAAACTCCATGGCGGCATAGTCATCTCCACCAGTAATCCCCGTTACATTAAAACGGCGATACTCTTTATTATTGGGCCCTTGCGAATCAAACACAACACAACTTGCAACCGTGTTCTCACCCATTGTATGACTGATGTCAAAACATTCCATGCGATTAATATCGTCAAGGCGTAACGTTTCTTTTAATTGCGCATAGCGTTTATTAATTGAGTCTTGGGTACTTTGTTTTACACTGATGCTATTTAATGCATTTTTGTTAGCTAGCTTTAGATACTGTGCCCGCTCACCTCGATTGGCAACTTTTAAGCTCACTTTACGCTCTGAAATAGCGGTAAGTGCCTCACTTAAAGGCTCACCCTCTTCAATACTAAACGGTAATATAATTTCTTTGGCAATACGCCCTGTTGCACCAGGCGCTAAATAATACTGGCCTAAGAAAGAAGTCAAAATTTCTTCTTGTCCTGAATCCTTTGGCACTTTTGGAAAGTAGGTTTTACTGCCCAGCACTTTATGGTCGCGGATCATTAATAAGTGAACTGCATTTAAACCATTCAGATGAGCAAAGCCCACAACGTCCATTTCAGCATGATTACCTGAAATAGATTGTTGTTCCTGCATTTTCCTAAGTAGCATTATTTGATCGCGCACTTTTGCAGCTAATTCAAATTTCAGCTCTTTACTGGCTTGCTCCATCTTAGCAATCAAGTCAGCAATGACTTCATGTGATTTACCCAATAAAAATTTACGAACAAAATCAACTTCTTGCTTGTATTCTTCATCAGAAACTTTATTAACACAGGGTGCAGAACAACGCTTCAATTGGTATTGAAGGCAAGGACGACTTCTAGCTCGATAATAAGCATCTTCACATTGTCGAACAGGGAAGGTCTTTTGCATTAACCGCAAGCTTTCGGATACGGCACCTGCACTGGGAAAAGGCCCAAAATATTCACCTTTAATTTTGCGACTACCGCGGTGAAAAGCTAAGCGTGGATGTTTATGATCAGTCAGTAAAATATACGGATATGATTTATCATCTCGCAGTAAAATATTGTAGCGAGGCTGATATTTTTTTATTAGATTATTTTCAAGTAATAGAGCTTCGGTTTCGGTATTAGTTAGAGTGACTTCAATACCACAAATATTACTTACTAAGACACGGGTTTTACTATCAGTAACATTACTGCGGAAATAACTGCTAACACGCTTTTTTAGGCTTTTAGCCTTCCCTACGTAAATTACTTGCCCTTCATTATCAAGCATCCTGTAAACACCAGGTTCGCTTGATAATGTTTTAAGAAAGCGGGCAGAATCGAAATCAGACATTGAGCAAATTAATGCGAACTATCAATATCGATCATTTTATGGCGAATCGCTAAATGAGTTAGCTCTACATCACCACCCACATTAAGCTTTTCAAACATGCGGTAGCGATAACTATTCACTGTTTTTGAACTGAGGTTAAGACGGTCAGCGATATCTTGCGCTTTTTCACCTTTAGTAATCATTAACATAATCTGTAACTCACGCTCAGATAAACTCTGAAACGGATTTTCATCTGTTCGACCACTAACCTGTGCAAGTGCAATTTGCTGTGCTATTTCTGGTGCGATATACCTTTGCCCAGCATTTACAGCACGAATCGCGTTAACCATTTCATCTGAACCTGCCCCTTTGGTTAGGTAACCATGAGCACCAATCTGCATCACTTTACTAGGGAATGGGTCTTCGCAATGCACAGTAAGTACGATTATTTTTACGTCTGGGCAATAACGACAGATTTTCTTCGTTGCTTCTAACCCGCCTATACCTGGCATATTCATGTCCATTAACACTATATCAGGTGAATTTTGACGGCAAAATTGTACTGCTTCTTCACCGGTTTTAGCTTCACCAACCACTTTAAAACCACGAACATCATCAAGTATACGTCTGATCCCTGTCCGTACAAGTTCATGGTCATCAACTAAAAGTACATTAATCAATGGAACACCCTCGAATAACCCAAATATATGCTTTCGCACAATTTAATGTGCCACATTAGCACAGAAACAGCGAAACGATAAATCAAATATCGCCTCGCAAATTAATTTTATGACGAAGCTTTCTCGCTAAAGCGATCAACCCACAATGCAATAATACCATCGCCTGTAACATTACAAGCAGTACCAAAGCTATCTTGCGCTAAATATAGTGCAATCATTAATGCAACAGCGCCTTCATTGAAGCCAAGCATACTGGTTAAAAGCCCCAATGCTGACATCACTGCACCACCAGGTGCACCTGGTGCTGCAATCATGACGACACCTAACATCATAATAAATGGCAACATGCCGAATAATGATGGCACATCCATATTCGGTGACAAAAACATAACAGCTAATGCGCAAGTAACTATCGTAATAGTTGAGCCTGATAAATGGATGGTTGCACACAATGGTACAGTAAAGTTTGCAACATCTTCTTTTACATTATTTGCTTTGCTCGCACGTAATGAAACAGGGATCGTTGCAGCACTCGACATTGTCCCTAAAGCAGTAAAATAAGCTGGAAGCATATTTTTTACAAGTTCTATTGGATTACGTTTTAATAAAAGACCCGTACTAACATATAAAACTGTTAACCATAACCAGTGCATAATCAGTGCAGCAAGTAAGACAATACCAAACGTTTGCAGTGTATCAACGACTGTGCCTGCAACGGTCATTTCAGCAAAAACACCTGCAATATAAAAAGGAAGCGCAGGGATAATAACTTTTGCTAACAAGCCGTCAATTACATCGCGTCCTTGGTCTGACACTTTTTTTAATGTATCAAGTTGCAGTTGACTCATGCCAATACCAAACACAAATGCTGTAGCCAAGGCTGTCATAACCCCCATAAGAGGAGGAATTTCTAAATCAATAAAGCTTCCTACTTCAGTCGCAATTTCAGCTTCGTAGGTTAAGCCACCGTCAAACAACGGAATAATCGTACTAACTAGTAAGAAAGCAAGTGTGCCCGCAATAATAGTCGAGCCATAAGCAAACCCTACTGTTTTACCAAGCAAGTGACCTGAGCCCTTTGGTAAGCCTGCAATACCTGATGCAATAAAGAATAAAATGATCAACGGTATCGTAAAGGTAATCAACTGACCTATTATTTCTTTTACTGTATAAAGGAGTTCAACACCTGTTAATGGCACATATAGTCCCACTAAGATACCAGCAACAATGCCAGCAATTAACTTTAGAATTAAATTCATAACGATCACTTCAATTTTTAGGTGGTAATCTTTTACCACGTTTTGATTTACTTTTGTTATAAAACAGCCAAATTTACGTTTGATTGCGCAATTTACCATCACAACTGGCAAGAATCTAATTTGAAAATTGATCTCAGTTATAATTGTTGAATTAAATACATGCCAAGTGATTGCCTATTTGAAGAAGCCGAACTAATCACTCTCTTAATTCTTTAAGGGTAAAAACTCCCCCGACTATGTGGCAGCTCTGATGATTTTTGGCTTATTCCTAAAAGCTATAAGCCTATTCGCTATATGTTATAGCCAAACTTTACTTTCGTTTTTTATTTGGCAAAGTAAAGTGTGACTATTACAGATCGGTAGCCTAAGCTATTTGATCACGATTGATAAATTGCTTCCAAGGGAACACTATGTCTAACATTTTTGAAGATAATTCATTAACGATTGGCAATACGCCAATTGTAAAGCTTAATCGCGTTACCTCAGGTAATGTTTTCGCTAAAGTAGAATCACGTAACCCAAGCTTCAGTGTTAAATGCCGCATTGGCGCTTCAATGATCTGGGAAGCAGAAAAGTCAGGTGTTTTAACGAAAGAAAAAGAGTTAATCGAACCGACATCTGGTAATACAGGTATTGCTCTTGCCTTTGTTGCTGCTTCGCGTGGTTATAAATTGACACTGACCATGCCCAATACGATGAGCTTAGAACGTCGTAAACTATTAAAAGCATTGGGCGCCAACTTAGTCTTAACAGATGGCGCTAAAGGCATGAATGGTGCTATTGAAAAAGCAAAAGAAATTCAAGCGAGTGAGCCTGAAAAATACATTCTTTTACAACAATTCGAAAACCCAGCTAACCCGAAAATTCACTTTGAAACAACGGGTCCTGAAATCTACGAAGCAATGGATGGTAAAATCGACATTTTCGTAGCAGGTGTCGGCACGGGCGGTACTATTACAGGTGTAAGCCGCTACCTTAAACTAGAAAAAGGTTTAAATGTTCAATCTGTTGCTGTTGAGCCAACAAACTCACCTGTTATTAGCCAAACTTTAGCAGGTGAAGAAATCAAACCTGGTCCTCATAAAATTCAAGGTATCGGTGCAGGCTTTATCCCAGGTAACTTAGACCTAGAAGTTGTTGATGCTGCTGAGCAAGTATCAAATGAAGATGCGATTGCAATGGCGCATGAGTTAATGAAAAATGAAGGTATCTTGGTAGGTATTTCATCTGGTGCAGCAGTTGTTGCGGCAAAACGACTTGCAGAAAAACCTGAAAATGCAGGTAAGAATATTGTGGTAATTTTACCAAGTGCGACAGAGCGTTATTTATCAAGCCCATTATTTGCTGAAGAATTCAGTGACAAAGAGCTTGTTCAATAAACAGCTTAATTAAGATAAAAAAGGATGCATATTGCATCCTTTTTTATTATAAAATAAAAATAAACCAACCTAAAACACCTAACCTCCTTTACAAGAAAGTTATTTAGTCACACACTAAAGGCAAATTATATTTTCTAAACCATGAACAATGAAAAAAATACTTTTTATTTGTGCCCTACTAAGCAGTGTTCTACTGCTCGGATGCGGGCCTGAAGATGCTCCGAAAGGTGAAAAAAATACTCCAGGAGTAACGGCGACACTCTTCTTTGACGCTTTATATAATAAACAAGATTTAAACTTAGCGACCCAATATGCAACGCCAAAAATGGCGCGGATTATGCAATCTTATGGTACCGCTAACCAGTTTGCCCGTAATTTGGTTAATATGCAGTACGATGAAGTCGTGATCGAAGTCGACATGACGAATATGAGTTTGCGAGAGCAGTACGGTGATAAAGCCAATATCAACCTTATTTTCACTGGCTACTTCAATGGCAAAAAAATTGATGATATGCGTAGCGTTAAAATGATACGTAAGAAAGGTGATTGGTATATTGAAAAAATTAACCCCGACCCTTTTGCTAGATAAGTGAAGACAAAAAAGCCTTGCTAAGCAAGGCTTTTTAATGAACGCATTAAAGTTCGCCAGGCGCGAAATTATCCACAGCGATTGCTTGCTTACGTAGCGCATTTGCTTCACTCATACGCTCAGCGACTGTTGCATTAATTAAGTTTTTCTCAGCAGCTTCGACGATAGCATCCTCAAGCTCTAGATTACGGGAAATCGAGCCTTCTTTTTGCCATTTTCGTAATTGCTTAAAGTCTTCCTGCGTATCTATCATAGCTAAGAACGCATTTTCCATTACACCAGTTCCCGCTTTATCATCGACATAGCATAAATGGGTCAATCTATCCCTAAATACACCGGGGTTACTCATGTGCTCACACATAGTTTGTGCTAGCTCATCACTTGGGCGATGGTAATGGTTACCTAATGGGAAAACGATACGTTTCAGTAAAAAGTTAACAATCGGGTTCGAAAAGTTTTTGAAAAAGCCATCAAATGCTTGGCCAATACTATAAAGCGAATGTTCTACAGCATATTGAACAAACGGTAAATCGGCTTGTTGACGCCCTTCATCTTCGTAGCGCTTCAGAACACATGAGGCGAGATATAAGTGGCTCAGTACATCGCCTAAACGCGCCGATATCATCTCTTTGCGTTTTAACTCGCCACCTAATACCAGCATAGCAACATCAGTACAAAATGCTAAGCCTCGACTCATTCGGCTCAACTGTTTGTAATAATGACTTGTCACTCCACACACTGGAGATTTAGCAAAGTAACTGCGTGTTAAACCATGTACAAAAGCCATACCCGCATTGCTTGTTGCAAACAAAATATGCTGTAGCAGTAATGAATCAAACTCTTTCAGTGCAAGGTCATGATCTTCCATTGCAGCGGCTTCCATTTCTTTTAAAACAAATGGGTGGCAACGAGTCGCACCTTGACCAAAAATCATCAAATTACGAGTAAGAATATTTGCCCCTTCGACGGTGATCGATACAGGGATCCCCATGTAACCATGAGCAAGATAGTTATTAGGACCTACTTGAATACCCTTGCCTGAATGAATATCCATGGCATCGTTCATTACAGTGCGACCCATTTCTGTCATATGGTATTTAGCAATGGCAGTCACGACTGATGGACTCAGTTTTAAGTCTATGGCACCAGCGGTCATTAACCTTGCAGATTCAAGGGTGTATGTTAAACCACCGATACGCGCAAGCGCTTCTTGCACGCCTTCGAATTGCCCAATCGATACACCGAATTGTTGCCTTACGGTCGCATACGCCGATGTCATACGTGATGCAAGGTGGCCTGTTGCAGTGCTGAGTGCCGGCAGCGAAATACCACGACCTGCACTTAAGCACTCAACCAACATGCGCCAACCTCGACCAGCCCCCTTTTCGCCACCAATGATCCAATCAAGTGGAATAAAGACATCTTTACCATAGGTTGTGCCATTCATAAATGCCATATTGAGAGGATAATGACGCTCACCCGTTTGCACACCTTCGTGATCAGTCGGAATAAGCGCACAAGTAATACCTAACTCTTTTTTATCGCCCATCAGACCATCAGGATCGTACATTTTAAATGCAAGACCAAGCACTGTAGCTATCGGTGCAAGGGTAATGTAGCGTTTTGACCAATTAAGCTTTAAACCGATTACTTCTTCACCATTATGCATGCCCATGCAAACAACGCCAGTATCGGGAATACTACCGGCATCCGACCCTGCCTCTGGACCAGTTAACGCAAAACAAGGCACATCATCACCTTTAGCTAAGCTTGGCAACCAGCGCTCTTGTTGCTCTTTAGTTCCGTAATGAAGCAGTAGCTCACCTGGGCCTAAACTGTTTGGTACCATCACGGTTACAGCTGCCGTTAAACTTTTGGTTGCAATTTTTGATACGATGGTCGAATTAGCAATGGCTGAAAATTCACGGCCACCAAACTCTTCAGGAATGATTAACGCAAAAAAACCTTCTTTCTTTAAATATTCCCAGACTTCTTTTGGTAGGTCTTTATCTTTTTGAACAATTTGATAATCGTCAAGCATAGCAAGCAACGTCTCAACCTGCTTACTCATAAATGCGCGCTCTTTATCACTGAGTTCAGGTTTAGGAAAACTATGTAGTTTCTGCCAGTCAGGGTTGCCACTAAATAGCTCACCATCCCACCACACGTCACCCGCTTCCATGGCTTCACGTTCTGTCTGTGATAAGGGGGGTAATACTTTTTTAAACATACTAAACGTAGGTCGAGTGATCAGATTAATGCGAATATCTTTTACAGCAAAAATCACAATCACAGCAACCAGTAACAGAATGATTACGGTCGTCATTATGCAATCCTTTTATTTAAATTAACTGTCTTCAAGTATGACTGATCGTGTAATAAATACAACGTAAGCCATGTCTCGTAAATTGTTCTCATCTACATAGTTTGTTGTTTATCAAGACGCTGCTATTATGCAGGGGCAATAAATAACAATAAACTTCTAGGGAACGTTATGAAAAAGACTCCATTTAAACTCAGTGTGAGTGCTCTCATGGTGGCCAGTGCACTTGCACTTTCAGGCTGTAATGATGACGCTACAAATACCAAAACAGCTACGGCTGAAGTCAAAAAAAGTCAGGTGACGCCGCAAGATGCTGCTAAATTTATCGCCGATACAGAAAAAGAGTTAAGTGCGCTTTATTTAGAGGCTAGTCGCGCTGAGTGGATTTATGCCAACTTCATCACGCACGATACTGCAGAGTTATCTGCTGAGGTTAATCGTAAGATGACCGAAGCTGTTGTTCGTCTTGCTAATGAAGCTGCAAAATTCGATAGCTTAGAACTGGATTACGATGCGCGTCGTAAGCTAGATAAGCTAAAATTAGCGCTAACTTTGCCTGCCCCACAGGATGCTGAAAAAACAGCAAAACTCTCACAGTTAGTTGCTGAACTAGGAGGTATTTATGGTAAAGGTAAGTACTGTAAAGAAGGTGGTAGCTGCTTAAGCCTTGGCGAGATGACCGCTAAAATGGCAACAAGCCGCGACTACAATGAGCTACTGGATTTATGGCAAGGTTGGCGCCAAGTTTCCAAACCAATGCGCCCACTTTATGAACAACAAGTTGCGCTTACTAACGAAGGTGCTAAAGAGCTTGGCTATGCGGATACTGGCGCGATGTGGCGTAGTAAATACGATATGCCAGCGGATGATTTTGCAAAAGAACTTGACCGTATCTGGGGTCAAGTTAAACCGCTTTATGATTCATTACATTGTCATGTTCGTGCCAAGCTCGGTGAGAAGTATGGCGAAGATAAAGTTCCTCAAGACCAACCAATTCCTGCGCACCTTTTAGGTAATATGTGGGCACAAACATGGGGGAATATTTACGATGTAGTTGCGCCGGAAAATGCAGATCCTGGCTACGACGTAACAGAGTTATTAGCAAAGCATGATTACGACGAACTGAAAATGGTGCGTGGCGCCGAGAAGTTCTTTACTTCAATGGGCTTTGCGCCATTACCTGACACTTTCTATGAACGCTCACTATTCACTAAACCACAAGATCGTGACGTACAGTGTCACGCTTCAGCATGGAATATAGATAGCAAAGATGACCTGCGTATCAAGATGTGTATTCAGCGTACCGGTGAGGAGTTCTCTGTTATTCACCACGAGTTAGGTCATAACTTCTACCAGCGCGCCTACAACACGCAACCAACTTATTATCAAGAAAGTGCGAACGATGGTTTCCATGAAGCCATTGGTGACACTATTGCGCTGTCTGTTACACCTGACTACTTAAAAGAGATTGGTTTATTAAACGAAGTGCCTGATGAATCAAAAGATATCGGTCTATTAATGAAAATGGCACTGGATAAAGTTGCTTTTATCCCATTTGGCTTATTAGTTGACCAATGGCGCTGGAAAGTGTTCTCAGGTGAAGTAACACCCGAAAATTACAACAAAGCATGGTGGGATCTACGTGAAAAATATCAAGGTGTTCAAGCGCCTATCGCACGAAGCGAAGCAGACTTCGATCCAGGTGCTAAGTATCACGTACCGGGTAACACCCCTTACACGCGTTATTTCTTAGCGCATATTTTACAATTCGACTTCCACAGAAGTTTATGTGAAATTGCTGGTAACAAAGAAGCGATTCATCGCTGTTCAGTGTATAACTCAAAAGAGGCTGGTGAAAAGCTGAATGCGATGTTAGAAATGGGTTCAAGTCGCCCATGGCAAGAAGCCCTTGCTACAATAACGGGGAAAGAAGAGATGGATGCAACAGCAATCTTAGATTACTTTGCGCCATTACAAAAATACCTTGATGAGCAAAATAAAGACCGTCAGTGCGGATGGTAAAATACTAAAAACTAAAAAGCCCGCATGATGCGGGCTTTTTTACAATCAAATTAATGATTAGAACTGTAAGCTTACGTTAGCAAAGTATGCATCGTAATCTGAGTCATCCCAGTTGTTACCGTAACCCGCTTTTAAGCCAACGTTTTTATTGAAGAAGTGTTGAGCACCAAAGCTGTAATCATCTTCTTTGTTAAACGTTACAAATACTGACGTTGCTTTAGAGAAATAGTAGTTAGAACCTAACTCCCATGAGCTACCATTATCATCTGTATCAGAGATTGTACCTTCAACTGTAAGGTAGTTACCTTGTTGAAGATCTACGAAGTATTTAGCATTTACTGCGCGGTAATCAAACTCATCATCAGCAGTTAAAGTAAAACCAATATAATCAGTGCTGTTTAACTGATGGTTATACTTAAGATCAAACATCACTGAGTTGTCACCGTCTTCAACGTCAACGAAAGTCGCTTTTAATAATAAGTTTGGATTGAAGAAGTAACCAGCAGAAACGTTAAATACATCTGTGCTTGAACCAAAATCAGAGTCATAGTTATTGTAGCCAGCGCCGAATACAAAATCTTCTACGAAGTACTCACCACCTAAGCCTAATACATCACCAAAATCATCGTCTGAATAAGCACCATAAACGTTAGTCGTTTTGTTGATGTACTCAAACTGGTCGTAAGGACCCATAGTGTTCTTTGGTGCGAAGTAATAAATTGAATCAACACTTACTGTGTCATTGCCATCGGTGTCCGTATACCCTAAGTGGCTGATTGATTGATAACTGTCCGCAGCAGTCGCGGCAGTTGAAAGAAGCATACTCGAAATAATAACTGCTAACTTTTTCATAAACAGATTTCCCTATAAACATTGTTTTAATTGCTACAAAACTAGCCAAATGGCTAAGTTGGGCACATGCTAACGCGAGAAAACTGAACGGGAACTTAACTAACTCCTTGTTTTTAATCAACTAATTGTAATAAATTGTCGGTAAATGTAAAGAAAAAGTTGGCCCGAATTTTCAATTCAACACCAACTATATTATAAATCACTTTATTTTCATGGTGTTATAATGAAAATTCGCTAATTATTCTATAAACCTCATTAATGTTATCACCTGCTTTGAAGTCTTTGCTGATCGGAGTAGGATCTGACCCTACCCAAATTTTCAGCTCTGCATCTAAATCAAAATGCCCCGCGCTTTCTTTACTAAATTTAGTAATTTTTGAGTAAGCAATACTTAGCATTTCCACTTTAGACCCCGTAACACCTTGTTTATCAATAATAATCAATCTTTTATTGGTAAAGATAAACATATCACGGATCACCTTATAGGCCTTTTGCACTGTTTCACCCGCTATAAGCGTGTTGGCAAGTAATTCTTCTAGATCATCATTATCGACTTCGCTGGCATTACCCATTAATCCACTTAGTAAACCCATAACTAACTCTCCTTATGAAAAATTTGGTTTTCGAGTGTGTGACCATTCACTAGTTGACGATACTGCCAACCTTGTTGATAACAAAACTGTAATAGATTGATATCAAATGGTTCGGCTGTCTGTTCAAATTCAATGACATATTCTTTTGCTTGGCTCATATAAACATGATGTACATGGGCAAGACTTGCAAGCTTAGCTTCTACATCATCATAAAGTTGATTCAATTGTAGTGTTATATAATGCTTATTATCTTGTGTGCTAGAACGCGCTTGATGCTCACTCAATACCCCTTTATCTAGGTGTAATACTTGCGAACATAAACGCTCAAGTTCGGTTAGATCATGGGAGCTTAAAATAAATGTGGCTTCATTGCTTAAAGAGCTCACAAGCTCACGAACCTCACGCGCGTGGATAGGGTCAAGACCTGCAGTTGCCTCATCAAGCATTACAATTTCAGGTTCACCTATTAGTGCTTGCGCAATTGTGACTCGCTTACGCATCCCGTGAGAAAGATCATCTGGGCGCTGTTTAGCCACTTCAGATAAACCAACAAGTTCCAGAACACGTGCTGTTTCTTTTTTACGAACCGCGCCACTTAAACCTTGCAGTTGACCATAAAAATTTAATTGATGCGCAATACTAAAACGCGGATCAAGCTGTGCATCTTGTGGTAATGCCGTAAGCTTACCAAATAAAGCCGCACTACCTGGGGTCTGGCCCAACACTGATAACTGCCCGGAACTTGGTAAAATATAACCGCATAACAAACTAAATAAGGTTGTTTTACCAGCACCATTAGGGCCAACGAGTGCAACTGGCGCTCCTTTATTTATTTCAAAGCTGACATTATCAAGCGCTCGCTTAGCTCCATAGTTTTTTGATAAACCTTGTGCCTGAATTAATACTGTCATAGTGGGCTCCTTGCAAAAATTCGTTCACCCACCACAAGCAGCACAAC
This sequence comes from Pseudoalteromonas sp. 68 DY56-GL68, assembly GCF_041414825.1. Lineage (NCBI taxonomy): Bacteria > Pseudomonadati > Pseudomonadota > Gammaproteobacteria > Alteromonadales > Pseudoalteromonadaceae > Pseudoalteromonas > Pseudoalteromonas sp. 68 DY56-GL68. The sequence continues at coordinate 16,251 of NZ_JAOCZL010000018.1, forward strand.
TGTTTGTAAAACAGGTAAACCGACCCCTAACATCATGCCTGCTCTTTGTCCCGCGACTACATCGATTTGGTAGCCAGGAAATAAATAATATAGAACTTCAAGTAAAGGCAGCTGCCAAGTAAGCAAACCAATAATAATGTTGCCGCCAGCAAAAAATAAAATAGCTAATACAAATGCAAGACGAGATGAGCGCGCAAACGTATTTAGAAAACTCATTAAAGCAATAAACGGCATTACAGTAATTAGCAGAAACACCAATAGTGTCAGGCTTCTTGAAAAACCAGAAAGAAATAAACTTGGCTCACGATACGTCAACATAGCAAGCGTTGCCATCAGAGTAACAAATAACAATGCTGCTAAGATTAATAATTGCCCTAAAAAGCGGCCAATTATAATCTCTGAACGAGTTGCCCGTAGTGACAAAAAGCGTAGCGTACCACGCTGACGATCTCCCACAGTTTGGTCGCTACATAAAAACAAGCAAAAGCAAGGGAAGCTATATAAAGCGATTAGCCAGTACATCGCTAGCTCTGATTCAGGCCAATCGAGCAACCGACTGATACCAATAGCACCAAACGCCTGCCTAGCAAAGTCAGCAAACTCAGCAGAGCTAATCAAATTCACAGATTCAGCTATGGGATAGCGTAAAATAAGTAACCAACAAATGGCGAATGCAGCAACCGCTAGCAAACCACGTTTGGTCAAAAATAGTCGTACAAGTTCAAATTGAGCAATTTGCGCAAGACGTTTAGGGTGTAACTGCGTCACTCACAATCCTTAATGAATATTATTATTAGAATTACACTAAGGTGAAACAGCTTGAATTACCAGAAAAAAAAGAGCCGCATTGCGGCTCTTATGTAACAAAGTATAAACTTTTTAACTACAGATGGCTCTCGTAAACACCAAGAGCTTGATCTAGATCGGCTAGCAAATCTGTTACATCTTCCAAGCCTATATGTAAGCGGATCACTGGGCCTTGCGTCCAACCTGTTTCAGAGCGTAGCCCTTTCATCGTTAAATTTGCTGTAACTAAACTTTCGTATCCGCCCCAAGAAAAGCCCATTTTAAAGTGCTGCAAACTATCTAAAAACGCATCTATCGCTTGTTGATTTCCTTGCTTCATTACAAACGAAAATAAGCCATTACTCCCGTCAAAGTCACGTTTAAAAAACTCATGGCCTGGACAGCTCGAAAAGGCCGGATGGCGAATATGATCAACCAATGGGTGTGTTTCAAGCCATTTAGCAACTTCAATGGCGGCTTGCTCGTGCTGTTTTAAACGCACAGCCATAGTGCGTAAGCCACGTAATGCTAAATATGCATCATCAGCAGACGTACATTGGCCTAATAGATATGAGTTTTCTCTCAGTGTTGACCAGTATTTTTTATTAGCAACCGCCACTCCCATCATTACATCGGAATGGCCAACAATATATTTAGTCGCAGCTTGGATACTAATGTCCACCCCATGCTCAAGCGGTCTAAAATGCAGGCCATTACCCCAAGTATTATCTAACATCGTCATAACACCACGCTCGTTCGCTTTTGCGACCATAGCGGGTACATCTTGCACTTCCATGGTAATCGAGCCAGGTGATTCTAAAAATAATACACGGGTATTTTCTTTTATTAACTCATCAATGCCTGCACCGATACCTGGTGGATAATAGGTTGTTTCAATCCCAAGACCGGCTAATATTTTGTCACAAAAATCACGAGTTGGTTCGTAAGCAGTATCAACCATCAAAATATGATCGCCCGTTTTCACAAACGATAATAGCGCATTGCTTATTGCAGCCGCACCTGATGGATAAAGTGCACAACCTTCTCCCCCCTCAAGTTCAGCAATAGCTTCTTGTAGTGCGAAGTGTGTGGTGGTTCCACGGCGACCATAAAAAAGCGTTTTATCGCCCCGTTTTTTAGCTGCTTCTTTTAACTCAGAAACCGAGTCGAAAACCACGGTTGATGCTCGCTGTACGACTGGATTTACCACGCCTTGCGTATACGCTTTTTTACGCCCAGCACTCACTATTTGAGTATTTTTATTTGTCTTTGTCATCGTTATTCCAATCTAGTTTACAGGTTGCGCCAATGCTCAACCAAAAATCGAGAAATAGAGTCTTGTCGGGTTAATTTTAGGTGACTGCCCTGTTCATGCCATTGGCCAAATTGATTCAGATCATCACGACTAAACCACCTAGCGTCATCTAATTCATCTTTATCAACATGAATATTTTCTGACACTGCTGTTGCCATAAAACCAAACATGATTGAAGATGGAAAAGGCCAAGGTTGTGAAGCTATATACTGAATATCAGTGACAGCAATGCCAGCTTCTTCCATGACTTCTCGGGCGACAGCTTGCTCGAGTGTTTCACCTGGATCAACAAACCCCGCCAATGTTGAAAACACGCCCTCAGGCCAGCTTGCTTGACGACCGAGTAAACAGCGCTCAACACCATCAGCAAAGGTTTTTTTCACTATCATAATAACGGCAGGATCAGTGCGAGGAAACGTTTGATGCTGACACGTTTGGTTCTCACATAAGCGAGAGTGCCCTGCTTCAACCATATTATTTTCATGGCCACATCGGCCACAAAAACGATGGGTTGCATGCCAAAAACAAAGACCACGAGCAAGTGCAGCAATTGAGCCTTGCTTTAGTTCAACTTGAGGGCCTAACTTGCGTATATCAACAAACTCAGTACCATCAAGAACAGGGTCAATAAGTGAATCAGGCACATTGCTTACATCTAACGCAAAATGAGCAATTCCTTGCTCGTCAAGGCCAAGTAAAATACCTTTCGATAAATCAAGATGATCAACCTGAGATAGGCGCAAATAACACACCTCAGGGCACCCTTTAACAAATAGACTCTGATTATTTTTAACAAGTAACCAGCGACTCTGAGAATTAATGTTCGCCTTTAGCCACTTAGGATCTTTTCGATGATTAGAGGCACGGTCCAGTGGCATTTGAGAGTAATTCAGCATGGCGTTCCTTTGAAATTATTTACCCCCTAAAACTACCACAAGCTGATGATAAACCCAATTTATAACAGGCATAAAAAAAGCCCAAATGGGCTTTTTTGCTCTCTCTCACAATTTTACAAGGTCGCTAGGTGCGCTTGTAGTTTTTGGTTCTCAGCTTCAATGTGCTGATAGAACGCTAAATCTTCTAATTTACTTGCAGCCGCTTTATCAATGATGATGACAGCATCCTTATGCATTTGTAATGCAGAGGCTGGACACTTTGCCATGAGCGGGCCTTCAACCATTGCCTGTACTGCATCAGCTTTACTTTCACCCGTCGCTAATAGCACTACTTTTTTGGCTTCTAAGATAGTCCCAATCCCCATAGTGATTGATAAATGCGGTTGATATTCGCCTTCGCCAAAGAATCGTGCATTATCATCAATGGTTGCTTTGGTAAGTGTTTTTACCCGAGTGCGCGAGGTAAGACCTGAAGACGGCTCGTTAAAACCTATATGACCGTTACGGCCAATACCAAGTAATTGCACATCAACCCCTCCTGATGCTGCAATTTTTTGCTCATATTCATTGCACGCAACTAACGGGTTGATTGCATCTCCAGGCGGAACATGCGTGTTATCTTTGTTAATATCTACGTGATTAAATAATTGCTCATTCATAAAGTATCGATAACTTTGCGGATGCTCACCTGTAAGACCTAAGTATTCATCTAAATTAAATGTTGTCGCTTGGCTAAATGAAATATCACCCGCTTTATTTTTTGCGATAAGCTCCTGGTATAACGCAACAGGTGTTGAGCCAGTTGCCAAGCCAAGTACTGATGCTGGTTTTTTTATAAGTTGTTTAGCAAAGATGTTAGCCCCGTAGGCTGCCACTTGTGCGGCATCATCAAGAATGACTATTTGCATATTGATTAGCTCTAATTATAAATTGAAAAAAAATGGGATCTAAAACCCGACCCCACGTGCAATCGAATCGGGTTTTAGATCAAACTACTGCCAGGATACGGTACAGTAGCTATAACCATTATGACAACGCTGTCATTATCACTTTTAGATTTAACTTTGTAAAGTAAAAGTGAATAAAAATAACGTTTCTATCAGCGTTAACTAAACACTGACAAAGATTTTTCTACGGTACATCCAATGCAACACAAGCATTTGTACAGCAAGTAATGCTACCACGGCTATTAATGGCTGCCATGAATCAGGAACCGCGCGAATAACACCACCAAAAACACTTTGGCTTACATAACCCCAGTTCACTAAGCTCGAGGCTAGGTAAATAATGATCGAATTAGCACCTATAATAACAAATGGATACGCAACTCGCTGCCCTGGTAATATATCAACCAAGGCATAAAACACGGCTAATAAAATAGCGCTCCACCCTACCGTCACCAATACAAAAGAGCTCGTCCATAACTCTTTATTTACCGGAAACTGTAAATCCCAGAGCCACCCTAAGCTTACGCTAACAAGGCCTGAAATAAATAACACGCCAGACATTTTCCATTCACCAATTTGTTGTGCTCGTGCAATAAGCTGGCCTGCAAACACCCCCATAAGTGCGTTAACAATCGCTGGTAGATTAGACAACACGCCTTCAGGATCTACAACGCGATTTTGATAACTAATTCCCGGTAGTAAATACTTATCGAACCATGCATTCCAACTTCCAGCAGCAGATAAGTCTCCGGTACTGCCTCCTGGTACAGGCACGAAGCTAAGCAGTAACCAGTAGCCAAGTAAAATAGATACCGCTGTTATGACTTGGGTTCGTAAGCTTGTATGCCAAACCAACATGGCACAGAAAAACCACGCAATGGCTATTCGAGCTAATACACTGGCGTAGCGTATCTCATCAAACGCCATCGGCATGCCTGTACCCCAGCCGTGATTATATAAAATACCTAAAAAACAGAGCAGTAATAAGCGCTTAATAGCTTTGCGATAATAGACTTTACGCTCATCCCAACTTAAGTGATCAATGCGTTTTGGGGCAAGCCCCATAGCAACGCCAGATAAGAAAATAAATAGCGGGAATATTAAGTCGTAAAAAGTAAAACCGTGCCATTCACTGTGCACTGTATGTGCTTCAAATAGCTTCCAGCCTGTCCAGCCTGTTAGCACAAAAAGTGCTGCAAATATTGACTGACCACCTAAGATCCAAAACATATCCATGCCGCGTAATGCATCTAAAGAAGCTAAACGCTTTTTTGTAGGTTGTGTTGTTGTCATTTTATTACCTTTAATACAAAAAGCCCCGCGATACAACGGCGGGGTTTTTACAGGGAAGTTCTAAACTGCGTTACCTGCAATATAAGTTGCTTTTACATACTGATGCTCATCAAGTACAACAAAATCAGCATCGAAGCCATTTACCAGACGGCCCTTTTTGTTCAAACCAAGATATTGTGCAGGATACAAAGACGCCATTCTCAAGCTTTCGGCTAAACTCACATCCAATGTATTAACGGTATTGCGTACAGCACTTGCCATATCAAGCACACTGCCCGCAAGTTCGCCTGTTGTCGAATTTAAACGGTCACCGGTACGAATAACTTTTCGACCGTCAAAGAAATCAAACTCCATATCGTCAGTGCCCACAGGAGGCATTGCATCAGTTACTAACATAACCTTACCGCGTTGCTTAGTACGAATCGCTAACTTGGCTGACGATGGGTGAACATGATGACCATCAACAATTAAGCCACACCAGCTGTTATCATCCCAAAGAGCAGAGCCAACTACACCAGGCTCTCGCGAGGTAAATGCCGACATTGCATTAAATAAATGTGTAAAACCATCAGCGCCTGCGGCCAATGCTTTATTAGTCGTTGCAAAATCAGCGTTAGTGTGGCCAATACTTACTTTCATACCACATTCAACTAATCGCGCTATATCTTCTGCTCTGACATTTTCAGGTGCCAGCGTCACCATTTTTATGCCCAAGTCTTGACGTGCATATATCGCAAACTCTTGCTCTGAAATAGGTCTTATAAACTGTTCACTATGAGTGCCTTTCTTAGGTAAAGATAAATGTGGGCCTTCAAAATGAATACCTAACACACCTGGCACTGCTTGGGCAATTGCCTCTGCCGTTGCATCAGCAGCTTGTGCCATCACCTCTACTTTATCAGTAATGAGGGTTGGCATTATCGCAGTTGAACCAAATCGACCATGCGCTTTCGCAATATTGTGCAAACATTGTGGGGTTTGCTCTGCATTAAAAAATGCACCACCACCACCATTTACTTGCACATCAATAAAACCAGGCACCACGAGCCCCTCTAGCTTAACCGCATCGGTGCTTGCTTCAGTTAGGGTGAATACCCCACTATCTACACTAAAATAACGATCATTTAAAAATTCTTCGCCGGTAAATAGTGACTGAGCATGAAAAATCGTCATTAAATTGCTACCTCTTGGCTTTGTTCTAACACAGACTGTTGTGCGAAATATACTGCTCCCATTTCAGGTGGTTGAATTGGGTTTTCTACAAGCTTAGCGATATCAGAGTCTAGCCATTTATTTAATGGCTCAGCTAACCCACCTATCATAGACAAACGTGGTGGTTTGTTCTCTAATAAACGGTGTGCAAGTTTACTCACATACTCTGCACCGTCTTTAACAATAGCAAGTGCCACTGCATCTTGCTCATTTGCAGCATTAAACACATAGCGAGCAAGTTTTGCATAACTACTAGATGGTTGACCTGACATTTGCTCAACAATCGCCATTGCGTTATCAGCCGAGAAATGTTCGGTAATGACTTTGGTTAAACAGGTCTTTGAGCCTAACCCATCTAAATCCAGCAGCGTGGCTTTTATCGCTTCAAGTCCCATCCAGGCACCGCTGCCTTTGTCACCTAACGCAAAACCATGGCCACCAAAATTGGTGGTTTGCCCATTCACACAAGAAAAGCCGCATGAGCCCGTGCCTGTGATAATGACTGCACCGTCACTGCCTTCATGAGCGCCTATACAAGCCGTATGTAGGTCAGTCGTTAAAAACATTTGTTTGAACGGGTGTTCCCACTCCATAATTTTATCGTATAGGCTCGGCAAGTTAACACCTGCAAGGCCTAAACCTGCATAGAGTTGATGTACCGTCTCTAACGGTAACCCAGCATCACGCAACGCTAATTGAGTTGAGACCATTATAGATTCAAGTGTGCGCTCCAAACCATGTAGTGGATTTGCCGGACCGCCTAAGCCTGTCCCTAATACGCCATGTTTTACAGAGTAAATGGTTGCTCGGCACTTTGTTCCGCCACCATCGATACCAATAAACAATTGGTCCTCACTCACACTCTTCGCCATCATTTAACGACCCCTAACCTTCGTTTAGTTTTTGTATAAATCGCACTATTTTTTCTTATCAGAATGCGAAATCATCTCAACCCATGTTGATTTAATGTTACACAATAAATGACAGCGTTGTCATTACATTTTTCATAAAAATTCGTATAACTTTCATAATTATTTCTAATTTGTTGAATTAAAAAGCTTTATTAACAGAAAAGAAATTTGAAACAGACCTAGCAATTACTTGGTATGTCTTGTTCTCATTGTTTATTTGAATTAAAAGAGCCATTTCAAGTGCATATTACTATAACTATGAACGAGTCTAGCTCATATTAGCTTAGCTGAAATAATACTTTAGTTAAACAATTTATTTAAATAGGAATATTTATTGCTATTCTCTGCGGTTATTAAGTAACAAGCCGTCGTCGATAGAGTAAAAATTCTCAGCCGCATTTTTTAGTACATCAGCAGTCAATTGTTCTGCCCCATACACATCACAAGGAGTTTGATAGTTGTGTGCTAGATGCCCTAATAACAATGCAAAGTCACCATCGCCAGACAGCAACACCATTTTGTCTACTTTGCGTGCATTTTCAAGCATATCAATAGTAATACCCACATCCCAATCGCCTTTTGCACTGCCATCGCGTCGCTGAATAAACGGCTTAAGTTTTACTTCAAAGCCTATTGCTCGCAAAATATTTTGAAATTGTGATTGCTTTTCATCGCCACGATAAATTGCATAGGCAATAGCACCATCAATTGTATACAGCTCCTGCATTTTTGCCCAAAAGGCGTTGTAATCGAAGTTTTTTCCATAACTTTCTTTACAGGTGTAGTAAATATTCTGTACGTCGACAAAAATAGCAACTCTCGGCTTTTCAATTGTTTGCATAATACACCTTGTATAATTTATATCTTGCTACTGTAGCACGACTTACTTGTAATTCACTCAAAAGTAACCTAAATTGGTTACATGAACAACAGTAACCAAATTTGGTTACATATGAACAAGTAACTAGTTTTAGTTACAGTAAAAGGATGCGCTATGATTGCGGTGATCACTGGGGATTTAATTAAATCACAAAGAATCCCACAACAAGAATACGATGCAATGCTATACCAACTCGATCAAAGCTTACGTTTTATCACTCAACACTTTGAAAGTAGTTTTAGCATTTATCGTGGTGATGCTTTGCAATTACAGCTACAAACACCAGAATCTGTCTGTCATGTAGCGATACTCTTATATTTACAAATGAAAGCCGCTAACTATGAATTACGTCAAAGTATGGCCATTGGCACAGTCGATAATCCTCGCGCCGATATAAAAACAGCCACAGGGAGTGCGTATACGTTATCCGGTCAGGGCTTAGATAATATGACTCATCAGCTGTTAACAATGAAAGTGGAAAATAATCATCTCGATGAAGGATTTTTACTCAATATTGCCTTAATAGAGGTATTGCTAGAGAAGATGAGCCAAAAACAAGCGAATGCTTTATTTAATTACCTTACAGCAAGCAATAATAGCCACGCAGAACTAGCAAAAGAGCTCAATACAAGCAGAGAAAATGTGACCAAATTACTAAACCTTGCTCAGTACCAATTAGTCGAACGTTTTATCAAGTACAGCCATACAACACTCAAAGGATTGATAGCATGAGCTTTACCTTATTACTTGTCGCCCTATTTTTAGCACACTTAGTTGCTGACTTTTATCTACAGCCAATGAGCTGGGTTAATGACCGAAACAGCCGACACTTTCGCGCAACAAAGTTGTATTTGCATGTTTTAACACACGGCATTGTTTCGTTTATCATTTTAGCTCTTTGGGAGTTGAATTATGGTTGGAGTGAGCTTGCACGTGTTGTCTGCGCAACACTGCTAATTATGCTTAGTCACTTCCTCATTGATTTAGCAAAATCCTATTCCAATAAAGGGGTCGTTCCATTTCTACTTGATCAGCTTGCACATAGTATTGTGCTGGTGATGCTAGCTGTATGGTTAACCGATTATGATGAATTTTATGCGCTTATTTGGCAAAAACTAATTGCTATAGATACTCTTTTTGTTATCTGTGCTTATATACTCGTATTAAATCCAAGTTCAGTATTTATTCGCATGATGCTTGAAAAAATCACACAAGGCTTTGCTACATCTGGCAGCATTCCTGCAGCTGGCCACAGTATAGGGCTTTTAGAGCGAGGACTGATGCTAAGCTTTATACTTATGGGTGAATATGCAGGAGTAGGATTCCTACTCGCTGCAAAATCAATCTTTCGCTTTGGAGATTTAAAAGCGAGCGAAGAAAAACAACTCACAGAGTATGTCATGCTTGGCACTTTATTAAGCGTTTCTGTGACATTACTCATTGGTATGAGTACTGTTTATTTAGTTAAACTCTTTTGAGTGTTAACTTAACACCGTGTCTATTTGAACATTTGTCGCCATACCTTCACAAAGATCCGTGGTTATGGTGGCGAATGCACCATTGATCAATGCAAGGTTTGGTGCAACATGACCAATATCAGCATCGGTCAAAACAGGGAATAAGTTGCCTTGAAATGCTAACTCAATCGCCTGATATTCATCAAAGTAACAGTCATTGTTAATTGCTGGGCTACGCCCAAATATAACGGCATTGACATCAGTAAACACATCATTAAGTTTTAAAGATAATAAACACCGTGCTAACGCCATCGGACTCAGTTCTGCATTTTCTAAATAAAGAATTAATCCCTCCGGTGCATACTGTTTTTTAAATTCATGCAACGCATAGTAATTTGAAGGCAGTAATAAGCCTAGTGTGTCAATACAGCCGCCAATCAAACGACCTGATACCTCTATTTGTCGCTTATCTTTATAGTTAATACAACGCCATTGGCTTTCGGCTGTGTAGTTGAATTTTGCATCAGGTTTAGTTGCGTAATCAATCTGATCTTGCTGATAAAACGGCGCAGCAAGTTGCTTAAAGGATACTTTTTCTTCAAGGCCCATGGCGGTAAATAAAGCCGCTAGGTGTGGATCTTTATCATCGGGGTGAATCTGCATTAAATTCGCAGCATGCAGTGTAGCCCAGCCACATCGGGTAGTGAGTGCGCAAGCAAAGGTACTGATATCGGAAAAACCAACTAACCATTTAGGTTTTGCATTACTGATAGCACTAAAATCTAACAAAGGTAAGATCTCCATGGTGAGATCCCCTCCCCAAGGCGGCATAATCGCGGCAATCGAGTCATCTGTTAAAAACTGCATCAATTCGGCCGCACGTTCCTTTGCACTATTGTGTTGTTGACGTAAACAGTCTCCTTCAACAACATTAAACCCCTTCGCACTTAGCCCTTCGAGTACAACATCTAATCTTTTATGATATGCCTTATCGACACCAGAAGAAAAAGCACATATGGCGATGCTATCGCCTAAAGATAGCGCTTTAGGATATTGAATTTTCACCACTATTACCTCTTCTTTTGAATAACCAAGCAGCCAACGTACCGAATAACATACCAGAAGTAAACAGGCATAAAAAAAACCGCAGTATGAAACTGCGGTTTTTATCAATGCTTGGTTAAGCTACTAAATATACTCAACTTCAATGATTTCGTACTCTACTTCACCATTTGGCGTTTTAATGGTAACGGCATCATCGACCTCTTTACCAATTAAACCACGCGCGATTGGCGAATTTACAGAGATCAGATTGTTTTTGATATCTGCTTCATCATCACCCACAATTTGGTATTTAACCTCAGCGTCAGTGTCAACATTAACGATAGTGACCGTTGTGCCAAAAATAACTTTGCCAGTTTTTGGCATCTTAGTTACGTCGATGATTTGTACGTTTGAAAGCTTTGCTTCAATTTCTTGAATACGACCTTCGCAAAAACCTTGTTGCTCACGAGCAGCATGGTATTCAGCGTTTTCTTTCAAATCACCGTGCTCACGTGCTTCAGCGATATCAGCAACGATTTTTGGACGGGTAACTGTTTTTAATTCGTTAAGTTCTTCGCGCAGTAATGCTGCACCACGAACCGTCATCGGAATTGATTGCATATTATTCTCACTTAATCCCAAGGGCGATTGCCTCGCCCTTGGCACATTTCCTTAGTTCATTCGCTGGTGTAGTTCCTGAACTGACGTCACCTTGCTACGGTCGTCTGCTTGGTTTGCAGTACAGTTAGCAAATGCCGCGTTCAGTGTCGTTGTGTAGTTAGTTTTGTGCTGTAACGCACCACGACGTAACACCTTCGAATCTTCAATCGCTTGGCGACCTTCAGTAGTGTTTACAATGTAGCTGTATTCACCATTTTTAATTCTATCAAGAATATGAGGACGACCTTCGTATACTTTGTTCACGCGACGAACTGCAATGCCCGCTTCTTCTAGCGCTTTTGCAGTGCCACCCGTTGCATCTAGCTCAAAACCTAAAGCTGTCATGGTTTTAGCTAATTCAACAATACGTGGTTTGTCACTGTTGCGTACCGATAGTAACGCGCGACCACCGCGTGGTAAAGTGTTGCTTGCACCTAATTGTGCTTTAGCGAATGCTTCGGCGAAAGTTTCACCAACCCCCATTACCTCACCCGTTGAGCGCATTTCTGGGCCACGGATTGGGTCAACACCTTGGAACTTAGCAAATGGCAGTACCACTTCTTTTACGCTGTAGTAAGGAGGGATTACTTCTTTTGTAATACCTTGGCTTGCTAGCGACTGACCCGCCATACAACGCGCAGCAACTTTTGCAAGTGCAATACCTGTCGCTTTAGAAACAAACGGGACTGTACGTGCAGCACGTGGGTTTACTTCGATTAAGTAAACTTTACCGTCTTTCACAGCAAACTGTGTATTCATCAGACCTACTACGCCAAGCTCTAGTGCCATATCAGTCACTTGCTTACGCATTACGTCTTGTACTTCAGCAGTTAGTGAGTGAGCTGGTAATGAACACGCTGAGTCACCTGAGTGAACACCTGCTTGCTCAATGTGCTCCATGATACCACCGATGATTACTTGCTCACCGTCACAGATAGCGTCAACGTCAACTTCAATTGCGTTATCTAAGAAGTGGTCAAGTAGTACTGGCGCTTCATTTGACGCTGATACTGCTTCGGTCATATAACGACGTAAATCGTCTTCATCATAAACCACTTCCATCGCACGACCACCTAGTACGTACGAAGGACGTACAACCAGTGGGAAGCCAATTTCAGCTGACTTAACAATCGCTTCTTCTAAAGAAGTAACCGTTGCATTCTCTGGTTGAAGAAGGTTCAAACGCTCAACAAGCTGTTGGAAACGCTCACGGTCTTCTGCACGGTCGATTGCATCTGGTGAAGTACCAATAACTGGCACACCATTCGCTTCAAGCTCACGAGCAAGTTTCAGTGGTGTTTGACCACCGTACTGAACGATAACACCTTTTGGCTTTTCAACGCGTACGATTTCTAATACATCTTCTAGCGTGATTGGCTCGAAGAATAGACGGTCAGAAGTATCGTAGTCAGTCGAAACAGTTTCAGGGTTACAGTTAACCATAATTGTTTCATAGCCGTCTTCACGTAAAGCGAGTGCTGCGTGAACACAACAGTAATCGAATTCGATACCTTGACCGATACGGTTAGGACCACCACCGATTACCATGATTTTATCTTTGTCAGATGGATTCGCTTCACACTCTTCATCATAAGATGAGTACATGTAAGCTGTGTCTGAGCTAAACTCTGCAGCACAGGTATCAACGCGCTTATATACAGGCACGATATCTAACTGGTGACGCTTCTTACGAATTTCTGCTTCAGAAACACCGGCAATTTCAGCGATACGCGCATCAGCAAACCCTTTACGCTTAAGCTTACGTAAGAACTCAGCATTTAAACCAGCCATACCTACTTCACTGATTGTTGCTTCGTCTTTTAAGATGTCTTCGATTTGCACTAGGTACCAAGGGTCAATCTTAGTTAGTTCGAAAACGTCTTCAACGCTCATACCGTGACGCATTGCATCAGCAACGTACCAAATACGCTCAGCACCTGGCTCGCGTAATTCACGGATGATTTTTTCTTTTGCTTTCGGATCATCAAGGGCAACAATTGGGTTAAAGCCCGTTGCGCCTACTTCAAGACCACGTAATGCTTTATGCAGAGACTCTTGTTGGTTACGACCAATCGCCATAACCTCACCCACAGACTTCATCTGTGTTGTTAGACGGTCGTTTGAACCTGCGAATTTTTCGAAGTTAAAACGTGGGATCTTAGTAACAACGTAGTCAATTGACGGCTCGAAAGACGCTGGTGTTTTACCGCCAGTGATGTCGTTTTGTAGCTCGTCAAGCGTGTAACCTACAGCTAGTTTCGCTGCGATTTTCGCAATTGGGAAACCCGTTGCTTTTGATGCGAGTGCAGATGAACGCGATACACGAGGGTTCATCTCGATGATAACCATACGGCCATCAACTGGATTCACACCAAACTGTACGTTTGAACCACCTGTTTCAACACCGATTTCACGAAGTACCGCCATCGATGCATTACGCATGATTTGGTATTCTTTATCAGTTAGTGTTTGCGCTGGAGCAACCGTGATTGAGTCACCAGTATGAACACCCATAGGGTCAAAGTTTTCGATAGAACATACGATGATACAGTTGTCGTTTTTGTCACGAACAACTTCCATTTCGTACTCTTTCCAACCGATTAATGATTCGTCGATTAAAAGTTCATTTGTTGGTGATAAATCTAAACCACGCTCACAAATTTCATCAAATTCTTCTTGGTTGTATGCAACACCACCACCGGTACCACCCATAGTGAATGATGGACGAATGATACATGGGAAGCCGATGCGGCTAAGAACATCGTGTGCTTCTTCCATTGAGTGAGCGATTTCTGCACGCGGACACTCAAGGCCAATGTTCTTCATTGCTACGTCAAAACGCTCACGGTTTTCAGCTTTATCGATTGCATCAGCAGTTGCACCGATTAACTCAACACCGTGTTTTGCCAGTACGCCGTGCTTATCTAAATCAAGCGCACAGTTTAATGCTGTTTGACCACCCATAGTAGGCAGTACTGCATCAGGCTTTTCTTTTTCAATGATTTTCTCTACCACTTCCCAGTGAATTGGCTCGATGTACGTCGCATCCGCCATTTCAGGGTCAGTCATGATAGTTGCAGGGTTCGAGTTTACAAGAATTACTCGAAAGCCTTCTTCTCGTAGTGCTTTACACGCTTGTGCACCAGAGTAGTCAAATTCACAAGCTTGACCGATTACGATCGGGCCTGCGCCTAAGATAAGAATGCTTTTTATGTCGGTACGTTTTGGCATTGTTACTCCGGTTAAATTAGTTAGAACGTGCTTGCATCAAATCGATGAAGTGGTCAAATAATGGCGCCGCATCATGTGGACCTGGGCTTGCTTCAGGGTGACCTTGGAAGCTAAATGCAGGCTTATCTGTGCGGTGAATACCTTGTAGCGTGCCATCGAATAATGAAACGTGAGTTGCACGTAAGTTCGCTGGTAATGTTGCTTCATCAGCTGCGAAACCGTGGTTTTGAGCAGTGATCATTACAACATTTCGGTCAAGGTCTTTAACTGGGTGGTTACCACCGTGGTGACCAAACTTCATTTTCACCGTTTGTGCACCTGAAGCAAGTGCAAGTAATTGGTGACCTAAACAAATACCAAAGATTGGCGTGTCTGTTTCTAGGAAAGTTTTGATTGCTTCAATCGCGTAAGTACACGGCTCAGGGTCACCAGGGCCATTTGATAAGAAGATACCGTCTGGGTTTAATGCCAGTACGTCTTCTGCAGATGTTTGTGCAGGAACAACGGTTAATTTACAACCGCGGTCAACTAACATACGTAAGATATTACGTTTAACACCGAAGTCATAAGCAACAACGTGGAACTTCTCGTCTGCTGCTTCTAGCGTTTTAAAGCCTGAACCTAACGTCCAGCTTGATTCGCGCCACTCAAAATTTTCCTTGGTTGAGACAACTTTTGCTAAATCCATGCCTTTTAAGCCTGGGAAGGCTTGCGCAGCTTCAAGCGCTTTTTTCTCATCTAACTCGTCGCCTGCAATGATACAACCATTTTGAGCGCCTTTATCACGTAAAATACGTGTTAATTTACGAGTGTCGATGTCAGCAATACCTAAGATATTGCGTTCTTTTAAGTAATCACTTAACGATTGCTCGTTACGGAAATTACTTGCTAGCAGTGGCAAATCACGGATCACTAGGCCTTTAGCCCAGATTTGACCCGCTTCTTCGTCTTCGCTGTTAGTACCCGTATTACCGATATGTGGGTACGTCAAAGTTACGATTTGTTCCGCGTATGAAGGGTCAGTCAAAATTTCTTGATAACCAGTCATAGACGTATTGAATACTACTTCACCGACTGACATGCCGTCAGCGCCGATTGCAGTACCGCGAAACACTGTGCCGTCTTCTAGGACTAACAGAGCGGATTTAGTCAAGTTAACCTCCTAACAGTAAAAAACGGGAGTAAAGTCATTTGCTCTACTGCCCGTTTAAAGCGATTGGAAACACGCATTTATGAATTTTTGGCAAATTGGCGCTATTCTACAGTAAATTAGCTTTTAGATCTAACCTTAATTAATAAAACAGTAAAAATAAGCGTTATTAACTAAAAATTCACTGAAACTGCCAAAAAAGAAACTAAACTACTTCAAGTCAAGCACATCTTGCATGTCATAAAGTCCAGCTGGTTTATTTTTCAACCAGCCCGCAGCTCTTACTGCACCTAACGCGAAGGTCATTCTTGAACTTGCTTTATGAGTTAATTCTAGCCTTTCGCCAGAAGTTGCGAAGTATGCGGTGTGTTCACCTACTATATCTCCGCCCCTCATGACCGAATAACCGATTTCATTTTGCGATTTTGCGTGTTCGTCTTTGCTTCTATCAAAACGCGCGACCTCATCATGCTGCCAACCTTTTGCCTCGGCAATAGCTTCACCAATTGCCAATGCAGTTCCTGATGGCGCATCGATTTTGTGACGATGATGAGCTTCAAATATTTCGATATCCATGTCATCGCCAAACTTCACAGCCGCAGTCTGCACTAAGTTAAGCAGTAAATTCACACCTACGCTATAGTTGCGGGCAAAAACAATCGGAATGTGTTTCGCCGCTTCATTAAGCGCATCAATGTCATCTTGGTTAAGGCCCGTAGTACCAATTACCATGGCGATATTTTTTTCGACCGCTGTTTTTAAATGGTTGCGCATTCCTGCCGGTAAAGTGAAATCAATCAATACATCAGCATCTTTTACGTCAGTTTCTTTACTAAATGTTACATCTGATGATGCAGCGCTGTTTAATTGATTAACCGCTATCTCTAAAAGTGGCGAGTTATCACGCACGTACGCGCCGGTTAATGTTGCATCATCTTTTTTTGAGACAGCTTCTAAAAGTGCAAGTCCCATGCGGCCGTTTGCGCCAAATACACCTATGCGGTTCATGTAGTTACCTTATCTATTCTTCTTAGCTGGCTGGATTTTATCGAAAACTCATGTAATAGTCAGGTTAGCTTATAAAAAATACAGAGCTAATTTTAGATTTTATTGAATAACAACAATAATAACAGATAGTCTTTGCATTTAGCCATCTATACATTTAAACTTCTTCCTTTGCGCCGATTTGGTCTTTGGCTTGCGGGCGCTGTTGCAGCAGTATTGCCTTTTGGTAATGCGGGCAACTAAATACAGCTAAAAGAAGTCTTTGGCTGTGTTATTGGTTATCTAACGAGGAATATGATGCAGCCATCATTTAATAAAACAAAAGCAAAACTTTCTTTGCTGCCGCTTTTGGTGTTTGTCGGCTTATTTTTAGGCGCTGGCTTATACTTACAATCTCAAGGTGTCGATTACGCCTTCTATCAATTGCCTGCGCCTGTGGCAATTTTACCTGCCATCATGCTGGCGTTTATCTTAAATAGAAATACCATCAACCACAGCGTTGAAACCTTTATAAAAGGTGCTGGCCATAGCAACATCATCACTATGTGTTTGATTTATCTACTTGCCGGTGCATTTTCTGCGGTTGCCGGTGCAACCGGTGGTGTTGATGCCGTTGTTAATGCAGGCTTATCACTTATTCCACCGGCTTTATTACTCCCTGGGTTATTTTTAATTGCTGCGGTTGTATCGACTGCGATGGGTACTTCAATGGGTACTATTGGAGCCATTGGCCCGATTGCTTATGCAGTTGCGCAAAAAACGGGGATTGATCCATCACTGATGGCAGGCACGATTGTATCGGGTGCCATGTTTGGTGATAACTTATCAATCATCTCTGACACAACCATTGCTGCAACCCGCACGCAAGGCTGTGAGATGAAAGATAAATTCCGTGAGAACTTAAAAATCGCCTTACCCGCAGCGGCATTAACTATTGGTTTGTTATTCTTCTTAACCCCTGCTGCAGAAGCGGTAGAGACGCAAGACTTCGATATTTTATTAGTGTTACCTTATGCCTTTATCTTAGTGCTCGCGGTAATGGGCTTTAATGTCTTTGTGGTGCTGTTTAGCGGTATTATTTTCGCTGCACTCATGGGCTTTACTGGCAGCTATGAAGGTGCAAGCTTTGTTAAAGATATCTATAAAGGCTTTACTGACATGCAGGAAATTTTCTTGCTGTCGATGTTTATCGGTGGTCTTTCTGAGTTTATCCGCATTAATGGTGGCCTTGATTACATTGCTAACAAAATTCAAGCAATCACTAAAATCATTGCAAAATGGCACCGTAAAGTTGCGGATCAATTAGGGATTGCAGCACTGGTTATGACCAGTAACTTATGTATCGCTAATAATACCGTGTCTATTATAGTTGCAGGCCCGATTGCTAAAAAATTAGCGGATGATGGTGAAATTACAGGAAAGCGTTCAGCAAGCTTACTTGATATTTTTGCTTGTGTTACGCAAGGCTCATTACCGTATGGCGCACAAGCGCTTTTACTCGGCGCGACTTTCAAAATTAGCCCGTGGGAAGTTTCTACCTCTTCTTACTACTGCTTTATTCTTGCTTTCACTGCGATAGCAGTAATTTGCTTACGCCGAAATAAAGCATAAGTTAAATAATTTTTCTCTCGATACGCCCAAATATGGGCGTATCTGCTATAATCTTCTTGTATATACCCAAACCACCTCAAAGTGTGAGTTTCAGTTGGAATTAAAAGCGATTTAGGCAAGGCATTGATTGCAAGTAATAGTGGTTCTATTGTTAAAATCAATAACGCAGTATAAATCGCTTTTAAACCAACCCTTTGGGCGCTTCACAGGCACTCACTCTCATCGTTGTTACTTCTTAAAAGGGACTGCCATTCTTGCAAAGTAACGCCTTGATATTGGGCACCTGTGAAACGCTGAATTCTGCACCTTGAGGTGGCTTGGGTATATAACCCTTTACACCATCAATATTGAGATATGAACTTGAAAAAGATCCTTTCTGTTGCTGCGCTTTGTGCAGTGAGTACTTCGAGCTATGCCGCTAATTGGAGCTCTACACAATTACACATTAATAACGGCGATCAAAAAAACCCGTTCACACTAGCCGAATCAAATACCACTGTGGTATCGCTACAGCATGCATCAGGCTATGACTATGGCGATAACTTCTTTTTTATCGACTACAGTGATGATGGCTTACAAGACGGCTATCAAGATAAAGATTTTTATGGTGAGTGGTATTCAACCTTCAGTTTATCAAAAATCTCAGGTAGTGATTTCTCATATGGCGCAATCAGTGATATGGGTTTAACGGCAGGTTTTAACGCTGCTGGCGACTCGAAAGTTCTTAAGTATTTACCCGGTGTAAAACTTAGCTGGCAAGCACCTGGGTTTAGTTTTTTATCGACTTTATTCACAGCGTATATTGATGACAGCGAAGGTGTAGCACGTGGTGGTGCTCCGACTGAAACAAACAGCTGGATGATTGATGTTGCTTGGGGCTACCCATTCACTATCGGCTCACAAAAATTCAACGTAACGGGCCATGTTGAATACATTGCAGAGCGTGAAAATGAATTTGGCGAAGACGTTAAAGCGTGGATATTAGCACAGCCAATCATCACGTGGGATTTAGGTCATGCAATGAGCATGAAAGAAAACACCCTACTGCTGGGCCTTGAGTGGCAATACTGGCACAACAAGCTAGGTACAAATACAACTGAATCAGTCCCGCAGCTTCACGTTGAGTGGACGTTTTAATTAACTAGCAATTATAGAATAACAAAAGCCTGCTGTTATCATTCACAGCAGGCTTTTTTAATTATTTCGATTAAAGTTTACACTGAGGAGTTTTGCCTTTTGCTCTAGCCGTTTGTTGGGCTTTTAACGCATCTGGCATATGTTTTTGCAACTCTTTAATACGGTTACCAGGAGATGGGTGAGTCGACATAAACTCTGGTGTACCACTGCCACC
Organism: Pseudoalteromonas sp. 68 DY56-GL68; assembly: GCF_041414825.1. Taxonomy (NCBI): domain Bacteria; kingdom Pseudomonadati; phylum Pseudomonadota; class Gammaproteobacteria; order Alteromonadales; family Pseudoalteromonadaceae; genus Pseudoalteromonas; species Pseudoalteromonas sp. 68 DY56-GL68. The sequence continues at coordinate 36,000 of NZ_JAOCZL010000018.1, forward strand.
TGCTGCACTCATGTTTTGCCATAATGATACCGACTGCTCAGGATTAAAGCCCGCTTCTGCCATTAAATCTAAGCCAACAATATCCGCCTCTGATTCATGTGAGCGACTAAATGGTAGTACCACACCGTATTGCGCTCCTAACCCTAAGGCTTGCATGATTTCACCTCGATACTGCACATTACCCATATCAAGTGCTGCGCCACCGACTTGCAGGCCCGTTTGTAAAAGAGAGTTTTGCGATACACGTTCATTTGAGTGCTCAGCGATAACGTGCGCGACTTCGTGGCCAAGTACCGTCGCTAATTGATCTTGATTAGTTGCGACTTTTAATAAACCGGTATGCACACCTATGTAACCCCCTGGTAATGCAAATGCATTTGCAGAGTCCTCTTCAAATACAACCACCTCCCATGACTGGTCAGCATATTCTTGAGGTAGTACCGCAATTACATCATTGGCAATACATTTCACATAGTTATTTACACGAGGATCGGAGTTAATCGGCTGTGTTTTTTTCATTTCTGCAAAGCTTGCTTGACCCATTTGGCTCATTTGCTGGTCTGAATAAAGTGCAATTTGCGTACGTCCCGTTGGAGATGTTTTACAGCCTGCTAAAATAGTCGTAGCGAGCACTGCCATAACTAACTTTTTCATACTAATCCTTCAAAATACTAAGAGTGGTGATAGTTAAATATACCAAAACCTTGCTTAATTTTATATGAAAATGAATAACTACCTAGGCAATTGTTATTTTTTAGTTAATTCTTTTACTTAGCAGGCAAACTAAGTTCACCCCTGCGTGCGACGCTGCTACAATAGTGACCTATTAAATGATTAATGAGTATGCAATGCCTTCCCCTGACTCGATAAATAAACGCATTTTATTACCTTTACTCGCAAGTATTGTTGCTATTACACCACTGGCGATTGATTTGTATTTACCTGCAATGCTTGTAATTGCTAACGATTTACAAACCACGATGCCAAACGTGCAGATATCTCTGAGTATCTATTTGGCAGGCTATGCTTTAGGTATGTTATTTTTTGGGCCTATTGCAGATGAGTTAGGCAGGCGGCTACTTGCAAAAGTGGGGTTAGTGCTATTTGGAATAACATCATTGGCCTTAGCTTTTTGTGATGATATTGAGTTATTTTGGACGCTCAGAGCCATACAAGCATTTACAGGTGCAGCTGCAACAGTGGTTGTTCCTGGTATTATTCGCCATATCTACCGTGAGCATACAGCCAAAGGTATGTCGTATGTTTCAATGATCATGATGGTTGCACCACTCATCGCACCAACCTTGGGTTCTTTGATCATGGGAATTTCAACATGGCAAGTGATATTTATTGCTTTAGCATCATACAGCTTTGCGATTTTAGCCTTAGTACAAATATACTTAATAGATATCCCTATTTTTAAAAGTCAACAACGTGGTTTTGCACTATTTTTTAATAGTTATAAAACCGTGTTTTCACGTAAAAGTGCATTAGCAGATATTGCCAGCTCAATGTTTGCTTCGTTTGCGTTCTTCTGCTTTTTAACATCAGTGCCTTATGTCTACCTCGACTTTTTTAAAGTTGATGAGCAGCTATTCGGTGTGTTGTTTGCGTTTAATGTTTTGGCATTAATGTTTGGTAACTTTATGAATACTCGTTTGGTACCACGCTTAGGTTCTAGAAAGCTGTTATTTATCGGCCTTGGTATTGGTTTTGTTTCTGGTGGGGCATTGCTGTTATTCAGTGTGATGCATTTATCACTTTACTTTATCGTTGCGGCAATAGCGCCACTAATGATGAGTTTAGGTATTGTAGCAAGTAATGCAGACTCGTTAATATTGATGCAATTTGAGGAAAAGTCAGGTACAGCAACGGCGGTGATTGGTACACTTCGGTTTGGCAGTGGTGCTTTAGTCGGCCCTATCCTTGCGTTTGTTCATCCACAAAGCGCTATTCCATTTTCTGCGATGATGTTCAGTGCACTGATACTTATCTTACTCGTACAGCTGTGGCACAGAAAACGATACCAATCGACTTAAATATTTAATCATCCTAGCAGCTAAACGGTTGGTAACTTAACAAAAAAATGCCTGTGATTAACAGGCATTTTTTATATATTTTTAAAGCTTATTCAGCTTCTTTCGATACCATTACCATCGCAGGGCGAAGTAAACGACCGTTTAGTGTGTAACCTTTTTGCATCACAGCTAATACCGTATTAGGTGCTACATCATTACTTGGCTGAATTGACATTGCTTGGTGGAACTCTGGGTTAAACTGCTCGCCCTGTGGGTTTACAATTTCAACACCAAACTTAGCAACTGCGTCATTAAAGCTCTTAACTGTCATCTCAATGCCTTCAAGTACAGGCTTAAGCTCTTCATTTTCTTTATCAGAAAATTCAATTGCACGCTCTAAGTTATCAATCACTGGAAGTAACTCATTAGCGAACTTCTCTAGTGCAAATTTATGCGCTTTTTCTACATCTTGAGCAGCGCGACGACGCATGTTCTCAACGTCTGCGGCAGCACGTACAACACTGTCTTTTTGATCATTAATAGTCTGTTTTGCAGCTTCAAGTTCACTATGCAGTAATGCAATTTCTGCTTCAGGGCTCATTTCTTCGCCTTCCATTTGCTCTGCTGCTTCTACAGCTGCATCAACGTCCGCTTGCATCTGTTCAAATTCTTCGTTTAATTCAACTTCTTGCTCTGGTGATTTTGTCTGCTCTGACATAGCTTAAATGCTCCAATTCTTTACAACTGCGGTAATTATGGGGATAGAATCAAAAGATTCAAGAGGCACGTGACCCGATTGACTTAAATTCTTGGATGATTGCTTCAATTTGTGCTGATTTTGGACAAATAACACAAAATCTACTTTGATATTGTTGGTTGTAAAAGTACGGCACACTCAATACCATTAACTCATCACAATCAGTGAAAGGTAATTGCTCGGTATTTAATACCGATAAGCCATTTCTAAACGCCAGCTTATCTTCAACATAGTTCAAAAACGAGACCCCGATATTTAAGCTCGTTTGGCAATCAACTTGACGATATAAATAATTTTCCCCAACCACTATGCTGTTATCAGAACCGAGCTTCTGACTCAACTCTCGTGTCCACTGCGTTAAAGAATCATGGCAATTGTGGGGAGCGGTATTAGCCATCGCTTGCATACGATACAAACCTTCCATAAGTGTTTGTTGACTAAACACCGTATTCAACCAAGTAGCAAACTGATAACGAACCGTATCGCTGGCATCTTGTGGTTTAGAAATGCATATATTGTTACTTTGTCCTGCACGGTCTATTAGTAGAATAAGCCAATTAGAGCCGTCAAAATCTAACACTTCAACTCGAAACACTAACTGCGAACTTACCTGAGGTAAGCCAACACAACAACATACCTTGTAACGCTGACTTAAACCATGTGCAAGCTCAACTAATTGAGCTTGTTCAGGCTGCCAATAAGCTGCCACTTCTGACAATGCAAAAAACTCCGACAACCAGTAATCGAAGCCCGCATTCGTTGGCACCCGCCCTGCCGATGTGTGAGGAGAATAAAGTAACCCTTCTTTTTCAAGTCTCGACATTGCATTTCGTATCGTCGCAGAACACACTGCCATGCCTTTTTGTTTTGCAATGCGCGTAGATGCTACCGGTTGGCCTTCACCATTACAGTAGAGGCTCATCACAGCTGAAAAAATTTGTTGGTCTCGAGGGTTTAATTTCATAAATTCATACATCTTATCTCTTGCAAGTTAATATCTGGGCATAGCATGTTTATTTCAAGGTATTTTCAAAGCTTTAATTTTTAATGTACTCTATCTGCATGACATCGCTAAGTGCACACAATATGGATTCACCGTTCAAAACTATCGGCTTAATCGGCAAGCCCAACCACTCAGGTGCGGCCAACACATTACAACGTCTTCATACTTTTTTGCTCGCATTAGGTTTTGAAGTCCTTGTTGAACAACGTACTGGAAGGCAACTTGAAGATGTGCCCAGTGAGCAATTAGTAAAGCTAGTCGATTTAGGCGAACGTGCGGATTTAGCCATTGTAGTAGGTGGTGATGGAAATATGCTGGGTGCGGCAAGAGTTTTAGCACGCTTTGATGTTGCTGTTATTGGCGTTAACCGTGGCAATTTAGGCTTTCTAACAGACCTCAACCCAGAAGGCTTTGAAGCCAGCTTAGAACACGTTCTTAGTGGGCAATATATTGAAGAAAAACGCTTTCTGCTAGAAGTAGAAGTGTATCGCCACGCTGAGTTAAAAAGCGCAAATTCAGCCGTAAACGAAGCGGTGCTGCATGCTGATAAAGTCGCTCATATGATCGAGTTTGAGGCCTTTATTAATAACGATTTCGTTTTTTCACAGCGTTCAGATGGTTTAATAGTCTCAACACCCACAGGCTCAACAGCTTATTCATTATCTGGCGGTGGGCCAATTTTAACCCCTGAACTGAACGCAATATCACTTGTGCCTATGTTTCCTCATACACTTTCAAGTCGCCCTTTGGTTGTTGATGCCGACAACGAAGTTCGCCTGAAACTGAGCCTTGAAAACACCGACAGTTTACAAGTTAGTTGTGACAGTCATGTGGTGCTGGCAGTATTACCTGGGGATGAAGTGGTGATAAAAAAAGCTGATAAACGTTTACGGCTAATCCACCCTAAAGACTATTCTTACTACAATGTTCTGAGAAAAAAACTGAATTGGGGAAGTCGGTTATTTTAAAACACATTTTTTACTTTAAATAATTGCCAAGTCAAAGTGATTAGCGCAAAATATTCAGACTTAAAGCTGTAATTATTTAAGGAATCTAATCCGAAATGGGCTATATCGTTTTTCTTGCTCTACTGTTGCTGATCACCTTGCTAGGTTGTTACTGGATCATCGAAAGTAATCGTCAAAAAGCAATCGAAGCAGAAAAAAAGCGCTTCAATCAACGCGTAAAAGAAATCAACAATGACTTCAAAATCAAATTAATTGAATTTAGTGAAGCCAAGCTCATTCGCCCTAAAAATATAGGCAGCTTACATCAAATAACAAGTAACTATTTCGTCGTGCAAGCACATAATGAAGAAAATTTAAATCAACTCGAATATATCAGTGATTTATTTATCAATACGGTCATTGCAGAGGCAAGTCGCTTACAAAGTGAAGCTGAACATGACCAACTTGCAGACCGTTTGCAATATTTTATGGCGCAACTGCCTCGTAATGGTATCGAGTTTAATAAAACCTTTTATCAAGAAACATTTCCTTCATTGGTTGAGACTATCAAGTTCTATCCTTCTATCGAATCAATTGATGAACACCAGCAAAGTATTGCCCCCCAAGAGATTGAAGATTTAAACCAACAAGAACAGCTCACAGAATTAACCTAAAATAAAAATTTAGTTTGCAAAACCCAAAAACACTGTATAAATTAACAGTTAATTAGCTGGATGGATAAACAGTATGTTAATTGGGTTAGAAATTAAAAACTTTGCCATTGTGAGTAGTTTAAGTACGGAATGGCATCATGGTATGACAGCCATTACCGGTGAAACAGGTGCCGGTAAATCAATTGCAATAGATGCACTCTCATTGTGTTTAGGTGAACGAGCCGATGCAACAGCCGTTCGCCCTGGCACTGACCGTGCAGAAATTTGTGCGCAGTTTGATATTTCAACGCTTCCTTTAGCGCAGCAATTCTTAGAGCATCATTTGTTATCGAATGCTGAAGGCGAATGTCTGTTACGTCGTGTGATTTGCAAAAATGGTCGTAGTAAAAGCTACATCAATGGCAGCACAGTGACTGCTGCACAACTCAAAGAGCTTGGCCAGTACTTAATATCGATTCATGGCCAACATGCCCACCAGCATCTATTAAAATCTGATCATCAACTGCATTTACTTGATGCGTATGCTGGTCACACGACATTGCTTGCTGATGTTAAAGAGCGCTATAAAGCCTACCAAGCATTATTAAAAGAGTTTAATCAGCTTGAGCAACAACAACAGCAGCAAGCTGCGCAAAAGCAATTACTCGAGTATCAAGTTGCCGAATTAGATGAATTTGCTTTACTACCTGGTGAGTTTGAAGAAATAGAAGTCGAGCATCACAAATTAAGCCACAGCCAAACTATTTTAGAATCATGCCAACGTGAATTGCAGCATTTATATGAAGCTGATGAGCAAAGTGCATGCTCACTGCTACAGCACAGTGCCCAGCAATTTACTGAACTTGCAGGGTATGATGAGAGCCTCTCTGGTATTGCCACGCTTTTAAATGAAGCCGCAGTGCAAGTCGAAGAAGCTAGCCGAGAGATCCGTGGTTATGTTGATATGACAGATCTAGACCCTGCCCGTTTAGACGATGTAGAAACTCGCTTAACTGGCATCATGGACCTGGCGCGTAAGCATCACATTAAACCTGAAGAACTTGTTGAGTTTCATCAATCAATCGCAGAAGAATTAGCATCAATTAGCTATAACAGCGACCGCCTTGGCGCACTTGAAAGCGAAATTAGCGACGCGCTTGAACAATACAGGCAAGCGGCTCAATTATTAAGTGAAAGTCGCCATCGTTACGCTGATACGCTTAATCAGCTAATTAGCGATAGCATGGCTAATCTATCAATGGAAAATGGCAAGTTTGCGATTGATATACAACAAACACCCGACAAATCACCTAGCGCAATGGGTTTTGACACAGTCTCGTTTTTGGTATCGACTAACCCTGGTCAACCTTTACAAGCCCTATCAAAAGTTGCATCCGGTGGTGAGTTATCGCGTATTAGCTTAGCTATTCAAGTTATTATTGCAGAGCGCGTGACCACGCCAACTTTAATTTTTGATGAAGTGGATGTGGGTATTTCAGGCCCGACAGCATCCGCCGTAGGAAAGCTGCTGCGCCAACTTGGGAAATCAACTCAAGTTATATGCGTTACACATTTACCTCAAGTTGCCAGCTCTGGGCATCAACAGTTTTTTGTTGCCAAAGAAATTGCTCATGGCGAAACCTTTACACAAATGAATACACTATCAAAAGATGGCCGTATAGACGAAATTGCACGTCTACTTGGGGGCGATAATATTAGCAAAACAGCAAGAGCAAATGCGAAAGAGTTAATAAGCGCACATGCATAATTTGTTAAGAGAAGTAATGGGCGCTTAAGCGCTCATAAATTGGACATTAAAATAATGATATTTCGCAAATTAGCTTTATTTGTGACAGCTTCAATAGCGATGACATCAACCCCAGTAAGTGCATCACAATCTGTGGATACAGCAAGCCCTTTTATATCTGTTTGGCTGTATTTAGTCGAAGCATTAGTGATTGCTTTGCCTATTGTTGCTTTACTTTTACTGGTATTTAGTCGCTGGAAACACTTAAGATTTAAATTACAGCTACAATCTGTTCTAAATGTGTCTGCTTTTTTGATGATCGCATTGGGTGGTATTTTAGGCTACTTTAGCCAAGCATTATCGACCATGATTTGGTTGTTTATGGGTAGCCACCTTATTGTAGTTGGTACAGCCTATTTACTTCTAAAACGTCATAAAATGAAAGTAAGGAATGCCTTGATTGGATGTTGGTAATGACCAATAGCGTAATAAATAAAACAACTAGCCTAAAGTAAAAAAGCAAGCTGAGCGCTTGCTTTTTTACTAACCAAGAGAGTCTAATTAAACCTCTAGGTAATCCATAATACCTTCAGCAGCATTACGGCCTTCAAATATGGCAGTCACGACTAAGTCTGAGCCTCGTACGATGTCACCACCAGCAAATATTTTCGGATTGGTTGTTTGATGCGTAAACTCACCTTTTTCTGGTGCATTAATGCCGCCCCAATGGTTTATTTCAACACCATAAGGTTCTAACCAGTCCATTTTATGAGGTTTAAAACCAAACGCCATGAGCACTTTGGTGGCTTCAATAACATGTTCAGAACCGGCAACCTCTTCAGCACGACGACGACCATTTTCATCCGGCTCACCAAGTTGTGTTTTTACCATCTTAACGCCAGCGACTTTACCATGCTCGTCTACAACAATACCTTTAGGTTGAACGTTAAAGGTAAACTCAACGCCCTCTTCACGGGCATTTTTAACTTCGCGTTTTGAACCTGGCATATTTTCTTCATCACGACGATACGCACAGGTTACTTTCGTTGCGCCTTGACGGATTGATGTTCTAACACAGTCCATTGCAGTATCACCGCCACCAAGCACGACTACTTTTTCGTTAGCCATATCAATGTAGGCTTGCTTATCCTCAGCATAACCCATAACACGATTTGTGTTACCGATTAAGAAAGGCAATGCATCAAACACACCATCGGCGTCTTCGTTCTCAAAACCTGCTCGCATACTTTGATAAGTACCTACGCCTAAAAACACGGCATCATATTCTGCCAATATTTCATCAAGGGTAATATCAACACCCACTTCAGTATTTAGCTTAAACTCAACACCCATTTCAGTGAAAATTTCGCGACGCTTTTGCATCACTTCTTTTTCAAGTTTGAATGAAGGAATACCAAATGTAAGTAAACCACCAATTTCAGGGTGACGATCAAACACCACAGGTTTTACACCGTTACGTACTAAAATATCTGCACAACCTAAGCCTGCTGGGCCTGCACCAATGATAGCCACTTTTTTGTCAGACCAAACAACATACGACATATCTGGTTTCCAGCCCATCTTAAAGGCCGTATCAGTGATGTACTTTTCGATATTACCGATAGTAACAGCACCAAATTCTTCATCAAGTGTGCATGAGCCCTCACATAAGCGGTCTTGTGGACAAACTCGGCCACACACCTCCGGTAAACTATTGGTTCGATGAGAAAGCTCAGCTGCTTCTAAAATACGACCGGTACGAATTAACTTTAACCACTGTGGAATATAGTTATGGACTGGACATTTCCATTCACAATATGGGTTACCACAATCTAAACAGCGGTCCGCTTGTGAGTTAACTTGTGTTTCAGAAAACGGCTCGTATATTTCTACGAAAGACTGTTTACGTGCAGAAATTGGCTTTTTGCGCGGATCTACACGTTGTACATCGATAAACTGGTATACATTTTCGCTCATACTACCCCCTACTGAGCCTGAACACGAAGCTCTGCGCTGCTGCGCGCTCGGTGTCCGAGTAAACTTTTTACATCACTAGATTTTGGCTTGACCAATTTAAACATCGGCATGTATAAATCAAAGTTAGCTAAAATCTGCTCAGCGCGGTTTGAGCCTGTCAACTCTAGATGCTCAGCAATTAGACCACGTAAATGTTCTTGGTGAGATGCTAAGCCCTCAAGCGTAACGATTTCAACGAGCTCTGGGTTAATGCGTTTTTCAAAGTCTTTGCCTTCATCAAGAATATAGGCAAAGCCACCTGTCATGCCCGCACCAAAGTTGATACCCACTTTGCCAAGTACGCAAACCACACCGCCTGTCATATATTCACAGCCGTTATCACCCACGCCTTCTACAACCGCTTGCACACCTGAGTTACGAACAGCAAAACGTTCACCTGCAGAGCCAGCAGCAAATAACTTACCGCCTGTTGCTCCATATAAACAGGTATTACCTGCAATCGTGGCCTTATGGCTTTCAAACGATGAACCGAGCGGCGGACGAATTACCAGCTTACCGCCAGCCATGCCTTTACCAACATAGTCATTGGCATCGCCAACTAGGGTCATTTCAAGACCACCGGCATTCCATACACCGAATGATTGACCCGCCGTACCATGAAGCTCAATAGAAACAGGATCAGCAGCCATGCCTTGGTTGCCATGTTTTGAGGCTATATAGCCTGATAACATGGCGCCTACAGAACGGTCGGTATTACAAATTCGGCTTACCAATGAGGTGCCTGACTTTTCGTCAATTGCTTGTTTTGCTTTTTCAAGCAAGGTTTCATTTAGCTGACCTAAGTAGTGTGAGCTATTTGGCACACTACAATACAGGGTTTCACCTGTTGGGTTGTTTGGCACAGCAATCACAGACGACAAATCCACTTTCTTTTGTTTCTCTGTCTTGCCTTCAATCGCTTCAAGTAAATCCAAACGACCAATTAAATCAGTTAAGCGTGTTACACCTAAGCTTGCCATGATTTGACGTGCTTCTTGAGCAATAAACTTGAAGTAATTCATCGCCATTTCTGGCAAGCCATGGTAATGCTTTTGACGTAGTGTATCGTCTTGCGTTGCAACACCAGTCGCACAGTTGTTTAAGTGACAAATACGCAGATATTTACAACCAAGAGCCACCATAGGACCCGTACCAAAGCCAAAGCTTTCAGCACCTAAAATAGCTGCTTTAATGATGTCTAGGCCTGTTTTAAGTCCGCCATCAGTTTGTAAGCGAATGCGGTGACGTAAACCATTTTCTACTAGCGCTTGTTGAGTTTCAGCAAGGCCAAGCTCCCATGGGCTACCCGCATACTTAACAGAAGTAAGTGGGCTTGCCCCGGTACCACCGTCATAACCCGCAATGGTAATTAAATCGGCATACGCTTTGGCAACACCCGTTGCAATCGTCCCAACACCTGGTTCAGACACTAATTTCACCGAAATCAGTGCATCTGGGTTGACTTGTTTTAAATCGAAAATAAGCTGGGCTAAATCTTCAATCGAGTAAATATCGTGATGCGGCGGTGGCGAAATCAATGTCACACCTGGCACTGAGTAACGTAACTTTGCAATATACGGCGTTACTTTTTCTCCCGGTAATTGACCACCCTCGCCTGGTTTTGCACCTTGAGCAACTTTAATCTGAATTACATCAGCGCTACGTAAGTAATGTGGTGTTACACCAAAACGACCTGAAGCAACTTGCTTAATACGCGAGTTTTTCTCTGTGCCGTAACGAAGTTTATCTTCACCACCTTCACCAGAGTTTGAACAACCACCTAAACGATTCATCGCAATCGCTAGCGCTTCATGCGCTTCTGGCGATAGCGCACCAATACTCATTGCTGCTGAGTCAAAACGCTTGTATAGCTCAGTTGCAGGTTCCACGTCATCAATACTAATACCTGCATCTGGCACTTTTACTGCCAACATGTCACGTAAGTTGGTGATCGGGCGATTATTTACTAAATCAGCATAGGCAACATAATCACTGTACTCACCAGAGCGCACTGCTTTTTGTAGTGTTTGAATAACATCTGGGTTATACGCGTGATACTCACCACCGTGAACATATTTTAGTAAGCCGCCATGACTTAATAATTTACGTTTACTAAATGCCAACTTATGAAGCTTACGTTGATCGTCATCAAAATCAGTAAAACACGCCCCTTTAATGCGACTTGCCACACCATTAAAACAGGTTTCGACGATAGCCTCAGACAAACCAACGGCTTCAAATAACATTGAGCAGCGATAAGATGCAACAGTGCTAATACCCATTTTCGACATGATTTTATAAAGACCCTTGTTTATCGCATTACGATACGCAAGCGTTACTTCGCAATAAGTCTTATTGATCACCTTGCTATCACTCATAGCAACCAGTGACTCATAAGCAAGGTACGGATAAATAGCCGTCGCGCCAAAACCAAGTAATACAGCGAATTGATGCGCATCGCGAACACTACCTGATTCAATGATAATGTTTGATTCACAGCGCAAATTATTATCAACTAAACGTTTTTGAATAGAGCCTACCGCCATCGCAGCAGGAATAGGCAACTGTGTTTCGCTGAAGTTACGGTCGCTTAACACTAACATCACACAACCAGCAGCCGCTTTCTCTTGCGCTTCGTCACAAATACGTGTGATGGCGCTTTCAAGCCCTTCTTCTACTGTGTAAGTGATATCAATTTTACAGTAGCTGTAATATTTATCATCAGCATTAAGTAACTGCTGCATATCTGCATACATCAGGATTGGTGTATCAAACTGCAAACGCTTAGCGTGACCTGTGGTTTCGTTAAATACGTTTTGCTCACTGCCTATACAGGTAGCTAATGACATAACGTGATTTTCACGAAGTGGATCAATCGGTGGATTCGTTACTTGCGCAAACTTTTGTCTGAAGTAATCAAATAACGAGCGATGACCTTCTGAAAGTACGGCAAATGGTGTGTCATCACCCATTGAGCCTGTCGCTTCTTGACCATTTTCACCCATCACACGAATAACACTATCAAGCTCTTCGTTGGTGAAACCAAACATCTTTTGATATTTAAGCAATGTTTCGTCATCAAATGAACGATTACCCGCATCTTTTTCAGAGAGCTGCTCGAACGGTGTTAAACGCTTAACATTTGCTTCGAGCCATGCTTTGTATGGGTGACGTGATTTAAGATCTTGGTCAATTTCATCTGAATGCCAAATTTTACCTTGATGAGTATCAATAACTAACAGCTCACCAGGGCCAACACGGCCTTTTTCAACGACCTCGTCTGGTGCATAGTCCCAAATCCCCACTTCTGAGGCGAGTGTTATAAAACCATCTTGGGTGATCACATAACGCGCTGGGCGTAAGCCGTTACGGTCAAGGTTACAGGCTGCAAAACGGCCATCAGACATAACAATACCAGCAGGGCCATCCCATGGTTCCATATGCATTGAGTTAAAGTCGTAGAATGCACGTAGATCTTCATCCATAGCACGGTTTTTTTGCCATGCTGGCGGCACAAGCATACGCATTGCACGGAATAAATCCATGCCACCCGCTAAGAACAGCTCAAGCATATTGTCTAAGCTTGAAGAGTCAGAACCGCTTTCGTTAACGAACGGTGCAGCTGATTGCAAATCAGGGATAAGTGGTGAGGCAAACTTATACGCACGGGCACGGGCCCACTGGCGGTTACCTTGAATAGTATTAATCTCACCATTGTGTGCTAAATAACGAAATGGCTGCGCTAATGGCCAACGAGGTTGTGTATTAGTAGAAAAACGTTGATGGAATACACAAATCGCACTGGTCATGCGAATGTCAGCTAAATCTAAATAAAAGTTAGGTAAGTCAACAGGCATCATCAAGCCTTTATAGACAGTTACCAAACCAGATAAGCTGGCAATATAAAAATGTTCATCGTTTTCAAGGCGCTTTTCAGCACGACGACGCGCAACATATAAACGGCGTTCTAAATCTTTTGGACGCCAGCCTTCTGGGGCGCTAACAAAAATTTGTTCAAAGCCTGGTAGTTGTTTTTTTGCAATTGGCCCTAAACATGACGCATCGGTCGGTACTACGCGCCAGCCTTGAATGCTCAAGGTTTCTTTTTCGAGTTCTTCACTCAACACATCTTTAGCTGTTTGCGCAAGTACAGGATCGGCATTCAAAAATACCATGCCTACGGCGTAGTTCTTTCCTAGATGCCAGTCATGTTCGCTAGCAATAGCACGAAAGAAACTATCGGGCTTTTGCATTAATAAACCACAACCATCACCGGTTTTACCATCGGCAGAAATACCGCCACGGTGCTCCATGCGATCAAGCCCTGTGATTGCTGTTCGGATCAAGCGGTGACTCGCTTGCCCATTGACTTGGGCTATCAAGCCAAAGCCACAATTATCTTTTTCTAATTTTGAGTCGTATAACATAGACCCCTCCCCTTGCTACAACGACCAGCCCTTTAGTCTCTTGTGACAGGGCTAGCAGACGAACAAAACTATCGCCAAATAATCTCTGAGTCAATAGAGTTTTGAATACATATTCATATTCATGAATATTTCTCATTTAAATGCACTTAGTAAATTCTATGCTAATTTTTTACATTTAGACGTATTTTCACCGTTATTTTTTTATGACACTGGTGTCATATTTAACAACTTGTAAAAGAAAAATTTCAAAAACCACTCTTTACGTTAACGTAAACTGATAATCAAAATGAATAAATATTCACTTTGTGAATGATAATGCAGAATTTAGATATCACCTACTCACATAAACCAGACTCGCTGGACACTTGCTGTAACTCTTTCGATAGCTATTTACGCTTACACTCCTAAAAGCTTGCTCTTTACGCACACGTAAACCCACTTTTTAAAAAGTGTCCGCTGCGGACACTTTTTCTGTCCGCGGACATTGAAATAACATCAACAAGATAAATAAACCCCTTATAAATCAACAAAGTAAAAGTTGGCATGTTGTTGGTATATAAGATCACATCAGCAGATTTAAGGACATGACATGTTCACTTTTAGTTTATTTATTGCATCGCCACTCACCATGCTAGTAGTGGGTTTCATGATTATGTTAGTTGAAAACATTAAGGAACTATGATGATAAAAGATACCAGTGCTCAGGATATCTCGGTGACAAAGAAGAATAACTTTGCAAAACCAGTTGCACTAATTATCGGTGTATTATTAATTGGCTCGGTTGGTATAGGTAGTATTTTTGCAGACACCGAAGGCAGTATTTCCGTTGAAAAAGCAAGCCTACAAATCAGCAAAGTAACTCAGCAACCTCTCATTAGAGATGTCGCCGCCAGTGGCAAAATCGTTGCTGCAAATGCGCCCAAAGTATACAGCCCTGAACGCGGTTTTGTGGATTTGAAAGTAAAAGCAGGTGACAGCGTAAAAAAAGATGACGTCATCGCAATAGTAAAAAGCCCTGAGCTAACAAATGAGCTAAAACAGCAACAATCTGTACTTGCAAGGCTTGATGGTGAGCTTCAACGCAAGCAACTTGAAGCACGTAGACAAAAATTAAGCTTAACGAAAGCGCTCGACCTTGCTCAGGTCGAACTTAATGCTGCTGACCGTGAAAACCGTCGTGCCCAATTATCTATAAAGAAAAACTTAATAAGCCAAATTGATTTAGAAAAAGCAGTCGATGATTTAGCAAGAGCAAAACTTTCTTATAAACATGCTGAGCAAGAGGTTACGCTTGCTAAAGATACCCTTGCCTTTGAGTTAAAAGCCGCAGAGCGAGATCTAGCAAGACAGCAGCTTATCGTTGATGATTTATTTCGCCAAGTAAATGACCTAACTATCATAGCCAGTGTGAGCGGCATCGTGGGGAATTTACTTGTGCAACAAAAAGAGGCCGTAACTCAAAGTCAGCCATTAATGACTTTGGTGGACTTAAGTAACTTTGAAGCAGAGCTTCAAGTGCCAGAAAGTTATGCCAATGAATTAGGTTTAGGGATGCAAGTCGAACTAACGCTCGGTGCTCGTCATGTGACGGGAACATTGTCAGCAATATCACCGGAAGTAAACAACCGTGAAGTGACAACACGAGTGCGATTTGATGATGAACTGGTTGGAATTCGCCAAAATCAGCGTCTCACAGCCCGCATTCTCTTAGAAAATCGCGACAATGTTTTACAAGTAAAGCGCGGCGCCTTTTTACAACAAGGTGGGACGCGTGCTTATCGAATCGATGGTGATATGGCTTACTTAATCGATATAAAAACAGGCGCTAGCAGTATTAACGCCGTGGAGCTCTTAGAAGGCGTTCAAGCTGGCGATCAATTAATCATCTCTAACTACGACCGTTATAAACAAGCACCGGTACTCGTTTTACGTTAACAACAAGGAATTATAATTATGCTTAAAATGAATAACATCAATAAAGTGTATCAAACTGAAATGGTACAAACTCATGCACTTCGTGATTTTAACCTACAAGTAGATGAGGGTGAATTTATTGCAGTGACAGGCCCAAGCGGTTCAGGTAAAACCACTTTTTTAAACATTGCAGGAATGCTAGAGCCATTTAATGAGGGCCAATATCTATTAGACGGTATTGACGTCGGTAAACTCAATGACAATCAGCGTGCCGATCTTCGTAATCAAAAAATCGGTTTTATTTTCCAAGGTTTCAACCTCATCCCTGACTTGAACCTATACGAAAATATTGAAGTACCACTTCGTTACCGTGGGATTAAAGCAGCCGAGCGTAAACGTCGAATTGAGCAATGTTTAGAGCAAGTTGGTCTAGCGTCACGTGCTAAACATCTCCCTCAACAGCTCTCTGGCGGACAACAGCAACGTGTAGCTATTGCTAGAGCCCTTGCTGGTGAACCTCGTTTTTTACTTGCCGATGAGCCAACGGGTAACCTTGATAGCTTAATGGCTCGCCAAGTAATGGAATTGCTTGAACAAATAAATCGTGATGGCGCAACTATTGTGATGGTTACTCACGATCCTGAACTTGCTCGCAGAGCACCTCGAAACATTCAGGTCGTTGATGGTCAACTCGCAGACCTCACCTTGTATCAAGGCACTCAAAACTTAAAAGCTGCAGGGGTGTAGTCATGTTCCTTCATTATTTAGATTTAAGCTGGCGTAGCTTTAAGCGCACGCCATTAGTGAGCTTTTTAATGGTACTAGCCATTGCTATTGGTATTGGTGTCACGATGACAAGCCTATCTGTTTATCACATGATGTCGGCGGATCCGATCCCTGAAAAAAGCAGCCAACTTTACAGCGTACAGCTTCAAATTATGGACGATGGCAGCACTTGGTGGACTAAGGACAACCTACCCTTACAATTGACCTACCAAGACGCTGTGAATTTGAATAAAGCGGATGCAGGTGGCAAACGTGTCACTATGGTACGCACTGGCTTTTCGGTTTATTTAGACTCAGACAAAATAAAACCTTTTATAGGCCAAGCTCGCCTCACTACACCTGACTTTTTCGATATGTTTAATTTGTCATTTTTATATGGAGGTGTTTGGAGCGAGCAACAAGAGGCAAATGCCACACCTGTTGTCGTGATCAGCAAAGAACTTAATGACAAATTATTTGCTGGCGAAAATTCGATTGGAAAAATTATCTACCTTGACGATGCCAGTTACGAGGTGGTGGGTGTTATTGATGATTGGGATATTACAACTAAGTATTACGATTTAAATAACGGCTCATTCAATAAAACAGAGCAACTATTCCTCCCTTTTAGCCTTATGAAAGCGCGTCAGCTAGAAAACTGGGGTAACACAAATGGATGGAAACACGAAAAAACCAATACATTCAACGATAAGTTAAATTCAGAGTTAGTGTGGCTACAATTTTGGGTTGAACTTAAAACGCCTGAGGAAAAACAAGCTTACCAAGATTTCTTGATGGCTTACATGCAAGAACAACAAAAGCTAGGTCGCTTCAATCGTGAGCAACTAGAGGCCAAACTACGGGACGTGAATGAGTGGATGCAATACAACAATGTAGTCAGTGAAGATAATGAGATTCTTGTTGGTCTGAGCTTTATGTTTTTGGCTGTATGCCTTGCGAACATTCTTGGTTTACTGCTTGCTAAATTTTTACGAAGAGCTTCAGAGGTGGGTGTACGAAGAGCCCTTGGCGCGAGTAAACGACAAATTTTTTACCAGCACATCGTCGAAGTAGCCATGCTAGGGTTTTTAGGCGGTATTTTTGGGATCATTCTTGCTCAAATTGGCCTTTTAGGTGTGCGCCAAAGCTATAGCTATTATAAAAGCCTAGCAACCATGGATTTAAGCATGCTCTTGAGTGCTCCTGTTATAGCTATTAGTACCTGTGTTATTGCTGGACTTTACCCTGCTTGGCTGGTGTGCAAAACCAACCCTGCTATTTATCTGAAGAGCCAATAAGGAAAGTAACATGTTTGAAATTAAACCTATTTTTAACGCCTTATGCCGCTCAAAGGTTGGCGCAGTCTTATTACTTATACAAATTGCCATTACCACAGCAATTGTCAGTAATGCTGCATTTATTATCCAAGACAGAATTAGCTATTTAAGCCAAGAAACCGGCTACCCTGAAGAAGATATCTTGGTATTTCATGTAATGATGTTTGGTCAAGACGTATCACTGTCTCAACAGTATGAACTTGATGAAGCCATGCTTCGCCAAATACCTGGCGTAGTCGATGCTGCGTATTCAAGTAATACACCGCTTTCAGGCAGTGGCTCATCGTCTGACTTTAGCTTAAAGCCAGCGCCTGAAGAGAGTAAATCAGCCCGTACTTCTTACATGTTTATCGATGAACATGGTATCAATACTTATGGTGTAAAACTCATTGCTGGGCGCAACTACACCGAAGACGAAGTGATTGTCACTGACAATTACGATGAGCTTTCAAAGGTCACTGTTGTCACTAAAACTCTACTCGATGAGCTGTTCCCTGACGGCAACGGCCTTGGGCAAACCATTTATTTTGGTGATATCCCAATGAAAATCATCGGCGTGATTGATTTAATGAAAGGCCCATGGCTTAAAGATAGCCGCCCTGATAATGTCGCATTGCTCCCTTTTATTAAAGCCGGTAGTAATGCACGATTTGTAGTAAGAACTGAACCAGGTCAACGTCAATCTGTAATGAACCGAGTTGAAGAGGCTATGTTAAAAAACTACAACAAACGTGTTATTTCTCGCATTCGTGGCCTTGATGAAGACAAAGAACAATATATGGCAGAAGATACATTAATGATGCGTATGCTGATTGTACTTATTACTATCTTAGTCTTGGTGACTGCCCTGGGTATTTTTGGCCTGACGCTATTCAATATTAGTAAACGCACAAAACAGATCGGTACTCGCCGTGCATTAGGTGCAAGAAAATCTGCCATCATCAGCTACTTCTTAGTTGAAAACGCCATGATTTGTAGTGTTGGTTTAGTCATTGGCATCATTGCTGCTGTTTATTTAGGGCAGCTACTTATGCAGCATTTTTCTATTGCACAACTAGAGATTAGTTATGTACTTGGTACTGCTTTGTGTGTGTTCGTTATGAGCTTATTGGCTGTACTTGCTCCAGCAAAACGTGCGGCGAATATCTCACCGAGCATTGCAACCCGAACAATTTAGTTCTCCCAACCTATGCTACACTGGATTAACAGTGTAGCATTTACCTTGCACCTGATTAGGAAAAAACTAAAACAATAATATGGAAAAAATACTTATCGTTGATGATAACCCTGCTATCTTAGATGCGTTGTCATTATTACTCGAAATTCATAATTTTGAGGTTGTTACAGCAAGCAACCCTTTTGAGGCAACTCAGGCTGTACAATACCAGCGTATTGCACTTGTTATTCAAGACATGAACTTTACCGCCGACACAACCTCAGGCGAAGAAGGCAAAGAACTCTTTTATGCCTTACGAGAGATTAATCCTCATTTACCGATCATTTTAATCACCGCTTGGACAGAGCTTTCAACGGCCGTTGAACTCGTCAAAGCAGGTGCTGCTGATTATTTACCAAAACCATGGGACGATACAAAGCTGCTTACCTGTGTAAATAATCTGATAGAACTGGGTAAGGCAAAACAACAAAACGAAACCTTTGCCCGCCACCAGCAAGAACGTGAAGCATCTGTGCATAATGCCAATTTAGTTGGCTTAGTTTATAAAAGTACGGCTATGGAGCATATCGTCAATCTTGCTATTCAGGTTGCTAAGTCGGATATTTCAGTTTTAATCACAGGCCCTAACGGCAGTGGTAAAGAGCGGATTGCACAAATAATTCAAGCCAATTCATTATTAACGGATGCACCTTTTATCACTGTGAATGCAGGAGCCCTACCAAGCGAACTTATTGAAGCTGAGCTATTTGGTGCAGAAGCTGGCGCCTATACCGGCATTACTAAACAACGTATTGGTCGTTTTGAAGCGGCCGACGGTGGCACCTTATTTTTAGACGAAATTGGTAACTTGCCGCTATCGGGGCAAATGAAACTATTACGCATTTTACAAACCGGCGAATTTGAACGTTTAGGTTCAACACAAACCCGTAAAGTGAATGTTAGGGTTATTTCAGCAACCAATGAAGATTTAAGCCACGCCATTAAAACAGGTCAATTTCGTGAAGACCTCTACTACCGCTTAAATGTGATTGAGTTAAATTTACCACGTTTAGCTGATCGCCCAGATGACATTTTAGCCTTGATTGCACACTTTTTACCTGAGCGCACGCTGTCACTTAGCACTGAAAAAGCCCTTCTCGCCCATAGCTGGCCTGGTAATGTGCGTGAACTTGAAAACGCTTGTAAGCGTGCTGCGGTATTAAAACCAACGGGCATCATTGAACTTGCCGATTTTGGCTTACAAGTTGAAAAAGAAAATACCGTAAAGAGCAAAGCGGAGCCAACAAAACAAGACATTGAACTAGCGATGCGAGACTACCAAGGCGTAATTGCTAAGGTAGCACGCCATTTTGGTCTTAGCAGACAGGCTCTGTACCGTAGACTTGATAAATTTAAGATAGAATATTGATGCTCCGCTATAAAATCATCGCTTTATGCATTATGGCAGCGGTTCTGCCGCTACTGGCCACTAGCTACTTTTTGGCTATACCTTGGGCAAATATAGTACTAGCTTCTTTACTTTGTGCTTTTATATCAGGCTTTCTTGCTTATAAGTTGAGTGCGCCACTGGTCAATGGCATGGCCGCCCTTGAAACTGGCTTACTGAATTTTAAAGATGGCGAACTTGCTTCATTACTTGCATATAACGGCAAGGACGAATTAGGCAATTTATGCCACCTTTATAATCAAACCGCCAAACAACTTCGCCAAGAAAAGCAATGGATTTACCAACGCGAATTAATGCTCGATAAAGTATTACAAAGCTCGCCGCAAGCGGTATTGCTCGTAAACGACCAGGACTTTATTGTATACAGCAACCACAGCGCACGCAGCCTATTTGAAAAACAATCAGCACTTGAAGGATTAACACTCAAAAGCTTGCTTACGCACAGCTCTGAGCAACTTACACGCGCCGTAAACAAAGGTATTGATGGGTTATTCACTTTAGATAGAGCTGAGCAAGAATCACAAACTTGGCATATGGCTACCGGCCGATTATTACTAAACAACCAATTTCACCAACTACTTGTCTTTAAGCAGTTAACGAGAGAGCTCAGTCGTCAAGAGGTCGAAGTGTGGAAAAAGGTCATTCGCATTATTAGCCATGAACTTAATAACTCGCTTGGTCCTATGTCATCCATGCTACATAGTGCTCAACTACTCACTAAAGAAGTTGATGAGCCACGTTTAAAACGAGTGTTTACAACAATAGAAGATCGTATCAAGCACTTAAATGAATTTGTACAAGGTTATGGTAAATTTGCCAAACTGCCCACCCCGCAATTAATCACAATAAATTGGACTAACTTAATTGAACAATTAAAAAATCAGTGGCAGGTCAATGTGACTCTTAATGATGATGTATCAACGCAGGCCGATCATACACAACTGGAACAACTGCTGATAAATCTGTTAAAAAATGCCCATGAGTCAGGCTCAACCCCAGAAGATGTCAGTTTAACGGTACAACAAGAAACAAGCGGCACCCACATCACAGTAAGCGATAAAGGCAAAGGCATGAGTGAAGCCGTAATGGCAAATGCACTTATTCCCTTTTACTCAACCAAAGCAACAGGCAGTGGCCTAGGTTTAGCACTTTGCAGAGAAATAGTAGAGGCACACCACGGGCAAATTAGCTTACACAACCGTGAGCAAGGTGGTTTGAGCGTGCATGTTTTGCTGCCTGCTTAATAAAATTGCTATAAAAAAGCCGCAATTGCGGCTTCTTTCTACACTAAATACGGTTATTCAGCGTCTTCTTCTTTGTACTTTGCAGCAGTTTCTGCAATCAGTGGTTGTAATTCACCACGCTGAAACATCTCAATGATAATATCACAACCACCGATAAGCTCACCTTCAACCCAAAGCTGTGGGAAGGTTGGCCAGTTAGCGTATGCAGGCAACTCTGCACGGATATCAGGGTTTAGTAAGATGTCGACGTAAGCAAACGGTTCACCACACGACATTAATGCTTGTGATGCTTGAGAAGAAAAACCACAGTTAGGTAATTTTGGTGATCCTTTCATATACAAAAGGATTGGATTTTCAGAAATTTGCTGTTTAATTTTATCGATGGTTTCCATTTACAACCTCAAAATACATTGGCTTACTACATTGGCCTTGAAAAAGATTCACTGTGGCCTCAGATATATTACTTAGAATGGCAAACACAGCCACAATTTTAAATAGTCGTAGCAAGAGCATTGCTGTTTGCTAAAACTTGAGTAAAATACTCAACAATTATAGTAACACTATAATACCACTTGGTATAGGTGAGTACGCTGTTTAGCTTGCTATTACCTATAACTAGGTGGACTATCAACCAAGAAGATGGAGATAAAAAATGGCATTTGAACTACCGTCACTACCATACGCAATCGATGCATTAGAGCCACATATTTCAAAAGAAACTCTAGAGTTTCACCACGGTAAACACCACAACACGTATGTTGTAAAATTAAATGGCCTGATCCCAGGCACAGAATTCGAAAATAAATCTCTAGAAGAAATCGTATGTTCTTCAGAAGGTGGTGTATTTAACAATGCTGCACAAATCTGGAACCACACTTTCTACTGGAACAGCCTATCTCCAAACGGTGGTGGTGAGCCTACTGGCGCTATCGCTGATGCTATCAACGCTAAATGGGGTTCTTTCGAAGCATTCAAAGATGCATTAAACGACAAAGCTGTAAACAACTTTGGTTCAAGCTGGACTTGGTTAGTTAAACTAGCTGACGGCACACTTGATATCGTAAACACATCAAATGCTGCAACTCCGTTAACTGATGAAGGTGTAACACCAATCCTTACTGTGGATCTGTGGGAACACGCTTATTACATCGATTACCGTAACGTTCGTCCAGATTACTTAAAAGGTTTCTGGGCACTAGTTAACTGGGACTTCGCGAACGCTAACTTCGCTTAATCTTCTGTTACTAACAGTAATCAAAAAAAGGCGCTTCGGCGTCTTTTTTATTGCTATTGCACGCCCCTTCTAAGCCGCAGCCAAGCCCTCACTCAAAAAGCCTAATCAAGATGAGCTTTTTTCAATTAAATTCTTAATTTTCTTGCGCAAAAAGTCAAAATCGTGACTAAGCTTTAAATAACCTTTGCTTTTCTCTTAATCTAATTACACGTCATTTTAGCGGGTTTTCGGAGGTCTCTATGAGTATTTTTGAGCATTACCAATCACGATACGAAGCAGCGCAAGAAGAAGAATACAGTATTGAGGAATTTCTCGAGATCTGTAAAAAGGATAAATCAGCTTATGCCAGCGCGCCTGAGCGGCTTTTAATGGCCATCGGTGAGCCTGAAATTATCGATACATCAACCGATGCGCGCTTAAGCAGGCTGTTTTCAAATCGCGTTGTTGCACGCTACCCTGCCTTCCACGATTTTTACGGGATGGAAGATGCAATAGAGCAAATCGTTGCGTACTTAAAACACGCAGCTCAGGGGTTAGAAGAGTGCAAGCAAGTTCTCTATCTACTTGGTCCGGTGGGGGGTGGTAAATCATCAATCGCTGAAAAGCTTAAATACTTGATGCAACAAGTGCCTATTTATTCAATTAAAGGCTCGCCTGTTAACGACCACCCATTAGCGTTATTTGACCCAAATGAAGACGCTGAGCTTTTAGAAAAAGAATACGGTATTAAACCGCGTTATTTAAAAACAGTGATGTCGCCATGGGCTGCAAAACGTTTAAGCGAATTTAACGGTGACATTAGCCAATTTAGAGTGGTTAAGCGCTACCCATCCATTTTAAACCAAGTCGCAATTGCTAAAACAGAGCCCGGCGATGAAAACAATCAAGACATCTCAGCACTCGTTGGTAAAGTCGATATTCGCCAACTTGAACACTTTGCACAAAATGACCCCGATGCATATGCCTACTCGGGTGCGCTTTGTTTAGCAAACCAAGGCTTAATGGAGTTTGTGGAAATGTTTAAAGCGCCCATCAAGGTGCTACACCCACTGCTTACTGCAACGCAAGAAGGTAACTATAATGGGACTGAAGGTATCAGTGCCTTACCGTTTAACGGCATGATTTTAGCTCACTCAAATGAATCTGAGTGGCAAACATTCAAAAACAATAAAAACAATGAAGCATTCCTAGACCGTGTTTACATCGTCAAAGTACCTTATTGTTTACGTGTTTCTGAAGAGGTTAAAATTTATAATAAACTGCTTGAAAATAGTGAATTACACGATGCACCATGCGCACCTGGTACATTAAAAACACTGGCGCAATTTACCACGCTTTCGCGAATGAAAGAGCCTGAGAACTCAAGTATTTATTCAAAAATGCGGGTATATGATGGCGAAAGCTTAAAAGACACCGATCCGAAAGCTAAGTCGTATCAAGAGTACCGCGACTATGCCGGTGTTGACGAGGGCATGACAGGGCTTTCTACCCGCTTTGCGTTTAAGATTCTATCGCGGGTATTTAACTTTGATACCACTGAAGTGGCTGCAAACCCAGTGCACTTATTCTATGTTCTTGAACAGCAAATTGAGCGTGAGCAATTTACTGCCGATGTTGAAGAACGTTACTTAAGCCACTTAAAAGGCTACCTTATTCCTCAGTATGTGGAGTTTATTGGCAAAGAGTTACAAACGGCCTATTTAGAGTCTTACTCTGAATACGGGCAAAACATCTTTGACCGCTACGTCACTTATGCAGATTTTTGGATCCAAGATCAAGAATACCGTGACCCAGATACCGGCCAGCTATTTGACCGCGCTGCACTTAACGCAGAGCTTGAGAAGATTGAAAAACCTGCGGGTATTTCAAATCCGAAAGACTTTAGAAATGAAATAGTCAATTTCGTACTGCGTGCCCGTGCACACAATCAAGGCAAGAATCCGCTTTGGACCAGTTACGAAAAACTTCGCACGGTTATTGAGAAGAAAATGTTCTCAAATACTGAAGATCTCCTACCGGTTATTTCCTTCAATGCGAAAACTTCGGCTGAAGATCAGAAAAAACACGAAGACTTTGTCAATCGTATGGTTGAGAAAGGCTATACCCAAAAACAAGTACGTTTACTTTCTGAATGGTATTTACGCGTTAGAAAATCGCAGTAAAAAACGTTTGTTTTAAGGGGGTTGTTATGGCGCATTTTATTGACCGACGCCTGAATGGAAAAAACAAAAGTACCTTGAATCGTCAACGATTCATCAGGCGTTATAAAAAACAAATTAAAGAAGCGGTATCTGATGCCATTAATAAGCGCAGCGTAACCGATACCACCAGCGGCGAGAGTATCTCTATTCCGCAACGTGATATCAGTGAGCCTATTTTTCATCAAGGACGTGGTGGCGACCGTGAGCAGATCCACCCAGGTAATGACCAATTTTCTACGGGCGACAAAATCAAGCGCCCGCAAGGAGGCGGTCAAGGGGGTGGTAGTGGCGAAGGTGAAGCCAGTGATTCAGGTGAAGGACAAGACGACTTTGTATTTTCTATTTCAAAAGATGAATACTTAGATTTATTGTTCGAAGATCTTGAACTACCTAACCTGCAACAAAATCAGCTCGATAAACTGGTGCAGATGAAAACCCATCGTGCTGGTTTTTGTAACGACGGCATGCCCAGCAATATTGATATTGTTCGTTCCCTGCAGGGGTCACTTGCTCGCAGAGTAGCAATGACCGCTGGCAAAAAACGTCATCTTGCTGAGCTTGAGGGTCAGTTAGCCTTATTACAAGCTGAAGAAGAGCCAGATAAGGCCGCTATTGCTTTACTTGAACGGCAAATCGAGGAGCTACAAAGCCGTATTAAAGCAGTGCCCTTTATTGATAATTACGACTTACGTTTTCGTAACTATGAAAAACGACCTCACCCTACAAGCAAAGCCGTAATGTTTTGTTTAATGGATGTGTCAGGCTCAATGGATCAAGCGACTAAAGACATGGCAAAACGCTTTTATATTTTGCTGTATCAATTTTTAACCCGTAGCTACAAAAATATAGAAGTTGTCTATATTCGTCATCATACCCAAGCTAAAGAGGTGGATGAACAGGAGTTTTTCTATTCTCAAGAAACCGGTGGCACCATCGTATCGAGTGCATTAAAACTGATGAACGAAATCATTGCTGAACGCTATAACCCAGAGGAATGGAACATTTACGCAGCGCAAGCCTCTGATGGTGACAATTGGGCAGACGACTCGCCAAATTGTGGCGAAATTTTACGTAATAAACTGTTAAAGGCGGTGCGCTATTACGCCTATATCGAAATTACCGCCCGTGCTCATCAAAGTTTATGGCGTGAGTATCAATCTATAGCGCAAACCCACGACAATTTTGCAATGCAACATATCCGTGGCGTTGAGGACATTTACCCTATTTTCCGTGAATTATTTAAAAAGAATCGTCAGCAGCAAGGCGCCGCATAGCCTTGCGAGTGAGGTAAAGTATGGCCGATAAACGTATTAGCGACGGTCCTGATTGGACATTTGATTTATTAGCAGAATATCAAACTGAGATTGAACGGGTAGCGAACATTTATAAGCTCGATACTTACCCGAATCAAATCGAAGTAATAACCGCTGAGCAAATGATGGATGCCTATTCGAGTGTGGGTATGCCGATTGGTTATAGCCACTGGTCGTATGGTAAAAAATTCATTCAAACCGAACAAAACTATAAACGTGGGCAAATGGGTCTTGCTTATGAGATTGTTATTAACTCAGACCCGTGTATTGCCTATTTAATGGAAGAAAACACCCTACCAATGCAAGCTTTGGTGATGGCACACGCTTGCTATGGTCACAACTCATTTTTTAAAGGCAATTACCTTTTTAAAACCTGGACTGATGCCAGTTCAATCATCGACTACTTGTTATTTGCCAAAAATTATATTGCTAAGTGCGAAGAAAAATATGGCATCAATGAGGTTGAGAATCTCATCGACTCATGTCATGCCTTAATGAATTATGGTGTTGACCGCTACAAACGCCCGCAACGTATTTCGCTATACGAAGAGCAAAAGCGTCAGCAAGAACGTGAAGATTACTTACAATCGCAGGTCAATGAACTGTGGCGCACTATACCTACTTCACAGCAAGAATCTAAAAAACGTGAGCGTCGCTTCCCAGAAGAGCCGCAAGAAAATATCCTGTATTTCATTGAAAAAAATGCGCCACTACTTGAGTCATGGCAACGAGAAATCATTCGTATTGTGCGTAAAATTTCGCAATATTTTTACCCCCAAAAACAAACTCAAGTGATGAATGAAGGCTGGGCTACGTTTTGGCATTACACCATTTTGAACCACCTGTACGATGAGGGTAAGCTCACCGACGCCTTTATGCTCGAGTTTTTACAAAGTCACACCAATGTGGTTTATCAACCGCCCTACAACAGTAATTATTATTCAGGGATTAACCCCTATGCGCTTGGTTTTAACATGATGGTTGATATTCGCCGCATTTGTGAGAACCCGACTGAGGAGGATAAAAAGTGGTTTCCAGAATACGCGGGTAGTGATTGGCTGGAAACACTCCATTTTGCAATGCAAAACTTTAAAGACGAGAGTTTTATAAGTCAGTTTTTATCACCAAAAATTATCCGTGATTTTAAGCTCTTTACCATTATCGATCACGAAAAAGAACCAACGCTTAATGTCGGTGCTATTCATGATGAAATAGGTTACCACCAAGTAAGAGAGACGCTTTCAGCCCAATATAACCTAAGCAATCACGAGCCTAATATACAAATTTATAATGTAGATATAAGAGGCGATCGCTCACTCACTTTGCGCTATGTGCCTCATAACAGTATCCCCCTTGCTAAATCTAAAGATGAAGTATTAAAACATCTTTATAGATTATGGGGCTTTAAGGTAAAACTAGAGCAAGAGTCAGCAACTGGTGAGGTATCTGTAATAGGTGAGTGCCCCG
This sequence comes from Pseudoalteromonas sp. 68 DY56-GL68, assembly GCF_041414825.1. Lineage (NCBI taxonomy): Bacteria > Pseudomonadati > Pseudomonadota > Gammaproteobacteria > Alteromonadales > Pseudoalteromonadaceae > Pseudoalteromonas > Pseudoalteromonas sp. 68 DY56-GL68. The sequence goes on from NZ_JAOCZL010000018.1 coordinate 63,667, forward strand.
CAAGTGATACAAGGCATGCTACAGAGTAGCTTGGGCTATTTATAAGTGCAGACTATCGCGACTGGTTTGTTAAAAATGAAGGTTAGCGTATGCAACCTTTAAGCTTAAAATTAGTTGGAATTTTAAAAGACTAAAGCGCTAAACACCTTTAGTCTTTTAAATCTGAATAAGCTGTTACTTTGTTTCGACCATTTTCTTTTGAATGGTAGAGCGCGTTATCTGCCGCTTCAATCCATTTTTCATAGCGGTCAAACTTTTCGTCAAAACAAGCAAAACCAATACTGACAGTTAGTTTTATTTGCTGTTCTTTGTAATAGATTGACGAGTTCTCAATTAACTCACGTAACCTTTCAGCAAATATAACAGCACCATCATAATCGGTATCCAATAGCGTAATGGCGAACTCTTCCCCACCATAACGGCCTGCTAAATCGGTTTCTCGAAGGGTTTTGCGTAGTAAATCGGCAACATGGCGTAACGCTTCATCGCCACCGCTGTGTCCGTGTTCATCGTTGACGTTTTTAAAATGATCAATATCAAACATCAATAATGTACTGCAACCACCACTTCGAACAATTCGCATGTATTCTTTGCGAAGCTTTTGTTCCCAAAACCCGCGGTTTGTAAGTTGCGTTAATGCATCTGTACGGCTCATTAATTCAAGTTTTGAGTTTGCTTCTTCAAGCTCTTTTTTATTAACTGCTTCGTCAGTAACATCGTAAATAATGATACAAATGTGAGAAACTTCACCTGTCGTCGTGGTTAGCGGTATAAAAGTCGCGTTTTGATACATATGATCCGCTTTGCCGGTAATAGGTCGGTAGTTTTTAAAACGGAAAATATACGGTTGCTGCTCCCATATAGTGAATGAGCGATTATTAAGAATAAATACCGACTCAGATTTACTTCGAAACCACTTTTCATCGATTGATGGAAACAAATCGAACAGATCTCTATCTTTCACCGCACTTGGTAATAGCCCAGAATGGTTCTCCATAAAGCCATTCCAAATACACACTTTATAGTCCCTGTCGAGCACCACAAGGCCTACATCAACTGTATTAAACATATCCATTAACCAATGGAGTTCATTCATATTAAAGTCGGCTGCTGGCATAAGTTTAATCTTCTAGTAAATAAGCTACTTTATATTTTAAGGTCTTCAACGAGTCCTCGGTGAATAGCAACATCAAATCACAATTAATATTATGATTTTCAATGCCGTAGCTGATCTCAATGGCCAACGTTCGTTGCCAACGAGATTTATTAGCTTTGACTAAGTCAGAGACATCACAGTGTTGACCAAGAACAACGGGGTGTCCTTGGCTAAAGCGCATATCAAGCTGCTTAGAAAGCCCTGATAAAATAGCACCAATTAGAATGTTGCTGACGTCCATTAATAATTCAAGCTCAACTTTATTGTTTAACTCACCTTCATAGTTCATTAATGAGGCGATTTCTTTAAAGCTTGAATCATTCAAAAGAAGCAACGCTTCACCTGATACCCCACCACCAATAAAGCCCTGGCAAACACCAGACGTTGAGGCATTGGCATCAATAGAACGAAGTGCCATATCCAGCTCATTTACTTCTAAGACATTCACATTAGGAATAGGCAACTTGACAAACACATTGAGTAAACGCGCGAGTAAGTCACCTGCCTGACCCATCGCTACATTTGTGAGTTCTTGATATATATCTCGTACGTCAGGATCAACCTGCTCACCCAACTTATTTGCTAAACGCTCACGCATGGCTTTGTCTTTAATGCCATGATGCTCAATGATATTGGCGAGTTTTTCAGGTGAACAAGGCTTTTGAATAAAGTCGATAGCCCCTAACTCAAGGACGCGTTGATGTGCATTAGGTTGAATATCACCGGAGACAACGACTGTTAGAACATGCAGCCCTTGCTCTTGAATGGCTTGAAGAACTTCATAACCATCCATTTCAGGCATGTTTAAATCCAGAAATAATATTTCTGGTTGGAGTTTCTTAATTTGCTCGATGCAATGAACTCCATTTTCTGCAAATTCAATTTTGATATCCCAATCATCTGGTAAAGAGCGCGCTAATTGCCTACGCGCTAATTTTGAATCATCACATACTAATACCGATGTCGACATACACTCTCTCTAAATCCGCACTTTTTAACTAGTCAGAAAAGCAAAATACTAACTTTATTATTGTTATTATTAATAAAAATTGGGCTGCGTATATATGTTAATCAAACTACCCTTTATTTACAATTTTAAATTACTGTAAACCTTGGAGCTATTAACTCAGTATAATACACTGATGTAAAATGCGTTAATTTGAAGGAATGAAGTTATGATACGCCCATTGATATTTGCACTTGGCTCACTATGTACATTTAGTTACGCAAGTGAGTTACCAGAAAACACGCTTGATGCAGGTAAAGTATCTGCTCAATCAAAACCAGTTACTTTACTAGGTCAAGGTGTTGAAGTTGGTCAACAAGCACCTAATTTTAAAGTAGTAGATGATAGCTTTACACCTGTCACTCTAAATGACTACAAAGGCAAAGCAGTACTTATTAGTGTAGTGCCAAGTTTAGATACCGGTGTATGCAGTATTCAGACTAAACACTTTAATGAAAAAGTAGCTGCCGAATACCCTAGTATCGCGATGCTGACTTTAAGTGCTGATTTACCGTTCGCGCAGAAGCGCTTTTGTAAAGCGGAGAATATAGACAAAGTGACGGCACTCTCGGACTCTGTGTGGCGTAATTTCGGCGAGCAATATGGTTTAATTATTAAAGATATGGGTTTATTAACTCGCGCCGTATTTGTTTTAAATGACGAGCACAAAATCGTATACAAACAACTTGTCGATAACTTATCGAAAGAGCCTGATTACAGTGGTGCAATTGAGGCTTTAAAAAAGCTTTAAAGTTACATTCAGCAAAAAACCGCCAAAGGCGGTTTTTTATTGCTCAGTTAATCCTAAGATTAACCAAGTAACTCACCAAGTTGTTGGCTTACTGTTTCAACAGCTTGTGTACCGTCTAATTTATGGTACTGCGTGTTACCTGCTTTTGCTTCAGCTTGGTAGTAATCAACTAATGGTTTAGTTTGGTCATGATAGATACCTAAACGTTTACGCACTGTTTCTTCAGTATCGTCATCACGAATGATTAGGTCTTCACCAGTGATGTCATCTTTGCCATCAACTTTAGGTGGGTTGTAAACAACATGGTATACACGACCAGAACCTGGGTGTACGCGACGGCCGCCCATACGTTCAACGATGATTTCGTCAGCAACGTCAAATTCGATAACGTGATCAACTACCACGCCATTTTCTTTCATTGCATCTGCTTGAGGAATAGTACGAGGGAAACCATCTAGCAAGAAACCTTTTTCGCAATCTGGCTTAGCAATACGTTCTTTAACTAGACCGATGATAATTTCATCAGATACTAATTGACCTGCATCCATTACTTTTTTAGCTTCAAGACCAAGTGGTGTACCTTCTTTAATTGCTGCACGCAGCATATCGCCCGTAGAAATTTGTGGAATACCGTATTTGTCCATCAAAAACTGAGCTTGAGTACCTTTACCTGCACCCGGCGCGCCCAAAAGAATAATGCGCATATCATTGTCCTCTGTGTGATACTAATCTTAAAAATGGTCGATCAGTGGAGTTTTGTTTTTAAAGCCTGAATTCTTCCACAACTGAGGCTATACCTCAAGTAACTTATACCAATTGCCTATATTAACGGCAATAAAAAAGGGAGCCTTGCTCCCTTTCCCAACTCATTCAGCTAAAACGCTTATTTGCTTATATCTAGCATGAGTTTGTTTAAGCGAGTTACAAAGCCAGCAGGGTCTTTTAAAGTACCGCGCTCAGCCAGTAATGCTTGATCTAGAAGTACGTGTGACCACTGGGCAAACTTGTCTTCATCTTGCTCAACATTTAAGTGTTTAACAAGCTGATGCTCTGGGTTAAGCTCAAAAATTGGCTTTTGCTCAGGCACTGTTTGACCAACAGATTCCATTAATTTTTGCATTTGTGAGCTCATATCATGCTCATCTGCAACAACACACGCAGGCGAGTCAGTTAGACGATGCGTAAAGCGTACGTCTTTAACATTATCACCTAGGGCTGTTTTAATACGCTCAACTAGGCCAGCAACTTCTTTTTCTGACTCTTCTTGCGCTTTTTTCGTTTCTTCGTCATCCATGTTGCCTAAATCTAAGTCACCACGGGTAATTGACTGGAATGATTTTTCGTTGAACTCTGTTAAGTAGCTCATCATCCACTCATCAACACGGTCGCTTAGAAGCAATACTTCGATGCCCTTTTTACGGAAGATCTCTAAGTGTGGTGAGCTCTTCGCTGCGGCGAATGAGTCTGCAACTACATAGTAAATTTTATCTTGCTCAGGCTTCATACGCTCAATGTATTGTTCAAGCGATACATTTTGTGTGCTTTCGTCGGTGTGTGTAGAAGCGAAACGCAGTAGCTTAGCAATGGCTTCTTTATTAGCCGCATCTTCAGCAGGGCCTTCTTTTAACACCTGACCAAACTCATTCCAGAAAGATTGGTAATCTTCTTCACGGTTTTTCGCCATGCGCTCAAGCATTTTAAGTACACGCGATGTACAACCTTTACGGATTGCTTGCGTTACTTTGTTGTCTTGCAAGATTTCACGCGACACGTTTAGTGGTAAGTCGTTTGAATCAAGTAAACCTTTCACAAAACGTAAGTAGCTTGGCATGAATTGCTCAGCGTCATCCATAATGAAAACACGTTGCACATACAGTTTTAAACCTGATTGACGCTCACGGTTCCATAAATCGAAAGGTGCTTTTTTCGGGATGTATAACAAGCTCGTGTATTCTGTTTTACCTTCAACCTTGTTATGTGCCCAGCTTAGTGGCTCTTCCCAATCATGGCCAATGTGCTTATAAAACTCTTTGTACTCTTCGTCTGTGACTTCTGACTTATCGCGAGTCCATAATGCAGTTGCGCGGTTAATACCTTCCCACTCGCCTGGCTGTGCTGGAATTTTCTCGCCGTCAGGCCCTTCAGATTCAGGTACTTCTGCTTTATACATTTCAACTGGAATAGAAATGTGGTCTGAGTATTTAGTCACGATGCTACGTAAGCGGAATTCATCAGCAAACTCTGTTTCGTCTTCACGAAGATGAAGGATGATTTCCGTACCACGTGATGGTTTATCAATCTCTTGTAAAGTGTACTCGCCCTCGCCCGCTGACTGCCATTCAATACCTTGGCTTTCACCCGCTTTACGCGTGCGCACTGTTACTCTATCAGCAACGATAAATGCTGAATAAAAACCAACACCGAATTGACCAATCAATTGTGAATCTTTGCTTTGGTCACCAGTTAGGTTTTGGAAAAATTCTGCGGTGCCTGATTTTGCAATTGTACCTAGTGAATTGATCACATCTTCACGGCTCATACCAATACCGTTATCAGTAATGGTGACCGTGTTTGCTTCTTTATCGGCACTGATACGTACTTTTAGTTCCGCATCGTTTTCGTATAAATCGCCATTAGAAAGCGCAAGGAAACGTAATTTATCTGCCGCATCTGACGCGTTTGATACAAGCTCACGTAGGAAAATCTCTTTATTAGAGTAAAGAGAGTGAATCATCAGGTTTAATAGTTGTTTGACTTCTGTTTGAAAGCCTAATGTTTCTTTTTGTGCTGCAGTCATTGTGTAAATCTCCAATTAACAAAGTGTCTAATCTGCACTATGACTCTTTATATGGGGCAGGCTTTTTGAACTTCAAGGCAAAAAGCTAAATTTACGGGTAAAATAGCGGATAGACACAAAAAAGCCTGCATAAAGCAGACTTTTGATACCATTTGCGGTATTAGTTTTGGTTTACTGCGCGTCGCCCGCTAAAAGCATGCATCAGTGTCATACCATCGAGCAAGTCAAGCTCACCACCAACAGGGACACCATGAGCAATACGGGATGCTCCTACTTGATACTTATGACAAAGCTCAGCAATGTAGTGGGCTGTGGTTTCCCCTTCAACACTTGGGTTGGTTGCGAGGATCACCTCATTAATGCCGCCTTGTTGCAACTTGCTTTCAAGAATATCAAGGCCAATCTCTTTTGGTCCTATGCCATCGATTGGCGACAAGTGACCCATTAAAACAAAGTAAAGACCTTGGTATTGACCAGTTTGCTCAATAGCCAGCACATCGGTTGGTGATTCGACAACACATAATAAACCACTATCTTGACGTTTAACACTTGAACATATATCGCACACGGGTTGCTCGGTAAAAGTACGGCACGACTGACAATGCCCTACTTCATCCATGGCTTTAGTCAATGCATGACCAAGCTGCTTGCCACCTTGACGGTCTCGTTCAAGCAAATGAAAAGCAATGCGCTGTGCCGACTTAGGACCAATGCCAGGTTGGCATCTTAGTGCTTCAATCAGCTGTGTTAAACTAGGCGATAGTTGCATATAGAGTCACTTAGAAAGGCATTTTCATACCTGGTGGTAATTGCATACCGCCAGTTACTTTGCTCATGCGCTCTTGTGTTTCTTCTGCAACACGGCGTACAGCATCATTACACGCTGCCGCAAGCAAATCTTCGATCATGTCTTTGTCGTCTTCCATTAGGCTTTCATCTAATTCAACACGACGTACATTGTGGTTACCAAGCATAGTTACTTTAACTAGGCCTGCACCAGCTTCACCTACTACTTCTAGGTTAGCGATTTCGTCTTGGGCTTTTTGCATGCGCTCTTGCATTTGCTGCGCTTGCTTCATCATGTTACCCATTCCACCTTTAAACATAACTGTCTCTCTTTCTAAAACTACTTTAATTGGCATGAAGATAAGGGCTATTGTAACTAATTACAATGCCTGAATACTGTTTTCATCGATTATAGCGCTAAATAACTGCTGAAATTGCACTATGTTTTCATCACTATTTATTACATCAATGGCTTGTTGATGCCGACCTGCATCAATCTTTTGTTGGATCAAATACGGTGAATCAATTACGCCATCAGCAAACTCGATACTCAGTTCTACATTATGACCGTAAATTTCACTTAATGCAGCATTGAGCTTTTGCCTTAGTACTGCACTGTCTAAGTGACGCTGTGATGAGTCAACTTCAATGTGCATTTGATTATTATTCTTTGTGAAAATCGAATGCAATGCAAATTGTCGCATTCGGCCACCTAGCCCCATACGTTTTATTAAATACGCCCATTCATCTTGTTCGTGTGCAAATTTAATACTGCTGATCGGGCTTTCAAAATCATCAGGTATCGGAATACTGGCTTCTTCAATCACAGGCTCTGGCGCTTTTTGTGGATTGATTTGCTCAAGCAACTCAGGCGCTAAATTTTCGGTGATTGTTTGATGCTTTTCTCTAAAGTCGACTTTTTTTACTTTATTATTGCTCTCCCCCGTCGGCTGGGGGCTGGGCTTTTTTACTTCTGCAGCCACTTGTTGCTGCTGAGGTTGATGATTCGTAGCAGCTGTGCTTTGTTGCGCTGGCGGCTTAGCTTCAGACTGTTGTTCTGCTTTAACATTAGTTTGCGTAGCTGTACCACTTAAGCGACCAGCACCTGAGATATTGCGGTCTTGTAAAATACGAGCAATGGCCGACTGCGCCTGACTTTGCTGCTGTTGTAATTGTGCTGGTGCAGTTTGCTGTTGCTGAGGCGCTGTAGATGCTTCATTGGCAGTAAAGCCCTGATCATAAGCGCTATTCATCACATCATCGTATTGCGCTGCAAGTGATGAGTCCATTTGTGCATCATGATCATCCATATAATCTTGCGAAGAATACTCCTGTGGAGAGTATTCAGCTGTAGGCACTTGCTCTGAGTGGCTTTGCTGTTGTGGCGCAGGTTTAACTTCTGCGGTTAATTCAGTTGTAGCGTTTTGTTGGGGCTGCTGATTAGCATCTGGCTGCTCTACTGCTGTTGCTTCAACTTGCTGAGCAGGCGCATGGCTATGTGCTGTTTCTGCTGCGGCAGCTTGAATAGGTTCTGCTTGAATAGATTCTACTTCAACAGGTTCAGCTTGTGTTGGCTCAGGCTCTGAAGGTACAGCCGTTGTCTGTGCAGAGCTATGTGCAACTGGTGCTTGCTCTGAAGCTGCTTGCTCACGTTGCGCCATTGATTTTTTCAAAATATCACGCAGTGCACCGGCACCGCTAGGTTTAACCTGCTGTTGACTATTCGTTGGTGTTTGACTTTGAGCAAATTGCGTTGGTTGGAATGCGAGCAAGCGCAACATGACCATTTCAAAACCTAGTTTGGCATCCGGCGCCCATTGCAGATCTTTTTTACCATTCAACAGTAATTGGTAATAAACTTGTATCTGCTGCGCATCAGTTGTTTGCGCAACCTGTTCTATAAACTCACGATTACTCTCATCAAGTGCCGCTGCGCTGGGTACTAACTGTGCAAGCTGAATTAGATGTGTAAGTGCAATCAGGTCATCAAGCAAAGCAACAAAATTAGGGTTGCGACTGACAAGGTTTTTTACCTCAGATAACAGCGCATCTCCATCTTGGCAAAGTACTGCAGCTAACATAGTTTGACTGTAGTGTGTATCCATCAAGCCAAGCATACTTTGTACGGCCTGGTAACTTATATTGCCATTCGTTTGGGCAACTGCTTGATCAGTTAAGCTTAGCGCATCGCGCATACTACCATCGGCGGCTTTCGCAAGTACTTGCAAGGATTTATCATCAAAGCTGAGTTGCTCTTGCTGTAAAACATGGGCAAGCTGCTCATGAATTTCTGATTGCGACAACGCATTCAAATTAAACTGTAAGCAACGAGATAAAATCGTCACTGGCAGTTTTTGTGGATCGGTTGTCGCTAATAAAAACTTCACATGCTCTGGTGGCTCTTCCAATGTTTTTAGTAAAGCATTAAAACTATGCTTAGATAGCATGTGAACTTCATCGATTAGGTATACCTTGTAACGACCACGTGTTGGTGCGTATTGAACGTTATCAAGGATTTCGCGGGTATCTTCTACCTTTGTGCGTGAAGCCGCATCGATTTCTAATAAATCAATATAACGGCCTGCTTCAATGTCAGTACAACTTGAGCATTGGCCACATGGCTCAGCAGAGATACCCTTATCGCAGTTGAGGCTTTTTGCGAATATACGTGCGATGGTAGTTTTACCCACCCCACGGGTTCCAGTAAAGAGGTAAGCATGATGGAGTCTATTTTGTGTTAATGCATTAACCAATGCCTGCTTAACATGAGACTGCCCCACTAACTCGTGAAAGGTTTGTGGTCGCCATTTCCTTGCTAGAACCTGATAACTCATTAATTATTCGCCTTCGAATTCAACCAACTTTAAAATTTTGATGCCCATATCAGCAACTCGTTGCTCACCACCTAGCTCAGGCAAAGATACAACAAACGCAGCATCAGTTGCATTACCACCTAGTTTAGCCACTAGTTTTGCAGTCGCTTCAATTGTGCCACCTGTAGCAAGTAAGTCATCAACTAATAACACTTTATCACCAGCAACTATAGCATCGGTATGAAGCTCTAATGTATCTTCACCATACTCTAATTGATAGTTTTGTGAAATGACTTCACGAGGAAGTTTACCTGGCTTACGAACTGGAATAAATGGAATACCTAGTGCATATGAAAGTGGTGCACCAAAGATAAAACCACGTGATTCTGTACCAATTATTTTTGTAAAACCTTGATCTTTATATGCTGATATAAAGCTGTCAATTGTTGCTTTAAACGCGTCAGCATTGGCCATTAAGGTTGTTACATCACGGAACATAATGCCCGGTTTTGGGTAATCAGCAATAGTTGCAATGCTCTGTTTAATGAGCGTTGAAGTTGCTTGAGTCATAATTATACTGCTCAAAAATTTTATCTAACAAAGCTCGAGAGTATAACATCACCTTAGTAGAAAGTCGGTAGCAAGATCCAAAATTAATCCTTGAACTGCATCAATAGTAATAAAAAAGGCTGCATAATGCAGCCTAGTGTCTTAAATTTACTTTCGCAAATTAAGATAAAGCAGTGATCCAACCAAGGATAGCGTTTAGACAGCCAATACCAACAAATACAGCTAAAAACGCAATAAAATAAGTTGCATTGAACGGATCTTTAAAGTCTTTATCATTCGACATAGTTACTACCTTTATTTAAGCACGACACAATAAGGCGCACATGATAGTCGATGTATCCCTATCAATAAAGGCTTTTTGCTGTATTTTAGACCTATGATTTAGTAACGATCACGCCACGCTCAGCCATTGCACTTAAAGTATTAAGCGCCCCTTGATATAGCTGTTCTTGACTAAATTGAGGAGCGTGTCTTGCCACTTCTTGGCAAAGCAGATTTAAATTTATACCCGGTTGCGCTTCAATGATACTTAATAGCAATGCTGTCATCGCATTTGTTGATAAAAACTGCACCTCATCGTCACTATCTCGATAAACAACGAAATAACACGGCTCCGTAAGCGGGCTTTCTGGTTGGTAGTCTTTACTGATTGTATGAACGGGATATGTGTAACTTAAATTACGTGCCAAACAACTTAAAAGCAAACCTGCATTTGTAACTTGATTTGTTTGTAAAACTGCTTCGTGTTCCTGCGCTTGTGCAACGGATACATCCAGTTCAACCCACTCATAATGTGCCAGTTCTAACATAAAATCAGGATCTGTAGATTGCTTTGAGTAACTTGTAGCTAGAAACTCTAAAAACTCACCGGCAATATCAAGAAAATATGGAGACTTACAATTATGTTGACTAAAAAAGAGGCGTATTAAATTTTGCCAACCACTTTTTGTATACAGACTTTTTAGAACAGGAAAAGCAGAACTAACAAAACCTTCAACATTATTGAAAAATAGATCACGATAAATTGCCATTCTTCGCTCTTCAATATTTATTGGCTTTTTATTGTGATTTGGGTCACGAATATGGGCCATAAATTGTTGCTGAACTTCTATAAAATGACTAGGCACTGTATTTCACCTTATTTGCTGAAAATTGTAATTTCTCAATAATATTTAGCTCTGCTAACAGTTCCGCCATCGGTGGAATATTAAAATCGCGTTCAAGAAGAGTTGGAAACACCCCATGAAAAGCATAGGCTTTTTCAAGTAGTTGCCAAACAGGGTCAATGACAGGTGAGCCATGTGTGTCAACCAACAAGTCTTCGGCTTCTGTATAGTGTCCTGCAATGTGTCCATAAGCAATTCGTTGACTAGGTAAACCTTTTAAAAATTGCTCCGCATCATAACCATGATTAATTGAGTTTACATAAATATTATTAATATCAATTAAAAGCTTACAATCAGACTCTGCTAACACAGCGTTGGTAAACTCCAGCTCTGTCATTTCTTGACCTGGCGCAGCGTAATATGAAACGTTTTCTATAGCAATCTGCTGTTCAAGAATATCTTGCACTTGCTTAATGCGCGTAACAACATGCTTGATTGCTTCTTCTGTAAATGGGATAGGCATTAAATCATACATATGCCCTTCGCCTGAGCAGTAGCTTAGATGTTCACTAAATAAACGAACGTTATGCTCTTTAAAAAAAGCCTTTAGTGATTTCACAAATTCTACATCAAGTTCAGCAGGTGAACCTATAGATAAAGATAAACCATGACAAACAAACGCGTTACGTTCAGTTAACTGCTTAAACTGTTTTCCAAACCGACCACCCAGCTTTAACCAATTTTCAGGTGCTACCTCCAGAAAATCAATTGGCCTAGGCACGCCTGTTAACATTTCATCAAGCATTTCTCGGCGTAAGCCTAACCCTATTTGCCCAAACACTGATGTTGATTCAAAAGACATACTACCTCCTACTAAAAAGGGCCTAAATGGCCCTTTTAAAAGCTAAGTGAATGCTTAGTGGTTTGAACCACATTTACCTTCGCCACACTTACCTTCTTTTGCAGCTTTTTTATCTCCGCCGCATTTACCTTCACCACACTTGCCTTCTTTTGCAGCTTTTTTGTCGCCACCACATTTGCCTTCGCCGCACTTGTCTTCTTTGCTAGCTTTTTTATCGCCACCACATTTGCCTTCGCCGCACTTGCCTTCTTTGCCAGCTTTTTTATCGCCGCCACATTTACCTTCGCCGCACTTGCCTTCTTTTCCAGCTTTTTTATCGCCGCCACATTTACCTTCGCCGCACTTACCTTCTTTACCTGCTTTTTTATCGCCGCCACATTTACCTTCGCCGCACTTGCCCTCAGCAGCATCTAACTGATAACCAGCTTGCATTTGCTGAAACTCGAATGGGTTTGCGTGCGCATCACTTGCTGCGAAACTTGACGCACCAACAACGACTGCACCTAATGTTAATGCGATTGAATTATGTTTAATTGTGTTCATATGATGACTCTCTTTTTCATAACGGTTATTAGATTAGACCCGACAAATAAAAATTACTTTCACACTTTTTCAATTTAATCGACACTCTACAAATACAAATTACGATTTATCAAAGTGGCAATAACAGGTAGAATACGCATCCATTTTTTGTTAAGTAAAATTTATCCATGCAATTAGTTTTAGCACCGATGGAAGGCGTTGTCGATTTTAAGATGCGCCAACTCCTTACAGATTTAGGTGGATTCGATTTATGTGTCACAGAGTTTGTACGTGTTGTTGACGCAACACTACCAGAACGTGTATTTCATCGCTACTGCCCTGAACTGCAAGAAGGTGGTTATACGCGTGCTGGTACACCGGTCAGAATACAACTACTTGGACAAGTCGCGAATGCTTTAGCTGATAATGCTGTCAAAGCGATCCGCCTTGGCTCACATGGGATAGACTTAAACTTTGGATGTCCAGCAAAAACAGTCAACAAAAGTAAAGGCGGTGCGGTACTTTTAAAAGATCCTGAGCACATGTACGACATTATTAAAACAGTCAGAGAGGCCGTCGATCCAGCTCATCAGGTGAGTGCTAAAATTAGACTTGGTTTTGATGATGATAGCAATAGTCAAGAAATTGTTGATGCCGTTGTTAGCGCTGGAGCATCAAGCTTAGCAATTCACGCTAGAACAAAACGTGATGGTTATAACCCACCTGCTTATTGGGAGAAAATTCCTCCTTTAATCAAAGATAAAGCGATTTCGGTTATCGCGAATGGCGAAATTTGGCAGATTGAAGATGCCCTACTTTGTCAAACAAGAAGCCACTGTAATGATTTAATGATAGGTCGCGGTGCATTGGCTATGCCCGATCTCGCAAGGCAAATTAAAGCCCATGTAAATGGTGAAGCTTATACACCAATGCAATGGGAGCATGTTATTTACCATATTATTCACTCTTCCATGCACCAAGATGAAAGTAAATGTGAAAAATACTTTGCATCACGTACCAAGCAATGGCTAGGTTACTTAAAACGCCAGTACCCACAAGCGCATGCCCTTTTTGATGAAATCAGGCGCTTGAAAGCAAAGGATGAAGTCGCTGATGTACTAAGAAAGTATGCCAAAGCGCCGAGTATTGATACAAATCATAATTAGCTAACGCATTTTGTTTGATAATGCCAGTATTGCCCACTTGGAAGAAACCGCGATGAACAATACTGAAATACAAACAAAGCTATCTGCTGAACTTGCGCAGGTAAGACAACGTTTACTTGATATGCTGGCAGATTCTGATCAAGGCTATCATCAGCAACTGCTATCGCAACTTAAGGATAACCCTCCTTCAGATTGGCTTGAGCTTACAGCAAATAGCTTAGGCCCTGAATATCAAATCCTCATCTCACGGCTTGAAAAATTAGAAGCCGCCCTATGCCAAATAGATATTGGCCAATATGGCTATTGTTGTGATTGCGAGGAAAAAATTGATGATGAGCGGTTATTGGCTGACCCTGCCACTCAACGCTGTAGACGCTGCGCTCCTTAGAGCGCGGTGCCCTCTTTACTTACAAAAATAAAGCTCATACCTGGATATAATACAATATCTTCAATAAGCCACTCAGCTTGTGCTTGCTTCACGCCTAAACGTTTCATTAAGTTCACACGCGCTTGTTGCTCACTCCACGTGTGATAATGAATGCCCAGATCTGTTTCCATCATTACCTGCCAAAAGTACTGCTCACCTTGTGTTAATTCGCGTTTACTTTGTCGCGGGTCGACAAATTCTAACTGCCAGTCAAGACCGTTATGTTGATGATTATCTGAAAAATAATTCATGACTAATGGCGTCGAATGCGAGTCTGACACTGGTAATAAAAAATCAGTACTTACCTGTTGTTTGAGTGAAATTTGTATCTCACTAAGCCAGTTTAATGGAGGTTTAGTCTCACCACTAAAATAGTTTAATTTACTTTGATACCAATCTTTACCATTTGCTAAGCCAACTAAACCAAGTTTGCTGCGCGGCTTATATTGAGTTAAGTATTGATCAAGCTTATTTAGGGCGGTTTGTACACTCTCATCATTGTTATCAAGGTGAGATTTGACCATGTCATGTAAAAGCTTTAATTCAATTTTATTAAGCTTTAGATTACTTTGCTCTGCTGTAATTAGCTGGGTTTCTACTAATTCTAACCAACTAGCTAATGACTGTGCGGAGAAATCATCTTGCGAGCTAGCTTGACTTAGAACATCACGTTGCACAGGCCATACAAAATAACGTTCAGGGTATCGCTCGGCAATGATTAAATAGTTTAGTTGAGCCTGCTGCGACTCGGTTAATTGGGTGCTTTTTAAACCTTGATAAGCAAGATGGCGCGCTTCTAAATAGTGCTCAGAAAAAGGCCAAACACTTGCTTTTGAGGAGTTTGTTGTGTTCAGTAATAAATGATTAATATTACGAAGCTCTTTTTGCCCTTCTTGAAACGTGTGGAATTTTGTAGATTGCTCAGAGCAAGCTAGCAACATTACACTCGCAACAAGTAACAATACGATCTGTCTTAGCATTTTAAAATTCCATAAAAAAAGCCCCAGAGGGGCTTTTTAGTTTAAAACAACATCAATTAGATTTTTACACCGTTACGAGCGGCTTTATCTTTGATGAAGGTTGACCAGCTCTTCGCGAATTTACGCGTGCGCGGGTCATCCATTGCTTTAACAATAGCGTTGTAAGCTTGCTTGTACTTTTCTTGGTAGTAGTAAGCTTCAGCTAAATCAGAGTAGATAGTTCCTTTTTTATCAGAACCTAACTCTAATGCCTTATTCAAGCGAATAACGGCAGCACTATAATTTTGCGATTGTAAAAGTAACGAACCAGCTTTGCGATAAAGTTCTGCATCGTCGTCAAATTTAGCTGCTTCTTCATAGTACTTAGCTGCTTTCTCAATATCTTTTGAGCGGTGGTAATTAGATGCCACTGCACTGATATTTTGCTTAGTACGCTTAACTTTTTCTTCGTTAATTGCCTTCTCAAGCACAACAGCTGCTTTATAAGGAATTTCTGTTAACGAATAAAAGTTTGAAAGTACTTTGTATTCAACTTCATTTTCAAAATAGCCATTTTTATAGGCAACTTCCATGGTCGCAAGACCTTTTTTGAAGTCTTCGGTTTGTAGGTAATATTTACCTAAACCAACCCAGGCTTTTTTGTCTTCAGGCCAAACACGAACAATCTCTTCAGCTACACCAACCATGTTTTTGTACTGTTTAAGTTCAAAATAGGCCGCTAGCTTTAATTGGTAAGAAGCTTTAGCAGGTTCTTTTGCCAATTTGATTGCTTTGTCTGCAGCAGGAAGTACGTCTTTATATTGTTTTAACTCGTAGTTTGCTTGCGCAATACGTGTATAAACTTTGTCGTCTTCCTCACCTGTGAAGTCCATCCAAGCATAATACGCATCTTTTGCTTTTGCGTATTGCTCAGTACCCGCGTACATATCACCTAGTAGCTTAAGACCTTGCTCTTGATCGGCAAAGTTTAAAACATCAGGCTTTACTGCCGCTGAAATATGCTTGATCGCTAGGTCGTATTGCTCTTTCTGAGCATACATTTGACCTAGATAGCGATCGACTGTTGCCTTATCGAATTCATCCGAAGGATCAATTTCTTTAAGAAGTGCAATCGCTTCATCAAGCTTTTCTTCGTTGTACAAGTCAAACGCTTTAATAACCTTTTTACCAACGCGCTCACCCATCACTTTAGTTTTTGCTTTTTTACGCGCTTCAATTTTCGCGTAATCTGGCGCTGCTAAAGCTGGTGCAGTGAAAGCTGCACCCGATAGTGACATAAGAATTGCAAGTGCAGTTACTTTAGATAAATTTCTCATTACTCGCCTCCTTAGTTGCCTTGGTTAAGTTTAAAGTCTAGTTGTACTTGAAGACCAAATTGCTTTTGTGGTTTTCCGTCAATAACTTTAGGACGGTACTTCCACTTACGCAATGCACGCTTAGCTTCGCGGTCGAAGATACGTTTAGGATCTGCATCGATTACCTCAACGTCTTCTACCCCACCCACTTCATTGATAGTAAATGAAAGTTGAACCCAACCTTCTTTACCATCACGCGCTGCTTGCGTTGGGTATTTTGGTTCAATACGAACGATAGGTGTCGCATCACCGT
This sequence comes from Pseudoalteromonas sp. 68 DY56-GL68, assembly GCF_041414825.1. Lineage (NCBI taxonomy): Bacteria > Pseudomonadati > Pseudomonadota > Gammaproteobacteria > Alteromonadales > Pseudoalteromonadaceae > Pseudoalteromonas > Pseudoalteromonas sp. 68 DY56-GL68. Next base: position 80,217 of record NZ_JAOCZL010000018.1, read on the forward strand.
CACGTCCAAATGCACCTGGACCACTTAGGCCACCGGCTGTGCCACCCACATCGATACTTGGCATATTAAATGACAAGGCACCAGTGTTAGGGTTGCTGTTTTCCGGCTGAGGCGGCTGCGGTTTAGGCGGCTGCTTTGGCGGTGGTGGAGGCGGAGGCGGAACACGCTTCCTCTCCTGCACCTTAGATTCAGGCGGATTCGTCATAATTTCGACTACGATCTGCTCTTTTTGTTCAGTCGCACGGTCAGCTCCACCGGAGATGAGGTACGCCATGAAGTAGAACAAGCCGAAAGTAACTGCCCCACCTGCAATCAGTGAAAACAGAAAACGAATCATTACTGATCTCCAGCTATTGAAATTCTTAGGTTGTCACCCGTCGCTTTAATCTGGTCCATAACTTTAACCACTACGCCGTGTTTTGCTTCTTTATCAGCTTGCAAAATTACAACTTCAGTAGGTTGTTCTGCTAATAAACTTTCAATTTTTGCTGAAACACGTTCAACATCAACTTGCTGTTTATCAATCCAGATTGCACCGTCAGCACGAATAGCAACAAAAATGTTCGCATTTTTCTGCTTCGTAGCTTGGGCAGCTTTAGGTTTATTGACTTCGATACCAGCCTCTTTAACGAACGATGTAGTTACGATAAAGAAAATAAGCATGATAAATACGATGTCAAGCATTGGCGTCATATCAACCGCTGCTTCTTCTTCTTCACGAAAACGTTGTTTACGTGCCATATTTAATTCTCTCTCTAGTGATGAGGCATGCTATCTACAAGTTTAGCTTTCGCCATTCTCGCTCTCGCTTCAAGACGTGAGCTAAAGAATACTCCAGATAGTGCCGCAACCATTCCAGCCATTGTTGGGATCGTTGCCATTGAAATACCTGATGCCATTAAACGTGCGTTACCAGTACCTTGAGTTGCCATGGTTTCGAAAACCGCGATCATACCCGTTACAGTACCTAATAAGCCAATTAAAGGACAAACAGCTACTAATGTCTTAATCAACAACATACGCTGATCTAATTTTTCAGACGCTTCAGAAATCCATGCTTCACGGATTCTGTGTGCGTACCAAGACGTAGTGTCTTGGCGGGCATCCCACTGAGCTACAATGTTCTTCGTCATACGAGGAAACTCAGCTAGTAGGAACCAATAGCGCTCAATCATTAAAACCCACATAAGAAAGAGTGCTATCGCGACCACGTATAATACCTGGCCGCCTGTGCCAACAAAATCCCTGATAGATTCCCAGATCTCCATCAGGACTAGCATTAGGCTTTCTCCTTCTCCGCGTGAGCTGCGATGATACCAGCGCTTTGCTCATCAAGGACATGTAGAACCGACTTACTACGACCCGCAACAATTGAGTGAAGTAGAATAAGTGGTAGAGCTGCAATTAGACCTAACGCTGTAGTAACAAGTGCTAGAGAGATATTACCAGCCATGATCTTCGGATCACCTGTACCGAACAATGTGATTGTTTGGAACGTAAGGATCATACCGATTACCGTACCTAGTAGACCTAGTAATGGAGCGATTGCTGCCAAGATCTTGATGATGTTGATACCAGCTTCGATGCGAGGCGTTTCACGTAGGATTGCTTCGTCAAGTTTAAGCTCAAGGTTTTCAACGTCTTGATTCTTGTTGTCAGCATAAACCTTAAGAATACGACCCAGTGGGTTGTTTGTATTCGGCGTAGAAAGGTTTTTAAGCTGGCTCTTAATCTTAGTGCTAGTAAGCGCAAGATCAATGAAACGTACTACGAAGATTAGTAGACCAACAAGTAATAATACTGTGATGATGTAACCTACTTCAGCACCTTGCTCGTAGTATTCCATAAGAGATTTTTTCTGCGTGTTGATACGTAAGATTGCGCCACGTGTAGGGTCAACAAATACGCCTGTGTAGTTATCAGCAGAAGTGTTTTCTAAATCAGAAATACCAGAAAGGATGTAGCTATCAGGTTGCTTACCTAGTGGTTGAATTGATTTAGTTTCTGGAGAGTAAATTAAATAACCGTCGTCAGTTACTAAGTTGAAGTTACCGATACGTGTTACTTTTTTCACTGTAGCTGAACCGTCAAGACCAGCCACTTCAGTTTCGAAAGTTGAAACCTTAGCTGATTCTGTCATTTCAGTTTGAAGTGCAATCCAAAGCTCTTCTAATTCACGAACTGTTGGTAGCTCTTTAGCTGCCGCAAGTGAACGAAGTACTTCAGCACGTCCTGGTTTTTCAGCAGAAACAAGTGATGCTTCGATAGTACCGATTGCATCTGCAGCTGAACGACGTACAACACCGAACATTTCGCCTAACGTACCTTGTGCATTAAGAAGCTCTTGCTCTTTTTCTGCTAAAGTATTTTCGTTTTGCGCATATTCTTTAGATAAGCGATCGCCACGTGCTTTTTCAGCAGCTAGCTCGCTTTTCGCTTTATTAAGTAACGCTTGCTTGTCAGCACGAGCTGAAAGGAACTCTTGTTCACGTTGCTTATTTAATTTACCTTCAGAGATACGCTCTTGCTTTACTTGCTCAAGAATTTTGTCTAAAGCACCAGTGTTTGCGTGTGCATTAAGCGCGGTACCTGCAGAAACAGATAGTACTGCTGCAACAGCAAAACCTTTAAATAGTTTCTTCATTATTGATTACTCCGCGCCAAAGATTGGTAGTTTAACAAGTTCTAATGTCGCTTGTTTACGCGCCATACGGATAACTTCTTTAACAGGTTTTAGGTATTCTTCACCTAATGTTTTCCACTGTTTTGTATTGTTATCCCACACCCACGCATGCTTAAGGTCGAAAGACTGAGCTACGTATGTGATGCGGCCTAAACGACCAAAGTCAACGTTGATGCTTTTACCATCAATTTCAAGTGTACCTTGAGAAGCTGTTACTGCTGAGCTGTATGCAGCTTCAACTGTGTATGCTTCTAGCACTTGGCGGAATTTTTCAGATGTAGTAACTGACGCTGATGCCATGATGTCACGAAGTCTTTCAACACGTGCAAGACGGTTTTCAAGATTGAACGGAACGTCCGCTTTGATGAATTGCTCAAGCGTATCGATCATGCGATACATCAAAGGCACAACGTTTTGTTTCGTGTTATCGATTGTCGCGATTTGACGGTCAAACGATTCGATAGATGCGTTTTGGTCAGCGACCAAACGTGCTACGTGATCGTTGTACACTTTCATAAGCTCAGTTTCATCAACAATGCTACGGTACTCAGCGATTAGCTCTTGAGTTTGACCATAGATATTGTCAATTTTAGTTTGAGACTTAACAGCAGCCTTTTGAATTTGTTGACCTGCATCTTGCACATCTTTCAAAGGATCTGCAATCACATTGCTGCTTGCAAATGCAAATGCGCCAACCAACGCAGATGCTACAAGACTCTTTCTGATTTTAACAGACATAGTTCCCAACCAATTAAGTAATGTTACTTTTATAATTTAATTATCCTCCGAAGAGGACAACCCTGATATCTTTTAATAGATATCAACCCTCCAATAATGCTAAATGCATCTAGCTCTGTCAACTTGATGTTCGGGTTTCATCGGAAAAAATTGGTTACTCGTCGTTGCAGGGAAAATAGCCAAAACAACGAATTAACAAAAAAATAACAGAGGTATTTAAAGGAAAGTTCTATAGCCCTTTACTGGTAAACATTGGGTCTTGTTTGTGTTTTTGCTTAAACATAAATGTAACATTTTGTAAAAACAGTAAAGGGCCATTTAACTCGAAAAAAAAAATCTTTTAAATCGTCTAAAAAATCTCTTTTGAAGAATTTTTATGCACTCAATGAGCAATATTGTACAGCTTGCGTACAATACTGAGGTACCTACTTGGGTGAGTGTATTGACTAAACCCCATGATTTAGGGTGGTCGACTAAAAAATAGCGCGGTCTTTTACAAGCTTTGCTAATGAAATGATTGAGTCAACTTCAAGCTTTTCAAATATTTTTGCTTTATAAGTACTTACCGTTTTGTTACTTATAAAAAGCTTTTCCCCTATATCCTTGTTCGAGAGGCCCTGTAATAGATAGTTCATAACAGCTAACTCTCGCTCTGTCAGTAATTCATCGATATCTTTCTCTGAAGCAATTAGATGCTCTTGAGGGAAAAACGTATAACCTCGTAAAATCATTTCGACAGCAGCCGAAATATCTTCTAGGCTTTCAGCCTTGTTTACAAAGCCTTGTGCCCCCAACTTTGCAGCTGTGCGAATAATATGCTTATCGTGTTTTGCTGATAGAAAAAGCACCTTCCCCGCAAAGCCATTACTCACAGCGCGCTTGTAAAGACTGAACCCATCTGAGTCTTCAAGTTCAATATCTAAAATTGCAAGTGCAATATTATGGGTTTTTAGAAACTGTAACGCTTCCTTTTGACTTGCAACAGCGTGAACTTCGTTTACGAGAGTTGATTTTGCTAGCACCATTTTAATTGCAGTAGCCACCATTGGGTGATCATCTACTAGCAGAATATCATTTCCTATGCTCATCAATTAGTAAACCTTCATTATAATTCATCAAACAACTGTCACTAAACCCAGATTTTTTTCTGTTTTAAGTTTAACTAAGTTTAGCGGGTTATTTTAAGATTGGTGAAATAAATGCAATCGAGCGTAGAACACTTCACGCCTAGCATTATCATTCCCACAACAACAGTATATGTATTTTTTATAAAAACTGTTGATACAGCATATAATACTTTAATTATAGAAAGTAGGTTTTTAAGGAATAGTTAGCTAGTTACAGGATAACTACTGAGAAGAATTTACTTAAATAAGCCTTTAGGAGGAAATGTAATTCGGGACGTTTTGATATTTTTAAATGGGAGGAATGAATTTTGGTGAAACAGAGACTGCCCCACCAAAATATATTCAGGTTCACATAATTACTTATGCTACTTCTACATTCTCAGCTTCAGGGCCTTTTTGACCTTGTTTGATGCCGAAAGATACTTGCTGACCTTCGCTAAGAGTGCGGAAGCCTGTACCTGTAATAGCGCTGAAGTGTACAAATACATCAGGACCATTTTCTTGTTCAATAAAACCAAAGCCTTTTGCTTCGTTAAAGAACTTAACTTTACCAGTAACCGTGTTTGACATACTAAATTTTCCTGTAAGTCAATAATTAAAAATTCAGCCGTAGTGGCTCTATCCTCCCTGAGTGAATGCCCAATAAACTTGGGGTAAAGTACAGGAAGAACCAATAACCAAACCGGTAACCGTACAAGCCGCACATTATCCGTAAATTCAATACGCAAAAACTCAAAGCAACTACAGACTAACACATTAATTTTATTTTAGCTCTAATAATCGAAAATTATTTTGAGGTCAACTGCCACAGCAAAAAAATATGACGATAGTATTTATAAGCAATTAAAATATAATGAAAAAGCCCACTAAAAAAAGTGGGCTTTTTGGTTGATTGCTATATAGGCTTATTTAACTTGCCAATCCATTTGTGCTTCAGCCTTGATTGGAACCACTTTTGAATCGCCTAGCTTGTAGCTTGCAGGCACCGTCCAGCTTTCTCTTACTAGCGTGATAGTGTCTTGATTTCGCTCCATGCCATAAAAATCAGGACCAAAATGACTCGCGAAGCCCTCAAGCTTGTCCAAAGCGCCCGCTTCTTCAAACGCTTCAGCATATAATTCAATCGCAGCGTGGGCAGTATACGCACCAGCACAACCACACGCCGCTTCTTTTTTGTCTTTATAATGCGGCGCAGAGTCTGTGCCTAAAAAGAATTTTTTACTTCCGCTTGTAGCAGCTTCAATTAGCGCCTGCTGATGAGTATTTCGCTTTAAAATTGGTAAGCAATAGTAATGTGGGCGGATACCACCGGCTAACATATGATTACGGTTATAAAGCAAATGATGCGCTGTAATTGTTGCAGCTACATTCTCAGAGGCCTTGTTAACAAACTCGACAGCATCCTTTGTAGTGATATGCTCAAGAACAATTTTAAGTGTTGGAAAGTCATTAACTACATCGGCTAACACTGTTTCTAGAAATACTTTCTCGCGGTCAAAAATATCAATTGATGAATCAGTGACTTCGCCATGTACAAGTAACAACATACCCACTTCTTGCATTGCCTCAAGCACTGGGTAAATATTTTTAATTGACGTCACACCTGAATCTGAGTTTGTTGTCGCGCCTGCAGGGTATAATTTAGCCGCAACAATTTTACCTGTTGCTTTGGCTTTTTTAATTTCTTCAGGCGTTGTTTTATCAGTTAGGTAAAGCACCATTAGGGGCTCAAAATTACCTTGCGGGCCAGCGGCTTTAATTCGCTCATAGTAAGATAATGCGCTTTCTGTACATGTAGCCGGTGGAACAAGATTAGGCATAATGATCGCACGCCCCATATAACGGCTTGCATCACGAACAGTGTCGGTGAGTTGATCACCATCACGTAAATGAATGTGCCAATCGTCTGGGCGAGTGATTGTTAAAGTTTGCATCGAATTTAAATCTGACATTGCTGGTTTCCACGGCTAAAGTTAGAGGGATAGCGTAAACTATAGGCAAATAACCTCGCTTATTTACCCAAGTTCATATTCAGGTGACTAGTTTACACCAGTTAAAGTTTTTTTTGAAAATAACTTTGTGGATATATAAATAGTAGGTTAAGTTAATAAATTAACAGCTAATTTGAGTCAGTTTTCTTTTTATGTCTAAAAGGTTAGATACCGCATTTGCACTTGAGGTCAAAACAGACCAACTACGTATAATAAATCAGTTTTCATCGTCATTGATGCAGCTAGATACGCTAGAAGAATTACTCGATTATGTAACATCTCAGGTTGTAAACCGCCTTGGTTTTATTGAATGTGTTATCTATTTAGCTGATGACGAAACACGTACATTAAAAGAAGTTGCTTCACTGGGAACTGCGAGTTCTTCAGATACCTACCATATAGACAGAACTGAAATCAACTTTGACCAAGGGATCACCGGTTATGTTGCATCATCAGGACTCCCTCTGATGGTTGGCGATGTCACTCAAGATAGTCGTTATATAGCGGATGCCCGCCCTGCTCTTTCTGAGTTATGTGTGCCCCTTGTTTATAAAGAAAAGGTCTTAGGGGTGATTGATTGCGAGCACCCACAAAAACATTATTATACAGATGCACACTTAGAGGTGCTCTCAACGGTTGCTCATTTACTGAGTGCGAAGATAAATCAAGTTCGCACCGTTGAAAATTTACAGCAAACTGTAAAGCAATTAAATGATGCTCAAAAGCTTGAAAACAGTATGTTGCAAATTGCAAACTTAACCTATCAATCAAGCGAACTAGACAGCTTTTTTGAATCGCTTCACAGTATTATTACCTCTTTACTGCGAGCTGATAACTTCTTTATCGGTTTGTATGATAAACAACTAGATGTACTTGATTTAGTCTATATTATTGAAGAAGGTGTTCGTTCAAACGCACACAAAAAGATTTCCAAAGAATTACTCAAGGACACCGCTTCGTATTATCTTTTAACGATAGACCAGTCTCTATTATTTAATAAAGAAGAGTTTGAAAAACATATAAAAGCAGGCCATTTTAAGATGGTTGGTAGGCAAGCAGAATCTTGGCTCGGTGTGCCTTTTAAAGTAAATGAACGTATCAGTGGTGTAATTGCAGTTCAAAGCTACAGTAAACATTACCATTACAGTGAACATGATCGTGCTCTTCTCACGTATGTAAGCCGGCAGATAAGTATGGCAATTGACCGTCAGCTTTCGCGCCAAGAACTGGAACATAAAGCACTGCACGACGAACTCACAGGCCTGGCAAACCGCTCATTACTTATCGAGCGAGTTAAACACGGGATTTTACGCTTAGCTCGCTCTGATGAAAAAAGCCAACATGCCCTACTTTATTTAGACTTCGATCGCTTTAAGAGTATTAACGATTCGCTCGGCCATGAGGTTGGCGATCATTTTTTAGTAAAAATTTGTGAGCTAATACAAGGAACGATTAGAAATACAGATACATTCGCGCGCTTGGGCGGTGACGAATTTGCTATTTTTATGGAAAACATTACTGACAAACAACAAATTGATGATGCACTTGCACGTATCCAATTGGCACTTGCAGAGCCTCTCAATATCGATGGTCACCTATTGCAAGCTTCAACGAGTATCGGTGTTGCATTTTGTACGACTGAAAAAGACAAGGCTTATAAGTTACTGCAACATGCTGATGCAGCTATGTATGAAGCAAAATCTTCAGGTCGCGGACAAGTCAAATTTTTCAATAACACAATGCGCAAGAAATTAAAGTCACATGCAGATATTGAAAATGACCTACAACATGGCATCGAGCATAACGACTTTGAACTTTACTACCAGCCTATTTTTACTATTCAAAGTAATGAAGTTGTTGGTTTTGAAGCGCTTGTTAGATGGCATCACCCTAGCAAAGGTTTAGTGGCCCCTAATGATTTTATTCCGATTGCTGAGGACACAGGGCAGATCATTAATCTTGATTTGCACTTATTAGAACTTGCCGCAAAGCAGATATTCGCTTGGCATAAACAAGGAACACCTTTTTTACGTGTCACTGTCAATGTGTCATCTAGGCATTTTGCCAGCCTCGACTTTGTGAGTCAGATACATGACTTATATAAAAAGTATCAATTACCGCTGGGCTCTTTATGTTTAGAAATAACAGAGTCAGGCTTAATTGGTAACCTAGAGTTGGCAACAAAAATAATAGAAGGCCTTGCTCCGCTTGAAGTCAAACTATGTTTAGATGATTTTGGTACAGGTTACTCTGCACTTGGTTATTTACATCAACTACCCATTCATATTTTAAAAATTGATAAAAGCTTTATTGATCATTTAAGGAAAGAGCATAACCCACTTGTTGACGCTATTCTTTCCTTAGCCCAATCATTAAAGCTGGATGTAGTCGCAGAGGGAATTGAAACAGAGCAACAATTAAACATTTTAAAACAAACACAATGTAAGTTTGGCCAAGGCTTTTTAAAGGCCAAACCTATGCCAGCCAGTGAAGCTGAAAAAATAATTCTAAATGGTCTTTAAAGCCTAAGAGTCACTTAGGCTTAGTATGTTTATGAGGTTAGCCTAACTCTCGGCGTAACTCTTTAGCGGCAGTAACCATATTTTGTAATGCTAAGCGTGTTTCTTCCCAACCGCGGGTTTTTAGACCGCAGTCAGGGTTGACCCAGAGCCTCTCTACTGGTACTTTTTTAGCCGCTTTATGAATTAAGTTTTTAATCCAAGCAATATCGGGGATATTTGGGCTGTGAATATCATATACCCCAGGCCCGATATCATTCGGATAGTCAAAATCCTCAAATGCTTTTAATAGCTCCATATTTGAACGAGATGTTTCTATCGTGATGACATCTGCATCCATGTCTGCAATACCCGCGATGATGTCGTTAAACTCCGCATAACACATATGAGTATGAATTTGTGTTTCATCTGCCACTTTCGATGCACAAACACGAAACGCATAAGCAGCCCAATCCAAGTACGATTGCCAGTCACTTGATTTTAATGGCATACCCTCTCTAAAAGCGGGCTCATCGATTTGAATTATCTTTATACCAGCTTGCTCTAAATCGACAACCTCATCACGAAGCGCTAATGCTATTTGCTTAGCAATAGTAGGTTTATCTAAATCATCACGGATAAATGACCAAAATAGAATAGTCACTGGGCCAGTTAGCATTCCTTTCATTTTTTTCGTTGTTAGAGATTGTGCATAACGCGTCCATTCAACTGTCATAGATTGCTCTCTCGACACATCGCCCCAAATAATCGGGGGTTTTACACAACGCGTGCCATAACTTTGTACCCAACCAAATTGGGTGAATGCAAAGCCTTGCAAAAACTCCGCAAAGTACTCAACCATATCGTTACGCTCTGCCTCACCATGCACCAAAACATCGAGCTGTAACGCCTCTTGCTCTTCAACAGCATAGCGAATTTCTGCTTCCATCTGCTGACGATACTCAGCAGCAGGCAAAACCCCCGCTTTAAATTCTTTACGTGCTTTACGTATCGATTGAGTTTGCGGGAAAGATCCTATCGTGGTGGTCGGTAGTAAAGGTAGCAGAAGTGCGCTTTGCTGTTTGGCTATTCGAGCTGAGAATGGACTAGACCGTTTAGCATCTTTGTTAGTTAATGTACTCAGACGGTTTTGTACATCTTGATTATTAACTCTTGCTGATATTAAACGTTTCTTAACTGGCTCACTGTAATCGCACAGCAACTGTGTTTGCCCTGTGTTAAGCGCATTACGCAATAGTTGTAACTCTTCGCCCTTTTGTTTGGCAAAAGCAAGCCACGATTTTATTTCACTATCTAATTGCTGCTCTTGATCTAAATCGACAGGTGTATGAAGCAACGAACAAGATGGTGCAAGCCACAGGTTATCGCCTCTTTTTTTAGCTAACGCGTGTAATACAGAATACTTCTGCGTTAAATCACTGCGCCATATATTACGACCGTCAATAATACCCAGTGAAAGTACCTGCTGTTGTGTTATTAAGGTATCAAGCTTTGATATATCGTTATTTCCTGCAACACAATCAAAATGCACACCGTCTACAGGGTAATTAGCTATATCGGCAAAATAATCATCTACCGAGTCAAAATAACTGGCAAGTAGTAACTTAACACCTTGTCCTGAAAGCGTCGCAAAACTTGTTTTAAGTGCCTTTTGCTGGCCATCGTTTAATTCTAAAGCAAGAACTGGTTCATCTATTTGAACCCACTCAACACCCAGCTTTGCAAGCTTAGCTAATACCTGTCGATAGACAGGTAAAAGTCTTTCGAGTAATGATAACGTATCAAACGACTTTCCAGCAGGCTTAGCCAAATGTAAATAAGTCACAGGACCAACCAACACAGGCTTCACCTTGTGGCCTAATTGATGAGCTTCTTGCACATGCTCAAATAGTTCAGTCCAAGTCAGTTCGAATGTTTGATCTTCCGATAACTCAGGAACAATATAGTGATAATTTGTATTAAACCATTTTGTCATCTCACTTGCCGCACATTGACATCCAGTAGGCGCTTGCCCTCTAGCAATTCTAAAAAGTGTATCTAAGTCAACGTTACCTTCCTCACTATGATGGCGCTTTGGAATTGCTCCCACCAAAAGTGATGTATTCAAAACATGATCATACCAAGCAAAGTCACCTACAGGCAGTAAGTCAATACCGGCATTAGCTTGTAGTGCCCAGTTTTCTTCTCGAATAGACTTACCTCGTTCGAGTAATACCTGTTGGTTTATTTTTCCTGCCCAATAAGATTCTATTGCGAACTTTAACTCACGTTTCTTTCCTATTCGAGGAAAGCCTAAATTATGTAATTGTGCCATATCCATTCCATTTAGCTGTTTAGATGTCTAAAACATTAGCGATGAGATAAACCTAATTCAACTGATGCTTTCTCAGTTTCAACTTGAGGTAATTTCATGGATTTAAAAAACTATTTAAATAAAAAACAAATGACAACGCTGTCAATTTAAGTAATAAAAGTATATTGTAAATATGAGGTAAAATTCCTCTGAAACTTTAGACGTCTAGACGTTGAAAAAACATAATTGTAGGCGTACTATGTCTGTAATCTGAGTTTGACTCACATTTTTCATGAGATTTTTTAAAGATGATCGATATTAAACACTTAAAAACCATAGCAACCCTTAAAGAAACAGGATCTTTGGTCAATACAGCCCGAGAGTTGTTTTTAACTCAATCGGCTTTATCGCATCAAATTAAAGATCTTGAGAATAAGTTAGACTGCCAACTTTTCGAGCGTAAAACTCAGCCCGTACGCTTTACCCCACAAGGTATGCTGTTACTGGAGTTAGCAAACGAAGTTTTACCACGTGTTGAAGCAACAAAATGTCGTTTAAAAGAAAGCCTTAATCAACCAATTTCAAACCTGCGTTTAAGTGTCGAATGCCATGCTTGCTTTCACTGGTTATTACCGACGATAAAAGAGTTCAACAACTTTTGGCCAGATATTAAAGTCGATTATGAAAGAGGCTTTAGTTATGATGCTATTCCTGATTTGATGAATGATGAATTGGACTTAGTACTCACATCTGATATCCGTGAGCCAGACAAATTAGAGTATGCGCACTTATTTGATTTTAAGTTAAAACTGATTGTTTCGCCTGATCATGAACTGGCTAAAAAAGCCTATGTCACCGCACTGGACTTAAAAAACGAAACGATAATTTCTTACCCCATCCCACGTGAACGCCAAGATATCTTTAAACATTTTATTCAAAATGCACGATTTGATGGCACGCTGAAAACGGTTGACCAAGGCTTATTGATATTCCAATTAGTGAGCGCAGGTATGGGGGTTGCGGCTTTGCCGGATTGGTTAGTGACCCCTTATGAAAGCCAAGGGCTCATTAAATCCATTCCGTTAGGTGCATTAGGGTTAACACGCCCGATGTATTTAGCAATGAAAAAAAATATGAAAGATAACCCTGTTTATCGTCACTTTTTAAATACGTGTAAACAAAATAACGGCCGTTAATAAAAGCCCCCTTACTGGTTTAGTCCATTTTACCAGTGAAATATGCGCCACTGGTTTGATGCAGGGGCGCAGAAGTCTCCATAGAGTCAGACTGGATTATCGATATCAATAAAGGTGACATCAAAACCATGCTGCTCAGCTAATAGCTCACCCAGCGCTTTAATGCCGTAACGCTCTGTCGCGTGGTGACCTGCTGCAAAAAAATCGATACCTTGTTCACGTGAGCTGTGAATAGTTTGTTCAGATGCTTCACCTGTCAAATAAGCGTCAATATCCTGCGAGGCAGCTAAATCAATATACCCTTGTCCACCACCCGTACACCAAGCAATAGTGTCGATTTTCTCTTCTCTAACTAAGCTTGTTAACGGTGCGCGATTGAGTACTTGGGTTATTTTGTCGGCAAATTCTTCAGCAGTTAATGGTGTTTTTAAACGTCCTTTTACTGGCACACTATTTGGACCGGATTCAAGCCCTCCAGTGAACTCAATATCGAGTAACTTTGCCAATTGTGCGTTATTACCAATGTCAGGGTGTATATCTAGCGGTAAATGATAGCCGTATAAATTAATATCATTGTTTAAAAGCGCTGCAATACGGCGCTTTTTCATCCCCGTAATTGGCTGCGACTCTCCTTTCCAGAAATAGCCATGGTGCACCAAAATCGTATCTGCATTTTCTGCAATAGCGGCATCAATCAATGCTTGGCTAGCTGTGACACCCGTTACTATTTTTTTTACTACGCTCGAACCTTCAACTTGTAAACCATTGGGGCAAAAATCAGCGATTGAGTCAGGTTTAAGAATATCGTTTAGTAATTGAGTAAATTGTTTGCGTTGCATATAAAAATCGTTCTCCAACCCTCTATTTTGTGCAAATTTTGGCGGTTATGAGCGAAAAATGGAAGGAAAATCGCAAAAAATTGAAAAGTAAGCTAAAAATAGGTATAAATAAATATTCTTAATCTGTGTTTACAACGTATAGGGTCTCTGATGAGCAAACTAGACAAAACAGAAGTGTTAAATGCCTTCGAAGCAGCATACGAAGCAGCGAATGGTAAGAAACCTGAAATTACTACAAAACCTGGTTGGTATAGCATCGATGGTGGCAAAAACTTGCGCCTAGCCGATGTTGCAGCGCTGACTGAAGAGCTTACTTCTGGTAAAACAGCTGAGCCTAAGGCAGAAGAAGCACCAAAAGCCCCAGCGAAAAAAACCAAAACTAAAACCGCTGAGCCAGCTAAAACAGCAAAAAAAGCATCGTTCACAGTTGTTAAAGCAAACGATGATGGTTACAAAGCTGAAGAGCTATGGATTGTTAACCTAGCTGAAAAAGACCACGATTGTCGTTTACCGCGTGGTGTTGTGTAATCAAATTACACTTAGCAATTTTAAAAACCGCTACTCGTTAGCGGTTTTTTTATATCCTTCCAGCAGGATATTTAATAGCCATTGACTAAAATAACCAAATAACACAATAAAAACAGTGCCAATCAATACAGGCATCACTAAAAAATCCCAACTTTGCAAAGATTGTATAATCAAAATTGGGTTTGCGCCTGCCGCTGGATGTATTGTGTCTGTCAGCATCATGAGACTGATTGCCAGCCCTGTGGCGATAGCAATTTCAACAGGCCCTACACCGACATAATTTACAAATACAACACCGATTAATGCAGTCAAAAGATGCCCACCGATAACATTCTTCGCTTTCGCAAGCGGACTGTGTGGCACACCAAATACCAACACGGCAGTTGCACCAAACGGTGCCATCAACCAAATACCGTAATTTCCTAATTGCTGTAAATAGGCCAACACAAAAATTGCCATACAAGCAAACACACCTGCGATAGCCGCTCTACTCACTTTATTTTCCATAACGCCTCCCAAAAGTAGACCGAGTTGTCTACCCGACAAATAGTAGACAACTCGGTCTACTTCTGTCAAGATATTATTAGTCACCAATTGAGAGCTTGTTATGGATAAACGAACACATATTATTTTGAACGCCCTGTCACTTTTTTATCAAAAAGGCATTCATAGTGTGGGAATCAACGAGATTATTAGTGTCGCGGGTGTCGCTAAAAAAACCATGTACCACCATTTCGCAAGTAAAGATGAACTACTACTAGCGTGCCTTAATGAGCGACATAGCCGGTTTTTAAATTGGTTAACGCAAGCCACCAGCAAGCAAACAACTATTGAAGAATTTAAAGTCGCTTTGATCAGCTGCCATGAAGCTTGGTTTAACTCTGAGGTGACTGAGTTAGGTGATTTTAATGGCTGTTTATTTATTAACACTGCTGCTGAATTTGCTGATCCTGCAAGTCCAATTAATCAAGCCTGCAAAGAGCATAAAATGGCGGTACAGCAGTTAATAAAACAGCGTTTATCAAACTGTAACAACATGGATAGTTCTCAGCTGAACTCACAGAGCCATTATTTGATGACGCTTGTAGAGGGCATGATCTGCCAAGCAAAGCTAGTTGGAATTAAACAGTTTCCTCATTTAAAACAATAAGTAAATTATAAAAAGCGGCACTATGGCCGCTTTCAGTTTAGATTTTCGCTATGTTAGATTTTTTCAAAATATAACTTTTCGCGTTTTTTCTCACCCACTTCGTTCATGGTTGCAGCATCAAATAAACGACCATTAATCATGGTGTAATCGATTTTATCTGTATCACGAATATTCGTTAGTGGGTTACCGTCAATAACGATTAAATCGGCAAGCTTACCCGCCTCAAGTGAACCGATATTTTTATCAAGGCCAATGTATTTAGCAGGATCTAAGGTTGCTGCACGAATTGCTTCAAGTGGTGTCATACCACCTTGCGCAAACATCCAAATTTCCCAATGTGCGGCTAAACCTTCACGTTGGCCGTGAGCACCTAGGTTCACTAAAACACCTAAGTCTTGCAGCTCTTTTGCAACACGGGCGTTGTTAAAGTGGTTATAGTGATGATCGGGCGCCTTAACACGACGCATTGAGCGAGGTAAAAGCTGGTTCTTTGGTACAAACTTACTCAAGCGTGGGTGATTCCACACATCTGTCTTGTCGTACCAATAATTTTCACCCCAAATACCACCGTATGCGACACCCAGTGTCGGTGTGTAACCTACATCACTTTGTGACCAAAGCTGGCGAATATCATCATAGATATTGGCAACAGGAATTGAGTGCTCAATACCCGTATGACCATCAACCACCATGGTTAAGTTGTGCTGCAGTAATGAACCGCCCTCTGGCACAACCATCATTTCAAGTTCACGACCTGCTTCAATGACTTGCTGACGCTGTTCACGACGAGGTTGGTTATATGATTTAACACTAAACGCGCCCACTTTCTTTAAGCGCTCAAGGTGGAATTTGGCATCTTCTAACGAATCAATATGCGACGTGTAACCAGGCATATTCGCACCATATAAAATAGTACCCGTTGAGAAAATACGAGGGCCGACAATCATGCCTGCTTTTTGCATTTCGCTTGCAGCAAAAATCTCAGTGGTGTCGTTTGATGGATCGTGAATCGTTGTCACACCTAACGCTAAGCCTGCTAAGTTCTTCCAGTTTTGCTGTGGAATGATCTCATCGCTACCTTGCGAGCCGTGCGCATGCGCATCAACAATCCCAGGCATAATCGTCTTACCAGTTACATCAATTACCTCAGCGCCTTTAGGAATAGCAACACTCTCTTTACTGCCAACCGCTTTAATATGCTTACCATCAGTAACAATAACGCCGTTTTCAATAACCTGCTCACCATTCATAGTGATAATGCGTGCGCCAGTTAAAGCGAATACTGATTTCGGCTCGGCCATGGTTTTTGTAAAACCGATGTTATCACCACTTTTAACTTTAAAATCAGTCTCAGCATTTTGGTTAATATCAAATAAACCCGCTAGGCTTGCATGATATAACTCAGGGCCTAAGCTCCAATAAAGTTTATCGCTTGTGCCACTCCAACTGATGTTTTCACCCGCGCGAACAGAAAGCTGCTCAATTGGGAATTGGCTATCTTTCGGACCAATGTTAATGGTTTTACCACGCTCAACAAATGGCGTAACAAATACTTTAAAACGCTCTGCAAACGCTAAGTATTGACCATCTGGTGATACTCTAAACTCTGTTGCATGTTCTGATTCGTAAAGTTTACGAACTTGCTTTGATTCAAGCTCAACAACACTTAATGTTGGTTTTGGCCAAGGACTCATCACATATATACGGTCGTTCGCTGCACCAAATTGCGGCTGATAACCTGATTTAGTGATAAGTGTTGAATCACCGCCTTTTGCATTTACTGAGTAAATACCCGGCTCTAATGACCATGTTGGGTTAAGGACACTGCCGCCAGACGCTTTACGGTAAACAACCGTTTTGCCATCAGGGCTGAAAGTTGGCTCTACATATTTACCTGGCTCTTGAGTAATGGTATCGCCACGGCCACTGCGCGCAGATACAACACGGATTGAGCCCTGTTCGTTATCATCCCATGTGGTGTAAACAATTTTCTTACCATCACGAGAGAACTGCGGGAATAATTCAAAGTGATCGTCTTGCTTAGTCAGGCGTTTCACTTTGCCAGACTCTAAATCACGTTTATAAATATGACCAAGCGCTTCAAATATAGCCGTTTCACCATCCGGTGAAATTTGTACATTGCGCAGCATTTTCACATCAAAATTATCGCTATCGATGTTTTGTGTAAAACGCACGGCTTTTTGAATTTGCTTATTGGTCTCAACTTTAAATGGAATAGTCGAGACAGACTTATCATCCACCTCTAGCTTATGAATGGTACCACCCGCCCAAAAAACCAATTGTTTGTTATCTGGTGTCCAAGCAATTGTTGGGTATACGCCATGAATAGCCCATGTTTCTTGCATATCACGCTCAAGCTCGCCATAGAGCTTGGTATGCTCACCGGTGTGAAGATCATATAAGTACAAGCTTGTTTGGAAATCATCACGCTTTATATACGCAAGTTTTTTACCATCTGGTGAAGGTGTCGGTCGAATAGCCCCACCCATGCCATCAATGATAGTTTCAATCTCGCCGGTTTCACGGTCATAGCGTTTAATTTTATAAATACCCGCTACAGAGTCTTTAGAGTAATGAAATGTTTTGCCCGGCGTTGCATCATGCGAAAAATAAACATAACGACCATCCGGTGAGAACATTGGCTCGCCTAAGTCTTTTTGGTCGTTTTCGCGTGCAGTTAGCTGTACACCTTTACCACCCGCTTTGTGGTAAAGCCATACTTCACCAGCCCCTAAAGAGCGGCTTGCAGTAAAGTGCTTGCGCGCAACTAAGTAATCACCATCAGGGCTCCAAGCTGGGCTATTTAACAGACGAAATGTTTCGCTCGTGACTGCTTTTTGATTTTCACCGTTTAAATCCATAACCCAAATGTTATCGCCACCACCTTGGTCTGAAGTAAACGCAATGTGCTTACCATCAGGGCTAAAGCGTGGTTGCATTTGCCATGCAATATCACTGGTTAATTGCGTTGCTGTGCCACCCGACATTGGCATGGTATAAATATCGCCAAGTAGGTCAAACACCAGAGTTTTACCATCAGGGCTAATATCTACGTTCATCCACGTGCCCTGCTCAACACTAATTTTAGCGTCTAGGAATTGGCCTTTTGGTGCGTCCACCTGCCATTTGTCATCATTTGACTGCTCAGCTGCCACCACTTGCCCAGTTAGAGCAAGTGAAATAGATACAGCTAGGGCCGTATGAAGCATTTTCTTCATTGAAGTCTCACTTTTTATTGTTTTGCTTATTTGCACACTTTTAAGATTGCACCAAATAGCATAGCAAGATTCCAGTGATTCGTGTTAAACAGACGTAAATAGTCGACTAATGCCACGCAATGGGATCAAACTGATAATAGCCAACCAGCAAGTGATAAATCTCAGGGTCAAATTGTCTCAGTTCAGCAGGTTTTTCTAAAAAGGTTTCGGTGATGACAGCAAAAAACTCTGCCTCATTGGTCGCACCATAACTATGAATAACATGAGGCATGCCGTAAGCTAAATGGGTTTTGAGTTGATTAAACGCGCGGCTAAATACTTTTGCCCATTTTTGGTAATCTTCATTACTAGCAAGCAGTGGTGTGCCCGTGGTTTTACCGGTTTCTTGGTCGAGCTGATGGGCAAATTCATGAAACACTAAATTATGACCATCACTTGGTAAGCGGTTCCCCTCTAGGACATCATGCCAACTCAATACCAGCGTTCCGCCTGGCCATGATTCCCCTTGACGAACAGCGTTGTGATAACTTACCAAACCGGCACCATCTCGCGAGGTCTCGGGCGCATAATATGCACTAGGATACAATAAAATTTCTCTAACATTACGGTACAAAGGCCAGGGTTTATTGAGGACTAACAAGCACGCATCAGCAGCAACTATCAACTTCATAGATTCGTTAAGTTTTAAGCCATCACAACCAATAAAACGTTTTTCATTTAAAAACCAAACGATATGTCGTTCCAGCTTTTCACGATCGGCGTCGGTCATTCTTTGGTAGATGGGCATGTACTTTAGCAACAAATTCTTTTGCTGTGAGTTAAGAGCAAAACGATGGTACTTTTTTTGCCAAAAATGATTTCTAATATCATCCCAGCGCCAATAACACACAATAAAAATAACTAAGGAAAGTAACAAAAATAGGTTAAGCATTACCATCGCCTAAAAAACGGTCTTAGTAGTTAAATGTGTGCAAACAAAAAAAGATCAATACTTGAAAAATTAATTGAACATTAAAAGCCGTGTTAAACACGGCTTTTACCATCATTAACGGTATAAGGGTTGCCAAGCACAGGTTCTACGTCCGTTGCGCTCAAAATAAAAGTTATTACAATTTGAATCATAGTTACTATTACCAACATCAATACGATAATTACTGATATAACGGTTATGTAATGAAACTTGCTGACCATTTTGTAATAAAGTGAAGTGCACGTGTGGACCAGATGATTGTCCGCCTTCGCACAGTGCTTGGTTATAACTATTCGCATAACGACCTAGCAACGTTCCAGGCTGCACAGTGTCACCATTATTGTATTGTAAGTTAGACATGTGGTAATAATTAGTTGCAAAGCCACTTGAGTGCGTTACCCGTATATTACATGACGAAAAACGAGTGATGACTCCACCATGTGCGGCTTGAACCCAAGGCGTATTACTTCCCCATCCACCAGAACCATTGTTAAAGTCTAATGAAGAATAAGGATAACCTGAGCCAGTGTTTGAATGCGCTCCACCACTATACCAATAATACCCTTGAGACCAAGGTAAGTTCATAGTAAATGTGGCTTGAACCGACTGCTCTTCCCCTGAGAAAGTGACCTGGTCTGTGTTCAAGATTAGAGACTGTTCGGGTGATAGTTGCTCGAATATATCTAAGAAGCGAGTTAAAGAATCATTTGGCTGACCATGCAAATTATGCTGCTTACTCATCATGCTGGCAAGCGCAGCTGTAGCAGCAGTACTCACTTGTGAAGGCCTAATTAGATGCTTTATGGAATTTGAGTTTTTATCATGCTTTACGGCTTGCTCTTGCCAGTGTTTGAAGGCATAGAAACGTTGACTTAATTTAAATACAACGTCTTTCACCTGCTCATCAAACCCTTGCTTATCAGAGATAGTGTTAAACACGCTTTCTAATTCAACCGAAGGATCAGAAAGTCCCTCACTTTGCTGTTCAATCAGGGCCAAAATCACTTTTGGGTTAATACTATAATAGCCAGCCCAGTGTAGTATAAAAGCTTGTTTACTTTGAAGCTCAGGGGCATACGATGCGAAGTAGTTATCCCAATCTTCATTTAATAGATCATTATTAAATACAAATGTTTGGTCATCCATAATTAATAATGAATTAAGATTCAGTTGTTCAACTGCTTGGTCTGAAAATTCAAACGTTTCATGGTTATGCACACCGGCAAACGCTATAGAAGAAAAACCAAGTCCAGTCGTAACCGCAAGTGTTAGTAAATGTTTATTCATCTTTTTGTTCCCTTTTATAAAACCCCATACGGGGAACAAAAATGTAGATCAAAAGTGAATTAATTGTTAATTTTATATTCTTATGTAAACATTTACGTAAGTAATGTACCTTTAATAACACCACCTTGAAGCCGAAAACGTGTACAAAAATAAAACATTTTATTTTGTAATCAATAGCTGATTGAGCAACTAATTATTCACTGCGGTAAATAACAACCTGATTTCGTCCTGCGGATTTAGCGCAATATAATGCCTTATCGGCTTGTGCTAAAAGCCGATCGTAATCACTTGCACTTTGACTGTCAGCTAAACCAAAGCTAACCGTAACAGACAAACCACTGGCGATATGCGAGAAATCATAGTTTGCAATCTCAAGGCGAATAACCTCACATACTCGTGCTGCCTCTTTTGCTGTTTTTTCTGGGAATAAGAGCGTAAATTCCTCGCCACCCCAGCGAGCAGCTTGACCTATATGGGTACAATTTAAAGTGAGTAAGCGCGCTATTTCACAAATTACTTTGTCACCTATTAGATGAGAAAAATTGTCGTTAACTGATTTAAAATGATCAATATCCATGATCGCAATAGAGAAGAATTTATTCTCTTTTCTAAATTTATCAAAACTTTGTGACAAACAAACATCGAAAGCGCGTCGATTAGGTAACTGAGTTAACTGATCATGATTAGCCAAATGTGCAAATGCATCCGCTTGGTTTTTCAAGTCATGCATTTGTTGCTCTACTTTTTCGGTTAACTCTATTTCAATCCGCTTGTAGTGATATAAACGAAATTTATAAATACTGTAAGCTATTAAAATAATGGCAAAAACGACTAAAAGTTTGAAGCTTGTCTTCTGCCAAAAGTAAGGGGCTATCCTAAAGCGTAAAACTTGTTCGTTATCTTGCCAATCGCTGTTGGGATAGCCTGCACGCACTTTAAAAGTATACTCACCTGGCGCTAAATTCGTGTATTCAGTAATAGCCAAGCGCCCTCTATCAACCCACTGTTCATTGTAACCGCTCAGTTGGGTCTGATAGTTAAGTCGCTGAGGCATTATAAAACTCAACCCCGCATAATTAAACGATACACGAGAAATCCCAGGCGGCAGGTTAAGTAGTTCATCACTAGGTGGCAGTGCAACCGCTCTGCCATCCACATCAAAACTTTCAATGACTGTCGATAACTGACGTGTACTGGCTTCTTTTAATCGCTCAGGCGTTGCCACAGCAACGCCACGTGCGGTCGCAACCCAGATTTGTCCGTCAGAGTGAAGGGTTGCTGCTGGAGTCGAGCCCCCATTAGCCTGGGCGCTCAGCATTCCATCACCCTCATCATAGAGTTGCATAGACACGGTCAGTGGATTAACGCGTTTAGGCTGATCTAAAAATGCGACTAACTGCGCCTTATTTACTTGAATAATTCCCCTATTACTTGTCAGCCAAAGTGAATCACCTTGCTCAACAATCTGAAATAATTTATCGACAGGTAGTCCTTCTTGACGACCAAATAGTGACATTGTGTCGTTTAGCATATTGTAACGAACCAAGCCTCTGTCAGTCGCTAACCACATGACAGTATCGTCAACATAAAAACCAAACGCATACTCAGTGCTAAAGTATTCTGGAAAAGTAATAGTGGCAAAGCTGTCCTCAGACGGCGTATAGATAGAAACACCGACTCCGGTACCAATCCATAATCGACCTTGCGTGTCCTCCGCCAAGGCCATAATAAAGTCCCCCGCTAAACCATGTTCTGATGTATAAGAATGCACTTGCCCATCTTCGGTTAGCTTTGTTAAACCACTGGCTGTACCTATCCATAAATTATTTTCAGAATCAAAAAGTAACGAACGAACTTCATTGCTGATTAAACCGTTTTTTCTATTCTTTACAGGGTAAATTTTATTATTGACGACTTTCATTAAACCAGCCGTATACGTGCCTAACCAAACATCACCTTTTTTATCTTCGGTTAAGCTCAATACCGATAAAGGATCACGCTCATAGGCTTGTCTTAAAGTGCTAATTTCACCCTTTTCAATGCGGTTAAGCCCATTGCTACTACCAACCCATACACTGCCATCTGAATGTGAGAGAACCGTTCTGACGTAATCAGATGCCAAACCCCGACTTTGACTCCAGTTGGTAAATGGCGCTTCTCTTAATCTAAATAGTCCTGCATTAGTACCAACCCAGATACTTTTTTCACGATCTTGCAAAAGAGATAAGATCCGGTTGTTAGGCAATCCATCATCTGCATCTAGATTCTCAAGCCCTCGCTCACTTAACCTAAAAACACCTTTATTAATGGTGCCAAACCATAAGTCCCCTTGTGCATCTTCAAGCAAACTCGATATTGATTCATTGTTTAAAACATCATTTATGGAAACGAATACATCTTGTTGCTTTTTCCAAGCTCCACTCTCAGTCCCAACAACTAGATCACCTGATTGAGTAAGCAACAAGGTAAAGACAGATGCATCAGGTAAGCCTGAACGTGGGCTCACTTTACTGACTTTTTTATTGATAATTTGATATAAGCCATCGCTCGTTGCGGCCCAGATAACATTATCATTATCTTGCAATAATCGATAAACGCTGAGTTTATCTAGTAACTGTTGTTCTGGTGCTTGTTCAGACGAGCGGTAAAGTATACCTTGCCCCTCAAGAGCGAGCCAAAGCTCTCCACTTTTTGTAATAAGGGCATGATTTACCATTGTTGATGAAGCTGGCAGTGCCTGCCAATGACCTTGCGACCTTTTCGCAATTCCTCCACGAGCTCCGACTATGTACAAATCTCCATTTTCTGTGGCAATCAAGCTTCGTAGACCAGAATCAGGTAAGCCAGGAATTTCTGTGCGTGTTAAGAGTTTAAATTCTCGTCCGTTAAAACGTGCTAACCCTTCCCACGTCGCCACCCAAATATAACCATCTTTTGTTTGGCTAACACTATTGATACTGTTATGCGGTAGGCCAGAGCGAGTACTCCATGTTTCAGTGAAGTAATCTGTTAATGACAGACGCGCAGGTTTGGCTGTAAGCCCAAAACTTAAAAACAACAACACACAGCAGATTACCCGCGCCATAAAATAAAACCTTGATACTTATTATCATTATTACTGTGTATAGTTTTGCAGAATAAGCGAAGATTCAGCCAACTGAGCAAATACTACCTAAGTGCTAATTTTTACTCAGTTTAATCACAATTAGCAACAATCATTTACAAAAATTATTAATTTTTTCTTGCAGTAGTTTTACAAAACGTGCGACATGTAACCCGTCCATCAATGCGTGATGTACATCGATTGATAGCGGCATCTTGCCAGTTTGTAGGTCAAACTGACCAAATACAAATTTAGGAATACCGAGACCATGACCTTCACTCACAGCGTGAGAAAAACCGGTAAAGTTTAACCACGGTAGCACTGAGATATGAATAAGATCAGGCTGCCCTTCTGTTGCAGCAAATGCATCAGAGAAAAACGGTTTTGCTTTACTTGTTTTACCCACAGTAATAGCGTGTTTTGAGAAATCTTCAATCGAGGCGTGCTTTTCAAAATAACTAAAGCGGAATGTTTCATCTTCTGCCAGCTCAACCACACTGCCACGTACAGATGACAGCTGCACAGGTAAAAAATCAACGATACGTTGACGCATTGGCGCATAGTCATGGCATGCTTCAAGTGTTAGGTAAACATAACTATGAAAAAATGAATACGGCTCGGTTTTGCACTTGTTATAAAGAGCTGCCATGTCGAGTGAAACACACACATTAAAATAAGGCAGAGAAAATTCTTTAAAAAAAGCGAAATGCTGTTTACGAGGCCAAGTATTAAGATCAATTGGGGTAATTTCACAAGATGGAGTTTTCATTAGGCGTCCTCGAGGTTTAAAAACCGAGTGTACCTAGCAAGCATTACTTCGTCACCTTGATGCGATAAATAACAGAGACAAAAAAGGTGCGACTTACGCACCTTTTTTAACTATAAATTTAGTCAATTTACTAAATTATAAACCGTTTTCGATAATTTCTAATGCTAGTTCATCGGCAATTAAATGCGTTGATTTTTGCTCTTTTTCAGAGCGAGCAAAGATTTCAGTTAGCGTATCAAAAATGCCTTCAACGTGTTTAGTTGATGCTTCTGCACTATAACCTTCTGGTGCAGTTTCGTAGTAAACGTTGATGATACCACCTGCGTTAATTACGTAATCTGGTGCGTATAAGATACCTTTTTCGCGGATGATCTCACCGTGACGAGACTCTGCTAATTGGTTATTCGCACAACCTGCAATAATTGTTGCTTTTAAACGCGGGATAGTCGTGTCATTTACCGTTGCGCCAAGTGCACATGGTGCATACACATCAACATCTAAGTCGTAGATTTCATCAATACCCACAGCCGTTGCATTGAAGTCATTAACAACGCGCTCAACAGCTTGCTCGTTGATATCAGTTACAAATAATGTTGCGCCCGCTTCGTGTAGGTGTTTACAAAGGCCATATGCCACAGCACCTAAACCTTGCACGGCTACTTTAATACCAGCAAGATCTTGATGACCACGTTGATGCTGTAAAGCTGCTTTAATACCTAAAAATGTACCGTACGCTGTGAAAGGTGATGGATTACCACTTTTACCTTCAAGGCCTAATACATAGTTAGTTTCTTTATTCATGATAGCCACATCATCACAGGTGATGTTTACGTCTTCAGCTGAATAGTAGCTACCGCTTAAACGCTCTAACTGGCGACCAAATGCACGGAAAAGTTGCTCTGATTTAATTTCTTTTGCATTACCAATAATAACTGACTTACCGCCACCAAATGGTAAACGTGCCACAGCATTTTTATACGTCATACCTTTTGATAAACGAAGTGCATCTGTTATAGCAGCTTCATCTGTTGCGTAGTCCCACATTCTACAGCCGCCAACAGCTGGACCTAACTTGGTATTGTGAACCGCAATGATAGCCTTAAGGCCTGATTCTTTATCTGAACAAAACACCACTTGCTCGTGGTTATCAAAGTCGACTTTATTAAATACAGCCACAGTTAAATACTCCGAAATTTTTTACCCCAAAGGGTGTGAGCGCTGAAATTGCCGAGACTTTATCACTTCGAATGCTCCCTTGCCACTAAATGAGATGATAAAACTAAGCAAAGTTCTCACACTGAAACAACAACTCAACAACCAACAGTTTATAGAAAAAATATACCCAGCAAGGCAAATAACAAGCATTATTAATTCAAAACAAGCGATTTACATCAACAACTTTATTACGTGAACGTAAAGGTAAAGTATAGCGTAAAGAAAAAGTGACAAGAAAAATGTGCCTATAAAGCCTAGCAGCATCAGCTTTATAAAGGTATTCAAAGAAAAGAATTCTGACTGGTCAGAGCTGAAAAAAACGGCGCAGGTGCGCCGTTTTTATTAAAAGTATTGCAAGATGGTTATTTTAATTTGCCATCAAGTTCTTCGATTTTTGCTTTCCAAATAGCTGGGCCTTGCGTATGCGCATTTGCACCTTCACTATCAACAGCAACCGTTACTGGCATATCTTCTACTTCAAACTCGTAGATTGCTTCCATACCTAAATCTTCGAATGCAACAACGCGTGCTTTCTTGATTGCTTTAGATACAAGGTAAGCTGCACCACCTACCGCCATTAAGTAAATAGACTTATTGTTTTTGATTGATTCAACTGTTGCAGGACCACGCTCAGCCTTACCAATCATACCGATGATGCCCGTTTTTTCTAACATCATATCAGTGAATTTATCCATACGCGTTGCAGTTGTAGGGCCAGCAGGACCTACCGCTTCATCACCCACTGCATCTACAGGGCCAACGTAGTAGATAAACTTGTTATCAAAATCAACGCCTTCAGGTAAACCTTCACCTGATTGGATCATATCTTGTAGGCGTTTATGTGCTGCATCACGACCCGTTAAAATAGTACCAGACAGAAGAACTGTTTCACCCATCTTCCATTCTTGCGTGTCTTCTTTAGTCAGCGTGTTTAAATCAACGCGACGTGTACCTTCACCCACTTCGAACGTAACTTCTGGCCAATCTTCAAGTTTAGGCGCTTTAAGATCAGCAGGGCCTGAACCATCTAACGTGAAGTGAACGTGACGAGTTGCTGCACAGTTAGGAATCATCACCACTGGTTTTGATGCTGCGTGAGTCGGTGCCGTTTTAACTTTCACATCAACCACGGTTGTTAAACCACCAAGGCCTTGTGCACCAATACCTAATTTATTAGCACGTTCGAAGATATCGATACGCATTTTTTCTTCAGTTGTTTCTGCGCCGCGCTCAATCAGCTCATGAATATCAACCGGATCCATTAATGATTCTTTAGCAAGTACCGCAGCTTTTTCTGCAGTACCACCAATACCTATTCCTAGCATGCCAGGTGGACACCAGCCCGCCCCCATCGTTGGTAATGTTTTTTCAACCCATGCAGCCACATCATCAGATGGGTTAAGCATAACCATTTTCGTTTTATTTTCTGAGCCGCCGCCCTTCGCTGCCACCATTACTTCTACTTCAGCGCCTGGCACTAAGTCGATATGAACAACTGAAGGGGTATTATCTTTGGTGTTTTTACGCGTACCAGCAGGGTCTGCAACAATTGATGCACGTAACGGGTTATCTGGGTTCAAGTATGCGCGACGTGTACCTTCATCAACCATTTGCTGTACAGTCATGTCTGTTTTATCCCACTTAACATCCATACCTACTTTTACGAAGCAGGTAATGATACCTGTATCTTGACATAGTGGACGTTTACCTTCAGCAGACATACGAGAGTTAATTAAAATTTGCGCAATGGCATCTTTTGCCGCTTTGCTTTGCTCTTTGTTGTAAGCTTTTTCTAAGGCTTGTACGAAATCGAGAGGGTGATAAAAAGAAATGTATTGCAATGCATCTTCAATGCTATCAATGAAGTCTTGCTGACGAATTGTGCTCATTACGGGTTCCTTAAGTTTTTATCACGTAGCGCTGTACGTGATCCTGAGTAAACCGGTGACGAAGATTTACTCTACGGGTTAGTCATGGCATCACTATAAAGGAAATCATAACGCTGCCAATCAAATTTAACTTATGATACCCTCCTCGCCCGTTTCGGGCTAGTTATTCAGGGCAATGTAGATGATAAACGATGAAAATTTGTGCATTAAATTAGATTTAAGCGGTGATTGTATCGCGCTATTTAGTCATTTTGCTCATTTGCCCCATGCTGTGTTGCTCGATTCAGCTAATAGCGAGCATATAAATAGCCGCTTCGATATCATTGCTATTGCGCCATTAAAACAATTAGAAGTGCGCGAAAATCAGTGTTTTGTCGACGGCAAAGCGCAATTAAGTGATTGTTTTAGTTTGATGAAAGCAGGCCTTCAGGAATTTAATCACACAGCAAACCCTAACAATCTGCCTTTTACGGGCGGTTGGCTTGGTTATTTTGGTTATGACTTAGGTCGTGTAATTGAAACCATGCCAAGTACTGCCGAAAACGACATTAACATGCCGCAAATGGCTGTCGGTCTTTATCCAGATGCCCTTATTTTCGATAAGCAACAACAAAGCTGGTTTTACGTTTGTCAGCCAAATCAAAATCGCTTAGCGCTATACCAGCAGCACCTAAACGAAACGCCAGCAAGTGCAGAGTTCGTGCTACAAAGCAACTGGCAGTCAAATATGAGTAAAGCCAGCTACAGCGAAAAGTTCGAGAAAATTCAGGCTTATTTAAAAAGTGGTGACTGTTATCAGATCAACCTTGCGCAGCGTTTTAAAGCTGAATTTTCAGGTTCAACATGGCAAGCATATAAACAACTCCGAGAAGCGAATAAAGCACCGTTTTCAAGCTATATAAATCACCCAGATGGCGCTATTTTATCTATCTCACCTGAGCGTTTTATTTCTATTAATCAAGGCCAAATAGAAACCAAGCCAATTAAAGGCACACTCCCTCGTTTGGCTGACTCTGAACAAGACCAAGCGCAGGCAACTCGCTTACAACAATCAGAAAAAGACCGCGCAGAAAATGTCATGATTGTTGATCTGCTGCGCAACGATTTAGGCAAAGTGGCTCGTCCAGGTAGTGTCACAGTACCTTCGCTATTTGCCATTGAAAGCTTTCCAGCTGTACATCATTTAGTAAGTACTGTGCGCGCAGAATTAGCGGATGGCAAAGATGCTATTGACCAAATTCATGCCGCTTTCCCAGGTGGTTCAATTACCGGAGCACCGAAAATTCGTGCTATGGAAATTATTGAAGAGCTCGAACCACATCGCCGTAGTGTGTACTGCGGCTCAATTGGCTATTTAAGTGCCTGTGGCAACATGGATACCAGTATCACAATTCGCACTTTAGTGTGTCACAAAGGTGCAGTTTATTGCTGGGCTGGCGGCGGCATTGTGGCTGATTCAAAGGTCGACTTGGAGTACCAAGAAACTTACGATAAAGTAAATAAAATACTGCCCTTATTAAAGTAAAAGTTGAAGTAACAACATTGAATAGTCAGCAACTAATTGCCCGTTTTAGTTTAAGTCAAACCACAGAGCGCCCTGCTACCATTCGCTTTAATGCCGAAAAGCGTGCCAGTGCCGTGATGCTGCCTCTGCTCGATGTGAATGACAAAGCGCATTTGTTGCTGTGCAAGCGACCAAGTTATTTACTTCATCACCCTGGGGAGATTTGCCTGCCCGGAGGTAAGTATGAAGAGCAAGATGAATCTTTGCTGCACACTGCTCTTCGAGAGCTTAATGAAGAGCTCAGCATTGCCAAACATCAAGTGACAGTCCATGGTAAGTTGCACCAATATGCGACCTTAACCGGTTTTACGATTGAGCCCTTTGTTTGTACACTTAGCGAAGGCACAACATGGCAAGCGGACCCTAACGAAGTTGCTGCCAGTTTTTTAATGCCCTTGTCTTATTTGAGTAATCAACAAAACTGGCAACCTCTCCCCTTTGAGCGAAATGGTAAAACCATTATGTTGCAAGGCTTGATGACTCCGCACGGTCTGCTGTGGGGGGCAACAGCCAGCATTATTAATAACTTTATCAAACAGCTCGCCCTACCAGTTTAATTATCCTGCTTTTAGGGTTACACAGACACGTTTAAACGTTATCATGTGGCACCGTTCAAAGGCAGGTAGTATGCCGTTAAAAGGAAAATGAGTAGCAAATTATGATCAGTGCATTCGATATGTTTAGTATTGGTATTGGCCCATCGTCATCTCACACTGTTGGCCCAATGCGCGCTTCGCGTTTATTTGTAAACGAATTAGAAGAAAAAAACTTACTTGCAAACGTTACCGATATTAAAGTTGAGCTGTTTGGCTCATTAGGTCAAACGGGAATTGGCCACGGCTCAGGTAAAGCCGTGATCTTAGGTCTTGCCGGTTATGATCCAGAAACCATTGATGCTGATTTGGTCGACGATATCCTCGCGAAAATCGAAAAAGAGCAGGTTATTTACTTAAACCAACGTCATAAAGCCAATTTCCCTAAGCAAGGTGCAATTGTATTCCATCGTCGTAAAACACTACCAAAGCACTCAAATGCGATGGAAATCATTGCTAGCCAAAATGGCGAAAAGTTATTTAGTAAAGTGTATTACTCAATCGGTGGTGGTTTTATCGTAAGTGATGAAGAGTTCGAAAACGAAAAACAAAAAGCACTCGAAATACGCGAAGAAAACCCTGCTCCTTATCCGTTTAATACGGCTAAAGAGTTGTTAGAACTGTGTCGTGAATCAGGCTTTAGTGTATCAACACTTATGATGCACAACGAGAAAACCCTGCGTAGCGAAAAAGACATCAAAGATGAGCTGTTTAATATTTGGCAAGTAATGAAAGCCTGTATTGAACGTGGCATGCGCACAGAAGGTATTTTACCAGGCGGTTTAAAAGTAAAACGTCGCGCACCAAGCTTACACCTTAAATTAAATATTGAGGTAAACAACGACCCATTACGTGCTATGGATTGGGTTGATTTATTTGCTCTTGCAGTAAACGAAGAAAACGCTGCCGGCGGCCGTGTTGTTACTGCACCAACCAACGGTGCTGCAGGTATTTTGCCAGCGGTATTAATGTATTATCACACTTTCATCAAAGAAGTAGACCGTGATATTGCGACTCGTTATTTATTAACAGCAGCAGCCATTGGTATTTTGTATAAAAAGAACGCGTCAATTTCGGGTGCTGAAGTAGGTTGCCAAGGTGAAGTGGGCGTTGCTTGCTCAATGGCAGCGGGGGCACTAACTGAAATCATGGGTGGTAACGTTGTTCAAGTTGAAAACGCTGCTGAAATCGGTATGGAGCACAACCTAGGTTTAACCTGTGACCCTGTTGGCGGCCTTGTACAAGTACCATGTATTGAACGTAATGCGATGGGTTCAATTAAAGCGATTAATGCATCACGCCTTGCAATGCGTGGTTCTGGCGAGCAAAAAGTAACCCTAGATAAAGTAATAAAAACCATGCTCGACACAGGTAATGATATGAAAACAAAATACAAAGAAACCGCGCGCGGTGGCTTAGCAGTTAATATCATCGAGTGTTAATTTCAGCACAATAAAAAAGCCGCTTAAGCGGCTTTTTTATTGTTTATTTTACTGGTAACTCAATGTTTTCGAAAAGCTTATCAACATCTTCTTGGTTACGTAATAAGCTTGCTCGTTCAACCAGCTCTTTAGTTAAGTGTGGTGCAAAACGCTCGATAAAGTCATACATGTAGCTGCGTAAAAAACTGCCTTTTCTAAAGCCAATCTTGGTGGTGCTGGCTTCAAACAGGTGGCTAGCGTCAATGCACACTAAATCAGTGTCTGTTACTTGATCAATCGCCATCGATGCGACAACGCCCACACCTAACCCTAAACGTACATAGGTTTTAATCACATCAGCATCTGTTGCAGTAAATACGATATGTGGCTCAAGCCCATGAGCATTGAAAGCTTTATCTAATTCAGAGCGGCCAGTAAAACCAAATACGTAAGTAATAAGTGGGTATTTAGCCACATCAGCAACCGTAAGGTTATCAGCTTTTTGCGCAAGCGGGTGTGTTTTTGCCACTACAATACTGCGATTCCAGTGATAGCATGGCAACATAACTAAATCAGAATATAAATGAAGCGCTTCTGTTGCAATGGCAAAATCAGCGTCGCCTCGTGCTGCTGCATCAGAAATCTGCTGCGGCGTACCTTGATGCATGTGCAAAGACACTGCAGGGTACTTTTTCATGAAGCCTTGAATAACATTAGGTAATGCATAACGTGCTTGCGTATGCGTAGTCGCAATATTTAACTTTCCTTGATCAGGCAAAGTATGTTCATTGGCAACCGCTTTAATCCCCTCAACTTTCGATAGTATTTCGCGGGAAATATTAATTATCTCATGACCTGCACTAGTGACATGCGTTAAATGCTTACCACTTCGACCAAAAATCTGTACGCCAAGCTCGTCTTCTAGCATACGAACCTGTTTAGAGATCCCTGGCTGGGATGTAAATAAGCTTTCAGCTGTCGCTGAGACATTCAGTTTATGATTTTGGACTTCGACGATGTATCTGAGTTGTTGTAGTTTCATGGCTGCATTGTAAATGTTGTTATTCTTTATTTATAAAGGCTGCTAAGCAGGATGCCAAGTAATATTTACTCACATTATAATTTTTTTGTTTTCAATCTGACTTTTTATAGCAATTCTGTCTAAGGCTAACACATCCAACGTTAACTCGATAGAGATGATTCATCTGAAAATACTCAATAAACATGCTAACTTAGTCTTGAGTTAGTAAAAAATAACTAGTTATTATAACTTTATTACACATTAGTATGCGCAAAACTACCCAGATGTAATATTTTTAATGTAAGATAAAAAAATTAGATAGTGAAAACTGAGATTTAGCTATGATCGTTTCTATCATCATTATGCTCATTGTTGCTTTGATTGTCATTGCTCTTTGGGTCAGTGCGGTTCAACAGCATAAAGAAAAACAAGAAGCTGAACGCCGAAAAGAATTAGCCAAACAAAAAAAGATTATTGAAGAAGCTGAAGATGTACTTATCAATAGTACAAATATTCCTATGTCTGAAAATCTTTTGCGTATTATTCAACGTCGAGTCTACGATGCTCTAGCATCAATGGTGCAATTATCACCTACCTCAAAAGAATTAAAAAACCGCCTTAATGAATCTAAAGAACGATTAAGTGCACCAATTGATGGAAATAACTCAGAGTCATTAGTGCTACCAGATAATGACAAACAGCTAATATCACTCATTCAAGGTATAAAAAAATTACGCTCTGTACTTCGCTCTGAGCATGGAAAAGGGAAAGTTGATAGCCAAATATTTGTTGCCGAAGATAAACGCCTCGAAAAGCTGCAACTGAGAATTAACGTAGAGAGTCAAATCAAACGAGGAATTTCTGCTCGTTCAGCGAACATGATTGGCTCTGCAAGACAATATTTCGAAAAAGCCCTTGCGACGCTCTCTTCAATTAGTTACAGCGACGAATACACAAATGCAAAGCGTAATGAAGTGGAAAGTTATTTAGAAGCAATTAGCACTGAATTAAAAGCATCAAATGCAACGTCACTGAAGAAAAAAGCAGAACAAGAGCAAGACGATTTAGATGTTTTGTTTGCACCAAAGAAAAAGTGGTAAGCCACTTTTTCTTTGTGCCTTTGTGTTAAGTCATATTTTAAGATAAAAACGCAAACTTAATAATAAATAATGCAGTCAGAATCCATACACTCATACTGATTTCATCTTTTTTACCACATACTAATTTCACCGCAGTATACGAAATAAAACCAAGTGCAATACCGTGCGCGATAGAAAAAGTTAATGGGGTCATCAATAGTACAACACTGACAGGGATCGCATCGGTCATGTCATCCCAATTAACCAGCTTTAAATTTTGCATCATCAACACTGCAACATATAAAATCGCTCCTGCTGTTGCATAGGCAGGGATCATCGCAGCAAGCGGTGCAAAGAACATCATTAATAAGAAGCAAATACCCACAACAACCGCAGTTAACCCCGTACGACCACCAACAGAGACACCTGAAACCGATTCAATATAAGACGTGGTCGTTGATGTACCTAGCATTGAGCCTGCAATAGTTGCGGTGCTATCTGCACTTAATGCGCGTCCTAAACGTGGCATTTTACCATGTTCATCGGCAAGGCCTGCTTTTTGCGTTACAGCGACAAGCGTGCCCGATGTATCAAACAAATCTACAAACAAAAACGCAAAGACAACCGTTAACATTGATATTTCAAACGCGGCGGCGAAATCAAGTTGCATAAAGGTCGGTGCGATCGATGGAGGCAAAGACATAACACCTTGGTATTCAACTAAATCTAAACCTAACGCAATGGCAGTGACTAATAAAATACTGATAAGTACACCGCTTTTCATATCGCGATATAAAAGCGCCGCAATTACAAAAAAGCTAAAAATAGCGAGTAAAGGCCCTGGAGCCGTTATATCCCCTAACTGTACAAGTGTTGCAGGACTTGCCACGATAATGCCCGCATTCTTCAAAGCAATAAGTGCTAAAAATGCCCCAATGCCCGTTGCAATTGCACGCTTTAAAACTAAAGGAATCGCATCAATAATCCACTCACGGACTTTGAATAAACTTAAGAACAGGAAAATACAGCCTGACATAAAAACAGCACCTAGCGCAGCTTGCCAGCTATAGCCCATTCCTAGCACAACACCATAGGTGAAAAATGCATTCAGACCCATCCCTGGTGCAAGAGCTAAAGGATAATTAGCCCATAATCCCATAATAAAACAGCCAATCGCAGCAGCAATACATGTAGCAACAAAGGCTGCACCTTGATCCATACCCGCTTCAGCTAACATCGCAGGATTTACAAATACAATGTAGACCATGGTGATGAAAGTGGTAATACCCGCAATGGTCTCGCGGCGAATAGTGGTGTCGTTATCGTTTAATTTGAAGAGTCTGTCGAGCATGTTGAACTTTAAGTTAAGATTAATTGGCTAATTTTATCATATTTTAACTTAATTAGAGGACATTTTACCTTGCAATGTTCTAAACTAATAAGGTCTTTTATTTCAAGAAAATAACTAAACTATGTCTGATAAAACACCTGTAGGCTTAGATTTAGAACAACAACTCGATAATGTACTTGCCTTCATAACCCAACCAGAC
The DNA here is from genome assembly GCF_041414825.1 of Pseudoalteromonas sp. 68 DY56-GL68. NCBI lineage: Bacteria > Pseudomonadati > Pseudomonadota > Gammaproteobacteria > Alteromonadales > Pseudoalteromonadaceae > Pseudoalteromonas > Pseudoalteromonas sp. 68 DY56-GL68. The sequence continues at coordinate 114,981 of NZ_JAOCZL010000018.1, forward strand.
ACTGGTGGGGAGCCAGCAAAAAGTACAGACTCTGTCGAAAATGTACTAAATAAAGCTTTGTATTACTTAAAAAATGATCAGCCCCCTTTAGCAGCCAAATGGATGCGCCTTGCAGCGATGGCAGCGAATCAAAGAGCGCAATTTTATATGGGGCTATTTTTTATTAAAGGGCAAGGTGTGCCCCATAGCGTTTTTCATGGTGCGGTATGGTTAACTCTGGCAAGTAGCCAAGGCTATGAACCAGCAACAGCGGCACTTAACGATTTGCGTAAGCACATTAGCACACGCCGCTTACATGATGCACAAAGCTATGCAGCTACCCTATATGAACAGATCCACCAGCAACAGTTTGCTCATTTGATTCCCCGAGAACCTGACGCCATTTAACAGGCGTCAGGTTCTACAACACATTAATGCTGTCTTGTCAGTTTACTCTCAAATATGATGAGGCCTGCACCAATTACAACCAATAAGATACCGATAAACTCAAACCACACATGGCCTTTATGGGTCTTGATAATAGGTGTTTTTGAGGTAAGGTTATACAAACGCTTGCCTTGTTCGCTGGGCTCTACAAAAGAAGTGCCCTTATATTCAGCTGAGATAATAAATTTAAAGTCATGTCTGCTAATCATTTCACGACGTTTTGCATCTACTTTCTCGCGACTTTGTTCTACGAGTAGCGTACGCCAATCATGAAAAATGCCTTCTGGTTCATTATCTTTGACTACACCATATGATTTGTACTCATAGAACGTTGTATTGAATAGCTTTTCTTGATGCCCTAAATAAAACATGGCACAGCCTAGCGCACTTAACAGTATGGCAATATAGATCAATGAGCGCTGTTTAATGAATTGCTTATTACTTTGTTGCTTATACCAAGCTTCAATGTCAGGCACATTAATCAATCTCGCTTTATCTACAGAATGTTTTAATGGCTCCATAAAGTCGCAGATTGTTAGATTGAGCGCCGTTAATATTGAACGAAATGTGTCATTCGAAGGCACTGATTTATCGTTCTCTAGTTTTGAAAGATAACTTTGCTCTATTCCAACTTGCTCTGCAAATTCTGGCTGGCTTAGTTTTAGCTCACTGCGATAGTGTTTTAATTGTGTTCCGAATGTACTCATAACGCATTTCCTTTTTGTTGTGGAACCGCCATTCTTTGCTATTCATGCAGATATAAGAAGCTGAATAAATAGGAATAATGAAGAATATTAGCAAGATAGGATGAAAGATACGAGATACGAGATACGAGATACGAGATACGAGATACGAGATACGAGATACGAGATACGAGATACGAGATACGAGATACGAGATACGAGATACGAGATACGAGATACGAGATACGAGATACGAGATACGAGATACGTTGTCAGTATAAGGAAATAGTAAAGTGTAACGTAAAGATTTATTTAATCATCTGCTTGAGGAAAACAAATGGCGGAGTGGACGGGACTCGAACCCGCGACCCCCGGCGTGACAGGCCGGTATTCTAACCAACTGAACTACCACTCCGCAGTGGTATGTGCATGGGGTAATGCACTTAATTTGTTTATGACATCAAATGGCGGAGTGGACGGGACTCGAACCCGCGACCCCCGGCGTGACAGGCCGGT
>NZ_JAOCZL010000018.1:116655-149274 GCF_041414825.1 Pseudoalteromonas sp. 68 DY56-GL68
CGACCCCCGGCGTGACAGGCCGGTATTCTAACCAACTGAACTACCACTCCGCAGTATCTAAATGCTATTTATTTTTCCTATTGGCGGAGTGGACGGGACTCGAACCCGCGACCCCCGGCGTGACAGGCCGGTATTCTAACCAACTGAACTACCACTCCGCAAAGGAAAATGTTTTACAACCATAAGTTGTGTAAGTAATTGGCGGAGTGGACGGGACTCGAACCCGCGACCCCCGGCGTGACAGGCCGGTATTCTAACCAACTGAACTACCACTCCAGCACATACTTACAAATTGTCGAAAATTGGCGGAGTGGACGGGACTCGAACCCGCGACCCCCGGCGTGACAGGCCGGTATTCTAACCAACTGAACTACCACTCCACATTTTCGTTGCTGAGAGAGTCTCCCCTGACAGCGGCGTGAATAATACGAATCACCCTCTAGTTCGTCAAGGGCTTTTTTGTTTTTTTACAGGTTTTTTAGTCATCTGACATCGAAAGGTTTAAAATTTCACCTGATTTATCATTTTTTGAGCCATTTTTGCCAACTTCTTTTTCACCGGCTGTCTGTTCGTCATTACTGGTTTGGTTTTTTTTCTTTAAAAATGGCAAAGAAAATTTAAATTTAAGCGGTTTCTTTTGTACAAAAACTCGAATTGCTAGCCAGCCTAACAACAAGACGGTTAAATTTCCAACAACAATTAACGTTATCATCAACATCGTTGACGCTCTTTGCTCTTCTTCGAGGATTCGTTGTTGCTCAGCTTGTGCTTCTAAATCAATTTCAGGGCGAACAATTTCAGGTACAACTTCGATTGGCCTATCAATCTCAAATTTATAGGTGGGCAATGTAGCCATAAATTCTCGATCATTTATATTGCTACCAAATACTGACAACTCAACACTGTATCGCCCCCAGTCATAATTTTTAATAGCGAGCTGACGTGTCTGAGATGCCTTCGCATCCATAGAAAACATCTGCTCTTCATTATTTGGGTAATAGATTTTCCCTTGGACTAATACCGTTTCAGGTTTAATCACCTCAGGATTAAGAGTTATAGTGAGCAAATGGTCATCTGCTTCATGCTCAGCCAGTGTCATCTCGTAACTAAATGGCGGTTCATGAATAACAATAGGTTTCTGTACTACAGTGCGTTTAAGGATAGGTGTTTCTATATAAAGTTCTGGTTGCCATTCTCCAGCCGGAAAGGATAACTGAAATTCACCCGTAAAGACGCCATCAAGAGGCCGCTCATCAAAGCCCCGCCCATCATCTTTAAAGTCGGTTATACTTTGCGTCCCCGCTCCAAAGTTAGCATAGTCACTATTATTTGTACTTACAAAGTCGACATGTAAGCTAATAACATCTCTAAATTGCCCGACTTCTATTGGCTCGCCATCGTTGAGTACACGCCCTGTCAGTTTTATTGTTTCACCACGAAATAATACAGGGGGAAGTGGATCCACGCTTAACTCAATTTCGCCCATCACAATGATCCGACTATCAGGTAAAATACTGCCAACAACCTGCCAAGGCCCAGGCATTGGATTTGCTATGGTGATTAGGTCATAGGTCATCTCATCATGCCAATCCAAATCATCATTGTTCAATGACTCGGTCACATGGTACTTGCTACCATCGGGTCTAACTAATACTACCGCGGGGGTTCCTCTTTCACGAAAGAAAAGTAAGGTAATTTTTTCGACTTTGTGATCAATGCGAAAACGATTTTCTAGCAGGGGGATCTCATTTTGAATCCCATCTCGTTCCAATGGCGTTATTTTATCTTGTTCCGCGCATATACCCATTAAGGGCAACGTACATAGCAATCCCGCTAGAAATAATTTTTTCATTTTATTACCTTATTCTGCCCGCCATAAACACTCACCGCCTTTAGCGACCAAGTCTAAACGTTCTTCATGAGCGGCATGTTCTTGCTCTGTAGCTCTTAATACAACTAAAGGGGCTCTGTCAGCACTTAAGCGTCGAATCCCCCCAGTTTGTTGCTCAGAACCTTCATCTTTATTCTGATTTAAGTTTAACTTAACTTGACCCCCTGTCATTGCTAAGTAAACATCCGCTAGGATCTCAGAATCCAGTAATGCGCCGTGTAAGGTACGTTTTGAGTTATCAATATCATAACGACGACAAAGTGCATCAAGGTTATTCTTTTGACCTGGGTGCAAGTCACGCGCCATTTTCAAAGTATCCAGCACACTACATACATCGGCAGTATTTGGAAAACCTTGATTTAACAATGCAAACTCATTGTCCATATGGCCGATATCGAACGCTGCGTTATGAATAACAAGTTCAGCGCCGCGAATATACTCTAAAAACTCATGGGCAATTTGGTGGTACAAAGGTTTATCGCGTAAAAATTCATTGGTAATACCGTGAACGTCTATCGCTTCTTCTTCAATTTCACGCTGTGGATTGATGTACACATGAAAGTTATTGCCAGTAAGACGGCGGTTAACAAGCTCAACACAACCAATCTCAATAATGCGGTGGCCTTGTTTTGGGTCAATACCCGTGGTTTCTGTATCTAAAACTATTTGTCTATGTGCCATATCGTCTTAAGCCTGACTCTGGTATCGTTCTATCATCACTTTATTGTACACAATATCAAGGTAAAACAGTGCAGAAAACCGTAGAGATTTACACCGATGGATCATGTTTAGGTAATCCAGGGCCTGGGGGGTATGGCATCGTGATGCGATACAACGGCCACGAGAAGCAATTAAGTCAAGGCTATACCTTAACAACCAATAATCGGATGGAAATGCTCGCAGCCATAGTCGCACTTGAAACTCTCACCCGCCCTTGTCATGTCATTCTGACCACCGATAGCCAATATGTAAAACAAGGTATTGAATCATGGGTCGAAAATTGGAAAAAACGCGGCTGGAAAACTGCAGCAAAAAAACCTGTTAAAAATGTCGATTTATGGAAACGACTTGATGCTGCCTGCCAACAACACAGCGTAGAATGGCGCTGGGTAAAAGGCCATAGCGGCAATAAGTATAATGAGATTGTTGACGATCTTGCTCGTGAAGCAGCTGGCAGCAATGATTTACTTGAAGACACAGGTTACGACGGTAATTAAAAGTCCCTTGAAATAAACTTAGCGCAAGCCGTTTTATATTTTTGTTATATGATATAAGATTTAGCTATAACGTATAACTAAGGACTTTTTATGGCTCTGCGCATTCATTCTTTCTTTCATCAACAAAGCGCCACTCTCTGTTACTTAGTCAGTTGTGAACACACTAAAGATTGCTTACTAATTGATGCGCCTGCTGATTTTGATATGCCAAGTGGTGAATTAAGTTTTACCACAGCCAATGAGATCATCAGCTACATAAAGACTGAGCAGCTGACATTACAATGGCTACTTGAAACTCATGCCCATGCTGACCATATCACTGCGGCAAGTTATATCAAGCAGCAATTACAAGATACTCACCCATGCAAGCTCGGCACTGGCGAAGGGATCACACAGGTTCAAAAGCACTTTAGCCAACTTTATAATCTTGATATGCCATGCAATGGTGAACCTTTTGATGCCTTATTTGCTAATAAAACACAATTTCAGCTGGGTGAATACACGGTTGATGTGATTGCAACGCCTGGCCACACGCCTGACAGCGTGTGCTATCACATTGATGGCAATGTGTTTGTCGGTGACACCTTCTTTATGCCAGACAGCGGTACAGCCCGCTGCGACTTCCCCGGCGGTAGCGCGAGCGAGCTATATGATTCACTACAACGAATTTTAGCTTTACCTGACGATACCCTACTTTGGATGTGTCATGACTACCAACCAGACGGTCGCCCTCTTGCGAACAAAACCACAGTGAAAGAACAGCGTGAGCAAAACATTCATTTAAAAGGGGATAAACAAAGCTTTATTGCGACTCGTGAAGGTCGAGATGCAACTTTAGCTGTACCAAAGCTGCTGCACCCCTCTATTCAATTAAATATTCGTGCAGGTCAGTATCCAAGCAAAACGGATAGTAAGCAGCGCTATTTAGCTATCCCGCTCACAGTGCTGCTTTGATGTTTGTCTGAGCCCCGCTCCTTTTACTGGCGAAAATTGGGGCCTTGCATGCCACTTAGGTTTAATTGGTGTAAGCGGAGCAACCCGTTTTCGTGCCACTAAAATGTACACACTTCCCATAGGTTTTAAGTATTGTTGGCCAAAACGTCTCCACGCTGCAAAGCGCGATAAGCGGTTGCCTCTGGCAAGCGATGAATGGATAAAACGCTCATCGGAAATAATTTCAAAACCTAAAAGATTCAACCAATCTTTTACACGAGATGGTGTAAAAAAGCGCCCTGTCCAAGGGAGCTTTTGGCGACTAAAAGGTAATAACTGCGCCAACCCACACAAGCTAAACGGGTTAAAGCCTGTGATCACAATATAGCCACCGGGGATCAAAGTACGATGCGCCTCACGTAAGATATGGTGCGGATCTGAATGATATTCTAAGCAGTGAGATAATATGCAAGCATCAACACTGTGCTCATAAAAAGGTAACTCATCGACATCCGCAATTACACCGGTAAATAACCCCTGCTCTGCGACGCAAACTTGATGCTTAATAGGACTTTCACTGGTTGCTATTTCACCACTTAAATTACCAAGCTTTAACATGTGATAACCGAACATGCGTGGCAACCATGGAACTAACTTACGCTCTATTTCAGCACGTAAATAGTCACCATGAGGGAACTGCTGCCATGAGTATGGCTTAGGACCTTCTTGAAAACTAAGGGCTGGTTTCATTTTCTGAGCTCGTTATACTGTATCTTAACTGTCACTTTATAGAGCAATTAAACATGGTGCAAGTCAAAGCAATTAAAGCCTTTTCTGATAATTATATTTGGTGTATCACAAATGAAAGTGAACATACAGCTTGGGTGGTTGACCCAGGTCAAGCTGAGCCCGTATTAAACTACTTAAGCGAGCATAACTTAACACTCGCGGGGATTTTAATTACCCACCACCATTATGATCACACTGACGGCGTGGCTGCGCTGCTAAAAACATTCCCAACTATTCCCGTTTATGGTCCTAAGCACAGTCCGTTCAAGGGCATTAATCATGGTGTTTTAGAAGCAGATAAAGTCACCGTATATAATTACACCTTTACCGTACTTGCAACTCCTGGCCATACTCTGGATCACATTTGTTACTTACATGATGAGCTAAGTTTTACTGGCGATACGCTGTTTAGTGCAGGTTGTGGGCGGCTATTTGAAGGTAGTGCCGAGCAAATGTGGCACTCTTTATGTAAATTAAGAGCCCTGCCGGATGAGTGTAAAATCTACTGCACGCACGAATACACACAAGCAAACCTAGCCTTTGCTAAGGCGGTTGAGCCAACGAATGAATACTTAGCCAATTACAGTGAGAAAGTCGATACACTGCGTGCTAATAATGAAATAAGCTTACCAACTAAGTTAAGTGTAGAAAAGCAAATAAACCCATTCTTACGTAGCCACTTGCCTAATATCACTGATGAACTTCCCAATGAGCTAAAAAATAATTTGAATCTTGATGAACCTTGGCAACGCTTTGCAGGTCTCAGGGCTTGGAAAGATAATTTTTAAAAAAACAAGCATGACTTCAGTTACAATTTTGTAGATTTAGATCAGCATCTTGCAACAATAATCTGACATAAACTGGTCATAAAGTGGCAATATGTTCTCAGAGCAGGTAATATTCGCCGAGTTTTTTTACCTGATGTATGGGTATATATGTATAGATCTCCTCTAGTTTTTACACTCGCGCTGGCTTTAAGTGGTTGTCAACTAACAACTTCTGATACTGCACAACCTAACATTGCTAATAATGATGTTGAGCAGCAACTGGGTGGTGCCAGTCCAAGTGATGTCAATGATGCATTGATGATCAACGCACAATACCAACAGTTAACTGATATTGATGCGCCACCACCAGTTTTTGACGATGTATGGGAACGTATTCGTTATCAGCTATCTATTGATGTGCCACAAAACCGTCCTGTAGTTGCTGAGCGTAATTACTATGCACGTCATCAAGCATACCTTGACCGCATCGCAAAACGCGCAGAGCCATACCTTTACTTCATTGTCGAAGAAGTTGAAAAGCGTGAAATGCCAATTGAAATAGCGCTTTTACCCATTGTTGAAAGTGCCTTTGACCCCTTTGGTTATTCACACCGCAGTGCCTCTGGTATCTGGCAATTTATGCCACAAACCGGTGAGCGTTTCGATTTAAAACAAAACTGGTGGTACGACGGTCGCCGTGACATTGTGCAATCGACGCGTGCAGCGCTTGATTACTTATCATATTTACACAAGACCTTAGAAGGTGATTGGTTAAATGCTATTGCCGCCTATAACTCAGGTGAAGGTCGTTTACTGCGTGCTATTAAAAAGAACCGCAAAAAACACTTACCTACCGATTTTTGGTCATTAGACCTGCCACGAGAAACCACTTCGTATGTACCAAAGCTCTTGGCTCTGTCTGATCTTGTAAAACGCAGTGACGAATTTGGTGTGAAGTGGCAACCGATTATCAACGCGCAAGTAGTTGAAGCCGTTAATATAGGTAGCCAAATTGATTTAGCACTTGCCGCTGATATGGCTGATATTAGCTTAACTGAGCTGTACCGCTTAAACCCAGGCTTTAATCGCTGGGCGACGGATCCAAACGGTCCACATTTTTTATTATTACCCTCTGATAAAGTTGAGTCTTTTACTGAGAAACTAGCAAAAACAGAGCAAAAAGATCGCCTACGTTGGCAGCAATATGTGGTTGCCCGTGGTGATAGCTTATCAGTGATAGCGAAAAAGTTTTCAACGAGCGCAAGCGCGATAAAAACGCTGAATAAACTTTCATCAAATACTATTCGTGTTGGTCAGCAGTTACTTGTGCCACTCAGTGACGGTGAAATCAATAGCCAGCATTTACCAAAATCAGTACGTATGGCAGCGAATAAAGCAACACGTAAAAAGCTGAGTCATAAAGTCGCCAGTGGCGATACACTGTGGGATATCAGCCGTGAGTATGATGTGACCATTGCAGAGCTTGCAACATGGAATAAACTGAAAAAAGATTCAGTACTGCGTGTTGGTCAAAAACTCACTGTATATAAACAAGAAAAGTCACAACTTGCTGCTACACAAAGCAAAGAACGCACCATTACTTATAAAGTGCGTCGTGGTGACTCGTTAGCGCGAATTGCTGCCAAGTTTAATGTGTCTGTAGAAGATATTGTTAAGTGGAACTCATTAGCAGGGCAAAAATACATTCAACCTGGGCAAAAACTTAAGTTAAAGGTTGATGTACGAAGCGCTTAATTGCTTCATCTAATATCAAAAAAAGAGCGCCTAATGGCGCTCTTTGTCTCTCTCATTTAGTATTTGTGCTTCAAAGCCCACAAATGTAGTAACTCATTGGCAATGGTCGCTGCTGCAATCGCCGTTAACTCGCTTTGGTCATAGGATGGTGATACTTCAACCACATCCATACCGACCATATTAATCCCTTTCAATGCACGAAGTACTTTAAGTACTTTATCACTAGTTAAGCCACCACACACTGGGGTGCCTGTCCCTGGCGCGAATGCTGGATCAAGGCAGTCAATATCAAAGGTTAAGTACACAGGTAAGTCACCCACGCGTGCTTTGATTTGCTCTGCGATATCTTGTGCTGGCAAATCATTGGCTGCCATCGCATCAATCACTGCAAACTCATGCTTACTCTGATCAAAGTCAGTACGAATACCGATTTGAATGCTGTGCTCAACATCAATCAATCCTTCCATCGGCGCATGATAAAACATGGTACCGTGATCATAACGTGAGCCATTGCTATAAGTATCTGTATGGGCATCAAAATGAACTAATGCCATCTTACCGTGTTGCTTAGCATGGGCACGTAGTAGTGGCAAAGTCACAAAGTGGTCGCCACCTAAACCCAATAATGTTTTACCCTGGCGAAGAATTTGCTCAGCGGCTAATTCTAATTGCGCGGTAAAATACTCTGGGTCGCCTACTGGGTAAGTAAAATCACCGGCATCCGCTAATTTTAAACGCTCAAACAACGGGAACGTCCACGGGTACTTGGTTTCTTCCCATGCTAGGTGCACTGAGGCACGGCGAATTGCATCTGGCCCTAAACGTGCACCTGGGCGCCCTGAGGTTGCCAAGTCAAATGGTAAACCTAACACCACCACATCGGCATCGATTGCAGTGATGTTTTGCACCATCGGCTGACGTAAAAACGTCATGCCGTTTGAATATAATGAATGATCTGTGTGGTCAAACAATGTCGACATTGCTTATAACTCTTCTAAATAAGTGTAACCATTTAAGCCAGTTTGCAGCTCATCTAAAACGCTTTGCTGCTCAGTTTCTGGCAATTTAGCTGCCACCAGCTGGGCGTAAGATTGCTGGAAGCTTTCTACATCTAAATGTACGTAACGCATCATGTCTGCAACGGTATCACCTTCGTTAACTTCAGTGATTTGCGCTTGACCTTGCTCATCCATTTTTATAATTGCACTGTGCGTGTCGCCAAATAGGTTGTGCATATCACCTAAAATCTCCTGATAAGCACCCACTAAGAAAAAGCCCATTAAATAAGGTTTTTCTTCGCTAAATGCTGGCACAGGTAATGTGCTTTCAATACCTTGACCGTCTACATAGTGCTCCATAGCGCCATCTGAATCACAAGTGATATCAAGTAATACAGCACGTTTTTGTGGTGCTTCTGTTAAACCACTTAATGGTAGAACAGGAAACACTTGGTCAATACCCCATGCATCAGGTAGTGACTGGAACAATGAAAAGTTCACAAAAAACTTATCTGCTAAACGCGCATTTAATTCATCAATAATCGGGCGATGGAAACGGTTTTTGTTATCCATATGTTTGTTAAGTTCATAACATACACGTAAGTTAACTTGCTCCGCCCATGCTCGCTCTGTTAAATCTAACAAACCAAGTGCAAACTGATTATGTGCTTCAGCTAAATCGCCTTGGCTATCATGATAAATCTCAATTAATGCACGGTCGTCATTGTCATCACTTAACTGTTGCCATGATGTCCACATATTCTTTAATAATAGGGGTGCATCAGCGGCTGGCGCTTGAATGTCTTCTGGTACATAGCTTTCGGTGCCAATCACATTCGAAATCAATACAGCATGGTGCGCTGTTAACGCACGACCGGATTCAGAAATAATGCGCGGCATTGGCTGCTCATATAACTTACAGGTATCACCAATGGTGTATACGATGTTATTAGCGTATTCACTTAGACTGTAGTTCATTGAATTATGAGACTGGCTGCGTGTACCGTCATAATCTACTGCTAAACCACCACCCACATCTAAGCAATCAATTTGTGCGCCTAATTTACGTAACTCACAGTAAAAACGCGCAGCTTCACTCACACCTAAGCGGACATCGCGGATGTTGGCCATTTGCGAACCTAAGTGGAAATGCACAAGCTGGATCAAATCAAGTTGATCAGACGCTTTTAAGCGATTAACTACACTCAATACTTGCGATGCCGATAAACCAAATTTTGATTTTTCGCCACCACTTGCTTGCCATTTACCTTTACCTTGCGATGCTAAACGTACGCGAATACCAATGCGCGGTTTTACGTTTAACTCTTTTGCTTGGCTAAGCACCATGTCAAGCTCAGACAATTTTTCGAGAACAATGTAAACCTTATGACCTAGCTTTTCGCCAATCAATGCTAAACGAATGTATTCTTGGTCTTTGTAGCCATTACATACAATCACCGCACTGGTTTTTTCTGCCATAGCTAATACAGTTAATAGCTCAGGTTTACTGCCCGCTTCTAGACCCAATTGTTTCTTTTCAATATCAGCTTGGCTTGCCACAATTTCTTCAACAACTTCACGCTGTTGGTTTACTTTAATTGGGTAAACAAGCAAATAGTCTTTCGGATAACCATAATTTTCAATTGCCGTGTTAAATGCCTGACATAAACTATGTACACGATGATGTAAAATTTGTGGAAAACGAACCAACGCAGGCAAGCTTAAGCCCTTGTCTTGTAATTGCTGTGCAATATCGATTAGTGCAATGGTTTGCTCTGGGGCATGGGCCTTTGGCGCAACATACACATCACCTTGATCATTAATTCCAAAGAAACCTTGGCTCCAATGACGAACATTATAACTCGTGCGAGCTTGTTCTAGTGATGTTGTCTCTTTCATCTATCTTTCTCTTTTATTTTAGTAGTGCCGAAATCGGCAAGGGTTGTTGCCGCGCATTAAAAGAAAAATAGTGATTTAAGTCCAACAAGAATTTTTACTCGTAACGAGTGATTTTTGATGTGTAAATTAAATGGTAAACCCACTTAAGGTGAGCCTTAGTAGTGGGTTAAAATGACAAGTAGCTGTAAAAATTTACTGATTAAGGCCTAATTCCATAAATAAACTTTGTGGATTTTCGCTGTAATTACCAAATGGACCACATCGACTAAAACCTAAGTTTTCATATAAATTAATTGATTCTGTTTGTTTAGGGCCTGTTTCAAGTCGAATAAGTGGAATTTGTTGCTCACCTGCATAATACAATAAAATTTGCATTATACGGCGAGATAATCCCTTTCCTCGATAGCTTGGTTTTACGTATAAACGACGAATCTCACCATATGGCGGATTCCCCTCTTGCATCACGATTGCGCCACACGCCACAATACCATCATCATTTTTTAACCCTATCGCATATACATTTGGCTCAGCGAGCTCTTCAACACTTAATGATTGAGCTGTGGCGACTGGATATAAAGAGTTTATAAGTCGGTCTATATCGGAAAACACGTGTACTACGTCAGGATCATGTGGATTTAAATCGACTAACTGCATAAAACTCCCATTTTCAAGATGTCGTTTTTGTTAATTATGTTAACAATAGTATAGGATCCTCAACTGATCCTCTAGTGCTGTTTTCATTATTCGTTTTTATAGGTACTTTCAGACCCCGCATCGTACCGCTTAGTTCAACACAACATCACTTAAAAACACTTTGTTACGGAAAAGGGCTGTTCAAACACGTTGAAAATCTTATACTGCTGACAATAAGTAATTATATGAGGTTATCTCGTGCAGTTTACTCAAGGTATGGAATACTTTTTTTCTGGCTTTAAACTTATTAGCCAAAAAGGGCTAAAACGTTTTGTACTTATTCCTTTATTAATCAATATTGTGCTTTTTGGTAGTTCATTATTTTTTTTATATGGCTGGCTAACTGACGGCTTCGCTTATATGAATTCACTACTTCCAGAATGGCTAAGTTGGTTAGAGTGGTTAATGTGGCCGATTGCCGTATTGGTTATTTTATTTAGCTATAGCATGCTCTTTACCGTTATTACTAACTTTATTGCTGCGCCATTTAATGGTTTACTCAGTGAAAAAGTTGAGCTGTATTTAACCGGTCAAAAAGTCAATGATGATGGCATTCTAGATACAATGAAAGATGTGCCACGCATGCTTGGCCGAGAATGGACAAAGCTTTGCTATTATCTACCAAGAGCGATAGGGTTTTTCATTTTATTATGGATTTTACCTGTTATAGGTCAATTGCTTTGGATACTTTTTACCTGCTGGATGTACGCGGTTCAGTATGAGGATTATGCATTCGACAATCATAAAGTAAGCTTTAAAGATATGAAGGATGATTTAAAAGAAAAGCAAACGCTTTCTTACGGCTTTGGTTTGGCGGTTATGATTCTAACAGCCATCCCTTTTATTAACTTAATTGTTATGCCCGTCGCTGTGTGCGGTGGCACGCGCTTGTGGGTTGAAAATTACCGCAGCAAATATCGCCATTAATCCGCACTAAAAAGCCAGTGGATATGAACTCTACTGGCTTTTTAAAACACTGTAATGCAACTTTACAGATAAAGGTTCTGACAGCGCAAAATCAGCCCGCGGCTCTTCAAACTTTGTTATGACTGCCTCATAACGACTCTGACCCATGATCACTTCAAAAGGCTGCTCAAGCTTGGTGATAATTTCAATATCGGCGTGCTTATTTTCTAACTGTATTAAGCCATCTTCTCGACTGCGAACCAGCAAAAATTGGGCCCCCATTTCAAAAACTAGTCTCGCTTTATGGGCTTTTCTATTCTGCGCTCGCCACTGCCCTTGCTGATAGATAGTACTTAGCTCTGTAACACCATCAGGCTCGTAGAGTCGCTCTTTTTTTATCTCACACGTATCGCAGCCTCTTACAAGCTCAGCCTGCCAGTTAACTGGATAATCGTTATAATTCAAGCGTGTTGTCATCTGCCAGTGCGAATTATTTGCAGGGCCACACGCTTGCAAACTCACCAAGATGATTGCAAAAATCAGTCTCTTCATTGCTCAGCAGCCGCTTTTCTCACAGCTTGAATTTCATCGAGTATAAACAATGGCGGCGCTTCTTCTTTAATAATCCGCTGACGAATAGACGTGTTTGCGTTATTCACAGTGTTTAACTCTGTGAAATCTAAACCAAATCGATTACCAGAGAAATAACTGTAAAAACGAAGATCTATTAATGACCACTCATCAACATCGTTTAATATACTCGTGCTTGCATCGTCATTGGTATCCTGACTAAGTGTTTCTGTCAGGTTAAGATTACAATTATAATCGACAGCAACAGAACCTGGGTAACCCAAACCATTAGCTTCTTCGATGGAGGTTTCATCCAAAGGTGCACCTAAACCATGCGAAAAAGACATAACAAAATTTTCAGGTGAACCTAATGGGCCATTCACTAACTCAGACGTTTCTACACCGCAATTTGGGTTTGTTCTGTATCGACTTGAGTAATAGCGATCTCCTTCATTGTTGCCAATGGTTGGCAAGCCCCGAAGTTGATATAAGTAGTTCATAATACTTAAGTGGTTTGGCTTGTAGTTAATACTGTTATTGCCACCATGCTCTAGACCAAGATTATGTCCAAGCTCATGCATTATCGTTGAAGCTTGATAGTTATATGTCAGATTACGTGAGGCTTCATTATTAAGCGAGAGGCCCCAATTTCCAAATGTTATCATTAAATCGTTGCCATTCACTTCAGCCAACCCTGCTGGACCAACACTCCCATCCTCATTAAGGCTGTTTGCCATTAACATATAATGAAAAATAGGTTTGCGGCGCATATCAAAATTAGCCATTTTATAATGGAATAACCCTTCTACACCTGCATTGAAATTATAAGGTGTATAGGGACGGAATATAACTTGTTCACCGCCACCTAAATCATGATTTTCAACTGATATACCTGTTGCTTGGTGATATAAATCACCGACATCAAAGTGAACAACAATATTCTCAGCGGCAAATGACGAGATAACTTTTTCAAGGGCTATTCTTTGCGGAATAATGCCTGCATCACTACTGTCCATATAGTCTACTTCAACAAAAAGATCTTTTTGATTAACTCTCGCTCCCCAATCATATAATGGAAGTCCCGCAAAGCTTGAGCCTGGCAGCTCTGCACAATCGGGTATACCGTCTTGATCAAGGTCGTCTTCACACGTTAAATCATTAGCACCAGCAGGTGTTGTGAAGAGGCTGTAAATCCAATCTGAAGGGCTGTCTGTATCTGTACTGTCTTTGTCACGCTTAATACTTGAGCCAGTGATATTATTTATACTTGGGGCTGCGCCACTTGACCAATGCGCTGGCGAAGTTGGCTCAGTCGTATCATTGCCAAATCTGACAAAATCGATTGTGGTTGTTTCATCACTCGAGAGAAGTTCAACAAACCCATTTACAAACCAATATGGACGAATCGTAGAGCCAGCTTCACCAATAAATGCGATGTATTTATTTTGCTCTGCTGCATCATGAAAAAGCTCGTCTCCAAAGCGACTATGGATAATCGCATACTCACCAACCTCTATTAGTTGATTAGGTAAGTTAAACATTGTTGATGAGGTTATACTTCCATCACTTGAATTTCGGCTCTTTGTTCTAACCTTATAATCGGCTAAATTGATATCACTGCCAGTGCCATTGTAGACTTCAAACCAAGGAGCATCGGTTCCAAAGCGGATTGCAACCACCTCCGTAATTACTAAATCACCACTGCCAGTGCTAAATTCAGTTATTTCTTGCGCATTGATGGCAGTATCATCAAAATTGACTAAATCTTCAGTTACTCTCAATTTATACGTTCTATTTTGCTGTAGTGCTGGTGAAAACGTCACGCCATTAAAATAGGTATTGGTATCTGACTCTGGGCCTGACAAATTTAAAGAGGTTATTGCTAAGCAAGAGCTAAAGTCATCATCCGATAATTGCAACGAGCCTACACACCCCCCTGCCGTTTCATTCACTGATAAGCTGCTCGTTTTCATCACATCAGAAAAATCAATCGACAAACTTGCGTTTACGCTCACAGCTTGGCTGTTATTTTGCGGATTAACATTGATAATTGTCGCAGCAGTACTATCTATAATTGCTACATTGATCGTTGCTTGTGTAGTGGCGATGCCATCCGACACACTCACGCTAATGGGTGCCTGTGAAATACGATTAATCGCAGATACATACTGGTAAGTAAAACTCGCTTCATCAACAACTGTTATCGTTGCACCATCAAGGTCTGATGCAAAACTCACCGTCAGCTCGTCATTATCTGGATCTTGTACGTTAAGCGTGAACTCAGTGCTTTGGTTAAACTCTGAGACAAAGTTAGTATCGTTAAGGATTGGTGCTTTATTAACATTCACAATCATAAAAGTGACCGACAGCTCAGACGATGCTCCCCTATCATCCGTTGCTGTAACTAAAAACTCAACTTCACTCGTACTGGGTACTTCAGGTGCTGTAAAATTTATTATCTGGCCATTTTGTGTAAAGTTAATAACAGGGCCACGCAGCTGCTGCCATTCAATCGATACAATACTGCCGTCACTATCTTCAGCACTTACTTGGATTGATGCTTCACTCAATTCAGTAATATCAGCTATCGGTTCACTACTAATTACAGGTGCCGCATTGGTATCATTTTGAATATTAATCGTATAGTTTGCCGAGGCTGAGGCCCCATCATTATCAGTTACCATCACCTGAAAAGTAATTGTCGTATCACTTTCAACATCTGGCGCAGTAAAGTTAAGTACAGCAGCATTAAAAGTGAAAATACTAGTTGGGCCTTGTGTTTGCGACCAACTGTAATTTGCAATAGTGCCATCTGAGTCTGTGGCAGTTGCGCTAAGGGAACTTATTTGCCCTTCTTGGAGGTTTTGCTCTCCCGAAATTGAAACCTGAGGAGATTGATTGGTTGTGGGAGCTGGGGTAGTTGGCGTATCACTATCACCACCGCCGCCCCCGCAGGCTGTTAAGAAAATGGGAAATAAAGCATACAAGCAGAGCGTTAATCGTTTATTACCCATTTTCTGTCCTCTCTTTAACTGTATAAGCTTTGCGGCACCTTTATGACATTTAAATGTACAGTCACTTCTTCACGATCGTGATACAGATGCTTCGCTTGGAGTTCATAACTTACGCCGTATTTTTCAAGCTCTTCTTTAATCAACTTCAAGCATTCATAGACACTGTCAAAGCGCTTTTTCATTGGTAATTTCAGATTAAAAATAAGCTCTTTTGCGTAGGCATTTACCGCCCAATCAATCATAAGATTAGTAACTTTTACTGGCTTTTCCACCATATCGCAAACTAACCAGCTAATATTCCGCTTTTCGGGACGATACTTAAAACCATCAACACGGAAATGTTTAACTTGTCCCGTTTCCATTAGTTCATCATTCATTGGCCCATTATCGATAGCACTCACAAACATGCCTCGACGTACTAATTGATAGGTCCAACCACCTGGGCAAGCACCTAAATCAACACCTCGCATCCCCGCTTGCACACGATCCTCAGCTTCATGAGGTGGAATAAATACATTAAACGCTTCATCTAACTTGAGTGTAGAACGGCTTGGTGCATCACTTGGCATCCGTAAACGTGGTATCCCCATAAAAAAGGGCGAGTTATTGAATGTATATGAATAACCAACGTAAGCAGAATCATTTGTTAAAAACGCAACATGCATAACAGGCTTTTTATCTGCCAGCTCGCGTGTCACCTTCGAACGCTTTTCAAGTGTTTTTTTAAGGGGAGTAGATATCTTCTTACAAAATTTAGACAGCTCTTTCCCTTCATTGGTATCGGGCGTTTCTACGCGTAAGTCTCCACATTCAGGAAAATCAACAGCAGCATCAACAATGGCACTAACACGATCTTCAAGTGGCATATTATCCACTAAGATGCCAGTAAACCATTGACGCGCAAAAACCATATTTTTGAAATCTACTTTTTTAATGATTTCATCGCCGTGGCTAGCATCAAAACATTCGTAAACAACAATCCCTGTATTTGGTTTCGTTTTTACGTAACCTGCAAATCCTTGTTCAGCAGCTTGAAAAGTAATTTCAGCAGCGGCATCATTTTCAAAACCACTGCGACAATAAATAACTACACTCGACATAGATAACCCTTAAAACTTATATCGTGCGGCTTGAACTAACAAAATAGCCCAACCAATAATAAAACAAACGCCGCCAATCGGGGTGATAGGGCCAAGCCATTTCATGCCCGTTAATGCGAGTAAATACAAACTACCGCTAAATAACACTGTACCCGCGATAAAAAAGCCACCAGCCCAATTTAAGTTCATACCCCACTTTATTAATATCGCCATGGCAATTAAAGCAAGACCATGTACCATTTGGTACTCAGCAGCCGTTTTAAAAATCCCAATTGCGTATTCTGAAACACGGCTTTTTAAACCATGTGCAGCAAAGGCACCAAGCATCACCGAAAGCATGCAAAATAAGCTGCCAATCATTAAATAGAGTTTGATCATTGCTCATCTCCTGCCACTAAATTCATAATAAACTGTGCTGCATAATCCGCAGCTTGTTGTAAATTTTCTTGTTCTGTAATACCACTTTTTTTACGTGGCTTTAATGAGTGGTCGCCATCTTTGAGAAATTTAATTTCTGGCGGGTTAACCATTTCAAGCTCAGCGAGTTCTTGCTGGTTACCAAACGTGTCTCGCTCTCCCTGCAGCACTAAAAACGGGCATGGTACATCTGCAAAATGTTCTGTGCGAAGTTTTTCAGGTTTACCCGGTGGGTGAAACGGGTAACCAAAAGCCACAACACCAGCGACTTTTGGAATGTTCTGTTCGGTGCACAGCATTGAAGCCATTCTGCCTCCCATCGATTTGCCACCAATAAATAGCGGCAATTCAGGCTGACGCTCAGCTAAAACTTCTGCAAAATATGCAAGCAGCTTGGGGGCACGATCCGGCGGCCTACGTTTGCCAGTCTCTTTAGCAATTTGCATGTATTGAAAATCAAATAACGCGACATCAATACCTTGTTGACTAATTAGCTTCGCCATTGTTTGCATAAATTCGCTATCACTGCCCGCACCGGCACCATGAGCAAATATAAATTGTGCGCAGGCTTTACTGCCTGTGCTTTTAAACCACTGCAACATGTTAATACTCTTGTTCTTGCTCAACTAAGCTCAGCATCCAATCTTTAAATGAGACAATTTTGCCGAGCTCTGTTTGAGATTCTCTTATAACTAAATAATAGGCATTTTTACTAACGATAGAGTGACTAAATGGAATAACCAAACGCCCTGCATCAATATCTGGTTTTGCAAGTACACTATTACCTATAGCTACACCTTGACCATGAACCGCTGCCTGTAAAACCATTGATGAGTGACTAAAGATCGGGCCCTGATTAACTTGCACATTACGTACCCCTGCCGTTTTCATCCATGTCTTCCAATTTTTACGAGTCGTATCATGAAGCAATGTATGATTTGCCAAATCACTTGGTTGATCAAGTGGCTTAGGGCCAGTTAAAAGCAGTGGGCTGCATAGAGGCACAAGGTATTCAGTATGAAGTTTATAAGTTTGCACTCCACTCCAGTGGCCACGACCGTAGTAGATAGCAATATCAACATCATCCGACAGAGAGTTCTCGTCTTGATCTTGTGCTTTAATCCGTACATCTATCTCAGGGTGTAACTCATTAAATAAACTAAGCCTTGGTACCAACCATTGAATTGCAAAACTTGGTGTCAAACTTACCGTAAGTGACCCTTTGGCCCCTCGTGCTAGTAGTTTCTCTGTTGCATCAATAAGTTGAGTAAAAATTTCTTTAATATCCAAGAAGTAGCCTTGGCCTTCTTCTGTTAAGAGTAAAGAGCGATTTTTACGGAGGAAGAGTTTTAAACCTAAATGTTCTTCAAGCGTTTTAATTTGATGACTGACTGCAGCTTGCGTTACATAGAGCTCTTCCGCAGCTTTGGTGAAGCTTAAATGGCGTGCAGCAGCTTCGAATGCTTTTAGTGCATTTAATGGAGGTAAACGACGAGACATAAACACCAAGCTTAGAATTAGTTTTTCTTATGCATCGATTATAGCGACACAAATAAAAAAAGGCGACCATAGTCGCCTTCTCATCAACTAATTAAATATTACAGGTCATTTGCACTGGTATCTAATGGTGCAAAGCTTTTAATAAGCTCATCCACAGCTTTCATTTGTGTTAAGTAGCCTTCTAGCTTACTTAATGCAAGTGCACAAGGGCCATCACATTTAGCTTCATTAGGGTTAGGGTGCGCTTCAATGAAAAGACCCGCAAGACCAAGTGCCATGCCACTACGCGCAAGCTCTGCCGCCTGAGCACGACGCCCATCCGCCGAGTCAGCTCGACCACCAGGGCGCTGTAATGCATGCGTCGCATCAAAAATAACTGGCGCCATTGGCTTCATATCATCCATGCCAAGCATATCAACCACTAGGTTGTTATAACCAAAGCTTGTGCCGCGCTCGCACAATGCAACATTGTTATTACCTGCATCATTAAATTTCTTAATGATATGGCGCATTTCGTGCGGTGCTAAAAACTGTGGTTTTTTCACATTGATAATGGCACCTGTTTTTGCCATTGCAACAACTAGGTCAGTTTGGCGGGCAAGGAATGCTGGTAACTGAATAATATCAACAACCTCAGCAACGGGTGCTGCTTGATGTGGTTCGTGTACATCAGTAATAAGTGGCACATTAAAAGTAGATTTAATCTCTTCAAAGATTTTTAAGCCTTCTTCCATACCTGGACCACGGTATGAATTAATTGACGAGCGATTCGCTTTATCAAAAGATGCTTTAAATACATATGGAATGTTCAGCTTTGAAGTTACTTCAACATAATGCTCAGCAATACGCATTGCTAAATCACGTGATTCAAGTACATTCATACCACCAAACAACACAAATGGTTTGTTGTTTGCTAATTCAATCTCGTTAATTTTAATTAACTGGTTGTTCATTTCTATTCCTTAAGGTGAAACAGCTTGTAGCATTAAACCACAAATATAAGCCATGTAAGTACCTACACCATAGCCCAAAACCGCAAGTAACACACCAACCGGTGCCAGCGATGGATGGAACGCAGAGGCAACCACAGGTGCTGATGCAGCACCACCAACATTAGCTTGTGAACCCACAGCCATATAAAACAGCGGTGCTTTGATTAGTTTAGCCACAATCAACATCAAGCTTGCATGTGTTAGCATCCAAATCACACCTAGTACAAAGTACATAGGCGAGTCAAAAATGGCGGTAATATTCATGTGTAAACCAATTGAAGCAACAAGAATATATAAAAAGCTTGATGCAACCTTTGAGGCGCCAAATGCTTCAATATGACGTACTTTAGTAAACGATAGACTAATCCCGATAGTGGTCGAGATAACGATTAACCAAAAGAACTTACTATTTAAACTATACTCCTGTGCCCAAGGGAAGTTAGCACCGAAGTACGGTCCTAAAAAGTCAGCACAAAAATGTGCAAGGCCTGTAATACCAAAGGCTATGGCAATAATCGTCATATAATCATTAAGCGTAGGCATGCGCGCATGCTCAGCGTGATACTTTTCTACGCGCTCTTTTAAATCTTCAATTGCACGCGTATCTGCGCCAGTTTTAGCATCAATTGCCTTATGGTTTGCAGCCATTAATAACAGTACGGCCATCCATAAGTTCGCCACAATAACATCAACAGTCACCATAGCTGAGAAGATATCACCGCCTACTTCAAACATCTCTTTCATAGAGGCTTGGTTAGCACCGCCACCAATCCAGCTACCCGCAATGGTTGTCATGCCACGCCATACGGCATCAGGGCCATGTCCGCCAACCGCTTCAGGGTAAACTGCACTCATCACTAAAATAGCAAGAGGTCCGCCAATAACGATACCCATAGTCCCCGTTAAAAACATAATCAATGCTTTCGGACCAAGGTTAATAATAGCCTTTAGGTCGATACTGATGGTTAATAAAATTAAACAAGCTGGAAGTAAGTAACGAGATGCTACGTAGTAAACGTTTGATGAATGACCATCAACAATACCAAAGGTATTTAATAATGATGGTAAAAAGTAGCAAAGCAATAAAGCGGGTACGTATTTATAAAATTTTTGACACGCTGCGTTGTTGCTATGTGAGGTTTTAAAAACAAACCCCAAAATAATGGCGAGTAAACCAAGTACGACTGCGTCATTGGTAATTAGCGCACTGTGGGCGTCAGTCATAAGTGTTCCTTAAAACTAGTGGTGTGTATTATTGTTGTCTTCTATTTCAGCAATTTGGTGCTGAATAATATCGATAGCGGGATCATCGGGGCATTCATTAACAAAATACTGTAGATCATCTCTGGCCATTTTTGGGCAATCTAACTGATTAAGTAGATAGCCACGGTCACGACGCTCATAAGGGTCATCGCCTAATAATTCCATCAGCATGTCAACGCAATGCAGCGCATGACCAAATTTACTTTCGCTAATGAATGACCATTTTTGCTGAGCTAAATAAAGTTTATATATCTCTTCATCAAACACCAGTTCAAGCGGCTCTTGCTCATCGCCATTCTCTTCACTGGCATTTTCAGGAATGATATACCAACTTTGCTGCCCTGTACTTGGCTCAATGAGATAACCTTCTTCATCACTTATGGCAACATGCACCTGCACTTCACCCTGACCTAAGGTCACCGAAGCATCCAAGTTAGCATGTTGTAATAAGTGACACAGTAAAATAGCCAGTGTTGTTTGCGTGCCACTACGCATGGTAATGGTATAACTAAAGCTGTTTAAAGTGTATTCAGGCACTTTTAAGCTAGAAGCACTGAAAAGCCATTGCTGATAAAAGGTATCAAGAAGTTTATCTAAGCGTTCATGAGGCTCTTTATGTTCAACACAAAGCACTGAAACCGCATGCTCAAATTCATTGAGTAGTTTATAACAAGCCGTTAAATCTACTTGCGTATCCCACTTTAATTCGGCATCAATACAACGATAAAGCACTTTAGAAGAAAATGCATCGTAGGCCTCATCTTGATAGGATTCATTTTGATCTTCAAACCAAGGGGTGGTCATTTATACTGCTACATCTCTTTCAAAAACGAGGTGCTAGTTTACCTACTTTTACCCTAAGTTACCAATACTGAACGATGAGATATAAAAAAGCGGTACGACGGCACTCGCCATCAAAATACCGCTCAGAGATTCTTAGAGAAGAAGTGCAGTTTTAGCCGAAGCTAAGTAACCGATTGCTAATAAAATGAAGGTAGTTATAGCAAGCAATACTACTTTCGCACTCTGTGCGCTTTGCTTTGCAGCCACAACACCCAGTACGATATAAGCAATAACAAGTATAATTTTTTCTAATAACCATGATTGCTCTAATGGATTAAATCCTGCCATTACGATTAAAGCAACTGCCGAAACAAGCAATAGTGTATCAATACTATGACTTCCTATGAACACGACTTTATTTTTTGCTAGTGCGCCCGTTTTTAAACGTGAGAAAGAACGAACGTAGAATAATACAATACTCAACACGGCAAATAACATGTGAGTATGCTTTACTGCTAAATAATCCATATGCCCCAATACTACTTTTTTAATTAATCTGGATAACGTACGAGTACGTCTTCTATTTCTTTAACGCGTTGATTAAACACTTCTATTAACTTAGGGTCAAATTGTTTGCCCTGTTGTGCATTAATTTCCTTTACAACATCCTCAAGTGACCAAGGCTCTTTGTAACAGCGTTTATGGCGTAGTGCATCATATACATCAGCTAAGGCAACAATACGCCCTGCAATAGGAATATCCTCACCTTTCAAACCTTTAGGGTAACCGGTACCATCCCAACGTTCATGGTGAGACAATGCAATCACTGCGCCTGTATTGACAATTTCTCTCGATGAGTCTTTTAAGATAAGATGCCCTTTTTCAGCATGCTGCTGCATAATAGCCCACTCTTCATCCGTTAGCGGGCCTGGTTTATTTAAAATGGCATCAGGAATACCCACTTTACCCACATCATGCAGCGGTGCGGCTAAGCGAATAAGTTCAGCTTCTCGTTTAGGTAAGCCATAACCTAAGGCGAGCTCATAACAAATATGCGAAACACGTTTTACATGGTTACCTGTTTCAGTTGAACGTTGCTCTAATGCTTCACTAAGTCTGAACACCAGCTCTTGCTGAGTTGCTTCTATTTCCGCTTGTAGCTGTACATTCTCATACGCCAATTGAACATTTTGCGAGAATATTTCAATTAAATGGCGCTGTGTGTCAGTTAAATGTTTTGGAATACCTGAGATAAACAACATTGAATTGTGGTTAAACTCACTACTACAATACGCAAATAAATAATTCTCGCGATAAACAATCGTTTTATCTCTCAAAGCTTGTTGGCAGGCATTGAGCTGTTCATCATTGAGCACTTCTTCAATCGCTTTACCTTCACTGCGCTCAAACTCTCCTCGGCCTGAAAAAACCACTAGCTTTTTTTGATTATCAAGGGGGTTACTAGCAACTAAGCTTGTCGCATACATAGCTTGCTCAACAGTGCCTAGCAAGGATGTAAGTTGCTGCATTACACCTTCAATGAAGTGCTCTAACGAATGGGTTGAAAAAATATCGCGCGACGCTTTAATTATTTTTTCAAGACCTTGACGTGATTGTTCAATAGATAAAATATCGCGATAAGAGCGTAAGCTCGACATCACCACCGTAAAAAGCTTCTGTGCGGTAAGTTCTGTTTTTGATTTATAATCGTTAATGTCATAGTTAACGATAACTTGTCGTTCAGGTGCTTGGCCTGGTTGACCTGTTCGCAAAATGATACGAATATGATTATTCTTCGCAGTTTCACGGATATACTTAGCGACTTTAAGGCCCGCATCATCCGTTTCCATCACAACATCTAGTAAAACAATAGCAGCATCAGGGTGTTGTTCAATAACTTGCTTAGCCTCTTCTCCTGAATAGGCACTGATAAACTCAAGACGTTTGTCTTGGAATTCAAAGTCACTGAGCGCAAGCTTTGTTACGGCATGTACTTCTGGTTCATCATCAACAACGATGACTTTCCAACTACCTTGAACCACTTCATTCACTTCATCAAGTGCTTCATCCGAAAACAAAAATTCATCCATTGTTTGGGATCCTCAAAGGCTATGTATGCCCAGCAAAGCTTTTTATTTATGAGCCCACTGCGCTAACGTTACACGGTCATTACCGCCAAGATCTTTTACTGTAAGTATATGGCTATACGACATTTGTGCAAAAAATTCTTGGACTTTCACACTTTGTTGGTAACCATGTTCAATTAAAAGATAGCCATTTGTTGTCAAATAGTCACGCGCGATAGTAATAATTTGTTTAATATCAGCCATGCCGTCGTCATCAGCGACTAATGCAGACAGTGGCTCAAAGCGCACATCACCTTGGCTTAAGTGCTCATCATCGTGTTCGATATAGGGGGGATTGCTGACAATTAAGTCAAATTTTTCTTTTTTTACCGCACTAAACCAATTGCTCAAAGCAAAAGTGGCGTTGTTAATATCGAGTCGCTGTTGGTTTTCTTGGGCTAATGCGACGGCATCAGCCACTCTATCTACCCCTGTCACCTGCCAATTTGGCATTTCGCTGGCCAGCGCAAGTGCTATAGCTCCTGTGCCTGTGCCCAAATCAAGCACGTTTGCATTAACAGGTAAGTCAAGACCTAGCGCATATTCAACTAACGTTTCGGTATCAGGTCGTGGAATCAAGGTTGTTGGGTTTACCTTAAGTGGAAGGCTCCAAAATTCACGAAAACCGACAATATGAGCGACAGGTTCACCCTTTAAGCGGCGTTGGCATGCCTGTTCAAAATCAAGCTGTTGCTGTTCAGTAAGGTGTTTTTCTGGCCAGGTGAATAAGTAGCTACGAGGTTTATTTAGGATGGATAATAACAGGACCTGGGCGTCTAATTTTGCACTGTCGCTGCTAGGCGTTAGTAACGCCGTCGCAGCAACAACTGCTTGCTCTATGCTTTGTGGCACGATTATTCATCGCCCATCGCAGCAAGTAAGTCAGCTTGATGTTCTTGCATAAGTGGTTCGATTACACTGCCTAAATCACCTGCAACCACTTCATTCAAACGATAAAGAGTTAAGTTAATACGGTGATCGGTAATACGACCTTGCGGGTAGTTATAAGTACGAATACGCTCAGAACGGTCACCACTACCCACTAGGTTACGACGCTCTGATGCTTCAGCAGCTTGGCGTTTTTCATCTTCAGCTTGTTGTAAACGTGCACCAAGCACAGACATCGCTTTGGCACGGTTTTTATGCTGTGAACGCTCATCCTGACACTCAACAACCACACCCGTTGGAATGTGTGTAATACGGATTGCTGAGTCAGTTTTATTTACGTGCTGACCACCGGCACCCGATGCACGGAAGGTATCAACTTTAATATCTGCAGGGTTAATCTCAATTGCTTCTGCTTCAGGAATTTCTGCCATAACTGCAACTGTACAAGCTGATGTATGTACACGGCCTTGCGACTCAGTCTCTGGTACACGTTGTACACGATGTGCACCTGATTCGAACTTCAGCTGACCATATACACCTTCACCAGAGATATGCGCAATGACTTCTTTATAACCGCCGTGCTCACCTTCGTTAGTACTTACTACTTCTACTTTCCACTTTTTGGTTTCAGCGTAACGGCTATACATACGGAATAAGTCACCAGCGAAGATAGCGGCTTCATCACCACCGGTCCCCGCACGAACCTCTAAATAGACGTTATTATTGTCTTTAGGGTCTTTTGGTAGCATTAGAATTTGGATTTCGTCTTCTAATGCCGTTATTTGTGCTTTTGCTTCTTTATATTCTTCTTGCGCCATTTCACGCATATCAGGGTCTGAATCTTTTAACATTTCTTCAGCTGTTGCTACATCATCCTGTGCTTGCTGATACGCTAAAAACGCTTTAACAATTTCTTCTAACTCTGAATACTCTTTAGATAAGGTACGAAAGCGATTTTGATCGCTGATCACAGAGGGGTCGCTTAGTAGCGCTTGCACTTCCTCATAACGCTCAACTAAGGTTTCTAATTTTCTATAAACAGACTCTTTCATTTAACGACTATTCCTGATCAATACCTAACATTTTCTTTAATTGACTTAACTCAGCAGCTTCGCCATTTTTTGCTGCATCTTGAATGGCACGGGTAGGTGCGTGCATCAAGCGGTTGGTCAGTTTATTTGCCAACTCGAGTATCACTTTTTCTGCCTCTTTACCTGTTTGCAACTGGCTAAGCGCCCTTTCAACAAGTTCAGATTTTATATCTTGGACGTCATTACGATAATGACGAATTAAATCCACTGAATCCAGTGAACGCAGCCACATAACGAACTCATTCGTACGTGCACTGATAATGTCTTGTGCCTGTTCGGCTGCTTGCTCACGAGCCGCGATATTCTCGCTTACTATGGCTTGTAAGTCATCAACTGAATATAAATAAGCTGCATCAAGCTCGCCAACTTGGCTTTCGATATCGCGTGGAACGGCAATATCAATAAATAGCATAGGTTTGTGGCGGCGCTTTTTAAGTGCTTGTTCCACGACACCCTTACCAATAATTGGTAGTGTGCTGGCGGTGGAACTTATAACAATATCTGCATCATGTAACCGCTCCGGTAGCTGAGCCAACGCGATAACATCTGCATTGACCTCTGCTGCTAAGCTCTTCGCTCGCTCAATAGTACGATTCGCTACGGTTATTTTTTGTGGGTCATTTTGATATAAATGCTTGGCAACAAGCTCTATAGTTTCGCCCGCACCGATAAGCAGTACATTGGTTTTATCGAGTTTACCGTAAATATGTTTAGCTAGATTAACAGCGGCATAGGCAACCGAAACTGCACTGGCACCAATGTCCGTTTCAGTTCGAACTTGTTTCGCTACCGAAAAGGTTTTTTGGAATAAACGATCGAAGGTTACGCCAATAGCATCGTGTGTTTTGGCGTTATGATAAGCCTGTTTAATTTGCCCCAGAATTTGCGGCTCACCTAGCACCAAAGAATCAAGACCACACGACACTCGCATTAAATGATTAATTGCTTTATCACCTTCGTGGTAATAAGTATTATTGCTCAGTTCATGTTCATCCAAACCATGAAAACCTGCTAACCAACGTAACAAGGTTTGGGAATTACGCTCAGCAAGGCTACAATAGATTTCGGTTCTGTTGCAGGTCGAAACAATAACCGCTTCATTAAAATGCGCATGACCGCTTAATTGCTGTAACGCCTCAGCCATTTGCTCAGGTGAAAACGCGACTTTTTCACGTAATTCTACGGATGCGGTTTTGTGATTTATACCAAGTGCTACGATGGTCATATGTACCAAATATTGCTAAGCCCAGCTGTAAAGGCGTTAATTTTACCAAAAATCAGCGGAATATGGAAAGTAAGGAACGACATTTGATTAAACAATATTTGATTTTATTCATGTTTTTTTTATTTATCAGCGGTTGTACGCAAAAAATGTCAACCGTTGATTACATTTATCCTGACTGGAAAAGCCGTTTAGAGCAACAAGCTCAGTGGCAAGTACAGGGAAAAATGGCATTTATTAGTACAGAGCAGCGCCAATCTGCTAATTTAAATTGGCAACATGATGAGCTATACAGTGACATGGTACTCACCAGTTTTATTGGCACGCGTATTTTGTCTTTAAAACAAAATGCGCAAGGGGCCGAACTTGAATATGACGGTGATGTTTATACCGATCGTGATGCCGCTATGTTGTTATACCGTTTAACTGGCTTTTCGATTCCATTAAATAACGCCGCAAAGTGGCTAAAAGGCACTGTCGAAAACGACCAAGCCAGCTATGACGAGCAAGGCCGATTAAAAAATCTTATTTGGCAAGCACACAATGGCCAACAGTGGCAAATAACCTATTCAGATTACATTAAACAAGATGGCTATTGGCTTCCTGTAAAGTTAAGCCTTAAAAACCAAAAAATCCGTATCAAAATTCAACTTAATGATTGGCAGTTAAATTAATCATGACGCAAGTATCAACCGCCCCGCTAACGTTAATAGCGCCTGCAAAACTTAATTTATTTCTTCATATAAATGCGCGTCGTGATGACGGCTACCATGAGTTAGAAACCTTATTTACCTTTTTAGAATTTGGTGATGATTTAACGTTTACAGTGACCCATGACCCAGATATCAAAGTGACGGGTGATACAAACGGCATTGCATTAACAGACAACCTTATATATAAAGCGGCTCTCTTGTTACAACAACACTGTCGTTGCCAGCAGGGTGTTACTATCAAACTGTTAAAACGCTTGCCAATGGGCGGCGGTGTTGGTGGTGGCTCTTCCGATGCCGCCACAACTTTACTTGTGCTTAATAAATTATGGGACTGTCATTTATCTTTACACGAGTTAGCAAATTTAGGCGTGACCTTAGGCGCTGATGTCCCTGTATTTATTAATGGCCACACCGCAATTGCGCACGGCATTGGTGAGCAACTTCATAACGTCGAGTTACCAAAGCGTTGGTATTGTGTGATCCACCCAGGGGAGCATGTAAGCACCGCGAAAATTTTTACTCACCCCGATTTAAAACGCGATACACCGAAACTAAAAGCAGACTGGCAAACAGAAAATTTACGCAATGATTGTGAGGCTTTAGTTAAAAAGCTCTGCCCCGAGGTTGAAAAAGCCCTGCAGTGGTTGCTAAAATACGCCCCGTCAAAGATGACTGGTACAGGCGCTTGCTGCTTTGCTGAGTTTTCAACCGAGGCACAAGCACAGCAAGTTTTAGCCGAATTACCAGAAAAATGGACAGGTTTTGTTGCAAGTAGTGCTACAATTTCTCCTGCTCATACAGCTTTAAATGCTCACTTTGAAATGAAGTAACGTACAAGTAAATGTTAACCTGCTTTGGTGCCTACCATAGCCTGTTAGTCCCAAAATTCAGTGCCTGAGGAACCCTACCGTGCCTGACATGAAGCTCTTCGCTGGTAACGCAACACCTGAGCTAGCTCAAAAAGTTGCAAAACGTTTGTATATTGAATTAGGCGATGCTGTTGTTGGCCGTTTTAGTGACGGTGAGATCAGTGTTCAAATTAATGAAAATGTTCGTGGTTCTGACGTTTTCATTGTTCAATCAACCTGTAACCCCACTAACGATAACCTGATGGAACTTATCGTTATGGTTGATGCCCTACGTCGTGCATCCGCTGGACGTATTACCGCAGTTATTCCTTATTTTGGTTATTCGCGTCAGGACCGCCGTGTGCGCTCTGCTCGTGTACCAATCACAGCTAAAGTAGTTGCTGATTTCTTATCAAGTGTTGGTGTTGACCGCGTATTAACTGTTGACCTACACGCAGAACAAATCCAAGGTTTCTTCGACGTACCGGTTGATAACGTGTTCGGTAGCCCTGTGCTATTAGAAGACATGAAAGAGCGCGACTTCGAAGACGTCGTGGTTGTTTCTCCTGATATCGGTGGTGTTGTTCGTGCTCGTGCAATCGCGAAGCTATTAAATGACACTGACCTTGCTATCATCGATAAGCGTCGCCCACAAGCAAACGTATCACAAGTAATGCATATTATTGGTGACGTTGAAGGTCGTGACTGTATCATCGTTGATGACATGATTGATACGGGAGGTACTTTATGTAAAGCAGCTGCGGCGCTTAAAGAGCATGGTGCAAAACGTGTTTTTGCTTATGCAACCCACCCAGTTCTTTCAGGTAATGCAGCACAGAACATTCGTGAATCAGTTATTGACGAAGTGATTGTTACTGACTCAATACCACTTACTGACGAGCTTAAAGCACTTGATAACATCAAAGTACTTACGCTTGCAGATATGCTTGCTGAAACAATTCGTCGTATCAGCAACGAAGAATCAATCTCTGCGATGTTTGAGCATTAATCAACAGCGCATGATATTGAAAAAAGCACCATTTGGTGCTTTTTTTGTAGCCGTTATTTATTTTCCCCACAAGGGGTGGTATGATAGCGCGCCTTTTGGCTAGGGACCTTGGTCGCAAAGGCCCTACGACTATTAATTATTGGAGACATTATGTCAACTTATACATACAATGCAGAATTACGTACAGAAACAGGTACTGGTGCGAGCCGCCGCCTACGCCGTGAAGATAAAGTTCCTGCAATCCTTTACGGTGCTGACAAAGAAGCTGCATCTATCGTTCTTGCACACAAAGATATGATCAAAGCGCAAGAAGACGAAGGTTTCTACACGCACATCCTTACTTTAAACATCGGTGGCGAGTCAGTTGAAGCTATCCTTAAAGATATTCAACGTCACCCGTTCAAGCCTAAGATCACTCACTTAGACTTCCAACGTGTAGATGCTTCTCACAAACTTCACACTAAAGTGCCAGTACACTTCATCGGTGAAGAGAAAGTAACTAAAGCAGGTAACACTGTTGTTCACCAATTAACTGAAATCGAAATCACGTGTCTTCCTAAGTCACTTCCTGAGTTCGTTGAAGTTAACGTTGCAGGTTTAGTAGCTGGTGATTCAATCCACCTTTCTGACCTTAAGCTTCCTTCAGGTGTTTCATCTGTTGAGCTTGCTAAAGGTGCAGATCACGATCAGTCAGTTGTTACTGTTAAAGCTAACAAATCTGCTCCTGCTGAAGAAGCTTCAGAAGACGCTGCAGAATAATTTTTAAGGTGTACACACCTTGAATTCTATTCAAATGCTTGTGGGCCTGGCTAATCCAGGCCCCGAATACGCAAACACACGCCATAATGCAGGTGCTTGGTTCATCGAAGAACTCGCTGCACGTTATAACTGCACTCTCAAACATGATCCTAAATATCACGGCCTAACTGGCAAAGTGATTATTCAAGGCCAAGAATTTAAACTACTGATCCCTACAACTTATATGAATTTAAGTGGTAAGTCGGTGAGTAGTCTCGCTAATTTCTTTAAAATTCCTGTTGAAAACATTCTCGTTGCTCACGACGAAATGGACTTAGAACCAGGCATTGCTAAACTAAAAAAAGGTGGCGGCCACGGTGGTCACAATGGTTTAAAAGATATTATTGCGAAAATGGCAAACCAAAAAGATTTTATGCGCCTTCGTATTGGCATTGGACACCCTGGTCACCGAGAAATGGTAACAGGTTGGGTGCTAGGCAAAGCTGCGAAAGACGATCAAGAAAAAATGGATGCCGCAATCGACGAAGCAGTTCGTTGCATGGAAATTCTTGCAAAAGATGGTGTGTTAAAAGCACAAAACAGACTACATTCATTTAAACCTTAATCCGTTTTAATGAAATTACACAAGGTATCTTACTATGGGTTTTAAATGTGGCATCGTTGGCTTGCCAAACGTTGGTAAATCAACATTATTTAATGCACTAACTAAAGCGGGAATCGAAGCCGCTAACTTCCCTTTCTGTACTATTGAACCAAATACGGGTGTGGTGCCAGTTCCTGATGCGCGCTTAAATGCACTAGCTGAAATCGTAAATCCACAACGCATTTTACCAACAACGATGGAGTTCGTTGATATTGCAGGCCTTGTAAAAGGCGCTTCAAAAGGTGAAGGTCTAGGTAACCAGTTCCTTGCGAATATTCGTGAAACAGATGCAATTGGTCATGTTGTTCGTTGTTTTGAAGACGAAAATATCGTCCATGTTGCTGGTACTATCGATCCAGCTGACGATATTGATGTTATTAACACCGAATTAGTACTTGCAGATATGGATAGCGCAGATAAAGCGCTTGTTCGTAATGCCAAGAAAGCAAAAGGCGGCGATAAAGACGCGAAAGAGCAAAATGCTGTACTTGAGAAAGTAAAAGCGCATCTGGATGAAGGTTTAACATTACGTTCTTTAGAACTCACTAAAGAAGAAAAAGCGGCAATTAAAACGCTTAACTTTTTAACAATCAAACCAACGATGTACATTGCGAATGTAGCAGAAGATGGTTTTGAAAATAACCCTTACCTAGATAAAGTACGTGAAATTGCCGCTGCTGAAGACGCAGTTGTGATTCCTGTTTGTGCTGCTATCGAATCTGAGTTATCTGAACTTGAAGAAGAAGATAAATTAGAATTTATGGCTGACCTAGGTTTAGAAGAGCCAGGCCTTAACTTAGTGATCCGTGGTGGTTACGAGCTACTTAAATTACAAACCTACTTTACTGCAGGTGTAAAAGAAGTACGCGCATGGACCATTCCAGTAGGTGCGACGGCACCACAAGCTGCTGGTAAAATCCACACAGACTTCGAACGTGGCTTTATCCGTGCTCAAACGATCGCTTTTGACGATTATATTGAGTTCAAAGGCGAAAGCGGTGCAAAAGAAGCTGGTAAAATGCGTCAAGAAGGTAAAGAGTACATCGTTAAAGACGGTGATGTCATGAACTTCTTATTTAACGTATAAGTTCTTAAGCAACTCTATTTAAAAGGCTCGTTATTACGAGCTTTTTTATTTTCTGGGTTTACATCACGATACGCATGCTATTTTTTGCACTGCAATAGCGCCATTTTATCTCCCTACTCTTCTACTTTATATAGCTGTAAATGCATTTATGAGTTAGAAAAACTCTCAACAAAATAGTTTTTAAATTTATAAACTTAATTTTTGTATAAAAATCAAACAGATTAAAAATGAGCTTTTATTAACAATAATACGTAACATACTTTTAGAGTCGTCTTTGACCGACAAAAAAACAGCAATTTAAGTAAAATTTAACCTGTTAGCTTAATTTTAATGCAAACAAACCCTGTTAAGTGTTTTTTTGCAAAAAAGGTGTTGACGGATTTAGGTCATATCAGCATAATACGCCCCGCACTCAGCAATGAAGTGTTAACAAAAAAGATGGCTAAGTAGCTCAGTTGGTTAGAGCACATCACTCATAATGATGGGGTCACAGGTTCAAATCCCGTCTTAGCCACCATTCTTTTTGTTGCTCAATGAAGAGTTTAAAATAACTACCAGTACTTTAAGTACGAATGATGCGACAGTGGTGGAATTGGCCGATGTCTTGATTAAGACGCTGGATTTAGGTTCCTTTACTGCAAACGCAAAAGGTATGCGGGAGTGGCGGAATTGGTAGACGCGCTGGATTTAGGTTCCAGTAACTTCGGTTGTGAGAGTTCAAGTCTCTCCTTCCGCACCATGTTCTT
>NZ_JAOCZL010000018.1:149372-149621 GCF_041414825.1 Pseudoalteromonas sp. 68 DY56-GL68
AGGTTTTGATCCTGCCATTCCCAGGTTCAAATCCTGGTATCCCAGCCACTTTCTCTACCAAGAAAGTGAATAAGAAAACTCAGGCTAAGAGTTAAAATTAGCAGACCCTATGATGCGGGAGTGGCGGAATTGGCTGGAGTCTTGATTAGACGCTGGATTTAGGTTCCATTACTTTACACTTGCATCACACTATGTGCGGGAGTGGCGGAATTGGTAGACGCGCTGGATTTAGGTTCCAGTAACTTCGGT
>NZ_JAOCZL010000018.1:149671-149899 GCF_041414825.1 Pseudoalteromonas sp. 68 DY56-GL68
GTTCCAGTAACTTCGGTTGTGAGAGTTCAAGTCTCTCCTTCCGCACCATGTTCTTAAGTAGAACTAAAACTCTTCAAGTTTAGCGTTGGGATATCGCCAAGCGGTAAGGCAGCAGGTTTTGATCCTGCCATTCCCAGGTTCAAATCCTGGTATCCCAGCCAACTACTTCCCTGTCTAATTTCTAATTTCTAATTTCTAATTTCTAATTTCTAATTTCTAATTTCTAAT
>NZ_JAOCZL010000018.1:149907-521810 GCF_041414825.1 Pseudoalteromonas sp. 68 DY56-GL68
TCTAATTTCTAATTTCTAATTTCTAATTTCTAATTTCTAATTTCTAATTTCTAATTTCTAATTTCTAATTTCTAATTTCTAATTTCTAATTTCTAATTTCTAATTTCTAATTTCTAATTTCTAATTTCTAATTTCTAATTTCTAATTTCTAATTTCTCCAAAATTTAATTCATTTTTATTTAGCACAAAAAAACGGGCTAATTTTCATTAACCCGTGTTTAGTCTCTATCACTATGTGGTTAACTTAATGTCCCGCTAATCGCATATTTTAAAACCCAGTTCTTTGCAGGGCCTGTGTTATTAGCAAGCTTTAAAAACTTACTGCGCA
The DNA here is from genome assembly GCF_041414825.1 of Pseudoalteromonas sp. 68 DY56-GL68. Taxonomy (NCBI): domain Bacteria; kingdom Pseudomonadati; phylum Pseudomonadota; class Gammaproteobacteria; order Alteromonadales; family Pseudoalteromonadaceae; genus Pseudoalteromonas; species Pseudoalteromonas sp. 68 DY56-GL68. The sequence continues at coordinate 150,236 of NZ_JAOCZL010000018.1, forward strand.
CCCAGCTCAGTGGTTTTATCTCGTTTGAAAAACCAAAGTAACATGCATCCATCATGCTCATCATCAGTAAATTAGCGTGGCGGCGTTTTTTCTCGTAGCGTTTTAATAACGCTTGCTGACCCACATCAGGTTGATCTGCCAAAATATCTGCCAGTGCAACGACATCTTGAAAGCCTAAGTTCACACCTTGCCCAGCGAGCGGGTTAATTGTGTGCGCCGAGTCACCGACTAAAACTAAACGGCCATGCGAATAATCATTGGCGTGTTGGCGTGCAAGTGGAAAAACAGCATGCTCAAGTAACTCAAAGTCGCCCGGTAGTTCAGGGAAATGCGCAATGAGCTTTGCTTTAAGTTGCTCATTCGACAATTTTTGCCACTGTTTTAAAACCGCAGCATCGTGATAACAAATTAAATTTGCATAAGGTGCCTGCATCGGTAAAAACGCGACTGGTCCGGTTGGCGTAAATTGTTGCCACGTTTTTACTTGCTGCGGGGCATCTAATTTGATTAACACGCCCATGCAATGCTGACCATATTGCCAACCTGTTACACCTAAACCAGCTTTAGTTCGCAATTGTGACTGTCCACCATCTGCAGCAACAACTAAATCAGCGGTATATTGAGTATCGCTATAATGTAAGGTGATTGAATCAACCGTTTGAGTAATATCCGTGATGGCTGATAACTGCTCTATTACTTCGATGTTGTACTTGGCGAATTGCTGCCAAAGACTTGCTTGAATTAAATTATTTTCGATTAAATGACCTAAATGCGTTTCGCCAATCTCATAGCTATCAAACAATAAATTTTCGCCTTGTTGCTGGTAGGCCTCTAATTGTTGATAAGGTGCGATACGATTTTGTCTTAGTAATGGCATTGCACCAAGCTCATCAAGTAAATTCTCTGAAAAACGATTAATAGCCGAAATGCGAATATCAACCTTATCTGAGCTAAGAATATGATCAGCATCGATAAGGTGCTTTTCAATAACGGTCACATCCCTACCCTGCTTGGCCAGTTTTACAGCAGTAGCGGCACCTACCATGCCACCACCGATAACAATTACCTTATTTTTATTCATTTAGCATTCGCTCATTTGGCTATTTAAATACGCTGCAAATTGTAACGTAATTCAATAATCAGTGTCAGTGCATTTACTGCTTAAGAATTTCAAAACAGTGACTTGTTTGATTTCACACCACAAAGATAAAAACTATACTTGGATCTGTGCGGGTATCCAGCTAAAATACGCGTCCTTTAAGTCGGCATACTTGCCACTTAATCCTGTTTCTAACACATTTTTGTGTCACTACCGAATTGAAAACGAGGCTATATTTCAATGAGTAAAAAGCTGCATATTAAAACCTGGGGTTGTCAGATGAACGAGTACGACTCTCAGAAAATGGCTGATCTACTAGATGCGACTAACGGCTATCAGTTAACTGAAGAAGCTGAGGACGCTGACGTGATCTTACTCAATACCTGTTCAATCCGTGAAAAGGCACAAGAAAAAGTATTCCATCAGCTTGGCCGTTGGAAACTATTAAAAGATGATAAGCCTGAATTAATCATTGGTGTTGGTGGTTGTGTTGCATCGCAAGAAGGTGACTCAATTCGCCAACGTGCGCCGTTTGTTGATGTAATTTTTGGCCCGCAAACATTACACCGCTTACCAGAAATGATTAAGCAAGTGCAAAGTGGCGACAGCAGCTCGGTAGTTGACGTTTCATTCCCTGAGATTGAAAAGTTCGATCGTTTACCTGAGCCAAAAGCGGAAGGCCCAACTGCATTCGTATCAATTATGGAAGGTTGCTCTAAATACTGTACATTCTGCGTAGTACCTTACACGCGTGGTGAAGAAGTGAGCCGCCCACTTGATGACGTATTACTTGAAGTTGCACAACTTGCAGAGCAAGGTGTTCGTGAAGTGAACCTACTTGGTCAAAACGTAAATGCCTATCGCGGTGAAACTCACGACGGTGAAATTTGTTACTTCTCTGATCTATTACGTTATGTGGCAGCGATTGACGGTATTGACCGTATTCGTTACACCACCTCGCACCCTGTTGAGTTTACGCCAGATATCATTGATGCGTATGCAGACGTGCCTGAGCTTGTTGATCACCTACACTTACCTGTACAAAGTGGTTCAGACCGCATTCTTAACCTTATGAAACGTGGCCATACTGCAATCGAGTACAAATCGACAATTCGTAAGTTACGTAAAATTCGCCCTAACCTAAGCATGTCATCAGATTTCATCATTGGTTTTCCTGGCGAAAGTAAAGCGGACTTTGAAGCAACCATGAACCTTATCAATGATATTGGTTTTGATATGAGCTTTAGTTTTATCTACAGTGCGCGCCCTGGTACGCCTGCTGCTGATTTACCTGATGATGTATCAGAGCAAGAGAAAAAAGAACGTTTATACCTGTTACAAAATCGAATTACGCAAATGGCGCAGCAAATCAGCCGTCAAATGTTTGATACAGAACAACGTATTTTAGTTGAAGGCCCTTCTAAGAAGAACCCAATGGAATTACGTGGTCGTACAGAGAACAACCGAGTTGTAAATTTTGAAGGTCCACACTCTGTGATCGGTCAATTCGTTGATGTACGTATTACTGAAGCATTGCCAAATTCTTTACGTGGTGAATTAATTCGTACAGAATCAGAGATGAACTTACGCCGTGATGTGGCACCATCATCTATTTTAAGTAAGGCAGCCGAGGCAGAAGCTGCACAAGCCCCTAACGAAATTGGCGTTGCTACTTTCGTCCCGTAGGGGAAAATTTGGTGCAGGCACCGCCTGCACCCATCAATAGGAAGCTATTTTGAGTAATCAATTAAAAACTTTAGAGATTTATTTAGAACCCGCCGACAATAAACGCCTTTCATCTTTATGTGGTCCGTTTGACGAAAATATCAAACAAATTGAGCGCCGATTAGGTGTAGAAATTGCTCATCGCGATAATTTTTTCAGAGTCACTGGTAAGCTTCACTGTGCTGCAGCGAGTGTCGAAATCTTAAAAAACCTTTATGTTGATACTCAACCTGTACGTGGCCAAATTGGTGAGATAGAACCTGAAGCGGTTCATTTAGCAATTAGCGAATCAAATGCCCTAGAGCAAGATGAAAATCCAGGCGTTTATGGCAAAGACATGGTGATTAAAACCCGCCGTGGCGTAATTAAACCGCGAAACGACAACCAAGGCGTGTACATTGCAAATATTCTGCATCACGATATTACCTTTGGTATTGGACCTGCTGGTACAGGTAAAACTTACCTCGCTGTTGCAGCCGCTGTTGATGCCCTTGAGCGTCAAGAAATTCGTCGCATTCTACTTACGCGCCCTGCGGTTGAAGCAGGTGAAAAACTGGGTTTCTTACCCGGTGATTTGAGTCAAAAAATCGACCCTTATTTGCGCCCTCTTTACGACGCATTATTTGAAATGCTTGGTTTTGAGCGCGTTGAAAAACTGATCGAAAAAAACATCATAGAAGTTGCCCCACTTGCATATATGCGTGGCCGTACATTGAATGATGCCTTTATCATCCTAGATGAAAGCCAAAACACCACAGCAGAACAAATGAAAATGTTCTTAACCCGTATTGGTTTTAATTCAAAAGCGGTAATCACTGGCGATATCACCCAAGTCGATTTACCGCGCGGTGCGCGCTCAGGCCTACGCCATGCAATTGAGGTGCTAAATGATGTTGAAGCAATTAGCTTTAACTTCTTCCAATCTCATGATGTTGTGCGTCACCCTGTCGTAGCTCGTATTGTAGAGGCCTACGAGCGTAATGATGAAGCTGAGCGTTTAAAGCGAGCTGAAAAGCAACGTATTAAAGAATCACAAGCAAACCAACAAGAAGCAAACTCGTGACCGAATTAGACCTACAAATAGCCTGTGAGTTTGATAACTTACCCAGCTTTGAACAATTCCAGCTTTGGGCTGATAAAGCCCTTAGCAATTATCGTGAAGACGCTGAACTGACTATTGTAATAAGTGATGAGGCGCAAAGCCAACAGCTTAATAATGACTATCGTGGTAAAGACAAGCCGACTAATGTCTTATCGTTTCCGTTTGAAGCACCACCTGGTATTGAGTTACCTTTAGTCGGTGACTTAATCATTTGTCCGGCGATTGTTTTAGCCGAGTCAATTGAACAAGAAAAGGCCTTTCACGACCATTTTGCCCATATGGTGATTCATGGATGCTTGCATTTACTTGGATTTGACCATATAAAGGACGAAGATGCACTTGAAATGGAAAGCATAGAAAAGCAGTTACTTGCCGATCTGAACATCGCTGACCCATATCGAGACGATATTTAAATTAACGGAGCAATTAGACGCAATGAGCGACGACAACTCGCAAACTAGCCAGGGTTCTTCTGGCAAAACTTGGTTGGGCCGTATAGCCCAAATGTTGCAAGGGGAACCCCAGAATAGAGAAGAGCTGGTAGAAGTAATTGCCGATGCGCAAGAACGCGACCTTATCGACCCTGAAACAAAGGATATGATTGAAGGGGTACTGGGTGTATCAGAGCTAAAAGTGCGCGATATAATGATACCGCGCTCACAAATGGTAACCCTAGAAGTCGATACACCTCTAGAACAGCTATTACCTATGATGGTCGATTCTACGCACTCACGCTTTCCTGTCGTATGCGAAGATAAAGACCATGTTGAAGGTATTTTATTAGCTAAAGACTTATTACCATTGATCATCAATAAAGATGAGCAACTGCCTTCGCTGCGTGATTATTTACGACCAGCCGTTGTGGTGCCAGAGAGCAAACGTGTTGACACGCTCCTTAATGAGTTTCGTCAACAGCGTTACCACATGGCCATTGTAATCGATGAATATGGCGGTGTATCTGGTCTTGTGACTATTGAAGATATTCTCGAAATCATCGTTGGTGAAATTGAAGATGAGCACGATGAAAGCGAAGACCAACAAGATATTCGTCAAGTTGCAAAGCATGTTTATGCCGTGCAAGCACTGACACCGGTCGACGACTTTAACGAATACTTTAAAACAGGTTACAGTACCTCAGATGCAGATACGATTGGTGGTACTGTATTGCATGCGTTTGGCCATATGCCGAGCCGTGGTGAAACCATTGACATTGATGGTTTACAATTTAAAGTCACCAATGCGGACAATCGTCGCATCTTGCAATTGCAAATAACTATCCCTAAGGCTGATGATAACGACAGTGAAGAAACTGCTAACTAACCTAAGCCTTCTTGCAAAAGATAAAAAAGCCTGGCTCGCACTTATTGCGGGCCTCTTTTTGACCCTTAGTTACGCCCCCTTTAACCTTTGGTATATTGCTTTTATATCACTCGGTGCCCTTCTTTACTGCATTAATCCCCTTGCAAGTGGTAAGGCCGCAGCAAAACAAAGCGCCAAATATGGCTTTATCTTTGGTTTGGGCTGGTTTGGTGCAGGTATTAGCTGGGTGCATGTTTCTATTGCGACTTTTGGCGGCATGCCACTGATTGCCTCTATTTCGCTTATGGTTTTACTGTGCGCATATTTAGCCCTGTATCCTGCATTAGCCGTTTGGCTCACTACACGTCTTGCTAACGGCCCCTATAGCTTTATTTGTTGGTTACTTGCTACCGTTGCTATTACAGAATATTTACGCGGCACTTTGCTTACCGGCTTTCCTTGGCTGAGCTTTGGTTACACCCAAACAGACAGCCCACTGAACTTTTTAGCCCCCGTGATTGGTGAGTTTGGTATCACGCTAATTTGCGTATTCATTGCCTTTTCGCTTTATCGCTTGATAAGCAAAGATATTAAACCGTTAATTATTTCTGTCGTAATACTTACAGGCTTATATTTTATCGCAAATAGCAGCCCTACAAAGTATCAAGATAAAACAATCAAAACAGTTCTCGTACAAGGTAATATAAAACAGCACTTACGCTTTGAGCCGTCAGAATTTTGGAATACCATGAGTAAATACCAAGACATGACCCGCCTGCATTGGAATGCTGATTTAATTGTTTGGCCTGAAGCCGCAGTCCCAGAGCTCGAAGCATTGGCTACTGACTATTTAACAGGTCTTGATAGCGCTGCCACATTTAATAATACGGCACTTATTACAGGTATCGTTGATTACCAATACGACACCCGTAACATTTTTAATACGCTAATTGTGCTTGGTAAAAAAGAGCTGGAAGATAGCGAAGGCCACTATCAGTATTTAGCTAAAAACCGCTATCAAAAGCATCAGTTATTGCCGATTGGTGAATTTGTGCCATTTCAAGAATTACTGCGCCCAATCGCGCCATTGTTTGATTTGCCTATGTCATCTTTTACCCGCGGCGATGAAGTGCAAAACAATTTACGGGCTAATGGCTTAAATATTTTACCGGCTATTTGCTATGAAATTGCTTTTTCTGAGTTGGTTCGTGGAAATTATCGCAGTGACTCTGACATTTTGTTCACGGTCAGTAACGATGCGTGGTTTGGTGATTCGCATGGCCCGCATCAGCACATGCAAATAGCGCGTATGCGCGCCCTTGAATTACAGCGCCCGCTAATTCGAGTGACCAACAATGGCATTAGCGCCGTTTACGACCCTATTGCTAAATCGCAATTAGCTATGCCGCAATTTAAAGCCGATGTACTCGAGGTAAATATTACGCTTATCAAAGGCGATAGTATTTATAGCCAATACGGCAATTTGCCAGTATGGGTTGTGGTGATACTACTCAGTGCTGTTGGTGTGATTGCAAGATTCAAAAAGTAACCATTAAAAAAGGCTTCATGATGAAGCCTTTTTTGTGTTTTAAGATTCTATCTTTATCAACTCGACATCAAATATCAGTAATGAGCCAGCTGGAATACTACCAACGCGCTTACGCCCGTAAGCAAGCTGCGGCGGGATATAAAAGGTAAACTTATCCCCTTCGCTCATTAACTGTAACCCCTCAGTCCAACCGGCAATCACTTGATTTAAACCAAAGCTAATTGGCGAGTTACGTACTACTGAACTATCAAATACGCTACCATCCATAAGCGTGCCATGATAATGCACTTTAACCTTGCTAGTAGCATTGGGTTTTTCGTCATTCCCTGCACTTTGCTCTATTTTGTATTGCAAACCTGAAGCTGTTTCATGAACATCGTCGGCTTGACTATTGGTTGCTAAAAAATCAGCAGCGAGTTTTTCATTTTCAAGGGCTTGCAGCTTAGCCTTTTTGCTATTTTTAAAAATTAAGAAACAAAAAATACCAATAATCAGTAAAAGTATTAAATTAATCATTCCGCGTCCTTCTCATCATTATCGCCATTAACGATATCTGCAATATTTGCGAGCCTAGTGAGTGCCAGCGCATTGATAGAATCATCGGTATAGCCCTGCTCTGTCATTTCGCCAGCTTCTTTTTCCATTAATAAACTCAACGCTTGATCTACCGTTTCAACGGCATAAATATTAAAACGACCTTTTTCAACAGCGTCGAGCACTTCATTATCAAGCACTAAATTCACTTGGTTAGATTTAGGAATAATCACCCCTTGCTCACCAGTCAAGCCACGCATTTTACATAACTTAAAGAAGCCTTCGATCTTCTCGTTCACACCACCAATTGATTGCACGTCTCCGTGTTGGTTGATAGAGCCAGTTAATGCAATTGATTGGCTAATAGGTAGATTCGTTATTGCTGATATAAGCGCACACAACTCCGCTAGTGACGCGCTATCACCGTCGATATAGCCATAGCTTTGTTCGATTGCGATATTAGCACTGAGCGTCAAACTAAATTGCTGAGCGTATTTATTACCTAAGTAACCGGTTAATAGCATCACCCCTTTTGAGTGAATTGCTTTACCCAGCTCTGCTTCGCGTTCAACGTCAATGACGCCATCAGCACCTGCATAAACAGTGGCTGTAATGCGTGCTGGTGTACCAAATGAAGTATCACCAATATGCAGCACAGTTAAACCATTCACTTTACCCACGGCATGACCTTCAGTGGCAATTAAAATTTGCCCCTCTTTGATATCACTTAGCATGGTCTCAGAGATTTGCCCTGTGCGGTATTGTTTCCCAACAATAGCCTCATCAATATGATGAGCATCTATTACAGTTTGGCCATCCTGCTTTGCATAGAAGCTTGCTTCTGCCACTAATTCTAGTACATCAGCAAAACGCGCAGAGAGCTTGTTATGATGCTCTGCTTGACGGTAGCTAAACTTAAGCAAACGCGCCATAGCGGCTTCGTTTGTCGTGCAATGTAATGTTTGCTGACAGTATTCAGTCACCTTAGTAATGAACTGATATTGCAGTTTATCGCTACTTGGCAAGTAATAATCAAAGTCAGCCAGTACACGAAACAGCTCAGCAAACTCTTCGTCGTACTCACCAATGGTATAATAAAGGTCTCGTGAGCCTAAAAGCACTATTTTTACATCAAGAGGAATAAGCTGCGGGCGTAACGTAAAACTACTTCCTACGGAGCTGTCTTGATAGGGTAAGTCGTTTTTGATTTGATGCGTTTTTAAAGACAGTTTAAGTCCATCCCATACTTGTGGGTTAGCCATGACTTTCTCTGCATCCATAATCAAGTAACCGCCATTCGCACGGTGCAGTGCTCCTGGTTGGATTGAACGGTAACTGGTGATAAGCGAACCTTGTGAGGTTGCATATTCAATTTTACCGAAAATATTGCCAAAGGTTGGATTCGGTTCATACACCACAGGGGCAGCATCACCTTCTTTGTACTCCACCAGAATATTTGGCGCAAAGAAGTCAGTTAGCATGCCTTTACGGTCAAAGTCTTCTTTGTTTTCATCGTTGTCATCATCGTCAAGCCACTCAAGTACCGCATCGATGATTTCTTCGCGAATGTCTTTTAAGTAACGCAGAACACCAATATGTGTAGCATATTTATGCTCAAGTGCTTTAATCAAGGGTTTAGTAGCAAGCTCTGCAGTTGATTTTTTTAAGTTACGTAATTTTTCTGAGGATTCACGTTTCCAGCGTGGTAGCTCAATTAGCGCTTCTATTAACGCATCTTCAAGTTTTTCAATGACCTCATAAAATTCGTCTCGAAGTGGCTCATCAAGGGATGAAAACTCTGTATCACTGAGCTGTTTGCCATTAACTAAAGGCGCAAAACCAACAACGCCATTTTCTTCAATCAACGCCACACTTTGCTCAAGAGCCGCAATTTCCACGGCAGTGATTGCGGCATCGTAAGTATCGGTAAATTCACGGTCGATTGATTTCTTTTTGCGCTGATAACCTGGATTGTCAAATGCAGCAGGAAATGTATCAAGTACTTCATCTATAAATGAATCTATATCATCAGCTAATTGCTTGCTCTGCCCTGCTTGCATAAACATTGCTATTGGTTCGCGATGATCATCATAATTATTAACATACAGCCACTCATTTGGCGTTGGGCGCTCTTTAGAATGAGTTGTTAATTTGTCTTTAACGAGAGTAAAGCGGCCAAGTGCGGCTTCCCCCATCACATACACATTGTAACCAGGTAACTCCATACCTAATGAGAAATCAAGCGCACTTTGAGCTCGTTGTTGACCAATAAACGTGAGTGTTTCTGGATAGGGATTTTTCATGCAAGTGGCTACATGATTGTCGGCAATTTCAGGTGCCAATGCGCTAACAGGTAGAGGGATCAGTTTTTTTGTCATTCTAACTTCTTATTTCCCAGCGTTAGCTGGGCATTATAGGTAACGCCCAGCCCAAGCCTGCGTTACTGATTAAGGTTGTAATGCCTTACGGCTAAAGTAAATACCACCACACTCAATACATGGGGTAATTTGCGTAGCATGGTAAACATCGTAACTATGCTGGCAATTTTTACATACTAATGTGCCCATGGCTATCCATTCTCCCTGATGATAGACGCCATTGTGTTTAAAATCTTGATTTAGTGCATGCCATTCAAGTTGCGTTTTGTCTTCGATGTGCGATAACTCGTACCATAGAGACTCTTTTAATTCCATCCATGCCAAGGAATCATAATGGTGATCGTTTTCTTTGATGTGATCGATATCGCGCTTTAAATAGTCACGATATTGATGAAGTTTTTCTTGCCCGAGGTCTTTGAGTGCTTGCTCTGATTCAACAAACTTATCCATCGCATCTTTTAGCTCGTTGTCTTTAACATCCTTTAGCCATTCGCTTAAGTCTTTAAGCCATGATTTATAATCTGCCATCGTTTACTCCTTCAAAAATGATGAAAAATCAGTACTTACTATAGTCAAGTATAGGTTAACCTGCCCTGAAAGTGAGAATTTCATAAAAGCCCTTATTTGCCGCTGTGATTAGCGTGTATTTTGAGTTATCCTTATCGACAATTTTTTATTAATCTGCAAGAAGTCTGGAATCGTAGATGCAAGAGCAATATAACCCGCAAGACATAGAGTCAAAAGTACAAGCCTACTGGGAAGAAAACCAAGTATTTAAAGTCACTGAAGATGAGAGCAAAGAAAAGTATTACTGCCTATCTATGTTCCCATACCCAAGCGGCCGACTCCACATGGGTCACGTTCGTAACTACACCATTGGTGACGTAGTATCTCGCTTCCAACGCTTGCAAGGCAAAAACGTAATGCAACCTATGGGTTGGGATGCGTTTGGCCTACCCGCTGAAAATGCAGCAATCAAAAACAACACTGCACCTGCAAAGTGGACCTATGAAAACATCGATTACATGCGTGACCAGTTAAAGCAATTGGGCTTTGGTTACGATTGGGATCGTGAAATCGCTACATGTCACCCAGAATATTACAAGTGGGAACAATGGTTCTTCACTAAGCTTTACGAAAAAGGCTTAGTATATAAAAAGATGTCAACAGTAAACTGGGATCCAGTTGACCAAACAGTACTTGCTAACGAACAAGTAATTGATGGTCGTGGTTGGCGTTCTGGTGCCATTGTTGAGCAAAAAGAAATTCCACAATGGTTCATCAAAATCACTGATTATGCACAAGAGCTATTAGACGATTTAGACAAACTTGATCACTGGCCTGAGCAAGTTAAAACCATGCAGCGTAACTGGATTGGTCGTTCTGAAGGCTTAGAAATCGAATTCAAGCGTGCTGATAACGATGATACATTCAGTGTTTACACAACGCGCCCAGATACCTTTATGGGTGTGACGTATGTTGCTGTTGCAGCCGGTCACCCAATTGCACAAGAAGCCGCTAAAAACAGCGATGCTGTAGCAATGTTTGTTGATGAGTGTAAAAACACGAAAATCGCTGAAGCAGACATGGCAACCATGGACAAAAAAGGCATTGCAACTGGCTTTTATGCGATTCACCCATTAACGGGTAAGCAAGTACCTATTTGGGTTGCTAACTTTGTATTAATGGATTACGGCTCAGGCGCTGTAATGGCTGTTCCTGCACACGACCAACGTGACTTTGAATTCGCATCAGCGTATGGCCTTGAGATTGCTCAAGTAATCGCACCAGCTGCAGGTTCTGAAGAAACGGTTGATTTAGACAACCAAGCATTTACTGAAAAAGGCGTATTAGTTAACTCGGGTGAGTTTGACGGTCTTGAGTTTGAAGCAGCGTTTAATGCCGTTGCAGACAAACTAGAAGCGCTGGGTGTAGGTGAGCGTAAAGTTAATTTCCGTCTACGTGACTGGGGTGTTAGCCGTCAGCGTTACTGGGGTTCTCCAATCCCAATGTTAAGCGACGAAAATGGTGATGAGCTTGCAGCAGCAGAAGACATGCTACCAGTTCGCTTACCAGAAGACGTAGTAATGAATGGTGTGACTTCACCAATCAAAGCTGATCCTGAGTGGGCTAAAACAACTGTAAATGGCGCGCCTGCATTCCACGAAACAGATACCTTCGATACCTTCATGGAGTCGTCTTGGTACTACGCGCGTTACTGTAGCCCACGTTTTGACGAAGGCATGATTGAACCTGGTGCTGCAAATTATTGGTTACCAGTAAACCAATACATTGGTGGTATTGAGCATGCGATCTTGCACTTACTTTACTCGCGTTTCTTCCACAAGTTATTACGTGACTTTGGCCTAGTAAACTCAGATGAGCCATTTGAGCGCTTACTATGTCAAGGCATGGTATTAGCTGATACTTTCTATCGTAAAGATGAGAAAGGCGGTGATATCTGGATTTCACCAACTGATGTACAAACTGAAACAGACGACAAAGGTCGTGTTGTTAAAGCATGGCACAAAGAAGATGGTGAGCCGGTATTCTCTGCAGGCATGAGCAAAATGTCGAAATCGAAAAATAACGGTATCGACCCGCAACAAGTTATTGCCCAGTACGGTGCAGATACAGTGCGTTTATTCATGATGTTCACAGCACCACCAGAGCAAACTCTTGAGTGGTCTGATTCAGGTGTTGAAGGTGCAATGCGTTTCTTAAAACGTATTTGGAAATACGCGGTTGATGTTGAAACTGTGGGCTACCAAGCGCTTGATAAATCTGCATTAAATAGCGACCAAAAAGTACTTCGTCGTGAACTACATAAAGCCATTGCAAAAGTGACTGATGACGTTGAGCGTCGTCAAACATTCAACACCGCAATTGCCGCAATCATGGAAATCTCGAACAAGTTACTTAAAGCACCACTTGCTGATAAGCAAGATGTGGCAATTGCTAACGAAGCACTTGAAGCACTACTTATCATGCTTGCGCCTATCACGCCGCATATGTGTCACCAATTATGGCAAGATCTTGGCAAAGAAGGTGACATCTTAGATGCAGCTTGGCCAACAGTTGATGAGTCAGCACTTGTTGAAGATGAGAGGCTAATCATCGTACAAGTTAACGGTAAGCTACGTGCTAAGTTAACAGTGCCTGCAGATGCAACCAAAGAGCAAGTTGAAGCATTAGCATTTGCTGAAGAAAACGTGACTAAGTTCACAGACGGCGTAACAGTTCGTAAAGTTATTTACGTACCTGGTAAGCTACTTAACGTGGTTGCCAACTAAGATGGCAGCGCTTCATGCACTTAAAAACGGACTAGCCCTTGCGCTAGTCTGTTTGCTACTAACAAGTTGTGGCTTTCATTTAAAGAAAGCCTCAAACTTACCTGACGATTTAAAAGTCATTTCACTGGTGGGTGATGATGAAAAGTCGGCCTTATTCGAGTTAGTGGAAAAAGAGCTGATTGCCAGTAAAGTTGACCTTCAGCATGGCGATCGATTATTGCCGGAGCTAACAATTCACAGAGATCGCTTAGAACGTCAAATCCTATCGTTATTCGACAATGGCCAAGTTGCAGAATATGAACTGGCCTACAGTGTTAGTTACACACTTAAGCGACCTGGTCAGCAAGCTATTAATCAAAACTTCGAGCTGTATCGTAATTACCAAGACGACCCTGATAATGCTCTTGCAAAAGCGAAGGAGCTTGACTTGCTATTAAGCGAGATTCGTAAGCAAGCGAGTCGTCGAATTGTACGAGAGTTATCACAACTGTAATGCGTTGCTATGCAAACCAGCTACCTAGCCAGTTAAAAAAAGGCCTTGCGCCTTTTTACATGGTGTTTGGTGAAGAGCCCTATCAAATTACACAGTGCATCATGCAAATTCGTCAAACGGCCAAACAACAAGGCTTTGACGAAGTTATTAAATTTACGCTAATGCCTGGCTTTGATTGGCAAGAAATCATTGCCCAATATCAAAGTATGTCGTTATTTAGTGCTCGTACTTTAATCGAGTTTGACTTAAACGAGCAAAAGCCTGGAACACAAGGCAGCCAAATATTTAAACAGCTCGTAGAGCTTGTCAATCCAGACACTATTTTAGTGCTAAAAGGTGCTAAAGCCGGTCAAGACATTCAACGAAGCGCGTGGTTTAAAGCACTTGATAAACAAGGTGTATTTGTACCTTGCTACCCGCTGACGGGGAATCACTTAAGTCGCTGGCTAGATGAGCAGTGTGACAGTTTAAACCTAAACCTGCACAACAATGCAAAGCAAAGCTTAATTGATGCCACTGAAGGAAACCTGCTTGCTTGCCATCAAGAACTTGAGAAACTATCGCTACTTTATGGAAGTGATTTAGTCGATCAACAAGCTGTGATGCAAGGACTACTCAATCAATCTAAGTTTGATATTTTCGATTTAAGTCATGCTCTTTTACAAGGTCAGTCTGAACAAGTCGTTAAAATTATGAGTAAACTTGCTGATGACAACACGGAAGCCATGAGTATCTTTTGGGCTATTAATAAAGAAGCAGCAAGTTTATTGGCAATGCAACACGGACGATTAAATGGTGCCAATATGGCTGATTTATACAAACAGTTTAATATTTGGAAAAACCAACAAGCAACGACTCAACAAGCCCTAAACCGCCTTAATATTAAAGCCCTTGAACAAATCACTAAACACCTAGCGCAGTTTGATGCCGCTTATAAGCAAGGGAGTCTAGTCGCACCTTATCAAGCATTAACACATATATGTTTAGTGTTTTGTCAGCCTGTCGAAATGGCACTACCTTGCCATCCAGCATTCGACTAAGCGTGGTGATTGATGATTGCTATTTTTGGTGGCACATTTGACCCAATCCATCTAGGTCATATTAATATGGCTGAGCAATGTGTTCAGCAATGCAGCTTAAACACGCTTTATTTTATGCCCTGTGCAATACCTGCCCACAAAGCTAAGCCAGGTATAAGCGATGAGCACCGCATTAATATGCTCAAACTCGCGATTGAAAACAATCCACATTTTGCCATTGATTACCGAGAACTTAATCGAGATGGTGCGTCTTATTCACTGTTGAGCTTGCAAGAGCTGCGTGCAGAAAATCCAGCAGCGCCAATTATGTTCTTAATTGGAATGGATTCATTCAATAACCTAGATAAATGGTTTAAATGGCAAGATATTGTCAAGCTATGTCATATTGTGGTCTACCAACGTCCTGGGCAACACTGCCAAGTAACCGGTGAACTGGCTGATTATAAAACACACGCTGAAACGGATGACCTTCACCAACTAGCGCACAACCATGCAGGTAAGCTGTTCTTTTTAAATGGCTTACAAGTTGATGCCGCATCCAGTAAAATCAGAAAAAAACTACTTTTAGATGATGACATGACGGAACTTTTACCACACAGCGTCAGTCAATACATTGCGCAGCATCATCTTTACCAAACAGATGAATAAATAGCGGTTGCGTGATAAAATAACAAATTACGATAATTTAATTTTGAGAAAACACTTTGGATTCTAAACAACTACTCGCCTTTGCCCTTGATAAAATCGACGATATGAAAGCTCGTGATGTGGTACAACTCGATGTTCGTGGTAAATCTGATATTACTGACTATATGTTAGTGTGCTCTGGTAACTCTAAGCGTCACGTACAATCAATTGCCGATCACGTTGCCAAAGAGGCGCGTCACGCGGGTGAAGAGCCGCTTGGTTATGAAGGCCAAAACGAAGGCGAATGGGTACTTGTTGACCTAGGTGATGTTGTTGTACACGTAATGCAAGATCAAACACGTGACTTCTATGATCTAGAGAAACTTTGGGGTTAACCCTTAGCAAGAACATAGGTACGCATTTTGAAGATACAATTGATTGCTGTTGGCACAAAAATGCCAGCATGGGTTGAAACCGGATTTACAGAGTATCAACGCCGTTTTCCGCGTGATATGCCACTTGAACTTGTTGAGATACCAGCAGGAAAGCGTGGTAAAAATGCGGATATCAAACGTATTTTACAACTCGAAGGTGAAAAAACCTTGGCGGCTATTCCAAAGGGTAACCGTATTGTTACCTTGGAAGTAACCGGTAAACCTATGGATACGCATCAACTCGCTAAGAGTATGGAGAAGTGGCAACTTGATGGACGTGATGTGAGTTTGTTAATTGGCGGCCCTGAAGGCTTAGCACCTGAATGTATCGCAGCCTCTGAACAAAAGTGGTCACTATCAAACCTAACACTACCGCACCCTTTAGTGCGTATTATTGTTGCCGAAAGCCTTTACCGTGGCTGGAGCTTGAATAACAACCACCCTTATCATCGCGAGTAGTAAAACCAATGCGAAAACACAGACCCACGATTCGAGACCACTCGGCTGAAGCAAACTTATTTGCTCGCCGAGCATTTGTGGGTTTTGTGTTTGTTACCCTGCTAATTGGTGTCTTATTATCAAATTTATATAACATACAGGTAATTGATCACCAAGATTACCAAACTCGTTCGAACGATAATCGTATTAAAGTCATTCCGATTGCGCCCAATCGTGGCCTTATCTATGACCGAAATGGGGTATTACTGGCCGAAAACAAACCAGTTTACAATCTTGAAGTGATCCCTGAAGATGTCGACGACCTCGATAAAGCGCTCACAGCTGTTCAACAGATTATCGATATCAGTGAGCAACAAAAAGCTGACTTTTTAGATGATATAAAGCATAACCGTCGCTTTAAAAGCCAAGTACTAAAATCACGATTAAATGAAACCGAAGTAGCAAAGTTTTCGGTAAATCAGCATAAATTCCCAGGGTTTAGTATTGAAGCTCGCCTCGCTCGCTACTACCCATATGGTGATACCCTCACCCATGCCTTAGGTTATGTTGCTAAGCTTAATAAAAAAGAGCTTACAAAACTCGAAGCGGAGGATCAGGCGACTAACTACCGTGCAACGCACGACATTGGTAAGCTGGGTATCGAAAAGTATTACGAAGAACTCCTGCATGGTATGGTTGGCTCACAACGTGTTGAAGTAAATAACCGTGGTCGAGTAATTCGTACTCTTAGCCTTACCCCACCAGAGCCTGGCCATGATTTAGTGCTTACCCTCGATATAGGTTTACAGCAAATTGCCCAACATGCCTTAAAAGATATGCGGGGTGCGGTTGTTGTGCTTGATGCCAAAGATGGCGGAGTATTGGCGCTATACTCAAATCCAAGCTACGACCCTAACTTGTTTGTGCATGGTATCAGTAGCAAAGATTACAAAGAATTACTAAACCCTGATCGACCACTTATAAATCGTACAACCCAAGGCCGGTATGCCCCTGCATCAACAGTGAAGCCACACATGGCTATTTTGGCATTGGAAGAAGGGCTGGTCACCGAGCAAACAAAAATTTGGGACCCTGGCTTTTTTCAAATACCTAATGTTGAACACAAATGGCGTGACTGGAGACGTTGGGGCCATGGTCATGTCGATGTGTACAAAGCCATTGAAGAGTCATGTGATACCTACTTTTACGATGTAGCTTACCGATTAGGCATCACTAAAATCAGTGACTTTATGACTCAGTTTGGCTTTGGCGAGCTCTCGGGTATTGATATTCATGAAGAAACAACGGCAATTATGCCATCCAAAGAATGGAAAGAAGCCCGTTTCAGAGAATCGTGGTGGCGAGGCGATACAATTTCAGTGGGTATTGGACAAGGCTATTGGACTGCCACTCCGATGCAAATAGCCAATGCAACTAACATTTTGGTGAACCGTGGTTTGGACCACCCTCCTCATCTTGTTCAAGTAGCCAAAAAAGAAAACGAAGTAACGCAAATCAATAATGATGAAAAGCCACCTGTGGTACTTAAAAATCCACATCACTGGCAAATTGCACTTGATGCGATGCACAACACCGTACATAAAGTAACAGGGACAGCCCATAAAGCATTTAAAGGGGCGACTTATGACCCTGCTGGCAAAACGGGAACCGCACAAGTTGTCAGTATTGCACAAGGTGAGCGTTATGACGCTAAGTCATTAAAAGAGCGCCAACGTGATAACGCAATTTATATTGGTTTTGCACCCTATAATGACCCACAAATTGTTGTTTCTGTGGTCGTAGAAAATACTGGTGGTGGTAGTACCGTTGGTGCGCCAATCGCCCGCCAGTTAATGGATTACTACTTTTCGGCTAACCCAATTCAAACAGCTCAAAGTGACGCGCCATGATCCCATTAAATAAAAAACGCTCTATCTGGCAGCGCCTTCACCTCGATTTACCGCTTCTAATTGCCCTTATGGCTATGATGGTAGCGAGTCTTGCTATCGTATACAGCGCCAGTGGCCAAGACTCGGCGATGATGATTCGCCATGCAACCCGTATGTTTGGCGCTGTGCTAGGTATGTTTATTCTTGCTCAGTTTTCACCTAATACATTAAAAAGCATGGTTATACCCCTTTATTGTGTGGGGCTTTTGATGCTGGTTGGTGTTTTGCTATTCGGCGTTAGCTCAAAAGGTGCTCAGCGTTGGCTTGATTTGGGCGTAACTCGATTTCAACCGTCTGAATTAATGAAAATAGCCGTTCCTATGATGGTTGCATGGTATATCGGGCGTAACCACTTACCACCGAGAGTCATCCACTTAATTATTGGTTTTGCGATCGTGATGGTACCAACCGTCTTAATAAAAGAGCAACCTGACTTAGGTACCTCGATTTTAATCGCCAGTTCTGGCATCTTTGTGTTGTTTTTGTCTGGTTTAAGTTGGCGCTTGATTGGTTTTTTTAGTGCAACCATCGCGCTCGCTGCATGGCCATTTTGGCATTACGGAATGCACGACTACCAACGCCAACGGGTACTCACGTTTTTAGATCCTGAAAGTGACCCTCTGGGTTCTGGCTACCACATAATTCAGTCAAAAATAGCCATTGGTTCTGGTGGTATAGAGGGAAAAGGTTGGCTGCAAGGTACCCAATCACAACTCGAGTTTTTACCAGAAAGGCACACTGACTTTATTTTTTCAGTACTCAGTGAAGAGTTTGGTCTTTTTGGTGTTTGCTTACTGCTTTGCATGTACCTATTTATCATAGGTCGCGGACTCTACATTGCTGTTAATGCCCAAGATGCATTTGGTAAACTTCTAGCGGGAGCGCTCACGTTAACCTTTTTTGTTTATGTATTTGTAAATATTGGCATGGTATCGGGTTTACTCCCTGTAGTGGGTGTTCCCTTACCATTAATTAGTTACGGTGGCACATCGATGGTAACCCTGATGGCCGGGTTTGGTATTATTATGTCCATCGCTACCGATAAAAGGATGCTTTTAAAATAATGATAAACCGCGTGAACCTTCTATTTATTGTTTTAATGTGTGTGTTGCTAACAGCATGTAGCTCTTCTTCACAACGAGGCAGGTATGCAATGGAACATGATGCTGCTCCGCTGCGTAAGCCTACAGAGCTTGAAATGCAAGATGCCGTCGTCACACCTGTAGTGAAAAGTGCAAGTGCTGGTCGTCCTTATGAAGTACTAGGTAAACGCTACACACCTATGCTTGATGAAACCGGTTATTCTGAGGAAGGTATAGCGTCGTGGTACGGTCGAAAATTTCATAATTACCACACCTCTAACGGCGAAATATACGATATGTTTGCTATGTCTGCCGCTCATAAAACGCTGCCTTTACCCAGTTTTGCCCGTGTGACTAATCTAGATAATGGTAAATCGGTAATCGTACGAGTAAATGATCGCGGCCCTTTTCATGATGACAGGTTAATTGACCTGTCCTATTCAGCCGCTTACAAGCTAGGCTATTACACAAAAGGTACAGCGCGTGTTAAGGTTGAAGCAATTACACTTGCCGATTCTGCCCCACGTTTAAGTTACATACAGGTTGCTGCAGGCAGTACACTTGCTAACGTCGAAGCTCTCGCGTTTCAATTGCGTCAGCAATACCATGTACCAACAAATATTGTTGAAAAAGACGGAATTTATCGTTTGCGACTCGGTCCAATCAAAGATGCCGCAGAAGCACAAACTGTCTTGAACAAATTAAAACAAAACCAATTTCAGAACGCGTTCTTGCTTTACAGTGAGTAAGACCTTTAGAATAGGTTAACGCGACATGTTTAACTTTAACCATTAATGAGTATGATGAAATCTATAAAATATAAAATCTTAAGTGGCGTTTGTGGCCTTGTTTGCACTGCTAGCGTTTTCTCTGCAACAGCCCAAATCATCCCTGCCCCACCTCAAGTTAATGCGAAAGGTTACTTCTTGGTTGATTTCACCACCGGTAAAGTGATCGCAGAAGGCGAAGCCGATACCAAATTGGCGCCTGCAAGTTTAACCAAAATGATGACCAGTTATGTAATTGGTACTGAAATTAAAGCAGGTAACATATCACCTACAGATATGGTTACTGTAAGTGAAAAAGCGTGGGCAAAGAATTTCCCTGAATCATCAAAAATGTTTATCGAAGTTGGTAAACAGATCAGTGTTGACGATCTTAACCATGGCATCATCATTCAATCTGGTAACGATGCCTGTGTAGCAATGGCCGAGCATATTGCTGGTAGTGAAAGTGCATTTGCTGATTTAATGAATGCTCATGCTGAAAAGTTAGGTATGACTAACAGCCACTTTATCAACAGCCATGGTTTAGATACAACTGAGCATTTCACAACTCCACGCGATATGGCGACACTGGGCGCTGCACTTATTCGTGACGTACCTGATGAATACGAAGTGTATGCTAAAAAATCATTCACTTATAATGGCATTAAACAATATAACCGTAACTCATTGTTATGGGATGAGAGCATGAATGTTGATGGCATCAAAACTGGCCACACATCAGAAGCGGGCTATAGCTTAGTGAGCTCTGCGACTAAAGACGATATGCGTTTAATTGCTGTCATTATGGGCGCAGAAAGTGAGCGCGCACGTAAAGTTGAAAGTAAAAAGTTACTGAACTACGGTTTTCGCTTTTTCGAAACAATTACACCGTACAAAGCTGGCGATAGCTTCGCTGAGCAACGTATTTGGATGGGTAACAAAGAAAATGTATCTTTGGGTATTTTAGAAGATACGCCGATTACGATCCCTCGTGGTCAACGTAAAAATTTAAAAGCAAACTTTGAGCTTGATAAAACCTTAGAAGCACCGCTTGAAAAAGGGACAAAAGTAGGTACTTTATTTTTACAGCTTGAAGGTGAAGAAATCGCGCAATATCCACTAGTTACACTAGAGGAAGTAGCAGAAGGTAGCTTCTTTAGCAAAATTTATGATTACCTACGTTTACAAATAATGTAATAACGAATAAAAGATTATAAACGCCTTGCATCGCAAGGCGTTTTTTTTTGCCTGAAAAATGATAGAATGCGCCCCATATCAGTCGCGCTGGGTCGAGTGCGTCATAACCTAGTTTGCTTAACGCCAAGAAGTGGCCGAGAAAATCTCTATTAAGCACACTCACTGTTTGAGGAGTCACCGTCGTGGTTCAACCTGTTAAAAATACTAAGTTTGATGAGTATTTAGACTTCCCTTGCCCATTTACATTTAAAATCATGGGCTTAGCAAATGTAAACTTGACAGATCAAGTCTTAGAAAAGCTGCAACCTATTGCACCAGGTGATTACGCACCTAAAGTAAAGCCAAGCAGCAAAGGTAATTACGAATCAGTAACGCTTGTTGCAACGGTCACAAGCAAAGAGCACATTGAAGAAATCTATAACGTGATCAGCAACATCGATGACGTACGTCATATGCTATAGGCTGATTACGGAGTAAGTCGTGAGCGAAAGAGAATTAATCGTTCGTCAGTTAGGTCGTCAGCGTTACATGCCTATTTGGCAAAAAATGCAATCTTTTACTGATACTCGTGATGAACATACCGCGGATGAAATCTGGTTAGTAGAACACGAACCTGTATTTACACAAGGCCAAGCAGGTAAAGCAGAACACTTGCTAAACACGGGTGATATTGAAGTTATTCAAGTGGATCGTGGTGGCCAAGTTACCTATCACGGTCCAGGCCAACAAATGATGTACGTGCTGTTTAATTTACGTCGTTTAAATATTGGTGTGCGTGAACTCGTCACTTGGTTAGAAGAGTGTATTATAGACACGCTTAAAGATTATGATATTGATGCTTACGCCAAAGCCGATGCACCGGGTGTCTACGTAAACGATAGTAAAGTGGCCTCACTTGGTCTTCGCGTTCGTCGCGGCTGCTCTTTCCACGGTTTAGCACTGAATGTAAACATGGATTTAGCGCCTTTTTTACGGATCAATCCATGCGGCTATGCAGGTATGAACATGGTGCAAACAACCGACTTGCATGGCCCACAAAACCTCGAGCAAGCAGGTGCAGGGCTTGTAAAACACATGATTAAAAAGCTTAATGCTACTGTGGTTAAGCACACTGAAGGGTTTGAAAACGAATGAATAAACCAGTCAAAATGGAACCAGGCGTAAAACTGCGTGATGCAGAGAAAATGGCGCTGATCCCAGTTAAAGTTTTACCAACTGAAAAAAACGAGATGTTGCGTAAGCCAGAATGGCTAAAAATTCGCTTACCAAAATCAACCGAACGTATTGATGGCATTAAACAAGCTATGCGTAAGCATGGTTTACACTCAGTATGTGAAGAAGCATCGTGCCCTAACCTATCTGAATGTTTCAACCACGGTACTGCGACCTTTATGATTCTAGGTGCAATTTGTACACGTCGCTGTCCATTCTGTGATGTTGCCCACGGCCGTCCATTAAAGCCAGATGCAGCAGAGCCAGAGAAACTGGCACTGACTATCAAAGATATGAAGCTAAGCTACGTTGTAATCACATCAGTTGATCGCGATGATTTACGCGACGGTGGTGCACAACACTTTGCTGATTGTATCCGCGAGATTCGTAAGCATAACCCTAAGATCACGATTGAAATCCTTGTGCCTGATTTCCGTGGCCGTATGGACCGTGCTCTTGATATCTTAATTGAAACACCACCTGATGTATTCAACCATAACCTCGAGACTGCACCACGTTTATACAAGCTTGCTCGTCCAGGAGCTGACTATAAATGGTCACTTGAGCTATTACGCCGTTTTAAAGAAGCACACCCTAATGTGAAAACAAAGTCTGGCTTGATGGTAGGTTTAGGTGAAGAAATTAGCGAGATTGAAGAAGTGCTACGCGACCTTCGCGAGAATAACGTTGATATGCTAACTGTAGGTCAATACCTGCAACCGTCTAAACACCATCTAGCAGTAAAGCGTTACGTGCCACCAGCAGAGTTTGATGCTTTAAAAGACTATGCAGATGAGATTGGCTTTACGCATGCTGCCTGCGGCCCGTTTGTTCGCTCAAGCTATCATGCTGACCAACAAGCAGCTGGTAAAGAAGTAAAATAATACGCCAGTATATAAAACTAAAAAAGGCCGCGATATTTTATAATTCGCGGCTTTTTAGTTGATTAATATTCTCTTTTTCTCTGAGCATTGCAGACTGCTCATGAGCGTATAGTTTCACAAGTTCAGCTTCAGAGATGGGTGTGATAGCCGACACACTCTGCAATATCATAGAAGGAAACACGTGCTTAAAAACATACCCAACACGTTCAATGTGAAATTCTGAACTGACTAAAATTAACTTTTGAATGCCCGCTGCTTCTAAAATAGGTTTTGCAAGTGTCGCATCTTCTAACGTAAACCGGCTGGGTGCATTATCTAAAAAAACTTTTTCAGCAACACCTAAACTCATTAAATATCGTTGCGTTAAATAACCATGTGGGTGAGCACTGAGATTAAAACTACCGTAACCCCCAGTACATAAAATATAGCTACCTGGGTTATTTAAATACACCTCGAATGCTTTATCACAACGACTTTTTGCAATTATCGATAAGCTGCCATCCGCCTCATTAGGTGCACCGAGTACGACAATCCCTGTTTTCATTTGCAGTCCTTAAACTTGGTATCGGGCTAAAAACATTTTAACCGTTTGCCTAATAATCTCTGCGTTGGCTTTACTGTCTTGTTGCTCAAAACCATAAAGTAACGGATAAAAAATTAATGACTTTAATTGGTAGACAAACTGTTTAGCTGCAAACTCTGCATCTTCAACTTGTAATTTCTGAGCGAGCGTGGCTTGTTCTAAAAACGCCACTAAATCTTGCATACACCCCATACTATTATTAGCAAGTGATTTGGCCAAGTCAGGCTGCTGTAACATCTGCATAAAAGCAACTTTTGCTACTTTTAAAAACTCCTTAGACGTTAATAAAGCAACTTCTTGTTCAGCTATTTGTGTAAGCTGCTCATTGACGGGTTTATCGCTATTAAAAAGCACAGCATTATCTTTACGTACCTTTTCAAACATAAAGACTAAAATAGCCTGAAACAACACATCCTTATTCTCAAAGTGGTTGTAAACCGTTCGCTTCGAAACCCCTGCTAAACTCGCTACCTGATCCATACTGGTATGCTCAAATCCTTGCTGAAAGAAAAGAGTTTCTGCAGCATTTAAAATATCTAATCGCTTTCTTTGTGATAATTTCATCGACCCCTCCGATTACCTAGCTAGTGTAACGCAAAAACAAAAATTGCACTATATAGTTTACTTTTAATATAAACCATGAAAAACTACACTGTGTAGTTTACTTGTGGTGACAATATGAAATTTCTTAAATGGCTAGCAATCGCCGCTCTATGCATCGTAATGGGAGTGTTTATTATGAATAATCAATTAGTTGCTGAAGGTGTGAGTAACAACAGCCACTCAGCACAATTAACAGGCGGCAAGTTTCACAATAGCGCTCAAGTTGAAAGACCTAGCTTTAAGAAAACACTAGGTATCTTCAAACGATTCATTACTGAAAAGAAAATTGATTCTGAGCCTAAAGGCGAGCTTCCAATGCACTCTGTTTCTAATGCACAACTTGAGCGTTTATCAAATGACACAGTGCATTTTGTAAAGTTAGGTCATTCATCTATTTTAGCGAAAGTGTATGGCGAATACTGGCTATTTGATCCGGTATTTTCAGAGCGCGCTTCGCCTTTTACATTTATGGGTCCAAAACGCTTTCAGCCAACACCGATCAGCATTGAAGAGTTACCAGACATCGCGAAAGTGTTTATTTCACACAACCATTATGACCACTTAGATAAAGCGGCAATTAAACAACTAGTCGATAAAACGGCGTCTTTTTATGTGCCGCTTGGTGTCGAAAACGACCTTAAAAAATGGGGCGTTGATGAACAAAAAGTGCATAGTTTTGATTGGTGGCAAGAGCAAAATACGGCAAATAGCCAACTTGTATTTACACCAACACAGCACTTCTCTGGCCGTGGTTTAACTGATGGCAACAAAACACTATGGGGTTCATGGGCAATTAAGGTCAACAATAAGCGCTTTTACTTCAGTGGAGACTCCGGTTACTTTGCAGGTTTTAAAGAAATTGGCGACCGCTATGGGCCATTTGATATTACTTTTATAGAAACAGGTGCCTATGATAAAGATTGGGCTGATATTCACATGACACCCGAACAGTCTGTACAAGCACATTTAGACCTCAAAGGCGATGTGATGGTGCCTGTCCACAATGGTACTTTCGACTTAGCCTTTCATGCATGGTATGACCCACTAAGGCGCGTTGCAAAAAAAGCCGCGCAAGAGCATGTTTCGCTCAGCACACCGTTAGTTGGTGAGATATTCAGAATTCAAGATTCTGTTATCGATAAAGCATGGTGGTAAAAGTGAAAGGATGTGAATTGCATGACTACCCTTTCATCTTGAATAATTAGTTATTGAAAGCGTCTTTCTGGACAGTCCCACTTCCTGCCAATATAGTGAGACTCTGTTCAACAAACCAGAAAAAATGATGATAACCTACTTAAAATACGCAAGCCTAGCCTTTGCAGTTGGTTTAGCGGGCTGCTCAGAGCCTGCATCAAATACTAGTGAAAGCGTAATAAACAATGAAACTGTGAACATTGACAATGTACGCTCACATATTAAAACACTTGCTTCTGATGAGTTTTTAGGTCGTGGACCGCTAACGGAAGGCGAAACGCTAACAATTAACTACCTAGCAAATGAATATAAAAAACTTGGCCTAACAGGCAGCTACAAAGGCGAGTTTTTGCAACCTGTTACTATGGCGAAACTCACGCCTGATCAAAACATGACATTGAAAGTCGGTGATCTAAGTTTCAATGCAGGCAGTGACTTTACTGCTCGCACTCAACAAATTAATCCAGAAATTAATATTGATGGTTCTGATGTTGTGTTTGTTGGCTACGGTATTAATGCACCTGAATATAATTGGAATGACTTTGCCGATATTGATGTCAAAGACAAAACAATCATAGTACTTGTTAATGATCCAGGTTTTGCTACTCAAGATGAGACGCTATTCACTGGTAATGCGATGACCTATTATGGTCGTTGGACTTACAAATACGAAGAAGGCGCACGTCAAGGTGCCAAAGCTGTTTTCATCGTCCACGAAACAGCTCCTGCTGCTTACCCTTGGGGCGTTGTAGAAAGCTCTAACACGGGCAGTAAATATACTTTAATCGACCAAGCTAACAATGCCTCAGACGTCCCTGTTATGGGTTGGATTGATGAGCAAGCTGCCAATGAAATATTCGCGCAAGCAGGTTTTGATTATCAAACTGAAAAAGCCAACGCATTAAAAACAGACTTTCGACCAGTTGATTTAAAAGCTAAGGCCGAACTGACGCTTAAAAGTGATATTTCACAAGCGCAATCGCATAACGTTGTTGCAACGCTCACTGGTAGTGAAACCCCTGAAGAATACATTGTCATTGGTGCACATTGGGATCATTTTGGTACCAAGCAAACTGATGATGGGCTGAAGATTTACAATGGAGCTGTTGATAATGCATCTGGGAGCGCAGCGACAGTTGAAATTGCTCGCATTCTTAGTGAAATGCACAAGAAAAAGCCATTTAAACGCTCTATTATCTTCGCCAACTTCACCGCAGAAGAAACTGGCTTAATTGGCTCTGAGCAATTTGCTACCGGTGAGATTGTGCCTACAAAACACATGGTGGCACTACTAAACATTGATGGCATGAATGTGCTTGATGGCGTTGATTACATTTTACAATATGGAAAAGGCATGTCTGAAATGGAAGACTACCTAGCTGATGCAGCCAAAGCACAAGGCCGCCACGTAAAAATGGACCCAAGACCACAAAATGGCCTGTTTTTCCGCTCAGACCACTTCTCTTTAGCTAAACAAGGTGTGCCTAGCTTGTTGTTTATGAGCCTAGGTGATACCGACCCAGACTACATTGCTCATAAATACCATAAAGAAGCAGATGACTATTCGCCACAATGGTCAATGGGTGGCGTTGAGCAAGATATTGAACTCATTGTTGATATTGCTGCCAAGCTTGCCAATAACGGTGATTGGCCAAAGTGGAAAGCTGATTCTGACTTCAAAGCTCGCCGTTTAGAAGATAGGAAATAATTAAGCATTCGCTGAATGACGCTAACTCGAACAATCAGATTCGATGAATGAAATTGAATTTGATTGTTCGAATTTTTGCCTTATTCATCGACAGAGATAATATGAGAGTTATTAGGTATTTCATTCCTCTTCCTTAATACAACTTCCTACTTGTTTTTTCATTCTGCTTACCTGTCGGTATGTGTCATTAAATGAATACCAAGCTTACGTCATAACACTAAGCCAAATTTCCAATTACATAAGACCCAAAAATAGCGCTCACTTTTTAATTTTAACAAGTTAGCAGCATTATTTATTAATGATAATTAGATTCTGTACTGTAAGAAGCAAGTGATGAACTAGGCAAGAGTCAATTTTTTCACCATATGAAGCACGGTGATTTTAGGACATAAAAAGACCCCCAGTAATTGGATTATCCAACTAGTGGGGGTCACTTCAAATAGCTCGGTTTTCTAGTCTAAAATGACCTTACCCGTTAAGCTTCGCCTTTAGCGACTGTGCCTCTGCTTGCACTTCATCTGGGCCGTTGTTGATGACATCTTCAATAGCCTGTAAAGCTGAATCAAAATCGTCAATTTCAATATATGCTCTTGCTAAATCAAGCTTGGCAGAATAACCACCGCTCTCTGCATCAACGTCTGTTGGGTTATCACCTGCTAGTAAGTCATCAAAGTCACTTAAGCCGACATCCATATCCACATCGTCATAAGGCTCGTAATCAAGCGCTTCATCATCACTTTGTTCGAGCAATGAATCAATATCCACAAACTCATCACTGGCCGAGGTATCTGGTGAAGTGCTGTTAGGCTCTGTGGTTTCTAACTCGTCACTATTTGAGTCGTCAATTTGTAGGTCTTCATTTAGAAGCGCATTAAAATCAACATCAAATTCGCTGGCATCGGCAACATGGCTATCATCAGGTTCTGCAAGTTCATTTAATAACGCATCAAAGTCTGTTTGCGTAAGATCAGCCATGAAATCATCGTCGATATCATCATCTGAAATATCACTGAAGTCATCCGTTGAAGCTGGCTCTTTATCAGCTAGTGTCTGCTCCTGTTCGTGCTCAGTACCTAAATCAAGTAGGTTATCACCTTCTTGTGTGTTCTCTTCATCAGAGTCAATTAAGTCATCTTCTGTAAACTCATTGTCGATGAGAATCTCATCGTCAAAGTCATCATCTAGCTGATCGACACCCGCCGCAGCAAGAGAGTCTGCTAAGTCTTGCTCCGCTTGACTCGGTGTTAACTCTGTTTCATTGTTTGTTTCGTCAACAACCTCGTCTGCTTCTAACTCATCAAATTCAAGCTCTGGATACTCTTCCAACTCTTGGCTTGGGGTAACCATATCTTGTGATAATGGCTCATCTTCAGCGTCTAAATCAACGTCATCGACACGCTCTTCTTCAGCGAGCGGATCATCGCCAAGATCGATTTCTACTTCTTCAAAATCTTCATTTGGCTCATCTATTGACCAGTCTGGTGCAGCGACATACTCTTCCTCTTCCCCAATTTCGCTAAGAAGCTCATCAACACTCTTTAATGATGGATCATCATATTCATCTAAACTGTCGTCATCATCTAGCAAGTCATCACTGTTTTCACTAAAGTCAGTATTGATAGCTTCATCAATATCAACTTCGTCAATGTCTGCATCATCGTTTAACTCCGATGCAAGCTCTTCTACGCGAGTATCATCAATTGCTTGTTCTGCATCAGCAAGATCTTCGAGTGAATCAGTGAGATTTTCATCATGCTCAGATGAGGGCTCTGAAGCAGAGAGTTCTGAAATTTGTGCCTGCGTATCTTGCTTTAATTCATTTGCCTCTTGTATTAGCTCATCAATATCATCAAGCGCTAATTCGTCATCACCATTGAGTGAATCATCTAATTCATCCTCATCGGTAAGCGAGTCAATATCATCAACGTCGAGTGTATCTTCAATCTCGTCTTCATCAACAAGTGCGTCCGCATCTGGTTCAACGTGTGCTGGCTCTTCCGCTTGCTCTTCTGCGGCTTCGTCGATAAGTGCGTCAATATCATCGACATCGAGTGCATCATCAATGTCGTCTTCATCAACAAGTGCATCCGCGTCTGGTTCAACGTGTGCTGGCTCTTCTGCGGCTTCGTCGATAAGTGAGTCAATGTCATCGACATCAAGTGCATCATCAATCTCGTCTTCATCAACAAGTACATCCGCATCTGGCTCAACCTGTGCTGGCTCATCCGCTTGCTCTTCTGCGGCTTCGTCGAGAAGTGCGTCAATATCATCGACATCGAGTGCATCATCAATCTCGTCTTCACCAACAAGTGCATCCGCATCTGGCTCAACTTGAGCTGGCTCATCCGATTGCTCTTCTGCGGCTTCGTCGATAAGTGAGTCAATGTCATCTAAATCAAAGTCGTCCTCAATGTCACCTTCATCAACAAGTGCATCCGCGTCTGGTTCAACTTCAGTTGGCTCATCGTTTTGATCTTGTGCGGCTTCGTCGATAAGTGAGTCGATGTCATCGATATCGAGTGCATCATCAATCTCATCTTCATCAACAAGTGCATCCGCGTCTGGTTCAACTTGAGTTGGCTCATCGTTTTGATCTTGTGCGGCTTCATCAATGAGTGAGTCGATATCATCGACATCGAGTGCATCATCAATCTCATCTTCATCAACAAGTGCATCCGCGCCTGGTTCAACTTGAGCTGGCTCATCGTTTTGATCTTGTGCGGCTTCGTCGATAAGTGAGTCAATGTCATCGACATCGAGTGCATCATCAATCTCATCTTCATCAATAAGTGCATCCGCGTCTGGTTCAACTTCAGCTGGCTCATCGTTTTGATCTTGCGCGGCTTCATCAATGAGTGAGTCGATATCATCTAGGTCAAAGGCATCGTCTGCTTCATCTTCATCAACAAGATCACCTTCTTCAACAGGTACTGGTTCAGACTCGTCTGTTTGTGCTTCATCGATTAAACTATCTATATCGAAATCGTCTTCATCGATCAGTTCTGCATCAGGCTCATTTGAAGGTTCGTCAAGTAGATCATCAATATCATCGTTATCAATACTTGCATGTGTATCCTCTGCTGCGTCTTGTTGCTCATCAATCAAGCTATCGATATCAAAGTCTTCTTCAGCAAGTTCTTCACTTAAGGCGGCCATTTCATCATTTGAAGAGCTTGACTCAAGCGAATCATCAAGGCTGTCATCGTTTTCAAATAAATTATCAATATCATCGGCACTTAAAATATCACCAGAAGTGTCTGCAGCAGATGGCTCACTATCTAAATCAATTTCATCACCTAAGCCGTCATCATCAGATTGGTCAAAGTCTTGCTGTAAGAATGAATCAAGTTCATCATCTTCAATCGCTTGTTCTGGCGTATCATCATTAAAGACAATATCGTCACTCAAAAGTCCTTCAAGCTCGTCTTGATTTAAAACATTATCATCGTCTTCATCAAAGCCATCATCAATGCTGTCATCAAAAATAATGTCATCATCAGGCAGCATGTCTTGCTCTAAATCGTCATCGTCTAAACGAACACTAAGATCATCGCTATCTTGTTCAGGCTCAGGCACAAGCGGATCAGAGTCAATTATAGGGTCTAGCTCTTCTTCTGAAGAGAAGCTTGGGCTCTGCGGTAAAAACTCATCGTCATCTGTCGACTCTGGTTCATTACGGTTGCGTTTTTTCAAAAACATAATCACGCCGCCAATAACCAGTAATGCAGGTATAAACATTAACGCGCCCAAAACAAATGGGTTGCTCAAAAGTGATGAAAAGTTAACCCCACTGTCCTGTTCAATCTTTTTTGCTCTTTGCTGCTCAATAATTTCGTTTTGTTTATCAATCAGTTCTTTAAGCTGCTTTTGAATTTCGCTATCTTGGCCCAGCTGATTACGAACAGTTTCAAGCTCTTTAGAAATACCCGTAAGTTGGTTTTTTAGCTTATTGTTCTCTTCTAAAATCTCTTCAACATTTTCTACAGACGACTTAAATTGCTTTTGCAACTCAACCAGTTGCGTACCCTGCTCAGCTTTAATGGTGTTAATTTCTTGCTTTAACTCTTGTTTAGCTTCATCAACATCAACTTTACGGGCTTGCGTTACTTTCTTTTGAGATTCATTGATTTGTGCTGTCGTTAACGTGCCGTTTTTCTTTCTTTCCCATAGTTCATCGTCTTGCTCAGAGCGTGCTTTTGCAAGCGTTGCGTTGACAGCTCGCATTTCAGCAATTGTAGGGATTTTAAGATAAGCGCCATCACGCATGTGATTAAGGTTTTGATCAAGAAACGATGATGGATTTTTCTCATACAGAGCCTGCATGACTTGATAGATACTCACTGAGTTATCAGGGCGAACTTTAGCCGCAATACGCCATAAAGTATCGGTCGGCTTAATTGGACCAATTGAGCGCCCCTGCGCACCATAATCGACACCTTTGGGGCCTTTAAGAGTGGTGCCTTCATTAGAGTAAGTTGGTGTTATCACCAATGCAGACGCTAATAAAAAGAGTGTAGCTAAACCGCGCATGCTGATCCTTTCGTGTTTTAAATGTTAACGCAGCAACTGTCGTTGCTTAAACATTGAGTAATTCTTGCAGAATTGAATTCTTAATTGTGTTTTCTAGCAAACTCTATTCCAGCTGCAAACTATAAACCAGTTGGGCTACAATATCTATTGCAACACATTGATAGTAAATAGCTTAAATAATCGCGGCTGAGATATATTTTTATTGTTATGGTTAAGTTTATACGCTTTTACGGCGTATGCGGCAATAATTTGGCAGTGAATTCACAAAAAAAGCGGCAACTCGCCGCTTTCTCCGTTTTTAATTCAGCCTAAATCATCAGATTTAAAGATAGTTTGCAATTAGCTCTTCTGCAATTTGCACACTATTTGTGGCTGCGCCTTTACGAGTGTTATCACTCACAACCCACATGTTTAGTCCGTGCGGATGAGAAATATCTGCACGCAGACGACCTACATAAACAGTATCGTTGCCGCTTGCATCAGATACTGCTGTTGGGTAATCGGCTAAATCATCAATAAGCTCAACCCCTTCGGCATCATTTAGTAACTGCTTTACATGCTCTAAATCAACCGGCATACGCGTTTCAATGTTAATTGCTTCACTGTGGCCAAAAAATACTGGCACACGCACACATGTAGGGTTAACAACAACACTGCTATCACCAAGGATTTTCTGTGTTTCGTTTACCATTTTCATTTCTTCACGTGTGTAGCCATTGTCTTCAAAACTATCGATTTGAGGAATAACGTTAAACGCAATCTGTTTAGGAAAAACAGCATTATCCATAGGACGTGCATTCATTAAGTTTGCTGTTTGTTTTGCAAGCTCATCAACCGCCTCTTTACCTGCACCTGACACGGCTTGGTAGGTAGACACATTAATACGATCAATACCGTAGGCATCATAAATTGGTTTCAATGCCACTAACATTTGAATGGTCGAGCAATTTGGGTTGGCAATAATATTACGGTTTCTAAAATCAGCTAAGCTCGATGCGTTCACTTCAGGAATAATAAGTGGTACATCAAAATCGTTTCTAAAGTGCGAGGTGTTATCGATAACAACACACCCTGCTTCTGCGGCTATTGGTGCGTACTTTTCAGAGACACTGCCACCAGCTGAGAATAAACCAATATGTGCTTGGCTAAAGTCAAATTCTTCTACATCAAGGACTTCAATCGCTTCACCGCGAAATTGAATTTCTTCACCTGCGCTACGGCTGCTTGCAAGTAAAAATAATTGGTCAACTGGGAACTTACGATCTTCTAACGTATCGATAATTTGGCGACCCACTAAACCTGTGGCACCTAAAACTGCAACATTAAATTTTTGCGACATGTGTTTTCCTCATGAGAATAAAGCAAATGCTCTATTCATTAATTCTAAATCCCAGTGCAGCTAATGTAGCTTCACACGCACTATTTGCGGCCACCGACAAAGTATTAAACTCACGTCGGGGCGGATAATTTTTACGTAAACTATCAAAACCCTCACTACTAAGCTTGCTACGCAAGATCCCATCATCACGACGCACATCATATATTAGATGCACCAGTCGGCCGATATCATCCAAGCTAAATGTTTCGCCTAGTGTGACTGCATGGCAAATAGGTTCTGGTAGAAAATCTTCTAACGATTTAAGCGCTGCAACCCCTTCTAGTTCACAGACTTTTTGGTAAAGCATTTGCGTACCGCGCGCTTTTCCTTCCTGTGTATGCCCTGCAATGTGTACGCTGACAAAGCGTACGTAATCAAGCAGAGGGGTCAATATAGTGGGTTCGTTTTCCCATACATCAAGCACACAGTCTAATTTTGCACCTTGCTCAAACACGTCAAGTAACGCTTGATTATCAATCACATCGCCACGGCTTGCATTAATAATGGTCATACCTGGCTTAAGTGCACTCAGGCGTGTTTTATCTAGCATATGCAACGTTTTATGCGGGCCGTGTTTCACTAAAGGAACATGAAAAGTAACAATATCAGAATCAGCCAATAGAGTGTCTAAATCAGTATGGTTGGGTAGCTCACCTGCTTCATGCTTTGGCGGATCACATAATAATAGTGTCATTCCTAACTGACTTAGTTTATCGCGTAAACAACTACCAATACTGCCAACACCTACAATACCAAGCGTTTTACCTTGCAAAGAGCTGGCATTTTCTTGGCTTAGAGCATATAGGCTACTAATTACATACTCTGCAACCGCCACGGCATTACAACCAGGTGCACTGCTAAAGGCAATATTTCGCTCAGCAAGTAAATCGGTATCAATGTGATCAACACCTATCGTTGCTGTACCCACAAATTTTAGTTTATCTGCTTGAGTTAATAAGGCTTTATCTACGTTTGTAACAGAACGCGTTAAAAGTATATCAACCCCTTTAAGTTGCTCAGGCTTTAGGTTACGGCCATCAAATCGCTCAACATCACCAAAATCAGCAAAGTACTGCTCAACCAATGGCATATTTTGATCTGCAAGAATTTTCATCTGTGTGTCCGAGAAGCAGAAAAGTGGCGCTATTGTAACTAAATAATCAGCTTTCGGATAGTTAACAGCTCTGAGGATTTTGCCGTTATCTCTAAAAAACTGACGTGCTTAAAAACAAAAAAGCCGAGCAAAGCTCGGCTTTCATACAAACAAGATAAAATTAACCTTTGTATTTGCTCATAACAAGCGTGGCGTTCGTTCCACCAAAACCAAAACTGTTAGACATAACAGTATTTAATTCTACATCTTGACGCTCTGTCACGATGTTTAAACCTTGTGCTTGTTCATCTAACTCATCAATATTAATTGAAGGTGCTACAAAGTTATTTTCAAGCATAAGTAGTGAGAAAATCGCTTCATGAACCCCGGCCGCACCTAATGCGTGACCAGTCATAGCTTTGGTTGCACTAATCATTGGCGAGTTACCACCAAATACTTCTTGGATTGCGCCTAACTCTTTTACATCACCTACAGGTGTTGAAGTACCGTGTGTATTTAAATAATCAATACCGCCTTCAATACCTTGCATCGCTTGCTTCATACAACGTACAGCACCTTCACCTGATGGTGCTACCATGTCGTAACCATCAGACGTTGCGCCATAGCCTGTGATCTCTGCATAAATGTGCGCACCACGAGCAAGCGCATGTTCAAGTTCTTCAACAACAACAATACCGCCACCGCCAGAGATAACAAAGCCATCACGGTTTGCATCGTACGTACGCGATGCTTTTTCTGGTGTTTCGTTGTATTTCGTTGACAATGCACCCATTGCATCGAATTCCATTGCCAGTGTCCAGTGAAGCTCTTCACCGCCACCTGCAAAAATAACGTCTTGCTTACCTAGTTGAATTTGCTCAACCGCATGACCAATACAGTGTGCAGATGTCGCACATGCAGAGCTAATTGAATAGTTAACACCTTTAATTTTAAATGGTGTTGCCAGACACGCAGAGGTCGTGCTCGCCATTGTACGTGGAACCATGTACGGGCCTACACGTTTTACACCTTTTTCACGTAGGATGTCTGCGGCTTCTACTTGCCATTTAGATGAACCACCACCTGAACCCACTAATAAACCTGTGCGTTCGTTCGAAACTTGCTCTTCGTTAAGGCCTGCATCTGCAATTGCTTGTGCCATAGAGATATAGGCATATGCAGCCGCATCGCCCATAAAACGCATTGCTTTACGATCAACAAATTCTTTGACATCAATATCGATTTTGCCAGATACGTTACTACGTAGGTTGTAATCAGCAAATTCTTGGTTGAACGCAATACCACTGCGACCCTGTTTTAATGATTCTAATACTTCTTCTTTGTTGTTACCGATGCTTGATACAACACCGATGCCCGTAATAACGGCTCTTCTCATGGGTAATTACCTTAGCTATATACTAAATTATGTTCTATTTTACGCTGAAATTACTCTCGAAGTGGTCAGCTTTCTAGCGTACACATGTACTCTGAATGTTTAGCTTATAAATAACGCCAGACTATTTCAAAGAAAACACGTAAAATAATGAAAAAAAGTTCGTTGTTATTTAGTTAAGTCATGATCAAAAACGCAAATATTCATTTTAATCACCTTGGTACACCCGTCGCCGATGAATTTGGCGATGTTTATTTCTCCAATGACGATGGCTTAGCTGAATCGCATTATGTGTTTTATCAACAAAACAATATCTCGCAACGATTACAAAATCATGACCGCAACCACTTTGTGATTGCCGAAACGGGCTTTGGTACAGGGCTTAACTTTTTAAACACATGGCAGCATTTTGCTGCTCACCTTGATAGGCAGCATGCAGAGCGAGAAGTTCAAAATCAACACGACCATAGTGGTAAAAAAAGTGTTAGCCGCCTGCATTTTATCTCGTTTGAAAAATACCCAATAAAACGTGATGATCTTATTCACGCACTCAAGGCATGGCCTACGCTTGCCCTTTATAGTGAACAACTTATTGCAAACTACCCTATCAATTTAGCGGGATGTCACAGGCTCGAGTTTGCTAATGGCCGTGTTGTGCTTGACCTCTACTTTGGTGATGTACAAGACAGCATTGATGCTATGAGCTATTCAAGTGAAGGTATCATTGATGCTTGGTATCTCGATGGCTTTGCCCCTAGTAAAAACCCCGATATGTGGCAACAGAGCCTATTTAATAAAATGCGCACTATTTCGCGCAGTAAAGCCACCCTTGCTACCTTCACCGCAGCAGGATTTGTAAGACGTGGTTTAATAGAGGCTGGCTTTACAATAGGCAAAGCGAAGGGCTATGGTAAAAAACGTGAAATGCTCATTGGCGAATTAACAGAGTCAAATGAGCAACAATCTGCCCCTGCTTTTTTTTCTCACCAGACGAGCATGTTAAACAATGTGGCTGTGATTGGCGGCGGTATAGCTAGCAGCAGCGTACTGTATTCACTGGCTAAAAGAGGGATTACTACCTCATTATTTTGTCAAGATGAAGCGCTTGCTATGGGCGCTTCACATAATGTTCAGGGCGCTGTTTACCCGCACCTACAAGCCAAAAACTCACCGCATAGCGAAATGTTTGCCCATAGTTTTTTATATGCTATGCGCCTTTATCAGCAATTACTTGATGCTGGCTTTGACTACCCTCACCAATGGTGTGGTGTGTTACAACATGCAGTAAAACAAGGCCTTGCCGATAAGCATCAAAACCTTGCCAATAAAGAGCTCTGGCCAACAGAACTAATGCGTAATGTTAGCGCCTGCGAAGGTGATGAAATTGCTGGTGTTGACACAGGCTATTCAGGTGTATTTTTTGAAAAAGGCGGCTGGGTGAACCCACCCGCACTTGTAACGGCACTGTTTAATGCAGCCAACTCACTAAGCACGATTAGCAGTCATTTTAATTGCCATATTAAACAGCTCGAAAAAACCGCCGCAGGTTGGCTTTTACATACACAAGAGCAAACATTTGGCCCATTTAGCGATGTGATTAATTGTGCAGGTGAGCACAGCGACCAATTTAGCCAAACTCAAGCATTACCCGTTGTAGGCGTTCGAGGACAAGTTTCACATGTTCAAGCAAGCGCATCCTCAAAGCGCTTAAAGACCGTGCTCTGTCACAAAGGTTATTTTACGCCTGAGTATCAAGGCCATCACTGCATGGGAGCGACATTTGAAAAAAACTCGAAAAGCCGCGAAATAAAACAGCAAGACAACCAAACAAACCGCGAGCAATTACTTAGCTTTTACCCAAACAGCGAGTTTGCCAACACCCTAGGTGAGATAACTTCAGCAAAAGCCGCGGTAAGATGTACCTTTATTGATCATCTGCCCATGGCTGGTGAATGGGCAGAGCAAAGTGATTACAGCAGCGCATTTGCTAATTTAAGGCTAGGTAAACGCTACCAATACCAAACCTTAGAAAAACCTCAGCAAGGGCTGCATATACTTACAGGATTTGGGGCAAGAGGACTCTGTAGCGCTCCTTTATGTGCCGAGCATTTAATTGCCTGCTTGAGTGATGAGCCAAGACCATTTAGCGAGCGAGTGAGCCAAGCGATTCACCCTGCCCGCTTTATAGTGCGTGATCTTATTCGCAATAAAATTTAACAGGGGCTTGCAAGCCCCCACCATGTTTAATTAGTTAACCGTTCAACAAGCTCTACTCGCCTATTAAGCTGACGACCTAAGTCGTTTTTATTGGTTGCAGCAGGTGCATAGGGCCCTACTCCATAGCCTGTTAAGCGCGATTCTTTAATACCGTATTGACCCACAAGTGCTTTAACAACGGCTTTGGCACGCTTGGATGACAGCGTTAAGTTATACTCAGGACTACCTTTATCATCGGTGTGGCCAACCACGTACAGGTTTAAACGTTTATTTTTATTTAAAACATCAGCAATCACTTTTAATGATTCCGCTGACTCAGGCTTAATATCTGCTTTGTCGTAATCAAAGAAAATACCATAAATAGCCGCTTTCCCTTTTTGCTCTAGCTGCTTTAATACCTGATCGGGGTTTGTTTTAACTAGGCCCTCTTGTAATGGCTCAGTTCGAATAACAACAAGTTGAACACGCGTGTTACCTTGGTAATTACCAACAAAAAAACCGACATACGTTGTTTGATTCTCTACTGTACTTTTCATCAGCTGATAGCGAGGCTGTCGGTGATAGTTGTACACCTGTTTTATTGCTATATGATCGCCGAGCGCTTGTATTGCTTTTCTGTCCTTGCCACAGGTTTGGTGCTCACAACTAAACACCGTTTCAAAGCCTTCTTTCGTCAATGCTGACACATAGTTGTGATAAATTTTAAGTGTTGATACTTGCCTAATTACATAGGTAATGCGGGTAATGTCCCCTGTCACTTTTTCAACAGGTAATTGTTTAGTGTTTGTATCGAATGCACCAACTGGCAACGAAAACTCTTCATAGTCAATCTGTTCATATGATTCGATATAACTACCAAGGTAACGGCTTAATAATGGGTGATCTTTAGAGCCTCTTTCATCATCTTTTGCTGCTTTAGCTACGTTGTTATTTTGCTGTTTTGCAAAGCCAGCTGCATCCGCTTTAATTAACCCTGTTTCAATCTCTTTTACTGCCACGGAAGAAACCATAACACGGGTTTTATTCTGATATTGACCAGCAAAAACCGCCACTGCAAAGTCTGGGGCTTCACCTTTCGTTGCATAAACATAATAAGGTTTACGGTGGTAATTATATGGATTGAAATAGCTCACTGTGTCAGCAAAATCACTGCTTGTACCACATGATTCAAGTTCACATGAGTAAGCTATTTTAAAGCCGTCTGCCACGAGTGCTGCTTTATAGTTTTCAATCACTTTAAGGGTAGCCACATTCTTAATTTCATATAAATTATGACTAACATCACCAATATGCTCGATATAACTAAAGCGATTTGCTGTTTTTTGGGTCATATCAAATTGGCTCACCAATTTAGTTTGCTCGCCTGCTAAATTGATTGAGCTTTCAAGTTCACTGTTTGGGTAAGGTGAAATAAGGGGCTTTGCCGAGATTGAATAGCTAAAAATGGCCGTTAGTAATACTAAGGCTTTCGAAAATGTTTTCACTTTGAGTCCTTTTTAAAATATCCATGTACCTGATTTAGACTATGCCAAAATTTACTTTTTAATTCAAAGTTTGATTTACCCCCCTTTAAAAATAAATAGATACCCCAAGGTCTTTAGTTAACGACAAAAATTACCCAATAGATAGAAGGAGTTTGAAATGAAAACCTTAATCATAGGTGCTAGTGGGCAAATCGGTAAAATGACCACTCAAAAAATGCTGAGCGAAGGCAATGATGTGGTGGCACTGGTTCGTGATAAAAACAAGCTAGCCAATATTGACCACAATAATTTAACCATTGTTGAGCAAGACCTTGAAAACGACTTTAGTCGTGCATTTGAGGGAATAGAGCAAGTGATTTTTAGTGCGGGTTCAGGTGGCGCAACGGGTGCAGACAAAACACTACTCATTGATTTATGGGCCGCAGTTAAAGCTATAAATTATGCCGTGGATGCCAAAGTGAATCATTTTATTATGGTGAGCTCAATTGGCGCAGATGCACCAGACAACATCGAAAGCAGCATTAAGCCCTATTTAGTAGCTAAACACATGGCTGATCAACACCTCATACAAAGTGGGCTAAATCACACCATTTTAAGACCAGGTACGTTGCTAGATGATAAGGCCACAGGAGTGTTTACAACAACCCGACCAGCGACACGTCAAGACGCTGTTATTAATCGTGAAGACGTTGCCGATGCGTTAGTCTATATCGCGACTAAAGAGTCTAAAAGCTCACAGGTTTTTGAGCTATTTAATGGCGATAAATCACTAAGTGAATTACCTGCTTTTAATTAAGTGCGTAGCTTATTCCTTGCCAAGCAAGTTGCAGGGAAAGCACAGTTAACACTAAACGAAAAATCTTTTTAAATTTGTCGGACGAAATACGGTGCAATAATTTTAGGCCAAGCCATGTGCCTATTGCACCGCTTAAAATCATTAATATCACCAAAGGTAGCCATTGCCAAAATGCAAAGCCTACCGCACCGTATAAAATCGCTTTTAGCGTGTGCTGAACCGTCATACAGCTTGAAAAAGTGGCTGTAAACTTAAGCTTATCGTAATTATTCACGTATAAACAACTACCAACCAGTGGGCCACTTGCTCCCACAAACATCGAAGTAAAGCTTGTCCAAAGCCCTGCAAACACTCGCCATAGTTTTGATGTTTCTCTCAGTTTTGGGGTTACGCCCCAAAGTAAATACAACACAAACACAGCCACAACAATCTTCATTAGCTCTAGCGGGATCGATGTCACAATAGACGATGCCACTAACGCGCCCAATACACCGCCTAATGAAAAGTATATAAACATCGCTGCATCAATATGTTTAAAGGTAAATAAAAAGCGATTCGCATTAGAACCTAGCTGCACTAAACCATGTACAGGGATCACCACCCCCATAGGTAGCATTGACGCCATAATCACTAGCAACATTAACCCACCACCCGCACCAAACGCAGCGGAGATCATCGATGTAAAGCCGGCTACAACAATCAATACAATTGTGCTGATCGGACTTAATAACTCACCACCTAATAATTCCCAACTCATTAATTCCATTACGTCGCTTTATTATGTTATTTGATTCAAAACTAACATGCCCGACTAAGTTAAACGACTCTTTAAACACCTACCTAGACTAAAAGGTAATCAATTTAAATACATACAACTGGTCGGACTAGAGGTTTATTTTCATCTGCTGATGGTATATAACTAAGCACACTCAAAGATAAAATAGAAAGCATCCTGCATGGAATTAATGAACGTTAAAACACAAGGTTCTGTGGCCATACTCACCATGACCGCAGGTGAAAATCGTCACAACCCTGCTTTTGCAGAGGCATTTTTAAACTGCCTAAATGACATTGAAGCCAACCCTGCACACAAAGCACTGGTTATTACTTCAAATGATGAGAAATCATGGAGCCTAGGCATAGACACAGACTGGCTAATGCCCGCTCTAAAAGCACAAAAGCTAGACGAAGTGAGTGGCTTTATGCACGCAATGGATGCAGTATTTAAGCGTTTATTACTATTTCCGATGCCGGTAATTGCCGCCATCAATGGGCATGCGTTTGGCAACGGCGCTATATTAGCCTGCGCGTGTGATTTTAGATTTATGCAAAGCAACC
This sequence comes from Pseudoalteromonas sp. 68 DY56-GL68, assembly GCF_041414825.1. Classification (NCBI taxonomy): domain Bacteria; kingdom Pseudomonadati; phylum Pseudomonadota; class Gammaproteobacteria; order Alteromonadales; family Pseudoalteromonadaceae; genus Pseudoalteromonas; species Pseudoalteromonas sp. 68 DY56-GL68. Next base: position 191,655 of record NZ_JAOCZL010000018.1, read on the forward strand.
GTGGTTTTTTCTGCTTTCCAGAAGTTGATTTATCAATTCCGTTTTTACCAGGCATGCTCGCCTTTATTAAAAAAGCCATTCCACACTATCGTTTTAACGAAATGATGCTCACAGGCCGCCGAGTAACCGCATGCGAACTTGCAAAAGATCATATAATCGAACAAGCCTGCGCAGACAGCGACAGCTTATTTAATACCGCCCTTGAATTTGCCAGCCAATTTGATAAAAAACGCGCTATTTTTGCCGAGCACAAAAAACGCCTACACAAACACATCATCGACACCATAGAGATAGAAAACAAACCGATTATTGATGCCGTTCAGTTGGTTGTGTGATGCTTATAAGAGAGCCTCTAAACTATCAAGTTTAGAGGTTTTTATGCAATAAAAAAGGCCGCTCTGAGAGCAGCCTTTTCATATTTGGTGGAGCTGGGGGGATTTGAACCCCCGTCCGAAAAGCCTCGACCTTTGGTACTACATGCTTAGTATCGTCTTTTAGTTAACCTTTACAGCTCGGACGAACACGATCTGCAAAGGCGAGGCCGCTTAGTTTTAGCGCTTCAACCCCGGCCAGGGTTTCCATCGCGATCTTGTGTAGGGTGACACTTCAGAACCGGGCCCACAAGAATGCGCCGGAGAAGTGCTAGCGGGCTATTATGCCGCTAGAGCGTAGTTATCGTCGTTTGCGATTACTTTAGATTGCGGCTTTTTTACGAGGCCAACCGCACCTCGACATGCACCTCGGGCGTCTTGAATTCCGTCGAATCCTAATCAGCCCCTGAATTTGATATCTCATTCAGAGTGTAGGTGCAGTATAACTGAGTAATCTATTTATACTCAAGGCATTAATCAGGATATTTTTGCTAGGCAACTTTGAATGATGAAAAATCCAGCAGGAAAAGTCAGTTTTTATACAAAATTTCACATTTGGCGCATACAAGTTCTTAACATAATACTAAAGTTGTGCTCAAATAGGCCTGTTGTTACCTCATATAAAAAATAATTCCGTAGCAACGAACAATAATAATAACAGGCCTTTTTTCAGGACTCCCCAAATGTCGATGTTTACGTTCGATGAGCAAAGTGGATATGTCTCTTTGCTTGAGCACCCGCGTGATGCTGGTTTTCCGGTGACCAGTTCGCAGCTTTTAGAGCTGTTCGAACAATCTTCTTATGCTGAGTTTGAGCTAATAGACGCAAATATAGGCAAATTATTCACACCAAGTAGCCAACATAATACTCACTCACTTGTCATTGCCAAAGCGGTAGACGCGTCAATAGCAATTAGTGTTGATGAAAAAAATATGGTTGCAGAAGCCAGTTTAACAACAGCCAAAGGTGGAAAAATAATCAGCATGGACGATGCCCAAGCCGCTTTGGCCGAGGCAGGTGTAGAAAAAGGGGTAAGCCTTCGTGCTCTTGATACCTTTTTAGGGCAGCAATTTAAGCAACCTGCAGGTGCAGATTACAGTGCAATTGTTGCCCACGGTCGTATGCCTAAAGATGGCAACGATGCAAAATTCGTTCGGCTATGCCCTACTGCACAAGATAGAGTGTTGAGCCCACAAGCTAAGTCTGGCGGAAAGGTCGATATGCGTGATTTAGGCGCCATTATTACAGTAAACCCTGGTACGCCGCTTATGCAGCGTATTCCAGCGACCGCTGGTGAGAATGGTTTCACTGTTTGTGGTGATGTGTTACCAGCCTCTGCGGGTAAAGACTTCCCCCTTGAGCCCTTTGAAGGCACCCGTATTGACCCTATCAACAGTAATATGTTGATTGCTGACTCTAAAGGTGTGCCTGTTGCGCTTCCTCGTGGTATGCGCGTCGATGATGTTTTATGTTTTCATCATGTTGATGTTAGCACAGGTCACGTTGATTTTGATGGCAGCGTCATCATAAGTGGTGACGTTAAAGATGGTATGCGTGTTAAAGCAACGGGCGATATCACCGTATTAGGCTTTGTGGAGTCAGCCACCATTGAGAGTAAAAGCGAAATCACTATTATGTTAGGGGCAATAGGTCGCAAGCGCGAAAATAACGAAGCCTTTACGTGCAATATTGAGGCTGTACGCACAATTTCAATTGGTTACGCGCAATACTGTCATATAAAAAGTTCTCAAGATCTGTTTATCGAACGTCAAGCATTACATTGCGATTTAAGTGCTCGCAGGCTCATTCGTGTTGGTAAGGCAAATAATCCGCGCGGTAAAATTATTGGTGGTAACATTTTAGATGCAATGCGTATTGAAACTGGTGAACTGGGTGCGCCCTCGGGTACAAAAACCCGTGTTTTCATCGCTCAGTATTGGCATGACTTAAGGCAAAAACAGCAACAAATCAGTGATTTTGAAAAGTTACTGGCAACTAAGGCCAGTGCCCTTCAACAAGCTCGTAAAAAAGCTAACAAAATACCTGATGCCGCTCAACGCGAACACTACATCAATAAAATAACAGCAAGTGAGCAACAAATTAAAATAAAAACGGCCAATACAAAGAAAAAGAAACAATTGGTAAAGCTTAAAATTGCCCGCTTACTGGCCACTAGTCGTTTAAAGGTCAATGAGCTTATGCACCCGGGTGTCGAGCTAAAAATAGCCCAGGAGAGTAAACAGTTTTCACGTATTTACCCACCTAGTTTGATGCGCTATTTAGAAGGTAAAATTACTCAGACGTTTTAGTCTCTTGTTCGGCCGTATCGGCTTGCTCTGGTAACGGCCAACCACCTAATTGCTGCCAGCGATTGACGATTAAACAAAATAATTCTGCGGTGCGCTCTGTATCGTAAAGGGCTGAATGAGCTTGTTTATTGTCAAACTCAATACCCGCTGCGCGGCATGCTTTCGCTAACACAGTTTGACCCAGTGCTAACCCCGCCAATGAGGTCGTATCAAAGCTCACAAATGGATGAAATGGGGTGCGCTTAATTTTACATCGTTCAATCGCAGCATTTAAAAAACCATGGTCAAATGCCGCATTATGTGCAACAACAACTGAACGCTGGCAACCCGCGGCCTTTTGCGCCTTGCGAACAGCTTTACAAATTTCTTTTATTGCTTCTTCTTCAGGCACAGCACCACGTAATGCAGAGAATGGCTCAATACCATTGAATTCAATAGCAGCTTGTTCAATGTTTGCTCCTTCAAATGGCGCAACATGAAAGTGTAATGTATGGTCAATACTTAATACGCCATCGTCATCCATCTTTAAAATCGAGGCGGCGATTTCTAATAGCGCATCGGTGTCTTTATTAAAACCTGCCGTTTCAACATCAATCACAACGGGAAAAAAGCCACGAAAGCGTTTTGCGAAAAGAGTTTGTTCAGTATTTTCCATAGTCTTCTTGGTTTGCCTGTGTAAGCTGGTTATTATGTCAAAAACCAAGGGGGCTCTGCTAGAGCAAATATGATGAAATAGCAGATTCTCACTGCGTTTTTAGGCACAGTACTTGCTTTATATTTATCGACTCCCCTCATTAACTCAGCTTTTGGGGTGTTAAAGCAATAAAATGCCAAATAGTTGGCATTAATGATCAGTTGGAGAATACCTGTGATGAAGCCTTCATTACTTTCTTTAAATTTAAGCCTTTTAACCTTGCTCGCCAGTGTGCATGCTACTGGTGCCATGCGTGAGTATGCAGCAACTGCCGATACCTCAAACTGGCAAATGGTTAAAACGTCGCGTCTTGAATGCCAACTAAATCATGAAGTTCCCTATTATGGCGAAGCCATTTTCAGTACAGCTGCCAGTAAAAATAAAGATGTAAATTTTAATCTTGATATGGTGGTACGCCCAGATAATTATAGTATTGCAGGTTTAAAAGCGGTTCCGCCTCGTTGGCGAGCAGGATTGCCCGCCCGCGATATTGCAAATATGAAGCTGTTGCGTAAGTTTGATGGCGAGCTCGGAAATAAAACAGCATGGGAAATGCTTACAGAGCTTGAAAAAGGCTACCAACCTACCTTTTACTACCAAGATTGGCAAAATACTGCCGACAAAATTGCCGTTGGCCTATCAAGTGTTAACTTTAAGCAAGCTTATTGGGCGTTTTTACAATGCCGCGATTCTATGTTGCCATACAGCTTTGAAGATATTTCGTTCACGGTTATGAACTACGAACCAAATACCAGTAAGCTAACTAAAGCCTCACAAAAACGATTAGAGAAAATTGCCGAGTACCTAAAACACGATACTGGCATTGCTTCTATTTCAATTTCATCATACACAGACAGTTACGGCGGTCGTTGGAACAACCTTGAGCTGTCTAAAAAGCGTGCCAAAGCGATTAAAGAGTACATTGTTGCTTTGGGTATCGATGAAAGCAAAGTCGATACCGAGGGCTATGGCGAAAAACGTCATGTTGCGAGCAATGACAACATTTTAGACCGTAATAAAAACCGTCGTTTAGTTATTCAAATCGCAAAAATATGATAGCCATTATTCGGCTATCACTCCCCTACCCCAAGCCTACTGGCTTTACACGCTTAATGCGTTTTAGCCACTTATCTCCAAACTGAAAACAAGCAAGGCTCAACATAATAATGGTTGCACCGACAATAAGTGCGTGATCTATTGTTTCATTATTAAGTATTCCACCAATGGCAATTGCAAAACTAGGCGTAATAAGGGTAGTTAGTGCCACCGTACTAGCGTTTAACTTTTGCAATACATGAAAATAAGCTAATGCGCCAATGAGCGACCCAAAGACACCCAAATAAATAATTGAATACAACGATTTTGCACTCCACATATGGCTATTAAACTGCCCATCAACAACTAACCATGTAATAAAAAATAAAGGAGTTACAAAAACTAAAGCACCAAACGTTGTCGCCATCGGATGAATCGCTATTTTAACCCGCTTGATCATTACACCACTCAAGCTAAAAAAACATACCGCCATGAAAACATATAACAGACCACTAAACTGCTCTACGCCCCCCTGAATATGACGCTGACTGACTAAAAACAGCCCTATTAATGCACACCCTAAGGAGGCGAGTTTTATGCCACTGAATTTAGGTTCGTTAAGGATTTTTTGGGCTAGTAGCCCAGATAAAATAGGCGCCAAACCAAACATCAAAGAAATTAACCCTGATGGAACAGTTTTAGCTGCCATGTAGCTAAGTAGCATACCGCCAAAAATACCGATACTCGAATAGCCGTACAAAAATAACGCACGACGGTGCCAAGGCACACGAATATTAGCCACGGCAACCACGAAAGCAGCCAGCACTAACCCCACCAGCATACGTAATAGTACTGCTAAGGTAGGAGCAACAGTTTCACTACTCCAAACAATACCTAATGGGGTTGTAGACCAAATAACCACCATGAAAAAATATGAGGCTTTTACAGGCACACGCTTATTCCTTTAAGAGGCGAAAAAAGCGGAAGAAAATTAGAGAGAATAACCAACCGCTTTGAACGCGGTTAGTAATATTTACTTTATTAACCGCAGAGCATAACTGACCACACGACTGACGTTAGCAGGCGCGAATTACAATTATTTGGTCGGTTATTTAGCTGCATCATAATTATCAAAAGTAAATTGAAGAACATTAAGAATCCGACTAAATGATGGTTTTGTCAATACGTGTTGATAAACTTTATTGAATAAAATTCAGCCACCAACTCACACTAGGTTTGCACTTGTAAATCATAAGTTACATTTAATTTCTTTGATTTATAACAAAACTATTTAAGTTTTATGAAACAAGTTATATCTTGCTTGCCTCTCACGAAGTTTAAGGGGCAAGAAGTGCTTAAAAATAAAACAATCGGCAGCATGTTAATTGTTGCTGGCACCACCATAGGTGCAGGGATGCTGGCATTGCCCATCGCCTCCGCAGGGCTTGGTTTCACAACAGCGTTATCACTCATACTCATTACATGGGCTTTAATGACCTACACCGCACTACTTATGCTGGAGTTGCATCAGTATGCCGACAGAGACGCCACACTCAACACACTCGCAAAGTCTTGGCTGGGCAAGCGAGGACAGTGGGTGGCTAATTTTTCAGTTATGTTTTTATTCTATGCGTTATGTGCCGCGTATATCGCAGGAGGCGGTGCGCAACTACAAGAGAAACTCAACAATGGTCTATCAATGTCTTTAGCACCACAAGTTGGCTCGGTAGTATTGGCAATTGTGATTGGCACGGTTGTCACGCTTGGCACCAGTAAGGTCGATAAGCTTAATCGCGTGCTGTTTACCATCAAAGTATGTGTGTTAGCGAGCTTGTTTTATATGCTTACGCCTTATGTTCATGGTCAGCATTTACTCGAAATGCCGCTTGAGCAAGGCCTGATTCTATCTGCTATTCCTGTGGTGTTTACCTCATTTGGTTTTCATGGCTCTATTCCGTCTATTGTGAAATACGTGGGCTTAGATATTAAAACACTGCGTAAAGTAATGATTGCAGGTGCTGCTCTGCCCCTTGTTATTTATATTTTCTGGCAACTTTTAAGCCAAGGAATGATGAGTCAAAGTGATTTACTGCAAAGCCAGGGATTGCCTGGGTTTGTAAGTAGTGTTGCAAGCATTGCACACAGCCCTCACGTAGCGACGGCTGTTAACATTTTTGCAGACTTAGCACTGGCGACCTCTTTTCTTGGGGTAAGCTTAGGCCTATTTGATTTTTTTGCAGACACCTTCAAAAAAGGTGACGGCAGTAAAGATAGAATTAAAACCGCATTAATTACCTTTTTACCGCCTTTGGGGTTTGCCTTATTTTATCCTCAAGGTTTTATTATGGCGCTAGGCTATGCCGCCATTGCATTAGTGATCTTAGCCGTATTTTTACCTGTTGCTATGGTTTATAAACAACGCCGCAGTCACTCTAATACGGGATATCAAGTTAAGGGCGGAAATATAGGTTTAGTATTAGCTGCATTATTTGGTGTGTTGATTATCAGTGCTCAAGGCGCGCAAATGGCGGGACTTATTCCAGCTATTGGTTAAACAAGCCAATTTCAACTAAAAGCACCCGAGGGTGCTTTTTACTGTATGTTGTAAACCATGAAACGAGCTAAAACACCATGGCCTTACCGCGACCAGATGCTTCAGAGGCAGCATCTAGCTTACCTTCTGTGTTAATAATGACATGCATATCACCAAAGCGACGTTCATTGAGTGTATAGCCCATTTTCTCAAGCGCTTTTACTACACTTGGCTCAAAACCGCTATGATGCCTAATCACATTCTTTGGCCATAATTGATGATGGAATCGTGGGCTATTTACGACTTGCTCTGCAGACATATTAAACTCAACAGCATTTAAAATAGACTCGTAAACTGAACTAATAATAGTTGTACCACCTGGAGAGCCCGTCACCATTTTAACTTTATTATTTTTTAATAGCATGGTTGGTGTCATTGAGCTTAGCATGCGTTTATGAGGCTGGATCTCGTTTGCTTCTCCGCCTAGAGCACCAAACACATTCATCACTCCAGGCTTGGCGCTAAAGTCGTCCATTTCGTCATTCAAGATAAACCCAGCCCCAGAGACAACGACTCCGCTACCAAAACTTAAATTTATTGTCGTAGTATTCGCAACCGCATTCCCCCACTTGTCCATAATAGAAAAATGCGTGGTTTGCTCACTTTCATGAAGCCCAGGTTTAATATTCTCGGTCGTGGAAATTGCATCAGGGCGAATGGTACTTGCACGTTTTGCAAGGTAACTATCGGCTAATAAAGCTGTTTTTGGTACGTCATAAAAGTCTGGATCACCTAAGTACTCTGCACGGTCAGCAAAAACACGTTTACCTACCTCAGAAAGTATGTGTACATAAGTGGTTGAGTTATGCGCAAGCGGCTCTTTAGGTTTGGCAAGGTCATACATTTTCAACCATTGCAAAATAGCAATACCACCAGAGCTTGGCGGCGGCGATGTTAATACTTCAAAGTCACGCCATTTGCCCTTTATAGGTGTGCGAGACTTTGCTTGATACGCTTTTAAATCTTGCTCGGTAATGATCCCCCCATGTTGCTTCATAAAGCTTGCAATAATTTTAGCCGTTTCCCCCTCATAAAATCCGGCTTTACCTTGGTCACGAATGCGCTTTAAGGTTGCCGCTAATTCTGGTTGTTTAAAAAGCTTATCGGCTTTTGCATCGGCAAAATAATCAGCAAAATTAACCTTAACCGATTTTTTCGCCATGCGTGCAATATAGCGCTCGATACTCCCTGCAAGCTTTGGATGAACAATAAACCCGTCTTCAGCGAGCTTTAGTGCAGGCTCAACTAAAGCCCTCCATTCTAGCGTGCCATGCTTCTGGTGTGCTAACCACATACCCGCCACACTACCGGGAACGCCACTTGCATGAATACCATACACAGACATGTTATCAATCACATTACCTTTTTCATCAAGATACATATCGCGATGAGCCCCTGCCGGTGCTGTTTCACGGTAGTCGATAAAGTCCCCTTTGCCTTCTTTTTGGATCAGCATAAAGCCGCCGCCGCCAATATTTCCTGCCTCTGGTAGAGTAACAGCTAGTACAAACTGAGCAGCAATGGCGGCATCTACAGCATTTCCCCCTTGCTCTAAAATGGTTCGTGCAGTTTCACTGCTGTAGCTGTCAGGCATGGCAACCGCTGCTTGTTTAGCAAACAACGATGTGTGAAAAAACAACACGGTAGCTACACATAACCCAGCCGCATACTTAGTTAAATTTGGCATGACACTTCCTTTTTGATTTTATTTTAAGCATTAATACATGCCAGAGCATGCAAATCAATGAGTTGCGCTCAAAGGCGCTAATTGCTCTTTTGAGCATGAATAAAGCACTGCGGGTAACTCGCCGTGCTCATCACTATGTTGGTATTCTTTTACAAAACTAAGGCCCAGTTTTTTCATTACGTTTATTGAACCTAGGTTATCCTTTAATGCTGTTGCAGACAGGGATTTGACCTCTTTAAACTGGCTTACTGAGTGTGCAACAGCAAGTGCAGCTTCTGATGCGTAACCTTTGCCCCAGCTTATTTGTTTAAATCGCCAACCAATCTCTAGGTCACTATAATCAGGCTGTTCAAAAAAGCCCATGGGTCTCACTAGCACCCACCCTATAAACGTATTACTTTGAGTGATATTCACTTGCCACAACCCCCATCCTTTTTGTTCATTACGATAGGCATTCAAACGTGGAATAAATATGTCTTTAATCGATTGCAACGAGGAGGTCTTGCCTCGTGTTAAATACTTCATAACATCAGGGTCGTTATCAAGCTCATAAAGTAGCTGCGCATCATTTTCATTCATTAACCTAAAACTCAGACGCTCTGTTCTAGCTATGTTCATTTTTAATTGCTTATACTTATTTGAATGTTCATGAACCATTAGAGGAAAATATGAATAAATTAGCAAGCTTAGTTTTATTAGGTTGTGTAGCCTTAACAGGTTGCGAAGATGCCAACGAAGCTAAAAAGGACGCTGCCGAAGCTAAAGAAGAAGTAAAACAAGCACTAAACGATGCGTGGGATGAAGTAAAAGATACCACCAATGAGTTTAATGATGAATCTTTACAAGAGCTTTTGGAAGAAAGTAAAAAGATGGGCTTAAACATGTATGATGACGGTAAAGAAATTGCCATTGATGCATGGATTGAGAGCAAAGAAGCTGCTGGCGAGCTATCAGAAAAAACGAAGCAAAAAGCAAGAGAACTTGCTGAAGAGCTTAGAGAAGCACGTGAAAAACGTGAACAAGAAAGCAATAATTAATAGAAAAGGGTAAGCAACTGCTTACCCTTTTATTTTACTGGTTAGACTATAGTTCAAAGTCTTTTTTGAATTTAAGACCAAACTCACTACGGTCATTGCTACGCATCACACCGACAAAGCCCGATTGCTGCAATCGACCCACATCATAAACTTCATTCAATACGTTTTCGCCATACAAGGTTACTTCAAAGTCACCGTATGGGTTTAAGTAAGAAATATTGAAACCTACAAGTTCACGTGACTCAATGTGTTCGCTTTGATTAAACACAGATTGACCCTGCATATCGCTGCGATATGAGTAGTTCGCGTTAATAGCCAATGTGCCACCATTACTTAAATCCATGAAATAAGAAGGTGCAAGCATCACGGTCCATCGAGGAGTCAAAGCTGGAGAATCACCTTTACCGATCCCCATTACGCCATCATCCACTTCTGTGATCTCTGAATCAAGGTAACCTATGGCACTGCGCAGAGTAAAATCGTCAGTGATGGCTATAGTTGTTTCTAGTTCAATACCCTGTGCTTTAGACTCACCAGCATTCTCAACAATCGTGACAAATCCGCCACCAGCTGTTGGATCTGAAAATGGTAGCGCTAAATCAGTGTAATCAGTTACAAATACAGCTAGCATCATTGAGATATTTTCGTGTACTTGTCCTTTTAGACCCACTTCATAGTTAATTGCTTTAGTTTCATCGAATGATACAAATTGATCTGGGCCGCCAAATGGACGAGGAGGAAAGCCGCCTGTTTGATAGCCTTTTTGAATTTGACCATACAAGTTCATGTCATTTGACAGTTGATACGAGGCGTTGATATCCCATGTTACAGCATCAAAATCTGCGCTCACGAACTTACGTGATGGGAATGAAGGGAAAAGTGCATCAGCCTCTTTTTTATCTTTTGAATAACGAAGACCACCCCCTACTGTCAGCTCATTAGTCAGATCATAGCTTGCATTGATGTACGCTGCATACGAGTTTGTTTCTTGGTTAATATCAAAAAAGCCATAGTCGCCAAATGATGGAGTAACACCGTCATTTAATAACCCATTAGGCGTGTTAAATGGACTAAATACAAATGGACCAGAGCTGGTGAAGCCGTCTTCATTAAAGAAATATAAACCTGAAACGAAGTCCATATTGTCGAAACTACCATTCAACTGAATTTCAAATGAGTACTGATCTGCACCACCTTCTTCAGGAAACTCTGATAAGTTGAGTGCGACAGCGTCATCATCAAGGCCCCCTTCGTACTCTGACGTACGATAACTTGTAATAAACTTAGCGGTATAAGTATTGTTGATATCCCAATCAGAAATAAGTGACGTACCCCAACCGGAATAAGCCGTTGACTCGATACCTGCTACAGTCGTTGCCAAATCATCTGGATCGCTTGGTAGCATGTCTGCTGTCAATAACGGGAAATCGCCGTTAAATGGATCGCTTGCATCAAGCGGACTTGTAAGCTCAATAGTGTAAGGTGATTGGCCTGACTCGTTATCAACACCATCTAAAGAGAAAGTTAACGATAAGTCATTGCTAGCCTGCCACTTAAGTGCCATACGGCCACTTAACTCTTGCTCTTCGCCGATCTCCTTTTCTGGATTGGCAAGATTAATAGCTTCACCAACACCATCACGCTGTTTATATGACACACTTGCCGACATACTAAGCGTATCAGTTAAGCTGTTATTGAAATAAACATCACCTGCTAAACGACCGCGGCTACCTACTTTAGCTGTTGTTGTAACGATACCTTCATCACCTGGTTGCTTAGTAATAATGTTTACTGCGCCACCAAGTGTGTTGCGCCCATATAACGTACCTTGTGGGCCACGTAACACTTCAACACGATCAACATTAGGTAGTGATAGGTTTGAGCCCATTTGACGACCTAAATAAACACCATCGAGGTAAACACCGACACCAGGATCTGTGGTGATCACATGATCTTGCAAACCTATGCCACGGATAAATACAGATGCATGTGCAGCATTACCAACGCCATAACGCGTAATATTCAAATTTGGTACATACTTACCAATGTCTTCCAAATTACTCATATTCGCTTTATCAATTAGGTTTTCACCTATTGACGAAACCGCTGTTGGTGATTCAAAAATACTTTCGGTACGCTTACGCGCTGTTACTTCTATTTTTTCAAAAGCATCTTGTTTAGCGGTGGTTTTTTCTTGCTCAGCAAACGCTGATGTAGATAAGGCTGCGAGTATCGCAACACTTATTTGTGAGAGATGACGTAATTTCATTAAAACTCCAAAGGATACCGTGTGTGTGTTTTTTTTGCCTGTGAAATTTAGGCATAAAAAAAGATGCTTAGCATTAAGCATCTTTCCTCTGGAAGGATATTATATGTCAGTTTTGTGAAAACATGTATAATTTTTTTAAATTTAATGAAAAAGTGTATAAAAAAACCTCTTTTTGTTTCATGTTCAGATGAAGCAACTAAACATAACGCATTAGAAAACTAAACTAAAATAAACGCTTATATGAATATCCCTCATGAATACTAATAAAACAAAACATCACCAAAATTAATAATAGAGTAATTGCTTAACAGTACAAGGTTTTAAGAGATCATTTGCAGAAATAAAAGGAATATTTTACCTCTTGATCCAGAAAAAAATTTATATTTTTATTACAAAAATAGTCAAAACAGCTAAACACCAGTACTTTTTAACTATCATAATGTCTCAATCTAATAGTTGAAAACCATTGATTAAAACTATATTTTTACGATAATTAATAATACTGGTGTGGATATGGATAATCTCGTTAATAGAAAAAACAACAAGCCTTACTCTGTGTGTTCTCTATCTTATTGTGTTGCTGATGAAAGTGAAACATTACTTATAAATTTTGATTCCCTTAATATACTTACAACACAAGAAATGATAGCTCAATTTATGAACGCACGGGGTTACACTAATCTTGTGATTTTTAATATTCCTTACGATGCAGATGTGACCTCTCTTAAAGAATGGCCAAAATTAAAAGGCTTATTTTACCAAGGTACTGAGGAGCATATTTTCAAGCAAGGCCTAGAAGCGATTGGAAAAGGAGATTTATGGTTTCCACGAACAGTGTCTGACACATGGATGAGGGAATTACTTGCCTCTGAAGAAAAAACAACTTTGCAATCTAATAACCTCACCTTTAAGGAGATTAAAGTTCTTAATTTACTTTGGAGTGGCGCAAGCTCCCCACAAATTGCAGATTCGCTGTTCATCAGTGAAGCAACTGTGCGTGTTCATTTACATAAAATCTATCAAAAGATAAATGTTAAAAATAAGCAAAAAGCTCTGCAATGGTGCGAAAAAAACTTAAGTAAATTCAGTAGTTCAGCGGACTAATTTGAAACCTAATTGTATCGGAATAATGCCCTGCAGCTTGGTTCTGAAACTGAGCCAATTTTATTTTTAGAGGTAATAAGAAAACAGTTTGATCCGAAAACGAAAATGTTTTTACTGAGCGCTGTTTAAGATCGATATTTCTTTCATTCATTATCAATGAATAGTCAATCTTAAAGCGACTTTGATAGAGAGTGTGTATTAACTTCCCCTTATTCTCGGAATCAACTTTTATAGCGACATCTGCGTTTGTAACCACTTTCAGTGTGGGTAACATCGTATATTCTTTATTCGCAATTAGCTCTCCAAGATTAACAACGTTGTGTGAACTACTGAAACCTAACAATGACAAGGACACATTGGCAGGTATGTTCACATCAACGTTAAGTTCATAATCATCCAACACCTCATAATTTTCATTCATTAACTGTAATGTTAGCCGGTCACGATACTGACCTGCCTTGACGGGTGTACCAGCCGCTATACTAAGCGCAAAGCTACTTTGACCGTCTTCTACGGCTAATCTGCTTACTTGACCACTCAATAGCGAACTTGAAGAGGCAATATGATAAGGAATATGTTGATACTGCCCGATAAATTGGAAGTTATTTTCACTACTTAAAGCTACATAAAGTGTGCAATCATCAGTGGCTGTCGTATAAAGTGTGAGCTGTTTTTCAGCGTCCGTTCGTTGTAAGGAATGATACCCAGAGAGGTTATCAACACCTTGCTGAATACTTTCTATTGTCGCATCACATGTTGCCCAACTGCATAAGGGCATAACATAGAAAATTAGTATCACTTTTTTAGCTAAACGCATTTTACTGAACATAAATAACTCCTTTTCTTTGTAATTGTTGACCCTTTATAACGTCGATTAAAAGCGCTTTGTGAGTGACGCTTTTCAAAGAAATCTGGTACTGACAAGGTTTAAGACCTGTTAAAGCAAAACGTCCGCTTTTACTGGTAAAGAATGTAAGAGGCTCCGCCGCTTCTTCATCAATACATTTTGCAGTACCCACTTGTAATGCCAAAGGCTCGTTTTCAGTTGTTTTCAGCGTTGCAATGATAGAAATATTTGCATCGGTGCCAACGGTCACAACATGGCCGCTCTTGTATGAAGGGTAAAATGTGATTGCACCCGCCCCAATATCATAACCAGGCGCTAAATCATCGACATCAAGTGTCACTGTGGAATTATCGTAAGCGTTGATATCACTGAGTAATATTGTATTAAAGTCAGCATTACTTGCTCTGTATTGCGATTCTGTTCTACCTAAACTGATCTTTTTGCCGGATAAACTACTATGAGCAGATACTAAGGCAAAACTATCTTCAATTGGCTTTCCAACAGTCCAACTTGTATTTGCAAATGCAAGACTTGCAGCACCACTTAAGCGGCTTTGATGATAGGCTGTACGCGAGTTTAACTGTTTGTAATAAGTTCCGTGATCAAAACTTGCTAGAAAACGGTTAGCATTATATTGGGTATTTAGATCAAAAATAGCTTCGTTTAGCTCATTCCTTTCAAGTCCAGATCGAACGCTCAATGCTCCTACATATCGTTGATTACCATCTTGATTAAACTCAAAGCGAGTCTTATCACGTTTAGATTGATGACTAAGCTTCACCCGTCGCGTATTTGAAAACTTATAAGTAATAGAGGCACTAAACCCCCATTGCGACTGTGCATTTATATCTTCCCACTGCCCTCCAAGTGAATAACGCCATTGATGGTTAAATAGCTCTGAAGAGAGCACAAGACCTGCTGATTTATCAAACTGTGCTTGATCATGGCGTCGTGAAAACGTGGAGTACAAGGATGTTTGCATTCTCGTTTCGGACACAATATTGAGGTTAGCTTGAATAAAATGTTCTCTTTGGCTTAACCCGTCACTTTGTAATCCAGAAAAACTTTGCCTACGATAATCTCGATTTGTGTATTCATAGCCCAATGTAAAGTCTATGCCATTATATGATGGGTCATTAAACGTGCTATAAACTAGGCGATAGGCATAACCATTGCTATCATTTAAACTCAAGGTATTTTCAAAAGCTAATTGACCTAGTGGTGTGGCATAGATTTGTTTTAAACCAACTTGCTGAGCATCTTCATTTCCTTGTGCCGACATACCTATAGTCCAACTTGGTGTTACACCATAATCTAAATACGAAGACAGTAGTGGTTTTTCCCAAGCATAAGTTAATTTATCTCGTAGTGAGCTTGGAAAACCTAAATGGACCTCATATTCCAGCTGCCCTTGTGCAAACAAATCTAGACCTGTGGTCACTGTAAAATTAACCAATCGAACCACACCTGCGCTATCCGTTATTCGCAGCACAATATTGTTATTACCTTCGTCAAGCGGGATATCGTTCAATGAGTAAATACCTGCTGCTAAATTCAAACGTTGTACTAAACGATCATCAACAAGCACCTCAACTGATGAGGGAGATTCAAGCGTAAAGCTTTGTGATGCACTTGGACGAATCGGCCGGTCAGAAACAAGAGAGAAATCATGAGCAAGCGATAGCCCTAGCATTCTAGTAGTTGATTGAAAATAACTTCCAGAACTATAGTTATCACCAACAGAAACGCGCATCCCTTGCTCAGGTAAATCATGTATCAGACGTGTCCCAAGACGTTTAAAGTTACTTTTTTTATCATTTGACTCATATTCGGCTTCGTTCTCTAATACCCAACTGTGAAAGTTTATAACTCCTTCGGGTCTTACAGTCAGTTGCCTTTGCGTTAAATCTCGTTCTTTATCTAGTTGATACAAATAACTAGAGCGTAGATTTAAATAGCCGCTCACGGAGGCTGGTTTTGTGGGTTTTAAGCCTTGACGGTACGATATAACACTTAGACTTTTAGGCTTTGTCATTGAAAGTGGCACAGTTATATCTAAACTAAAATCGAGCATAGAGAACGTTACTTCAATGCCTATCTTTTCTAACTTATCAACATCAATAAGCTGTTGTGAGTTAGCTTGCTTGGCAATATTTTCTAGGCTTTGCGCGAATAAAATTGGCGCAAAATGCGGCTCAATCTCAGGCCACTTCAGCACTAATTTATCCTTTGGTGTAACAATCAAAGTAATGCTGCCAATCGTGTTTTTATTAATCCGTGTATCAACCGTTAATTCAATAGGCTCTGATGTAGGATTGATCTGCCCATATATAGGTGCAGCCAAAACGAAGAAAACAAAGCAAATATAAGCACGCATGTTACTTTTTCAAAATGACTGTAGGAGAAGTTAAATCAACATGTCCTTCTTTTAATATTGGAATAGAAACATGAGAGATGGCAGAAGGCGCAAAGAAAACATCGTAGCCCAATGCTTTTAGTTGCTGTTTATCAAAAGTTAGTTGCGGCTTATCCTTGGAGCTAATAATTATTTCATACTCACTTAGACGTGAAGCCCCATCACCAAAATTACGAACATCAAAACTACATTGTTTTTCAAGACAGTTGATATTCTCAACAACTAAATTAGCCTCAAACGCTTGTTGATGTACGTGCACAATCATATTCACGTTTAATAACATTGTTAGCTGCGATACCTCGCTTGTTTGCCCAGACACAACTTGTTCAACCAAAGTAACTTGATATGTTTTATCTGTTTTAGGGGTATTACCGTTCCAGCGAAACTGAATGCGTTGCTGTTCATTTTTTGTAAGGTAAATCGTGGGTGGAAACACCCAGATCGGTGGCTCGTCAAGGTAATGGAATTGAGGCTGCTTCTTTGAAAAGTCAACCTCGTACACTTCTATTTCAAACGCTAAATCACGGTTTAACGTATTTCTTACCCTGCTATATGCTGGTTGCGAGCTCATCGTTGGATCTAAAGTAAGCACCATGGGGGTGACTTCTATAGCAAAACAAGATAGCGACATAAATAAATAAGCAACCAAACACCAGCGCATTAAAATAGCACCTCTAACTGACTATTTTGCGGTGAAAACTTAGCCGGTACTTCTATAGTTACCTCACGCTCAGAGTGTGGTAATAATAGCTTGCCACTTAAGGCTTTACTGAGCTCTTCACCTTCTAATAAAAGCTGCTCTTCTTGATTTTTAAAGAGCCACTTTGCTTGGGAAAGGCGTATAAATTTGTCACCTTCATTTTCAAGTAATATTTTCCAAACACCCGCTTGTTCTAACTGCTTTTCTTTTACTAATAACTTAGCAGTTGCTTGTTCTGGTACGACATTAAACAGCGTTCTAAAACTTACCGACATACCAACACCAGATTGTTTAATTTCATTAATATCTACAGGAACTTGATCAACAGCTATACGATACGACTTTGATACTGATATAGAGGGATCACCAATATAGCGGACCAATACAGATTGTGTTTTTCCAGGCTGAACGATTGTCGTCATAGGAATAATCAAAAAATCTTCCTCGTTAAGCTTCAGCTCTTCATCGCCCGCCTTGTTGATTTCTAAATCAAACGCTGTGAGTTCAATAGTTAATGGTTCATTTGAATTATTCATAACCCTAATTCTTTGCTGTGAATTTGAACCTGAAGGCTTTAACTCAGCAACCATGGGCTGAACTTGGAATGCATAACTATGTAATGACCAAAAACAAGTCAAAAATATGATTAAAAAGCGCATATGATCTCCCATAAAAAAGAGCAGTATTAGCTGCTCTTTTTTTCATCAAGTTTAGTTAGCTGTAATAGCTAACATTAACGTATCAGCATAAGTACCAGAGAAAACTGGGTTTTGCGTAATAGTTAACTCGATTGTACCTGCAACACCGCCTGCAGCTAGAGCAAAAGAACCTGGCTGGCTTTGCTCAACGCTTTGGTCGTTGTGACCATTTTCAGCAACAAGTGTAAAAGCGAATGGGTTCGCATTTAATTCAGCTGTGTACCCTACCCCTTGGTCTTCGCGGTCTGCGTTTTGTAAGTGACCTTCGGCTGTCGTTAAAGACATTGTTGCGCCGTCAGCATCGTTACACTGCAAATCAAAGCCAATTGTTTTTGTTTGATCTTTTGCTAATGCAGGAAAATATGTTGTTGTGTTTACATTGCTAACTTCACAAATTGACTCAACTGCACCACCAACGTTTAGGTTTTCCGCTAAAGCAGTACCAGAAGTAAGAACAGCGATTGCTGAAAGTGTGATTAATTTTTTCATTAGTTTATTCCTTATCCATGTTATTTAAGCATTGTTTCTTAATGACTTACCAAATCCCACCTGAACTGGCGGCTGGCGTCATCTCTATACGCAAGATATCCTTATACTCACCTGCATATATTAGTGGCTCTGTTAACTCTAACTGTAAATTCATCGTTTTTTTAAACAAGATTTGGTCAATATTCAGAGTATGTGAATCAATAAGATTTCGCGCTAAGAATGATTCACTTAGCGATAGCCCTGCGACTGATAAGCTTACCCTGTACCCGTTGACTTTCCTGCCCTGTAAATGAAGTAATCCGCCATGCTCAGAATGCAATGACATCCTCATTGGTGAGTTACAGTTAATAACTAACTCAGTGCTAATCAAACCATTATGTGGAAATTGCAAATCATTTTCTTGCATTGTAAAACCGCACTTTGCTTTTATGTATCCTTCCAATATTAAACTCACATCATCAGAGGCTACACTGTAAGAAGTGCTAAAAATGAAAAGAAATAACATGCATTTTTTCATCATTCACCCATATCCTTTGAGCAGGTTTGTTAACACGGAAGAAGTGTAAAGGAGTTTTTCTAGAAAGGTTGTTGCTATTTGCTTAGCTTATTTATGAGCTCCAAAAAAATAGACAGAGGCTGTTTATCAATACAGGCTAAACAAACGCTAATTTCATACTCACAGAGGCTAAGCCCAACACCTTATTCAGTTAACATTCAGCTTAAAATTCAGGTAATATTCAGCTTCTTCTATTAGAAATAAGGCTATAAATAGGCTTTAAACAAATACCACGACAAATCAGTTAGTTTGTATAAACAAAAATAAACTTCATAACAATTAATGACTGTATCTAAGCCTGTTTACAAGCAAAAATTTCACTCTTATTGCTTTGTTTTGAGGCGTTGAACTTGCATTAATACATCTTCTGCCTTTGCGCCTAAGTAGACATAGACCGCCAATGCTAATAATAAACCGACAACTGCGAACATCATTAGAACCGCAGGTATTACGTACTCAACTTGTCCTAGAGCAGCCTTAAACATAGTAAGTAATGCCTCTATTGAGACTGCAATCAAAATCGTTGAGATAAACCGTGTGATTGTTCGTCTGGTTGAGCTGTGGCGAAAAATATCTTTATGCATGAGGATCTCTTCCTCCAAAATAGTTTTCCCCAAATCAAAAATAGCTAAAGCCAAGGTGACAAAGATAATGATAGTGAAAGGCTGAATTGGATCTGATTGACCTTGTTTTCCTAGCAAAAGAGAAAACATTCCATCAAACACCTTAAAGAGTAAGTAAATTACCAGGCAGAATAGACAACTAACAATTAACCCATAACCGGCTTTAAAATAAGGCGTCATATTTGCGCGCTGTATATCCCCTAAGATGAACTCAATCAATTCAGTTAGGCACACATCTACAACTAGATAGTGGTTATCTTGATTATCTGTTTGTATTAACTTCACGGCCGATATACACAAATGTTTCGTAGCAGTTGAAATATATGGCGAGGTAAAATGTGCATCTTCGTTGCTACTTGCAAGCAAAAAATAAGGGCGTGTACTCAAGTCTTGCCCCGCACCTTTATGTGCTAATTCCCTATAATACTGCCGCTTGAAACAGACATTATGACCTTGTTGTATCCCTTGCTCATTTAAGCAATATTGTAATTCTAAAAATGGATATTGCTCTACTAGCTGCTGATAATTTTGTTGATTTTTAAGTGATGTTTGAATACTCGCTAAAATAGACAGCAACAAATCATGAATCAGATGTTGATGTTCTTCATATCGCTCTATCGCACTTAAATAACTCATTCTCGCCATGCTCTAAACTCACCTATAAAGTAATAACAGGTAATACAAGCAAGGAAAGCTCCAAGATTAATTTTATTTATTTTTCAGAATATTAGAAATATGAGAAAGGCTTTTTCTAAAGTAAAAGCACCAGACTTGTGCAAAGAGGGGAGAAAATGAAAAAAGCCGTTACTGTTAAGTAACGGCTTTTCAAATTTGGTGCGGATGGGGGGACTTGAACCCCCACGGCCTAAGCCACCACCCCCTCAAGATGGCGTGTCTACCAATTCCACCACATCCGCATACAATTTTTGTATGTTGTTAAGCGTTATTATTACTTGAGGAAAGTAACTGCTTAACCTAATTTAGCAACGCTAATTAGTTTGGTACGTCAGAGCTTTTCTCTTCAGTAACAGGCACATCATCTTGTGCTGGCGTTACTGTTTCAACAGCTGGCGCAGCTTCTAGATTTTCCCATTCGTCAGTCTTTTTAATTTGACCAGCTGTAAGGTTACCTAGAACAATACTTAACACAAAGAATACTGTGGCAAGAATTGTCGTTGTTTTAGTCATAAAGTTACCAGCACCAGATGAACCAAACACAGTGGCAGAAGCACCTGCACCAAATGATGAGCCCATGTCTGCGCCTTTACCTTGCTGGATTAAAACCATACCAACAAGTGCTAAAGCAACGATTAAATAAACTACTAATAAAATTTCGTACATCTTATACGGTCCCTTTTGCACTCTCACAGATTGCAGTGAATGAGTCTGCTTTTAGACTTGCGCCGCCAATTAGGCCGCCATCTATATCTGGTTGTGCAAATAATAATTCGCTATTTTTTTCATTCACGCTACCACCATATAAGATGGTTAGCTGCGCGGCTAAATCGCTATCCAGTGAAGCGACTTTTTCGCGGATAAATTTGTGCACAGCTTGAGCTTGCTCAGGTGAAGCAGTTTTACCTGTGCCAATGGCCCAAACGGGCTCGTATGCTACCACAGAATTCTTTAGTGCTGCTACACCTAATTTATCAATTACAGCATCAATTTGTGCTGCAACCACTAATTCGGTTTCATTTGCTTCGCGTTGTTGCTCACTTTCGCCAACACATAAGATAGGTGTTAAGCCTACTTCTTGCGCACGGGCGAATTTTTCTGCAACTGTTTGGTCTGACTCACCGTAAATACTTCGACGTTCTGAGTGACCAACTAATGTGTATGTGGCGCCTAAATCTTTTATAAGCTGCGCATCGACTTCACCCGTAAATGCACCTGCTTGATTCTCAGATACAGTCTGTGAGCCAACAAGCACATCACGTTGTAGCAAACTACTCATCAATGGGAATGGTGGAAAAACCACAATATCCAGTTCATCCGATTGAACGTTTTTAATTGCCTGAGATAACTGTTCAACGAGCTCTAATGAGCCGTTCATTTTCCAATTACCTGCAACCATTGGCTTACGTGTTGCCATAATTCCACTCCACATTAGAAAGCGGGCAAGATACTAACTCGACTTGCCCAAAGTTACAAGAGGTTATTGTTATGCCTCGGTTTGTTTGCTCACAGATTCGACAACTTGAGCGATTTTCTGAGCATTATCGAGTACAACTTTCTCTTGCTCAGCTTCGACCATTACACGCACAACGGGTTCAGTGCCTGATTTACGAAGTAATACACGCCCAGTGTTACCAAGTTTTTCTTCAACCTCAGCCACACAGTCAATCACCGCCTGAGCTTGTGTAGGGTCGGTCCCTTGAGGATAACGAACATTAATCATTTTCATTGGGTATTTTGTGAAACCCGCGCCTAGATCTTGTAATGTTTTATTTTGTGCAACCATTGCTGCAAGCACTTGTAAGCTCGAAATAATGCCATCGCCTGTACTAATTAGATCAAGGTTTAATACATGGCCTGAGCTTTCACCACCAATTTTCCACCCTTTCTCTTGTAGTAGCTCCATTACATAGCGGTCACCGACTTTGCTTCTGGCAAAATCAATACCGCGTGATTTAAGCGCGTTTTCAAGGCCCATATTAGACATGACGGTACCTACAACACCACCACCAAGCATGTCATCGTTTGCAGCTTGGCAAGCAATAATGTAAACAATATCATCACCATCAAATACACGGCCATTGTGATCAACCATCATGACACGGTCGCCATCACCATCATAGGCAATACCTACATCAGCATTGTGTTCAAGCACTTTGCGTTTAAGTGTTTCAACATGAGTGGCACCACACTCAAGGTTAATATTTACTCCATTCGGCTCGCATGCATGACAAATTACTTCTGCGCCTAGTTCTCGCATCACGGATGGTGCAATGTGGTAGGTAGCACCGTTGGCACAATCGAGCACTATTTTTAACCCTTCAAGTGATAACCCTTGCGGGAATTGGCTCTTACAGAACTCAATATAGCGACCATCGGCCGTTTCTAAGCGGCGTGCTTTTCCGAGTTTATCGGATGCAACACACGTCATTGGCTCATCCATCATAGCTTCAATTTCTAGCTCAACATTATCAGGGAGTTTTAAACCCCGGCTAGAAAAGAATTTAATACCATTATCATGATAAGGGTTATGAGAAGCGCTAATAACAATACCCGCTTCAGCACGGAATGTTTGTGTGAGGTATGCAACAGCTGGAGTCGGCATCGGTCCGAGTAAAACCACATCAATACCTGCGGCAATTAAGCCTGCCTCAAGAGACGTTTCTAACATATAGCCTGAAATGCGCGTATCTTTACCAATGATCACTTTTTTAGTGCCAATCTTTGATAAAACTCGCCCTGCAGCCCAGCCTAGTTTTAAAGCAAACTCAGGTGTGATTGGGTATTCCCCAACCATACCGCGAACACCATCCGTGCCAAAATATTTTCTTGTTTTACTCATTTAAAAGTCCTTTATTACACGCCTGCCAAACGGTTAAGGCATCAACAGTTTCTAATACATCATGAACACGAATGATCTTTGCGCCATTTTGTGCAGCAATAAGTGCGCCGGCTAGGCTACCAGCTAAGCGCTCACTCGTGTCTCTATTTAGTAAATTACCTATCATAGACTTTCGAGATAAGCCCGCCAAAACAGGTAGTTTGAATTGATTAAAATCATCGAATTTGTCGAGGATTTGATAGTTATGTGCCAACGATTTTCCAAACCCAAAACCTGGGTCTAGTATAATTCGCTCTCGCTGAATACCCGCTTGCTCACACGCTTCGATACGCGCAGCAAAAAAGCTATTGATATCAGCAAACAAATCATCGTATTGCGGGGCCATTTGCATTGTGCGAGGCTGCCCTTGCATGTGCATTAAGCACACTGCCACATCTGGGTACTGAGCAAGCACCTCAATGGCACCAGGCTCTTGAAGAGCTCGCACATCATTTATAATATCTGCACCTGCTTCTATAGCTTGGCGCATTACTTCACTTTTGCTGGTATCAATTGAAATAACACAATCACTGTGTTCACGAAGCGCTTTTACAAGAGGAATAACTCTTGCTAATTCATCTTCTAACGAAACATCTGGTGCGCCAGGACGGGTTGACTCACCACCAATATCAATAATTAAGGCGCCTTGCTCTAGTAGTGTATTGGCCTGATTGACAGCGCTGTCTAATTGGCAATAGCTGCCGCCGTCTGAAAATGAATCGGGTGTGACATTTAAAATCCCCATCACAACAGGGGAGTCGAGGTGTAAAGTGCGACCTCGTGGTAAGTTAAGAACGGTCATTTATCACCTTTACGGCATGTATAGCAATGGCTAAGATACATTTGAGTAAACAGTTATAGCTATTTCGCTAATAAATATTATTGCAAAGACGGTATCTTAAAATTTGTCTACAAAAAAGCCCCGGCATTCGGGGCTTTTGCTTGTACTATTTTAACGATTATTCCGCTTTATCATCAAGGCTTGTTTCATCCTTTTTAGCTGAATCATCATTTTTCGGCTCTTGTGAGACTGGCTCAGCCGGCTTTTCTGTACTTTTCTTCTCGTCCGCTCTGCGATCATGCATGTCACGAGGTTCGCGAACTGGCTTACGTTCCATAAGATCGTCTATTTGACCTGCATCGATGGTTTCATATTTCATCAATGCATCTTTCATTGCATGTAAGATATCAATATTATCTTTTAAGATTTGTTCAGCACGTTCATAGTTACGGTCAGAGAACAAGCGCACTTCACTATCAATAACTTTTGCTGTTTCATCCGACATGCTCATCGAGCGGCTTCCACCACCACCCATGTACATTTCGTTTTGGTCTTCAGCATAAAGTAATGGACCAAGCTTTTCACTCAAGCCCCACTGAGTCACCATTTTACGAGCGATGTCAGTAGCACGTTCGATATCGTTACTTGCACCTGTCGTCACTTTATCTTCACCGTATATAAGTGCCTCAGCAATACGACCACCATACAAGCTCGAAATCATTGACTCTAAAAGCTCTTTAGAGTGGCTAACACGGTCTTGCTCAGGTAGGTACATTGTTACACCCAATGCACGACCGCGAGGGATAATAGACACTTTATAGACTGGATCGTGTTCAGGCACCATACGACCAACAATCGCGTGACCCGCTTCATGGTAAGCAGTCATTTCTTTCTCTTGCTCACTCATCACCATGGTCTTGCGTTCAGCGCCCATCATGATTTTGTCTTTGGCGGCATCAAATTCAGCCATGCTGACAACACGCTTGTTACCACGCGCTGCATATAATGCTGCTTCGTTTACTAAGTTAGCAAGGTCAGCCCCCGAGAAACCAGGTGTACCGCGTGCAATAACTGCTGCTTCTACGTTGTCACCCAATGGTACTTTGCGCATATGCACTTTAAGAATTTGCTCACGACCACGAATATCAGGTAAACCAACCACAACTTGACGGTCAAAACGACCTGGACGTAATAATGCAGGGTCGAGTACATCAGGGCGGTTAGTTGCGGCAATAACGATAATACCTTCATTACCTTCAAAGCCGTCCATTTCTACAAGCATTTGGTTAAGTGTTTGCTCACGCTCATCGTGACCACCACCCATGCCAGCGCCACGTTTACGACCTACGGCATCGATTTCATCAATAAAGATGATACAAGGCGCTGCTTTTTTAGCTTGCTCGAACATGTCACGTACACGTGATGCACCCACACCAACGAACATTTCTACGAAATCAGAACCTGAGATTGTGAAAAACGGCACTTTTGCTTCACCTGCAACGGCTTTGGCTAGTAACGTTTTACCTGTACCTGGAGGACCTACCATGAGCACTCCTTTCGGAATGCTACCACCTAATTTTTGGAATTTAGATGGATCACGTAAGAAATCAACAAGCTCAGTAACGTCCTCTTTTGCTTCATCACAGCCAGCAACATCAGCAAAGGTTGTTTTAACTTGGTCTTCACTCATTAGGCGTGCTTTACTCTTACCGAAAGACATCGCACCTTTACCGCCACCGCCTTGCATTTGACGCATGAAGAATATCCACACACCAATTAGCAGCAGCATTGGGAACCAAGAGATTAAAATGCTGGCGAGGAAAGATTGCTCTTCAGGTTTTACACCCTTTACATTCACATTGCTTTTCAAAAGATCATTTAAAATATCTTTATCGTACATCGGCATGATAGTTTGAAAGCGCTCACCATTAGTTTTGGTGCCGGTAATCGTACCTGAACTACTTTCAATAGAAACCTCTTGAATAGCGCCACTACGTGCATCGCTAACAAACTGGGTATAACTTGTTTGGCGATCAGCCTGATCGCCACCATTAAAGCTCTGAAAGACTGACATTAGCACAACTGCAATGACCAGCCAGAGTATTAGATTTTTCGCCATATCGCTCAAGGGGTTAACCTCTTGTATCCAATTAATATAAATTCAACTTAACGCAGCACAACTGTACTACAGTTTGTATCCCGTCGCCACTATATAAACTTCCCGAGAACGGGCACGCGATGCATCAGGCTTTCTGATCTTGACCGCTTTAAAGCTATTACGTACGTCCTGTAAGTATTGATCAAACCCTTCACCTTGGAAAACTTTCACACAAAAAGCACCATTTTTCTTCAAAACTTGGTGACACATATCTAATGCAAGCTCAACTAGATACATGCTTCCTGCCTGATCAACCGATGTATTACCACTCATATTGGGAGCCATGTCAGAAAATACAACATCCACATTTTTCCCATCAATGCGCGTTAATAGCGCATCTAATACCGCTTCTTCTCGAAAGTCACCTTGCAAAAAGTCTACGCCTGCTAACGAATCCATTGGCAAGATATCACAGGCAACAACTTGGCCTTTATCACCCACCTTTTCAGCAAGATACTGTGACCAACTTCCTGGAGCAGCACCTAAATCAACCACGGTCATGGCTGGTTTAATTAATTTATCTTTATTTTGAATTTCATCTAATTTGAATACCGCACGAGAGCGCCAACCTTTCTTCTGCGCTTCGTGAACATAAGGATCGTCAAAATGTTCCTTCAGCCATCGCTTAGAACTAGCTGAATGTTTTTTATTTGCCATAAAATTAATACGTAACTAATTAGTAATATTCTCTAGATGGCGTTAGAATACCCTTAATTCAAGCCATATTCAGCAAAATTTGTAACATCATGAAATTATCGAACAAACAAAAGCAGTTTTTAAAAGGTCAAGCACACAGTTTAAAGCCTGTGGTATTACTTGGCGCAAACGGTTTAACCGAAGGCGTTTTAGTTGAAATTGAAAGCGCTCTAGATATCCACGAGCTTATTAAAGTAAAAGTACCAACGGATGAACGTGAAACAAAAGTATTAATTTTCGATGCAATTGTTCGCGAAACCGGTGCTGTGAAACTTCAAACGATTGGCCATACCATTGTTCTTTACCGTCAAAGTGAAGAGAAAAAGATTCAATTACCTCGCGGTTAAGATTGAAAGCCAATTCTATAAAAAGCCAGCTTGCTGGCTTTTTTAATGCCTAGACGAAATATATAACTAGTTCGATTCACTTTCTCGCGCATATTTCAGTGCGCGATTGATAAATTCTGTTGTTAGCTCATTAATCAGCCCGGTTTCCGCATTAAGCACTAAACTAAAACCAATATTTAAATGTGGAAAAACAACTAAGTCACTGCGGTAACCTTGTACCCAACCACTATGATAATAAAGTATTTCACCATCGTAATCATATACTCGCCAACCAAGGCCGTAGTAGGCATCTTTTACATGCCCTCGCCATACCCGACGACGTGTTTCTTTTTTTGTATGGGTGTATGGTCGCGTTTGTTTTATAAGTGCATCCAGTGGCAATACATCAGGGTACTGGCCTAGCTGCGCATTTAACCAAATCGCCATATCACTAGCGCTGGCATTAACCCCCGCAGCGGCCGCTACCTTGTAGTAATTCTTTTTTAAGCGAGAGGTGTACCAACGCTTTCTTCCTCTTACATGAGGGTGAGCATAATTATTGTCACGCACCATACCTTCGTAGCCCACACTCGCATCCATCATTTTTAATGGTGCAAAAATATATTCAGCTATCCAATGGGCATAATCCATTTGAGTTGTTTTATAAATAATTGAATCTATGAGACTGAACATAACATTCTGATAACCATAGCACTCACCCGGTTTGCAAATAGGTTCGACAGTTAAAAGCTGTTTAACAATGTCTGGGTAACTCATTCTTGATTCTATTAAATTGTCGTAGGCATTTGGCACTAAACCGCTTGAATGGCTCAGAATATGATAAATTTTTAAATCATCTTTATAGACAGTATTATTGAATTCAGGAATGAACTTACTGATCGGATCATCAATATTGAACTCTCCCTGAGCCGCAAGCTTTGATGTCAATGACCCTGCAAATGTTTTAGAAACTGAAGCCAAGCGAAATCGTGTATGTTTATCTACTTTTCGCCCTTTTGATATTTTAGTTCGGCCAATACCTTGGATAAAGTCTTCCTCACCCACTTTAACAATAGCCAAAGAACCACCCGGAATTCCTTTAGCTCTTAATTTTCCTCTTAAATATTTATTGTACTCGCTAACGAAGGGCTGCCAATTTGAGTCACTGCCTGCAGCATGCCCACTGAAAAGAAGGAGAAAAAAAGAAGAAAAAAGAAAGATAATAAAAGTGAGCGTGTACTTCATTCGTTATTGTTTTAGTCTGTTTCGGAAGTTTCTCATTACATAATATCATGAACTTTTGCTTCGACTAACGTACAATACGCACAATATTAACTTTTTTATGGGTAGACTTTTCTTTATGCGCTTACTTGTAGTACTGCTTTTTACAATTATATCAGCTGGTTGCGCCCTAAAACCAGAGCCGGCGCCTTTATTAGCGATGCCAGAAAAACCGTCGCTTAAAAGCCAACGTTTCCAAATTGAGTATAAAACTGAACATGCAGCCCCAAAAGTTAAATCGGTACAACTACCTGCGCATACAGTAAATACAAACCAAACCGTTTCAATTGTTGCTGATAAAACGAGTGTTACAGATACTTTATATGCGCAAATAACAGAAGCATTAAATGAAAAACAATTAAAAGTTGTACAAAATGGACAAGCAGATTACACATTGTCAATCCACCAGCTAGATTTAGAACTTGTTGACGATACCGAATACCAATTAGTGACACCTGAAAAACCATTGCCACTTTTTGATCAAGTAGCAGAGCAATTCCCAACTCAACAATGTGCCACTATTCAAGCACAGGTGAGTATGCGACTAACCCATAAAAAAACAGGCGATGTTGTATGGTTTGCGAAGTCATCTATAGACAGTGCAAGCTTTCACCGTGAGCCACTCATCTATAGCTTTGAGCAACAGCAATTGATCAAGAACGAACTAGAAGTTGCCAGCTTCGTCAATGAGCAAAATACGGAACAAGCGCGTATGTCGCGTATAAACAATACCGATATTGTGATACCTCAATACCAAACAATTTCTCGCATGAGTGCTTTAACAAAAGAGCAAGGCCCATGTAATCGTACTGAAATCAGTGCTCTTACGCCTATGATGCAGTATTACCTTACAAGTATCTTAATCGATAAAATTAAAGTTCAATAAAAAGTTGGTGTTTGCACTTAGCAAAAGTGCAAACACCTATTTCTTACTTCTAAGCTACACTTCCCTAACACCTTTACGACTCGACTACACTTTTTTACAGATTTTGGGAACTCCTTAACAATATACTAATTGCGTATATAATGATGACTTCACTTATTTGTAACAAGGACAACACACTTGCAAACCAGCCGCGCCATACTATTTTTTTGCTTATCTTTATTGGCAACATCGACCCATGCAAGCAACCGTTACTACGCTGATAATACGTTAGAACCCAGCCAAGGTTTTGCATGGGATTGGGGAATTGGGGCTGGTTACTATATCGAAGACTCTTATTTAGTCGGTATGGACTCTTACAATGACGGCTTTGAGCCTGACATTCATCTTGCTCTTTCGTACGACCACTTTTACCTTGATTATGACCAAAGCCAATTAAGTGGTGGATTAACTATTGGCTACAGCATAGTTGATAAGTTTGAATGGGGACTGGACCTAGTTGGTACAAATATTCAATCTGGGTTTGATGAAACAGGCTTAGCCTTTTACGAAGAAGATGTAATCGAAGAGCTTGCTGGTATTAAAAGCAGAAATTATGACTTTGATGTTGGACTGCGCCTATCAAGACGATTTGATAATTCACAGATCTCTTTTGAGTATTTGCATGATATTTCAGGCGCGCACAACGGCTGGGTGATGAACAGTTTCTTTAGTCAAATAATTCCTTGGCGTAATTGGGAGTTTCGTTCGGGTATCGGGTTAAGTGCTTATTCTGAAGACTTTACTAACTATTATTTTGGTATTACTCCTTCTGAAGCCAATTCAAATAGACCTGTATACACCCCAAGCACATCATACAGTCTTATCTTTGAGTTTCATGCTGAGTACCCAATAAACCAAAACTGGGTATTTTTAACTGGCTGGCTATCAACATGGTTTTCTGATGATATTCATCACAGCCCAATTGTCTCCCAAGAATATCAGCACAAAGCCAAGGTAGGCCTGCGCTATGTTTTTTAAATACTATTTCTTATTAGCGCTCCCTATCGTCAGTGTCAAAGCGCAAGAGCAGCCTAATGAAGAGGCAAGCCTTGTGTCACTGCCTGACACATGTGTTGCCCTGCGTGAAGGACGTAATTGCTATGCCGATGTAGAAGTATCATGGCATCAACCAAAGGGTAATTACTGCTTACGCGACGGTCACACAAAACATATTATGCAGTGTTGGCTTATGCAACAAACTGGCCTTTTTCGCTATCAGTTTGACTCTGCTGAAACGGTCAATTTTGAATTGGTCAATAGTAACAATGGCAAGGTCGTTGATACCACTGAAATACAGGTGCAGTGGGTGTATCAAAATCGTCAAAAGAAACGCCGTTGGCGTCTGTTTTAATTGTTTGGAGTAAAAGATGGAACATTATGGCACTATTCTGCTCGTAGAAGATGATATTTCACTGGCTAAGTGGGTCGCAGAGTACTTAACTGAGCAAGGCTATAAAACGACAATTTGTCAACGTGGCGACCAAGTAATTGAGCAAGTCAGAGCGACACCACCGGATTTAGTTTTATTAGATATCATGCTGCCTGGTCAAGATGGTATTAGTGTGTGCCGAGAGTTGAGGCAGTTTTACCAAGCGCCTATTATTATGCTCACAGCCAGAGACGATGAAATGGACGAAGTAATTGGCCTTGAAGTCGGCGCAAGTGATTACATGATGAAACCTGTACGACCACGAGCACTCTTAGCCCGTATAAAAACGGCCTTACGTGCAAATATTGATAACAAAGAGTCGCTTTTAGAAAATCCAAACATAACTGTTGGCAAACTTACTGTAGATACCGAATCACGCACTGTGTTTCTTGCCGATCAAGAAGTGCATATTTCAAGTGCGGAATACCTATTGCTGCATTATTTGGCAAGCAATGCAGGTCAGGTTGTGTCGCGCGATGCCGTGTTTAAAGCAACAAAAGGCAGAGAGTATGATGGCTTAGACAGAAGTGTCGATGTGCTTATTTCGTCACTGCGCAAAAAATTTAATGATGATCCCCAACACCCTGAAAAAATTAAAACCATCTGGGGGCGTGGCTACTTGCTCGTCGCGACAGCGTGGCAATAGATGATATAACGCGTGAAAAAGTTTTATATTTCATTACTGGGCAGTGCACTGCTATCAATAATCATATTGGGCTGGCTAATTGACGCATTTAGCCAGCAAACTCACCAACCGCAAGATACTTTTCATAGCCAAACCCAAATGATTAAAGGGTTTACTAAACAGTTGTCGGTACTGCCTGCGGATAAACGCGCGAATGCAATCAAGCAACTAGAGCAAGATTTCAACGTGCAGCTAGAGTATCGCTCAACTCAAGCATTAGCACTTCCTCACTCTTTGCTCTCACAAATTACAATGCCTACAGGCTTAATACTTGAAGATCAACAAGGATACTACTTACTCTATAGCGAGCAAGCACTTGGCTCACACCATCTTAAAATGCGTCTAGAGAAAGCGCATTTACATGATCAAGGGAATGATGTTCTCCTTACCCTACTCTTCTATGCTGGGTTATGTGTCTTTATGGGCTTTATTATTACTCCACTTGCAAAACGTCTCAGCATCCTTAATGATGCCGCGCAACGCTTCGCCAAAGGTGATTTAACAACCCGCATTAAACCATCTCATTTTACCTATATTAAAGACGTCGAGCTCACCTTTAATCGCATGGCGAATCAAATAGAGAAACTACTTGATGAAAACAAGCTAATGGCTTCGAGTTTATCGCACGACATTAGAACGCCTGTTGCTTGCCTACGCTTCGGTCTAGATGCCGCACAAGACTGTACTAATGAAGAAAAGCGTCTTGAGTACTTATCTCGAATGGAGCAAGATTTAGATCAAATGGAATCAATGCTAAAAAGTTATCTCGCTTTTGCTACCTTAGAGCAAAAAGCAAATAAACTAACCTTCAGCGAATCTGACCTAGAAAACTACTTACTTAGCTTGATTCAACAAGTTCACCCTAAGCTTGAGCAAGGTTCATTACGTATCAGTCACGACATAAAACAAGGACATATATGTGCCGACTTAGATTGGTTAGCACGTGCGATTGTAAACCTATTAAGTAATGCATGTGACTTTGCACGTTCCGAAATAGTTTTATCAGCCTCCTACAACCAAGACTTGGTTACTATTAAAGTAGAGGACGATGGCCCAGGAGTGCATAAAAAAAACTGGGGGAAAATATTCAGTCCGTTCTTTCAAGAACAGAGTCACCGAAATCGTGATGGTGAAAGCTATGGCTTAGGCCTGGCGATTGTTGCAAAAGTGGCTGATTGGCATCATGGCACTGTCAGCGTATCAAAAAGCCAGTCTCTTGGTGGCGCGTGCTTTACCCTCAGTATTCAAAATAAAAGCCTTTGAATATGTTTCAATTGTGTTAATTGTTACGTATTGTATTAGCTAATTGAACGAAATATATGCTGGCAGCAGATTCGAGGCGATTACAAGTAAAAATGCCCACTATTAACCCTTTTTATTTAGTGTTAATTCAAGTAGATTGTCAGCGCCGTCACAAATAGAGAAGTAACAACAATATGAGCGCATCACGTGGGGAGTTCAGCTCCCGCTTTGGATTTATTATGGCCGCAGCAGGCTCCGCTGTTGGCTTAGGAAATATTTGGGGTTTCCCTACACAAACAGCAAGTAATGGCGGCGCAGCATTTTTAGTTGCTTACTTAGTCCTTGCATTTTGCCTAGCTTACCCAGCATTAATGGCAGAGCTTGTTATAGGCCGTCATGGCCAAGCCAATGCTGTCAGCTCCCTTAGAAAAGTGACAAACCAGCCATGGCAGAAAAAATTTGCTTTTGTAGTTGGCTTTGGCGGTATTATTTGTGCTGGTTTAATTTTAAGTTTTTATGCCATCGTAGCTGGCTGGATGCTCAGTGCAACATTAGAGCCGGTAGCACAATTAACGGGTCAAGAACCTGCTATCACTTGGTTAAGTGAGCAGTCACTATCAAGAAACCTAATTTTTACAGCTGCGTTTATTATTTTGACCGTTGCTATTATTTCTAAAGGTGTTGAAAACGGCATTGAAAAATGGTCAAAGCGCCTAATGCCTGCCCTATTAGGCATTTTGTTTATGCTTATCATTTACGTGATGACCCAAGATGGCGCAATTGAAGGTTTAAAAGCCTACTTAGTGCCTGACTTTTCATCTATTTTAAACCCAGAGCTGTTAGTTAATGCCCTTGGACAAGCATTTTTCTCGTTATCTTTGGGCACCAGTGTGATGATCATCTACGGCTCATACATTAGCAAAAAAGAGAATCTCGTATCCCTAGGTGCTTATGTTACTTTGATCGATGTGTTTATTGCCTTTGTAGCCGGTTTATTGATTATTCCTGCGATGTATGTTGCACAGGCACAAGGCGTACAGATTTTCTCTGCTGAAGGCGTACTACTGTCTGAAGATACGTTAGTGTTTCAAGTGCTGCCTGCACTTTTCACCAGTATGGGTGATGTGGGTATTTTCGTTGGCTTTGCCTTCTTTGCTTTAATGAGCATTGCAGCGTTAACTTCATCTATTTCAATGTTGGAAGCCCCCGTCTCTTATGCAGTTGAGCGCTTCGCTCTAAAACGTGTGCAAGCGACATGGTTAATTGGCGGTATTATTGCCCTTGTCAGCTTTACGATCGTTTTCAACTTAGGCACATTGTTTGGCTTTGTGATCACACTAACCACTAAGATTGGCCAACCAATTTTAGGATTAATGTGTTGTATATTTGTAGGTTGGATTTGGCACCGTGCATCTTTATTAAAAGAAATTCAACAAGGCTGCCCAGAAGCTGCAAATAGCTTCTTCTGGAAAGTGTGGCCATGGTATATCAAATTCATTTGTCCATTGGCCATTGCACTGGTATTTGCAAACTCGCTGTTAAGCTAAGAGGTTACTTGAAGTAGCCCTTTCCTTTGGGCTACTTCAAACACATATCCTGATGTGGAATACCGTCTTCTAAGTAATCATCACCGACATTTTCAAAGCCAAACTGTTGATAAAAGCCCGTTAAATAACATTGAGCACCTATCAAAATAGCTTTCTCTGGCCAGTGTTGCTGACATGTCTCTATAGCCATTTTCACAAGTTTACTTGCCAGTCCTTCTCCCCTAAATTGCTCAGCAACAAGCACACGACCAAACGCACTGAACTGCTCATTTTTGTCATAACACCGAGCGTAGGCAGCCAGTTGCTGCTCTTTAAACACAAAGACATGCTGAGTCAGCTCATGGTTATCAACCTCGTCAATCTCTGGGTAAGCACAGGTTTGCTCTACAACAAACACCTCAACCCGTGCTCGTAAAATTGCGAATAACTCATCTTTACTGAGTTCAGTGTAACTTTTAACAGAAAACATAAGATTCCTTTTGCAAGACAAAAAACCCAGCCGTAGCTGGGTTTAAAGGGTATTAACTCAATTGAGGCCTAAGCGAATAACCGCTCTAATTGGTCACATAATTGCGACAGGTTTACGTGATCGTGCTCTATC
This sequence comes from Pseudoalteromonas sp. 68 DY56-GL68, assembly GCF_041414825.1. Taxonomy (NCBI): domain Bacteria; kingdom Pseudomonadati; phylum Pseudomonadota; class Gammaproteobacteria; order Alteromonadales; family Pseudoalteromonadaceae; genus Pseudoalteromonas; species Pseudoalteromonas sp. 68 DY56-GL68. The sequence goes on from NZ_JAOCZL010000018.1 coordinate 226,310, forward strand.
GTTAAATCAACATAACCATCCCCTCTAAAAGCACGGTCTAATTCAATTAACACATGCGTTTTATGAGCTTCTGGCACAAATGACAATTCAACTTCTTGTAAACCAAAAAGGCTACGACTATCTGGACGATACTCAAGTTCTTGATAACACCCTGAGTGAGATTGAAACGTAGGTGCGCGTAAGTAACCCTTTTCAACATCTGCCTTGACTAGGTTAAAACCTAACTTATCCATTGCGTGCATAAACGTGCTAACAGCATCATTCGGATAAATATGCAATGAGTCACGATCCGTTGGATCAAGCGCCATATCAATATCAAGACCCGTTTCTAACCAAACATGCGATTGATTATAGCCAGCGTTAATTTCCGTGATTGGGGTCTCTGAATGCAAGCGTGCTTCAAACGGAATATGCTTTTCCTCGCCCGCTGCAATCGTGCCGACATCCGTGATACGCCATTTTTCGATCACATGATTTGTAAAATACTCACCATCTTCACCTTCAACTTTCACACGCGTCATTAATGCTAAGTCTAAGCCAGTAATATCTTGCTCTACATCACCGCCTTTAATAACGATAACGGCATTAAATTTTTGGCCTGGCTGTAAATGCTCTGTTTCCAGTACAGTGTCTACCTTTGCTGCACCAATACCTACTGATGCAAGGATTTTCTTAAACATCTTTTCTCCTTAAGCCGTCTCTTTTCTAATTGGCTTAAATTCCTTTGTTGTTGCATCTTAACCACAATTAAAAGCTAATGTCAGCGAAAAAATGATGCTTTTAGCGCATTAATCAATAAATAGTGCGTAAGTGTTCATTTTTTAGACTCTTTATATTCGATATTGTTTTCCATTAGTGAATATTTCGCTACACTCCTAACAAATGAAGTCAAAAGAAGAATTATGGAACTAATATACTTTGCTACTGCGTTCGTATGCGGCTTTGCTGTCTATCAGTTAAAGCTCCCCCCTTTAATTGGTTTTTTATTAGCAGGATTTGCGCTTAATTTATATGGCTATAAAACCACTGAATTACTCAACACATTAGCGAACTTAGGCGTAACCTTACTGCTATTTAGTATTGGCTTAAAATTAAAAGTTTCTAACCTTATAAAACCACAAGTATGGGCACCTGCATCAATGCATATTGTGTTGAGTAGCACGCTTTTTAGTGGCTTTATGCTGTTACTTGGTGCATTCGCACTTCCTCTTTTTAGCGAACTGACTTGGCAAAGTGCACTCTTGGTTGGTTTTGCGTTTAGCTTTTCAAGTACTGTGTTTGCCGTTAAGGTCCTTGAAGAACGGGGAGAAATGTCTAGTCTACATGGCAAAATTGCAATAGGTATCTTGGTAATGCAAGATATATTCGCAGTTATTTTCTTAGCAATTAGTACAGGTAAAGCACCTAATATTTGGGCATTAGCATTATTGATAGGGCTTCCGGTTCTGCGCCCTATTATGTTTTGGATTTTAAACCGCTCTAAGCATGGTGAACTACTGCCTTTATTTGGCTTTTTCTTTGCGCTGGTTTTAGGGTATCAAGCCTTTGAATTTGCGGGGCTCAAAGGTGATTTAGGTGCGCTTATCATCGGGATGATGTTTGCCCCTCACAAAAAAGCAGGTGAGCTATCAAAATCACTACTAAATCTGAAAGATATCTTGCTCGTTGGCTTCTTCCTAAACATAGGTTTGAACGCAGAGCTTACCGCGCATGCTGTATTGGTGGCGATGGTGATTATTTTAGTGTTACCAATTAAAGTTGCACTCTATTATGTTTTAACCAACGCCTTCAAATTACGTGCACGTACTTCACTGCTTAGCGCATTTAGCCTTGCTAACTATAGTGAGTTTGGTTTAATCGTTTGTGCCGTTGCTGCCAGCAGTAATATGATCACCTCCGAATGGCTCGCGGTTATGGCGATTGCCGTATCAATTACTTTTATTTTGGCATCTCCTTTAAATAAACGCTCTAACGAAATTTATGTAAAGATTGAGCACTGGCTACTTAAATTTGAAAGTAATAGCCGCTTAACCGAAGAATTACCAGTGAACTTAAACGACACCAAAATTGTTATTTTTGGTATGGGCCGTATTGGTACGGGGGCGTACGAAACTATTAGCCAAACACATCCAAATCTCGTTGCTGGCATTGATATTAAACCTGATGTGGTGGATAAGCACATTAAACGAGGGCGCCGCGTTCTTTTAGCTGACGCCACAGACCCTGACTTTTGGCAACGGGTAAACCACTCTCATGTTGGCATGGTTATGCTTGCGATGCCAAAACACATGCAGAATATTTTTGCCCTAGAGCAGCTAAAAGCATCGGGATACCAAGGCCAAGTAACGGCTATTGCAAATTACCCAGACCAGCAAAAAGAGTTAGAAGATATGGGTGTAGATTCTACCTATAACTTTTATCTAGAAGCGGGTAGCGGCTTTGCCGAGCACGTAAAACAAAAACTTTTCTCATAATGTAAAAAAATAATTCTCAGGGCCTATATTTGGTACTGAGAATTATTTTCATTATATTCAGCGACTTGCTATTGCTATTTTCAGTACGCTCTAATAGCCGTACCTAAAGCAGGTCAAGCTTATTTACAAAGCTTTACATCCAGATTAGCCATCCAATCTAAAAAAAGAGTAAACTCGCTATATGATACTTTGCTAAGTATCTATTTTTAGCACAAAAAAGTTTATTAATTCTGTTTACGATTTCATTTGTGCGACTACTGTTAAGCTAATTGAGGTTGTTTAAGATGAAAGATAAGTTTACCAGTGCGTTAAAAGTAAACGCAGATGATGCTTGTTCGGGGAAACTTATTGACATACAACGTCGACTGGATGAGTTACAGCAAGATGGCATGAGCGCAACAGACATTAGAACTGTATTGTTTAATAAAATGCTCGATGTTTATCAAGTGCCAAATGATCACTTTCTTCGAGAGGGTAAAACCCCCGCTCGAATTGATGACCCAAGTATTGTTACTAAATTAAAAGAACTTGGTTTTTCTAAAAAAAGTCGTCACCAATTACATTAAGTTTTTTCGTCATCAACGAAATAAACGCGACGCTATTGTGGGGGCCTACCTCCCTCACTAAATAGGCTGTTTCTTGCCCGTCACAGCCTATTTTCTCTCCCCTTTTTACCGTATCATTTAGCTTTACAATTCTTTGAGATAAAGATGGATACAGCTCAACTTAAACAAGCCATTAATACGAAAATGCCATTTGGCAAGTACGCTGGACGCCCTCTTTTGCTATTACCTGAACCTTATTTGGTGTGGTTTAAGCAACAGGGCTTTCCAGCAGGTCAGCTTGGTGCTCAGCTCGCAATGATGTATGAAGTAAAACTAAACGGATTAGAGCAAATGTTGATGCCTCTTTTAGACAATAAATAATTTTATTTTTGAGAACTTTTTTGCTAACTGACGGTCTATTAATTTGCTACTTGTTTATTTTTGGTTTTAACCTCAAAAAAAGCGCCTCAAGGCGCTTTTTTTATATCTAAACTTTTTTATATCTACATAAGTCATGTAAATTGACAATAATGGTTAATCACTTTAAACGACTTAACTTATTACTCTCAGCGTTAAAGCTTTATTATCCAACAGTATGCTTTATCAAAACTCAATAATGTTCTGTATTAAATAAGCGGATGGTAAACTTTGCACCGCCTAACTCAGAGTCACTCACTTCATACGTACCACGATGCCAACTGATAATTTTAGCAACAATCGCCAACCCTAAGCCAAAGCCACCTGTTTTCTTATCTCTACTTTTATCTAAACGCGTGAATGGTTTAAACACACTCTCCCACTCACTTTTAGCGATTCCAGGTCCATCGTCTTCAACGGTTATGACAAGCTCTTTATTATGCTCTTCTAGGGAAACAATGATTGTATGTGCAGCATACTTTTGTGCATTACCTAATAAGTTTTGAATACAGCGAGCCATAAAGTGCTCATCACACTTATAAATTAAGCTAAGCGGTGCCTTTATTTGCACGTCTATATCTGTCGCAAACTCAAGTTTATTAACCACACTGGTAACGAGGGCAGTTAAATCACATGAGCGGTTGATAAGGTTAGGCTTGTGGGATTCTAAACGTGCATACTCAAGCATTTCTGACACTAACGCTTCAAGTTCAACAATATCTGCATGCATATTGTCTAAATAGGTAAAAGACTGCTCATTCTCTACTTGTTCTTCAAGCATTGCTATTGCGAATTTCAAACGCGCTAGCGGCGTTCTAAATTCATGAGAAACTGATGAGGTTAGCTCCTGCTGTGCTGCTAATAAGTATTGAATACGCTCTTGCATGGCAGATAAAGTATCGGTGATCGGTAAGAAAAAAGACTTTGAAGCATCATGTAATTCAAAATCTTGCGCACCACCTACAGCCTCACAAGCAAGGGTCAGCTTATTAAAATCTCTCCACAGTAAAAAACTCCATAAGCCTACGGGAACACCGACGACCATCAATAGTAAAAAATAAGGCCAGACAGAGCTAAAGCTTGGGTTTGATACAGTTAATGGACCAATCTGGAGTAATTGCTGATCGCTGAGAGTTATGTACCAAACAACCTCTTGTTGCTGGTTAAATAAATACAAATAATGGTGAGAAGCTAAATCGGCTTTTAAATCATCAGGAAGTGCTAAGTCATTCCTGTCGATGATTTCACTATCAAATTCATTTTGGAGTTTCGATAGGCCGCCTTTAGTTTGGCTTAATAACCAAAGAGATTTACCAAACTCTTTATCGAGTGCGATTTGCTGTTGGGAGTCTTCATAGGGCCACAGTTGTTCGATGACCCCACTGACAAGAAACAGAGAAACGATTATATAAAGATATAAACTCGCAAACAGCTTCCCCATTAACAGCTAGATTTCCCAAGCATCTGATACGAATAAGTATCCTTGTCCCCAAACTGTTTTAATACGGTATGGTTTATCACTGTTATCACCTAACTTCTTGCGGATTCTTGATACCCGAACATCAACAGTGCGATCTAAACCATCATATTGACGTCCAATCATATGTTGATGGACATGCTCACGGCTTAGCACTTCACCTGCATTGGAAGCCAAAAGCCACAACAATTCAAATTCATGTGATGTAAGTGTAATCTCATTGCCTTTTAGTGTAACAATGCGGCTCGTTTTATCAATTGATAAATCACCAAATGTGATTTCTTCAGGGGCTTTAGTCGTTGCATGCCCACGACGCAGTAACGCATTAATTCTTGCAAGTAGTACACGTGGTTCTGCCGGTTTGATTACATAGTCATCAGCACCAAGCTCCAGACCGATGACCTGATCAAAATCTTCACCTTTCGCGGTTAACATAAGAATTGGCAAGTTAAACTTATCGCGTACTTGACGGCACACACTAAAGCCATCTTTGCCTGGTAACATGACATCAAGAATCATTAAATCAACAGGGTTATTTTCTAGGTATTCGAAAACTTCGTCGCCGCGTTCAAGGACCGCAACATCCAACCCATTGTGCTGAAGGTAGTCTCGTGTTAACTGTTGTAAACCGAGATCATCTTCAACAAGTAAAATCTTTGTCATTGGTTGCTCCTGAATTAAAAAAAGCTCCACGGAGAGCGTAATCTTCGTCTTGTCGTTTTTGCTTCTGTGCTCTGCACTTCAACTTTTGCTGTCGCAACTTTGCTCCCCGTGTGCGGATTGACTAAGGAGTATATTGTTTCAACCTGAACCCGCGCTTTATAGCTGAAGCGGCCTTTTTGCATGTTCTGCCAGCACTGAACTTGTTGATCATTCTGATACAAACATACATCTTGAGGGTGTGTTAATTGCCAACTTATTTTTAGTTCAAGATCGCAAAATTCGTGCTGTTGAAAAACAACACACACTTTAGGTGATACATCGAAGAGAGATGCTTGTGCATGGCTCGGGAATCCCCAAAAAACAGCAACAAACACACCCAGACTAAAAACAAAAAACTTCATATTAAAAAATATGATTGAATCCTATAAAAGCAGTCATCGAATACGTGTGTTCAAAAAGCGGACTGTCATCTACGCCCGAGTAATCGTAATATGCTAAATGAAAACGAAGTGAGTTGCCCTCACTCAAGGGCCAACGGGCGTCGATTTTAGCATAAGGTTGCCAACTACTGCCAACACCAATTTTCCCATGTGAGGTTTCTTTCGCCGATAAGCCATAAAAGTAATCGTTTAACTTAGCGGATTTATACCAGACGCCTAAGCTTGGAGTCAGCTCTAACTGACCTATTTGCTGGAGTGTCTGCCATTGAACTGCACTTCTTGTGCCTTTATATACGTTGGATACATCTGCTAATGCTTGCAGCGAGAATATATGGTTATTATGAATGTAATGGTAACTTAAGCCTGCATCTAATGCCCAACGACGCTTACTGATATCGTTCACAGAGATACGCTCAGCATTCAATTCATTCTTTTCCGTAGAATTGACAAAACTGCTCGAAGTTTGCAGTGCAAAAACATTACTAGGGTGAAAATCAATAAAAAAGCGCGTTTCAGGGTTAAACTCCGTCACTACATTAAAAACATGAGATGACGTTTCATGAAAAGCATAACCAAGTCGACCATTATCAAAAAACCACTTTTCACCGTAATAAGCAATTTCAGGTAAGAGTATAAGCGGTAGATTTTTACCCCCATGCAGCGGGTTTGTGATCACCCCAGCTCCCGTATTGACACCCAAATACCACTTATTGGCTTCAACTTCTTGAGATGCTGAACGGCTTTCTCGTTCTGTTCGGGTTGAGTCTTCTGCACAGACTTGATTCATAGATATAAAAATCAAGACGCACATTATTACCCAATTATTGATCGTTATCGTTTTCATGTTTGTTACGACCACAGGCAGTTTCCAGTTAGTCTATGGTATCAAGGTGTGAATAGGCTGTCTTTTATAGGTTACAAGTATTCACAATTTTGATACATATATCAGCTAAGTTTGTTACTCTTCAACAATCTCAAGGCGGTTTCTTCCATGCTCTTTAGCAAGGTAAAGAGCTTGGTCAGCTTTGGCAATCAGTTGTTCTGGTTGACTATTCTTAGACTTAATAGCAATCCCAAAACTTGCCGTTATTTTACTTAACACATTTGTCGATTTAGGTTTCTTGACTTGTAACTTCGATATCGCGATGCGAAGCTGTTGAGTGAAGTTAGTCATATCACTGACACTTGCAAAATGTGCAGTAAAGCAAAACTCTTCCCCACCAAAGCGATAAACCTGCCCAACACTCGAAACGTGTTTGAGTAATTTACTCGCTACAGCTCTCAGAACTTGGTCTCCCTTTTGGTGTCCGAATGTATCATTAAATTGCTTAAAATGATCAATATCAACCATCACCAACACGGCAAGACCAGCCAAATGAGTCGCTTGGCAGAATCGAGAAATGTCTTCATCAAACTTGCCACGATTATAAAGCCCTGTCAGCGTATCTTTTTCTGCTTTATTTTTCGAAAGAGTAAGCTCCTGCTTTAATTCGGATATTTCTGCATAGGCTTGTGCTAACTGGTTTTGAAAATCCTGTGCGCGGTCCTGTAAAGCGGCTGACTCACCACTTAGTCGCTCTACACAGTCCAACACATTATCAAAGCTATCTCCATCGCTTAAATTTACACCGTTGAGTTGCTCTCGGCACTCTTGGAGTGTTTGATTAAACTGAATAGAGTGAACAAGCGTGTCGTTTATGCCTTGCTGAACATTACTTACCACACCATTGAAATCATTCGATAGTTGATAGAACAAAGACAGATCATCTTGAGATAAATATTTATTAAAAAGATACTTGGCTCGCTCTTGGTCGCATGTACTGAATGTGCGAATAATATTATCAAGTTCTTCATTAAGCGCTTTATTTCTGCCACTCACATAGCAATACCACAGCGCATAATTAAGCGGTGTAATAGGCATTTTATATTTAACCATTAAGGGAATAGCGCGCTTCAAACAACTACTTGAGTAGCTCAGCGAATGCTCAACGTGAGCTGACAGAATCATGTGTCCATGCCATCAGTATTTTTATTATTTTGATTTACGTTAGCAACACATTGAAAAAAATCAATAAAAAATCTGCAATAATCGCCAAATCCCAGCAAAAAACACGGAAAGCATTAACAAAAAACCATACAAAAGAACTGCTTTTCATGGCTATTTTTGCAGGACAAAATAATCCAAAAACCCTAAGTAAAAAAGATGAGGTCTGCTAATTTAAGAAAATGATGTGAAACATAACCGCGTCAATTTAGCCAAAAGTTAAACGACTGGGGATTTATAGGCGGCTGATAACAATTATATCAACCGCCTTAGATTTTATTGAATGGTTTCAAATTAGTTTGCAGCTGACCAAGGACCATTAGCTGTTTCTGGCGAGTCACCTTGAGTCCACCACTTAGCGATATATATAACATTGTTAAAGCTTACCTTGTCGTCTTTAACATATACCTTTGTACTATCCCAAGCTGCAACACCACCTACTGGAGGATTACCTTCTGGTGGTGTTAGCGTATCAACGACTGTTACTTGAGGCCAGTTTACGTGTGATTGATAGAAGTTTGTTACGCACTTTTCATAATCATCAGGGACCAGTGCTGAATAGGCAGTTTGATAACCAACTAACTTACACTCAAATGATTGGCCTCCTGGTCTGTCGCTGTAATATGCCCAGTCTGCTTCCCAGTTTGTATAGAGAACATCGGTCGAATCATTAAGGTTTAAACTACCAAAAGGAGTTTGCTGCCAGCAGGTGTTCTCTTCATCTGTTTCAATCGGAATATAATAGTAATTCGATAGACCTTCCCAATAGCGAATGCGATTTACTGGCTGTCCCTTGGTGCGGTTTTGCTCGCCACATTCAATTCCCCCATTTATTACATTAATTGTTGTGCCAAAACCGTACCCGATCCCCGCACTGAGCTCTTTTTGTGATGGCACCCAAGTTCTATCAATAACGTGTAGCATCGCCGGTTTTGGTGCTTGAGGTGTCAAGAAAAACCAAATAGCTGAGGCAAGATTAAGCCAAGAATCTGCTACTAAGCTTGGGTTGTTAAGTAGCACAGTTGCATCACCATTAAACATCACTTCCGAAAATGCACCATAATTAAAATGATACGAAAGCTGCTTCGCACCGCGGCCGAAATAACCTTGTCCTTCTGCGCATGGCCAACGGCGATTTTGCCAATCATTTTGACCACACCCTGTTGTATAACCGGCCTGCCCTTCTGACCACCCCATTTCGCGGACATGGACTAAAGCCTGTTGCCATTCTTCGAGTTGTAATGGGTTGTCAGAGATATTATCTTTGGCGATATGACCACCGGTTTCTTGTGCAAAGTGTGCAAATGCAGTGATGATAGACTTTTTACAAATAGCATCGGAATCTCGGCCATCAGTGTATTCACCACAAAAAGCAGGAAACTTACCAATTGCCCGTAAAAAACGTGTGTAGGTATACTCAGGCGCAGCCATTCCCGTCAGAAAGTCCCACTCTTGCTGACCAAAGACTCGTTCAACACGTTTCACGTTTTCAGGGTTGCTTGCATTGTTAGGTGTAATAGCTTCAACAATACTATTATCCCTCGTTTCAATCGCTTTTGCCCAGGTTTGATACATGGGGTCGGATGCTTTAGCATCACGAGCCGCATTTAGTTCTGCACGAGATAGCAAATAGCCGCCTGGATTATTCGGGTCATCAACAATCGTTAATGCATTAGCAGAGGCGATAAGAGCAACTTGCAGAGCAAGCAGTTTGATAGAGTGGGTTTTCATCGTCTTTCCTTTGAATTGTGTGTTTCTAAAATAGGTTTTAACCTTTTGTTAACACTAGATGCAAAATGACATCGCTGTCAAGTTTCCACATCAATTCTATAAAAACTGCTTGCTCCTGCTATTAAAACGATGACCAATCATGCCTTAATAAGTTAGTAACGACTGCGCAATTTCCCAAATAGCATTTAATGCGGGATCATGCCGCTCTTTCTTAAGCACTGCTAAGCCAATTTCAAAGCCTGGAATATCTTTTTCTGCCTCACTAATAATCTGAACCTTTTCTTTTAACGGGCTATTATCAAGTACAATTTTAGGCACCATCGCAACACCTAAACCCAAACTTACCATCGAAACCATGGCTTCATGACCTGCTACATGGGCGTAAATACGACCATGAATATTTTTCTTTCGCCACCACTGCTCTAATCGCTGCCTAGACAATCCTTGTTCAGCAACAATGAATTCTAAATTAGACCAATTAATTGTTTCTAAATCTTTAAGTTGTTCACTGATAGCACAGGCTATTTTAGGTCCGATAAGTACCAAAGGAGAATATCCGATACTGGTAAAGGCAATTTGCCCTGGTAATTTAACTGGTTTTGCTGCAATCGCCATGGCTTCATGGCCATCCAATACACGATTTATGGCGAGCGCGGGATCACCTGTGTTGAGTGTAATTTCGATATAAGGATGCTGCATCCGCAATTGTTCAAGAATTTGATGTAAAAAGCTATATGAGGCAGTAACAGAACAATAAATACTGACATTTCCGTATATATGTTGTTGTGGCTCTTGGATATCAGCTTTAAATCGGTGCCAACTGGCAAGCGTGGCATTGGCATAATCACAAAATGCTTTCCCCTCTTGAGTTAACTTAACCGTGCGGTTGTCACGATTAAATAATACTGCGCCCACTTCATCTTCAAGCTGCTTGATATTACGGCTTAAAGTAGGAGCACTAATATGGCAAAGCTCACTGGCTCTAGCAAAGTGGAGCGTTTTAGCTAGGGCTAAAAAGTAATTAAGATGTTTGTGATCCATTGTGACTACCATTTCATTTTATGAAACACTTTAATTCAAATATATCATTTTACGCAAGAGATAAAATTGCATACTGTTAAGCCATACAAAGAGCGCAAACTTTTATTCTTTGTTTTTTAAAAAACTTGTATTTATAGGACACTAACAATGGCGAATTATTTTAATACTCTTCCTTTGAGAGAGCAGTTAGCGCAATTAGCGCAATGTGAATTTATGGACCCATCAGAATTTGCTGATGGCGTAGATGCTTTAAAAGGAAAAAAACTCGTTATTGTCGGCTGTGGTGCACAAGGCCTTAACCAAGGTTTAAATTTACGTGATTCTGGTTTAGATGTTTCTTATACACTGCGTGAGTCAGCGATTGCTGAGCGTCGTCAATCTTTCTTAAACGCATCTGAAAACGGCTTCACGGTAGGCACATATGAAGAGCTTATTCCAACGGCTGATGTAGTATTAAACCTCACTCCTGACAAACAACATACCTCTGTTGTAAATGCCATCATGCCGCTGATGAAACAAGGTGCAACACTTGCCTATTCACACGGTTTCAACATTGTTGAAGAAGGCATGCAAATTCGCGAAGACTTAACTGTTATCATGGTTGCGCCTAAATGCCCAGGTTCAGAAGTACGTGAAGAATACAAACGCGGCTTTGGCGTTCCAACACTCATTGCAGTTCACCCAGAAAACGACCCTCAAGGTCATGGCCTTGCGCAAGCGAAAGCGTATGCGGCTGGTACCGGAGGTCATCGTGCTGGTGTACTAAAATCATCATTCATTGCAGAAGTTAAGTCTGACTTAATGGGTGAGCAAACGATTCTATGTGGCATGTTACAAACAGGTTCACTACTTTGCTTTGATAAAATGGTCGAAAAAGGTATTGATGCAAGTTACGCGTCAAAGTTAATCCAATACGGTTGGGAAGTGATCACTGAAGCACTTAAGTATGGCGGTGTGACTAACATGCTTGACCGCTTATCAAACCCAGCAAAAGTTAAAGCATTTGAATTAAGTGAACAACTTAAAACAATCATGCGTCCACTTTATAACAAGCATATGGACGATATCATCAGCGGCGAATTCTCTCGCGGCATGATGGCTGATTGGGCTGAAGATGATGCAAAGCTTCTTGCATGGCGTGCTGAAACTGCTGAAACCGCATTCGAAAAACAGCAAAATACCGATGAAGAAATTAACGAGCAAACTTTCTTCGACCAAGGTATTTTAATGGTTGCCATGGTTAAAGCAGGTGTTGAACTTGCATTCGAAACCATGACTGCTGCTGGCATTATCGACGAATCAGCTTACTATGAGTCATTACACGAAACGCCACTGATCGCCAACACGATTGCGCGTAAAAAGCTTTTCGAAATGAACAGAACAATTTCAGATACAGCTGAATATGGTTGCTACCTATACAACCACGCATGTTTGCCTTTACTACAAGATTTTATGAAAGATATTGACACTGATGTTATTGGTAAAGGTTTAGGTGATTCATCAAATCAGGTGGACAACCAAACCTTAATCGCAGTGAACAAAGCCCTGCGTGAGCACCCAGTTGAAATTGTTGGCAGTAAATTACGTGGTTACATGTCGGCAATGAAGAAAATAGTTTAACCCTAGAAAGTAAGTTTCGCTTGTTAGAAACCAAGCCCAATTGCATATGCTTTGGGCTTTTTTTGTTCCTAGTTTAATTCGTCATCTGAAAAGTCTATGCTAAAATGACTACCTTAATGTTGTAACCTAAGACACTTTCATGGCGTTAAATCACCTTACCATTACTAAAAAAATCACTCTACTAGGTAGCTCTATTGCACTCATTGTTGCTGCGTTAATTGGCGTAACCGCAATTTATAGTGCTAAACAAATCATTGAACAACGAATGATCGAGTCTGAGCTACCAAGCAAGTTACAAGCAATTGATAATTATATCAGCCACGATATAAACCAAATGATCAGTGCCGCTGAGCAGCTTTCAAGTAACGCTTTTGTTATCGACTGGGCACGCTCTGGTGATACTGATGATACGATTTTACTTAAAGAGTTGAATCGCTTAGTTGCACAATACGATCTTGCGACAGCTTCATGGGCAAACCGTGAAACAGCGCAATATTGGAATCAAGATGGTTTTTTAAGAGTACTTACTAAAGAGCAAGATGGTTGGTTTTTTGCGTTTAAACAATCAGCAAACCCTTTTTCTATCAGTATTTACCAAGAATCACCTACAGACGTAAAAATGTTTGTAAACCACCAACAAACTAATGGCTTAGGTTTGGCAGGTCTTGCTAAAAGTATTGATGACATGCAAGCAATGCTGCAAAAGTTTCAAATAGAGAAAACCGGTTTTGTTTTTGTTGTTGACAAACATGGCTTGATAAAGCTGCACAAAGACGCCAGTAAAGTAGCCAAAGCAAAACTTGATACGCTTTATGAATCAGGTATCACAAGCACACTATTAACTGGTGAAGAGTTTACTCTTAAGGAAGTCAGCATCAAGGGAGAAGAAACCCTAGTTGCTGCAAGCCCAATAAAAAACACAGACCTGTTTGTTGTTGCACAAGTGCCTAAGCGTGAAGTCTTTGCAAGCATTGATACATTGGAATGGCAAATTATCAGCTTTGCAATTGTCATCGCATTCGTTGCCAGTTTTGCAGGTTTACTACTGGCTAGAACATTGTCATCTCCTTTATCAAAAATGGCGGAATTATTTACCCGATTAGGCTCTGGTGATGCAAATTTAGCCTATCGATTACCGAGCTCAGAGCAACCAGAACTTGCAAATTTGAGCGCTGGTTTTAATCAATTTATGACCAAAATCGAAACAGCCATTGGCCAAGTTGCACAAGAAAGCCGAGAAATCAGACAAAGCGCAAGCCATGTATTTAAACAAACTCAAAAAAATTCAGACGCATTAGATAATCAAAAAGAGCAAACTATTTCCGTTGCTGCTGCAATTAACGAAATGGGTGCAACAGTGCAAGAAATTGCATCAAGCGCAGCAAATACAGCAAAGCTCACTGAAAGCAGTAAACAAAATACTGAACAAAGCCATGTTCAGGTCACACAAAGCCAGCAAGCGATCACTGAGCTTGCCTGTGACATAGATAACATAACGGAACAAGTGAACGAGTTGGCAGCTAAAACGCAAGCTATCGCAAATATTGTTGATGCCATCAGAGGAATTTCTGAGCAAACAAACTTACTGGCTCTCAATGCGGCGATTGAATCAGCCCGTGCAGGTGAACATGGTCGCGGGTTCGCTGTTGTAGCCGATGAAGTGAGAGCATTAGCAAGCAGAACGTCACAATCGACTAATGAAATTCAAACAATGATAAGCGATTTGACGAATACGTCTGATTTAGTGGTTAAGCATATCAATCACTCAAAATCACAAGCTCAGTTAAGTGTGGGTGCAATGCAGAGCTCTGTTGAGTTACTCAATGCGATCAATGATGCTGCAAACGAAATAAATGATATGGCCACTTTAATTGCGACCGCCACCGAGGAACAGAGTAATGTTGTGGCTGATGTTGGTCGTAATATTGAGCAGATTAGCGATATCAGTGACAATGTTATGCGTGAACAAATAGATACCGAACAAGCGATAAAAGACTTAGCAACCAGCGCACAGACTCTGGATGATTTAGTCGCTACTTTTGATAAGCGCTGACACGTTTTGTAACAGTTAACACTGACCCTTTTTTGTTCACCGCCTATACTTAAAGTGATTTAGGCCGTGAATTTAAGAGGGTCAGATGAAGATAACAACATGTATTCTACTATTAAACCTTTGTTTTTTAAGTGCGTGCAATAGTACTGCTAATCAACCTCTGTCGCCCCCAAAAGCGCTTACCCAGATTAAAGATTTCAACATTTTGGAGATCGAAAGCCAAAAGGATATCTTTACATTAACGCCCAGTATAAAAGAACGCCTAGACATGAGTTTTCCTGAGGGTCAACGCTCTATCCGCAGTGCAAAGCGACTCATGCAATTTTTGCTCGATAATGGTGATGAATCCCTCTCCTATCAGTCAGGTGCGACACTTACTGCTGCGCAAGCCTATAACGACTTAAATGCGAACTGTTTATCACTTTCTATACTCGCGTATAGTCTTGCTGAGCATTTGGGCTTATATGGACAATTTCAAAAAGTACACATCCCTGAATATTGGGCTTTGAATAATGGGTTTAATTTACTCACAGGACACATTAACCTAAGGGTGAAAGAAAGAGGCAAACAGCTCACGAACCTCAGGGTCATTTACCCGCAAGAACGCGCTTTAGTCATTGATTTTGACCCTAATAGCCGTCAAGAATCATTTAAAACCAGTTATATTGATAAAGCACGCATTACTGCAATGTTTTATAACAACAAAGGCGCTGCCGCTATGCTCGATGAGAGCTACGATTTAGCTTACAGCTATTTTACCGGAGCGATTAAAGTTGATCCAAAATATTCAGGCGCTTGGGGTAACTTAGGGGTACTGTTACGTTTAACCGAACACTTTAAACAAGCCGAAGCAGCTTACCTGCATGCGATTGATCTTGATGTGAACAATCACACTGCGCTTGGCAACTTAGCGCTTATCTATAAGCTCACTGACCGTGAAAAAGAAGGAGAAGATATTCTCTCTAGGCTTGATAACAAGCGCCAATCCAATCCTTACTATCATATTTCTTTGGGTAATGATGCATATGCCGCAGCGCGCTACCAAGATGCCCTCAAACACTTCAAAAAAGCACGTGGTCTTAATATTAAGCTTCATGATTCTGACTTTGGTCTTGCTAAAACCTACTACCAATTAGGGGATTTAAAACTTGCCAAAAAATACTTAACATCCGCTAATAACAAAGCTGATTTTGATCATGATAAAAAACGCTATGAAAGCAAATTACAGGCTCTTCGCTCCCACACAGCTAAGCTCAATCATTACTAGTTGTCTGTTACTTATTCTAAGTGATAAGGCAGTTGCAAATGCACAAACCTTTCTTAAAAAGGACATTACAGCACTTACATCCAGCCAATTTTATGGCAGGAAAACAAATACGCTTGGTGCAAAACGTGCGGGTGATTTTATTAGTGAGCGCTTCTCGGAGCTAAACTATAACGTACGTAAACAACACTTTGAGTATGATGCTCCTTTTAATCAAAAACGCTCAGGCGTTAATATAATCGCCACGCAGAAAACAACATGCATTGATTGCAAAACGATCATTTTCACCGCTCACTACGATCACCTTGGGCCAACAGGGAACCGCTATTACCCGGGTGCAAACGATAATGCCAGTGGCGTAGCTGCGCTGTTGTACTTAGCACATTATTTAGCGCATCAGACTCGACAGTACAACTTAGTTTTTGTCGCTACGGATGCTGAAGAAAACGGTTTACACGGCAGTAAATATCTTGTCTCCACACTTAATTTAAGTGATATCAAATTAAGTATAAACCTTGATATGTTAGTAGTTAATAAGCGTAAGCCACGCATTTATGCGTATTTAGATAGGCAATCTAGTAGTCAGTATAAAAAAGCGTTAACTATGCTCTCTGATAAGGAATTAACATTTATAGTCAGCAGTTCATCAGCACGACTCAATAGATTACTCGGCACTAATATTAACTGGCGTAAAGCAAGTGATCACTACGCATTTGCCAAAGCGGATATTCCTTTTATTTATTTCGGCATGGGTGATGATAAACATCACCATCAAGTAACAGACACGCTAGAACATATCGACTTTCAGCTTTATGAGCAAACCATCTTAAAAATAGCGAAGTTTGTGACTTACTTAACAGGTAGTTGAGTACGCAATACAAACTGCTTTTTTTGTATTTTGGTTAACTTTTTCACACGCGCCTCTAATTTACTCGCCTCGCTGCGGGTGCCAACCTTTTGTTGGTATACTAGCGTTAAAGGTCCTTTGCCTTTTAAATTCTTAGCCCCTTTACCAGCCTCGTGTGCGGCAAAACGTTTTTCAACATCAGTACTTATCCCTGTGTACCAATGCCCTAAACGCGTCTGAACGATATACAAATGCCACACAGCATCCACACTCTCGCGCTTTTTTATTGATTCAGGTAAACTTTTTATCGTGTCTGTGGTCAAATTTGTGCCTCGTAAACGTCAATCTCAGCAAAAACAATTGTTGAAAAGGGTTTTACCTTCTGTGACTAATCGGTATCATGCAAAGTATAAAAAATAAGGATTCAAACAAATAATGCAGTCGTTTAAAACTTTCTCTTTTTGGCTCGTGCTTTCCCTTGCTTTAACTGCTACAGCAGGTTGTTCTAGCTGGGTTTATCGTATCAACATTCCCCAAGGTAACTTTTTAGAGCAGTCTGATGTTGATAAGCTACGAGTAAACATGACTCGTGAGCAAGTAGTTTATGTCCTAGGCAAACCCGTGGCAGAAGACTCTTTTGATAAAAGCACTTGGCATTACCTTTATGTATTTAACATTGGTCGTGATAATGAGCAGCGAAAATCGCTCACTGTAAACTTTGAGAACGACAAGCTGGTTTCTATTTCAGGTGATTACGATCAACCAAGCGAATTCAATACTCCTCTAGAACAAGAATAAGTTCTAACACAAGAAAAGGTAGCTACGTGCTACCTTTTTTATTTGGGCCGTCCACCCGTTATTTTATTCGCTCGCCCCTCTTCCTTTGCTTTTTCTGCTCGGCGTCTGCGGGCATCCTTAGGGTCAGCAATCAAGGGACGATAAATTTCAATTCGATCGCCTTGTTTAACTTCTTGCGTCAATTTACACGTTCGATTCCAAATACCTAAGGTCAAATTACTTGCATCTATTTCTGGGCACTTTTCGATAATTCCAGACTTAATAACTGCCTGCTCAGCCGTTGTGCCTGTTGGCACTTCAACGAGTAAACTGGTTGCTGTTGTCGGTAGTGCAAACACGACTTCTACACTGATCATAAACGAGCTCCATAAACCGTTTTAGCGCGCTGAGTGAAGGCATTCACCATATTCTTCGCAACTTCATTAAATACCTTGCCAAATGCAAGCTCAATAAGTTTACTTGCAAACTCAAACTCTAGATGTAATTGCACTTTACAAGCTTTGTCATCTAAAGGTAAAAAGTGCCACTTCCCTTTTAAAGTTTTAAATGGGCCATCAACTAGTCGTAATGACACAGTTTGATCATCGATGAAGGTGTTTTCAGTCGTGAACCACTTTTTTAAACCCGCTTTAGAAATCTCTAAGCTGGCTGTCATACCAGAGGGCTGTTTTGAAACAATTTTTGCATCTGAGCAATGTGGCAAAAACTCTGGGTAAGCATCTACATCGTTGACTAAATCAAACATTTCTTTGCTGCTGTACATTACCAGCGCACTTTTTTCTATTTGTGGCATATTCACTCCCAACTGTGTCGACGAATTTTAGCAAGCTTTAGCTATTTCCCCAAATTTTCGTACTAGTATAATTTACGCAAAGCCTTAAAAAAGCGATGTAAAAACGCTGTATTTACGTATAATATGGGACACTATGGCTAAGAAAAAATCATCTAAATCGACAAGTAATACCATCGCGCTGAACAAAAAAGCGCGCCATGAGTATTTTTTACACGATAAGTTCGAAGCAGGGGTTGAACTACAGGGCTGGGAAGTAAAAAGTATCCGAGCAGGTAAAGTAAACATCTCTGAGACTTATATTCATATTAAAAACGGCGAAGCATTTTTACTTGGCAGTCAAATTCAGCCTCTCAATAGTGCTTCAACACACGTGATTTGCGATCCACTTCGTTATCGTAAATTACTTTTAAATAAGCGTGAGATCGATCGTCTTATCGGTGCAACAGAGCGTGAAGGTTACTCACTGATCGCAACGGCTATGTACTGGAAAAAATGCTGGGTGAAGTTGGAGTTCCACCTTGCTAAAGGTAAAAAGATGCACGACAAACGCGAAGACGGAAAAAATAAAGATTGGGCTCGTGAAAAAGAGCGCCTAATGAAGCACAAAGCTTAAAAATAATATTAAAGCCTAACTTTTTTGTTAGGCTTGTACCCCTTGAAAACACACACTTCACTCTCCAAAAAACCATCACCAGCTTGAAAACCCATACCTTTTTGCTATTTGAAAACACTTCATTTACATGGTATCAATCTTTTTTGTGATATTAGTTCACAATATTCTCACATTGAAACAAGGATTGAATTTTATGAAGAACTCCCATCACTTTATGCAACGACCACTTTATGCATTTACCATTGCAGCGTTAGCAGGCACAAGCTTTATGTCTGTTGCAGCTCAAACAGATGGAGCTGAAAAGGTCGAACGTATTGAAGTAACAGGTTCTCGCATTAAACGCTCTGATATTGAAGGCCCATCGCCGGTGCAATCTATCAGTCGTGCAGACATTGATAATATGGGCTACGACAACCTACAACAACTTTTAGAACGTATGCCCGTAGCCGGTAATGGTACATTTTCTACTCGTGGTAATAACCAAGACTCTACAGCGAACGGGGCTGCTGCAGTGAGTTTACGTGGCTTAGGCTCTGATGCCACGCTTGTGTTAATAAATGGCCGCCGAGTGTCTATTAGTGCATTTGCTGAAAGCATCACTAATTCATTTGTTGATATTAACTCAATCCCTGTATCAGCTATTGAGCGAATCGATATTTTAAAAGATGGAGCATCGGCTATTTATGGCTCCGATGCTGTAGCTGGTGTAGTTAATATCATTCTAAAGAAAGATATAAATGGGCTAGAAGTTAACCTAGGTTATGGTGGTACAGATGGGCCTAGTTATGAAGAAAAAACAGCCAGTCTAGTTTGGGGTACGAGCACTGAAAAAAGTAGTGCATCTATCATTATTGATTACTTCAATAACACAGCTTTATCATCAGATGAAATGGGGCGACTAGGTACTGCAAACCAAGAACCCTATGGTGGTATGGACTTTCGCTCATCGCGCGGTTTTCCAGGTTACTTTTATGTAGATGGTGAAAAAACGATTGACCCATCGTGTCCTCCAGACAGAGCTAAAGAAAATGGTAATTGTTTATTCGACTATGGCCCGTATGGTTATATTACGCCGGCATCTGAGCGAGTTGGTGCGATTTCTCAATTTGAATACAACTTTGATAATGGTATTTCAGCCTTTTTAGAAGTGGCGGTTCAACATAATTCATCACAAGCAGCTGGGGCCCCTACTCCACTTGATGAAGACGCAGGACTAACCGTTCCAGCAAGTCATCCGAATAACCCTTTTGGTCAAGATATTGATATTGGTCGTTATCGTACAGTGGATGCAGGAGCACGTCAGTGGGATATTGAATCAGATACACTACGCTTTGTTGCCGGAGTCAAAGGTGAAATTAGTGACTGGAGCTGGGAAGCTGCGGTACAAAAAGGCCGTAGTAAATCAATGCAAACTGGCGACAGAAGCCAAGGTTGGGTGCGTACAGACTTTTTACAACAAGAAATCGACGCGGGTAACTACAACCCGTTCGGCGGCACCTATAATAGTCAAGATGTTATTGATCGTATCACAACAAGCCTAGTGCGCCGTGGTGAATCACATATGACATCATTTGATGCAAACATCAGTGGTGAAGCATTCAGCTTTGGCGATGATGTTGTGATGATGGCTGCCGGTATTGAGTACCGCGAAGAAGATGTTAGCGACATTCCAGATGATCAATTCCAACGCGGGTTAATTTTTGGTACTGAATCTGTTTCAGCGGCTGCTGAGCGTGATCAATATGCTGCCTATATCGAGTTTTCAATTCCACTTGCCGACAATCTAGAGCTACAACTTGCTGGTCGTTACGATGATTACAGTGACTTTGGTTCGACTACAAACCCTAAAGTAGCAGTTCGCTGGGCTCCAACAGACTCTATTACCGTTCGAGGTTCTTGGGCACAAGGGTTTAGAGCGCCATCGCTTGCACAAATAGGCTTGGGACCTTCAGAAGAAAGCCAGTTCTTTGTAGATACCTACCGATGCCAAGCAACTGGACAAGATTGCGATGCGCTTGATTACAACATTCAATTTGCAGGTAATCCAAATCTTGAAGCTGAGGAATCTGAGTCGTGGAACGTCGGCTTTATTTGGGCGCCAACGGCTGAGTTTGGTTTTGGTGTGGATATCTGGAGTATCACTCAAGATAATAAGATTGACGAGCAAGAGTTCGGCCCTATTTACAATGAGAATTGTAATGACCAGAACAGTACTGTATGTGTTCGACTTCCGCCTCAGGATGGTTTGAGTCTAGGTGTTATTCAAAAAGTACACAGCACATTTGAAAATGTCTCTTCGCAAGAAGTTTCAGGTGTAGATGTATCAGCAAACTATACGCATGCAATGAATGACTATGGATTCTTGAAATTCAATCTAGAGTGGGCCTACCAAGATGAGTTCAAAAAAGATGGTCGTGATTACACTGGCGAGTACCGTTACCCTGAACATCGCTGGATTTTCAGCACAAACTGGGAGATGGGCGACTTTAATACGAATGTAAACGTTAGTTACATTGGCGAGTTTGAGGACACTCCAGATATTAACTTCGATGGTGACCTTGATTTTGACAGCAATACTTCGCGTATGGTTGACTCACAAACATTAGTCGATTTACAGACCGCTTATAACTTCTCAGATAAATTAAAGGTCTCTGTGGGCGTTAATAATGTATTTGATGAAGATCCACCATTCGCAATTGGTGATGGTGATGGCGACTTATATGGCTATGTATCAAGTGTACATAATCCACGTGGCCGTTACTTCTACACTAAGTTAACGATGCGTTTTAATTAAACTAATCAAGACTTAAAAACAAAAACCCGCCAACTGGCGGGTTTTTTTAACTCTTTAACTCAGGCCTAAATTATAGGTCGCCTTCGTTTTCAGAAAGGAACTTAGCAACGCCTTCAGGGCTTGCGTCCATGCCTTTTTTGCCTTCAGTCCAACCAGCAGGACATACTTCACCGTGCTCACTGTGGAATGCTAGTGCGTCAACCATACGGATCATTTCGTCGATGTTACGGCCTAGTGGAAGGTCGTTAACTACTTGGTGACGTACGTTACCTTCTTCGTCGATTAGGAAAGAACCACGGAAAGCAACACCTGCTTCTGGGTGCTCAACGTCATATGCTTGACAGATTTCGTGTTTAACGTCTGCAACAAGTGCATATTTCACTTGACCAATACCACCGTCAGCAACGGCAGTGTTACGCCATGCATTGTGTGAGAATTGTGAATCGATAGAAACACCGATTACTTCAACGCCACGCTTTTGGAATTCTTCAAAACGTTTGTCGAAAGCGATTAGCTCTGAAGGACATACGAAAGTGAAGTCTAACGGATAAAAGAAGATAACTGCTTTTTTACCTTTGATAGTTTCTTTTAGGTTAAAGTTTTCAACGATTTCACCGTTACCAAGAACAGCTGCTGCAGTAAAGTCTGGTGCCTGACGGCCAACTAATACACCCATTTTAATCTCCAAATATTTGAGTTTATTTCCAATTGCCTACGCAATACTTACTAGTATATGGTTACGAAAAATCAAAAACCAAGGGTAAGCACTGATAATTAGCAAGATAGTTTAAAGAGGTTACAGACAAATGAACAATCGAAAAAAGCGATATGTGCAATCGAAAAAATTGATTCGGCTAAATTGATGGCTGAGCAACTAAAAGTCAACTCCTATCCATTCTATAAAGTGCAGGAATAAACAATCCTTTCAATAACTTAGTAGGTTTTTCTAAAAATAAGAAACCCAGCATCAAGCTGGGTTTTCAGGTGACAGTTAATACTTTAGAAATATTAATCCATTATATCTTCTGGCATATCACCACGGATCTGCTGCCAGATTTCACCTGTTTGATGACCGTATTTACGCATCATAGAAATCGCACCATCATGTTCACGACGCTCTGCCAGTAAAGTTAAGTCTTTATAAAACTGACGCGCTAATTCACGGGTACGTGAATCAGAAAAATAATGGCAACCAATTTTTGAATAGAAGCCTTTAAAGCCATTTAAAATTAGTACATAAATGCGATTATTTCCCGCAATAGCTAACTCATGGTGTACTTTGTAGTCGTAGTCAGCAAACGCTTGCGCACTGTCTTCAAGCTGCTCACTTTGCGATAAAATTTCGATTACGCGTTCAGGTGCAAGCTTGATCGCTGCACGCGTATAAATGGCGCTAATATTGGTACGTGCAGACAGTAATTGGTCGGTTAACTCAGGCATTTTGTCTTCATCAAGCCGTGCTAACGTTTCAAGAATATTCAGCCCAGATGTTTCCCAGAAATTATTTACACGCGTTGGTTTACCATGTTGGATTGTTAACCAACCATCTCGTGCTAAACGTTGTAGCACTTCACGAAGCGTTGTGCGGGTAACACCAATTAGTTCTGAAAGTTCGCGTTCAGCAGGAAGAATTGAGCCAGGCGGAAAGTCACCATTCCAAATAGATTCAACAATGTATTCTTCAGCAAAACCTGCTGGACTTTTCGCTTTAAAAATTCTCATTCAATTTCCACTTGAGTTAGCACCTACTTCTATCGCAAAAAGCGATCAACTCACTGATTGTACCAGATGATCAGCAACTAACAAGCAAAGTAAGTACCCTGCGGATAAAAATCTCTTCGCAATGAAAAAATAAACTAACTTTAAGCTAAGATTATAATTAACCACCTAAGACTTTAGAGCACTAAGCGCTTAGTCTTGCTAGCCTATGAAGATCAGTCACAGAAAATAAATTAAAAAAAGCGAGTATAAACTCGCTTCTTTAACGCCCTTAAAGCAATAATCAATCAAGTACTTTGGCATCATTGGCTTTATTTAGCAGACTGCGACTTTGCGTTAAGAAGTGTGCGGTAGCATCACTAAAATACTCTTTAGCATCTGCAAAGCCCTCTATCAAAGCTGCTTTATTGCCAGTTTTTAGTTTTTCTAGCGTGTCGGCAAAGGTCGCTTGATAATTAGCAAGTAAGTCTTCCACATCATCAAATTGCGCTAACATAATATCCGAGTAAAGCTCTGGTGACTGAGCAAAAAGCCGCCCTACCATCATCAGCTCTAATTGATAAATAGGAGAAGAACAGCTACGAAGCTCTGCAAGTGTATGGCTTTGCTTTGCTAAGAATTGACCATAGACGAAGGTTGTTAAGTGACGCATGACCTGAATGATTTGCATCGCTTCATCGTGTTTTTTTGCTTCCATTTCGACAACTTGACAACCCCACACTTGCAACTGTGCTAATAAGCCCTGTGCAACCTCATGATTGCGTCCCTCACAAACAACAACTGTTTGCTTAACCCAGTGAGAAATGTCGGGACCAAACATCGGATGTAAGCCTACAACAGGACCATTATGTGCCGCCATTAGTGCTTTTAATGGTTTTTGCTTCACCGACGTAATATCCACAAGCAAACAGTCATCATCAAGCTTAGGCAAAGCTGCAACAACCTGTTCTAATGCGTTGATTGGCACACTGACAAGTACAAGCTTAGCCCCCTCCAAGATAGCTTCACTCTCTGCTTGCTGCTCTTTATCTAAAATACGCACTTCATAACCTGAGCGAATAAATTGCTGTGCAAATAATTGCCCCATCGCTCCTTTTCCGCCAACAATGACTATAGGTGATAATTGAGGAGCTGAGCAGGCTAAATTTCCTTGTTGATTTTGGTACGCTTCACGCATCATACGACGTAAAATATCTTCAACTAACTCTGGGTTAACACCTTGGTTAACCGCTTCTTGGCGACGCGCTGCCAATAAATCTGCTTCACGATCAGGGGCATGTAACGGGGCGCCGATTTGTTGCTTAATTGCCCCTATTTTTTCTGTAATGCTATTACGCTTTGCTAGCAATGCCACTAATTGTGCATCGCACTCATCTATTCCTGCTCTTAAATCAGCTAATTCATTCACTGTCGCCACGTTACTACACCTCAAACCCTAAACGTAAATATATATATACAAAAAAGTAAAGCTTACAATACAGATTATAGTAACAGCATAAACTGCAAAGTACAAAGCCCTAAGGAGCTAACAAATAGAGGAAACACGAGTCATCAATGTATGACCGGACAAAGTGCAAAGAAGGGTGAAACAAAGGATAAGCTTATAGAGAGTTGCTTTGTTAAAAACCAAAACGGGTTGCAACCCGAAGGCTGCAACCCGTTTTTTTTGCGTTGATAAACAGCGCGTATTAGTTAAGTTTTTCTCTAATACGTGCAGATTTACCAGAACGCTCACGTAGATAGTAAAGCTTAGCACGGCGAACTGCACCGCGACGCTTAACTGTTACGCTGTCGATAAGAGGGCTGTGCGTTTGGAATACACGCTCAACACCTTCACCGCTCGAAATTTTACGAACTGTGAATGCTGAGTGAAGACCACGATTACGCTTAGCGATTACAACACCTTCAAAGGCCTGTAGACGCTCTTTGTTACCTTCTTTTACACGTACCTGTACAACTACTGTATCACCAGCGCCGAATGCTGGTACGTCTGTTTTAAGCTGCTCTTCTTCAAGCGCTTTAATAATATTTTGGTTTACTTTTGCCATTATATTTCTCACTTTCCTAGGTGTAACTGTCTTCTAGCCACAAGCTTGTTGGTACTCTTGCTTGAATTCTGCAAGAAGTGCCGCTTGCTCCTCAGTCAGAGCTAGGTTATGCAACAAGTCAGGACGACGTAACCAAGTTCTACCTAATGACTGCTTTAAGCGCCATTTCGCTATCTCTTGGTGGTTTCCGCTGAGTAATACAGCAGGCACCTGTTTATCATCCAATATTTCTGGCCGTGTATAATGAGGACAATCAAGCAATCCATCCGAAAATGAATCTTGCTCTGCTGATTGGTTGTGACCTAGCACACCAGGCACTAATCGTGCGACTGCATCAATTAATGTCATAGCGGGTAACTCACCACCACTCAGAATAAAATCACCTATTGACCATTCTTCGTCAACATATGATTCTATGATTCGCTCATCTATACCTTCATAGCGACCGGCAATCAAAATCAGTTTTTTAGAGCTTGCGAGTTCGCTTGCCCCTTGCTGATCTAATTTGCGCCCTTGTGGGGACATATAAATTACTTTAGCACCATCACCCGCCGCTTTTTTTGCGTCAAGAATGGCTTGTTTCAATGGTTCAACCATCATTAACATACCAGGACCGCCCCCATAAGGACGATCGTCCACAGTTCTATGCTTATCAGTAGCATAGTCACGTGGATTCCAGCAGTTAAAGTCGATTAGACCATTTTTAACTGCGCGACCAGTTACCCCTTCATTGGTAATAGCGTCAAACATGTTCGGGAAAAGGCTTATCACCCCTACCCACAATGAACTCGTTTGTGACATTAAAACCCAGGATCCCAGTCTACGGTAATTTCTCTTGCCTCGTGTTTAACTTCTTTAATAACAGAGTCTGTTAAAAATGGAATTAAACGTTCAGCTTGGCCAAATGCATCTTTTTTGTTTGCTTTCACAACCAAAACATCATTTGACCCTGTCTCCATTAGGTCATCAACCGTGCCTAAATTATAACCTTTATCAGTTACAACAGACATGCCGATGAGATCTCGCCAATAGAATTCACCTTGCGGTAATTCTGGTAGCTGCGCTGCATCTACAGAGATTTCAACATTGGTCAAAGCCATTGCTTCATCTCGGTCGTTTACTTGCGCAACTTTAGCGATAAAGCCTTTGTTGTGGCGACGCCAGTCGACCACTTCTAAGGTCTGCCATTTACCTTGTTGCCCTATCAACCATGGGCTGAAATCGAAGATCCCTTCGGGATCATCAGTAAATGAATGCACCTTAAGCCAGCCCTTTATACCATAGGGGGCACCGAGCTTTCCTACAACGATTATCGAGGTGTTCTCTTGACTCATGGTTACACTTACGCCTATTAAGCCGCTTTACGAGCGTCTTTAACTAATTTAGCTACGCGATCTGAAAGAGATGCGCCTTGACCTACCCAGTGTTCAACACGAGATAAATCTAAACGTACTTTTTCTTCCTGACCAGAAGCGATTGGGTTAAAGAAACCTACTTTCTCGATGAAGCGACCGTCACGCGAGAAACGGCTATCCGCAACCACAATTTGATAGAAAGGGCGTTTTTTAGCGCCACCACGTTGCAAACGAATAGTTACCATACCGTCCTCTAAATAGATTGACTGTTTTCATTAATAAGATTTACTCCCCAATACGGGAAGCTGGGGAATTGTACGAGTTTTTTGCAACATTGCAAGTAAGAAGTGATGCAAAATGTAAGTTTAGTTGATTAAACACTGATCTGCGCCAGAGATCTTAACTTTGCATACTGATTGCGCATAATTTATCCATTAAAAAAGGAGCTATTTGCTCCTTCTTTAAGATAAACACTATAAAGGTGGTATTAAAACTTAGGGCCTCCGCCCATCATACCAGGCGGTAACATGCCTTTCATGCCACGCATCATTTTCTTCATGCCGCCTTTGCCTTTCATTTTCTTCATCATCTTTTGCATCTGCGTAAATTGCTTCAGCAATTTATTGATTTCTTGCACCTGCGTACCAGAACCTGCTGCAATACGTTTTTTACGAGAGCCTTTGATGATTTCAGGGCGCGCACGCTCTTTTGCAGTCATTGAGTTAATAATCGCTTCCATTTGTACAAACGTTTTATCACCCATTTGCCCCTTAACTGCATCAGGTAAGTTTTGCATGCCTGGCAATTTATCGAGCATTGACATCATACCGCCCATGTTTTTCATCTGACGAAGCTGCTCTGCAAAGTCATCTAATGTGAAGCCGTCACCTTTAAATACTTTTTCAGCAACTTTAGCCGCTTTCTCTTTATCGACTTTCATTTCGACTTCTTCGATTAATGAAAGTACATCACCCATACCTAGGATACGAGAAGCAATACGGTCAGGGTGGAATGGTTCAAGTGCATCTGTACGCTCACCCACACCCATAAACTTAATTGGCTTACCGGTAATATGACGAATTGATAGTGCAGCACCACCACGGGCATCACCATCCGTTTTCGTTAAGATCACACCACTTAAAGGAAGCGCTTCGTCAAATGCTTTTGCCGTATTTGCAGCATCTTGACCTGTCATTGCATCAACAACAAATAAAGTTTCGATTGGGTTAATCGCGCTATGAAGTGCTTTGATTTCATCCATCATGTCGTTATCAACATGCAAACGACCCGCGGTATCGACTAACACGACATCGATAAATTTCTTCTTCGCATGGGAGATAGCATTATTTGCGATATCAACCGGCTGTTGCGAAATATCACTTGGGAAGAACTCAACGCCCACTTCATCTGCCAGTGTCTCAAGCTGTTTAATTGCCGCTGGACGATAAACGTCAGCACTCACAACAAGTACCGATTTCTTTTTACGCTCTTTTAAAAATTTAGCCAGTTTACCGACACTCGTCGTTTTACCCGCACCTTGCAGGCCTGCCATCATTACGACAGCTGGCGGCTGCGCATTAAGGCTTAGCTCTTCATTCGCTTCACCCATGGCTTTTTCAAGCTCTTCGCGCACAATTTTAATAAAGACTTGGCCAGGGCTTAAGCTTTTAGTGACTTCAACACCCACTGCACGTTCTTTAACTTGCTTAACAAACTCACGAACAACAGGTAGTGCAACATCCGCTTCCAAAAATGCCATGCGGACTTCACGTAATGTATCTTTAATATTGTCTTCAGTTAGGCGTCCACGACCACTGATATTTTTTAAGGTTTTACCTAAGCGTTCTTGGAGATTCTCAAACATGTAAAGGTTCCGATAAAACGTGTTTCGCCTGTTCATTGGGCTATAAAAAGCCAAAACAGGGGAAATTAAAATTTCAATTCTTAACAGTATACCGTAAATGGTGGTCGACAATACAGTGTTCAAGTGTGCAGTTTGAGTTTCTTTTTACAAACTCTATGCTTTTTCCTTGCTATAAAATACAATGGCATCAAAGAGACAAGGATTTATCGATATAAATTAAGTGGCCAAAACACGATGATTATTAGTTTAACTATTATTGCTAGTTTGTTTTATGTGTTAGCAACGTCGCACGTACTATCACGCCTTTTTCACAAACAAGGTCCGAGCCAGAAACTCACGGTCATTTTAAGCACGGTTGCTATCCTTGCCCATATGCTGTTATTGGTTAACTCTGTATTTCGTGCAGATGGCCAAGATTTAAGTATTGTGAATGTTGCTTTACTAACATGTTGGGTTATTGTTGTTTCTGTCACAGCTGTTTCTTTAAAGTTCCCAGCAACACTATTACTGCCTGTTGTATATGGGTTTGCTGCAATACTTACCTTAGCAAGCTTGTTTATTCCTCATCACGTAATTTTGCATACTATTGATGTCGAGCTTGGACTGGTTACACATATTTCCCTGTCTTTATTAGCTTACTGTGTGCTTATTATATCGACTCTTTATGCCATTCAGTTTTACTTCATTGATAAACGCTTAAAGCGTAAAGATTTAGCAATAGTGCACAGCCACTTACCCCCATTAATGGTGGTTGAACGTCAGCTATATCAATTACTTACTTTAGGGACGATTTTACTCACCTTTGCCCTGCTATCTGGCTTTATTTTCCTTGATGGCATGTTTGCTAGTGAGTTTATTCATAAAACAATTCTATCTTTGTTTGCATGGGTTATTTTCACCGTTGTGACTATCGGTCATCTGCGTAAGGGTTGGCGAGGGAAGCCTGTGGTATTTTCGATCATGATAGCCGCATTTATCTTATCTCTTGCTTATTTTGGCAGCCGTTTCATACAAGAAGTGATACTAAATAAGTTTTAACTTGACTCAGCAAGCTGTCTCTAGCTTAATATGCATTGGTTTATAAAAAAAGGATCCATCGTTGGACGACATATCGACTAGTACCCTGTTTATTGTATTGGGATTATTGATACTTATTTCTGCTTATTTTTCTGGTTCTGAAACTGGAATTATGTCAATTAACCGTATTCGCTTGCGCCATTTAGCAAAAGAAGATCACCGTGCAGCGAAACGCGTCAGTAAACTGTTAAGCCGTCCTGATAGACTAATTGGTCTGATCTTAATCGGAAATAACCTTGTTAACATCGCAGCAGCGCAAGTCGCTACGATTATAGGGATTCGCCTGTATGGTGACCTTGGTATTGCTATTGCCACTGGTGTATTAACGCTTGTAGTGCTCATTTTTGCTGAAGTGACGCCTAAAACACTCGCAGCGCTGTATCCTGAGAAGGTCGCTTTTCCAAGCTCTATTATCCTCAAAGGTCTATTAAAAATACTGTTTCCGTTTGTCGTTATCGTGAACTGGATGACCAATGGTATGTTGCGCCTCTTTGGCATTACCACAGCACAAATTGAAGAGCACAGCCTAAGCAAAGAAGAGCTAAAAACGGTGGTAAATGAATCAGGGGCCCTTCTTCCTGCTCGCCATCAAAGCATGCTGACGTCTATTTTAGATTTAGAGCAAGTCACCGTAGAAGATATCATGATCCCTCGAAATGAGATTGTTGCAATTGATATCAACGATGACTGGAAGCTTATTAGTCGCCAATTAACACATGCACAACACACGCGTGTACTGCTTTACAGAGACCAAATTGACGATGCAGTAGGCTTCATTCATTCACGTGATGCGCTACGCCTATTAACAAAAGAGCAATTTGATAAACCTTCACTATTACGTGCCGTTCGCGAGATTTACTTTATTCCTGAAGGGACATCACTCAATACACAACTTTTAAAATTCCAACAATCAAAAGAGCGAATTGGTCTAGTTGTGGATGAATACGGTGATATTCAAGGTCTCGTGACACTTGAAGATATCTTAGAAGAAGTGGTTGGAGATTTCACAACAACACAAACTCGTACGCCAAGTGAAGAAGTAACAGAGCAAGACGATGGTTCTGTGCTTGTCGACGGTGGCGCTAATATTCGTGACTTAAATAAAGAAATGAACTGGGAGCTCCCTATAGATGGGCCAAAAACTTTAAGTGGTTTAATTGTAGAATATCTTGAAGATATTCCAGATGCGAACTTAAGTTTGCGTATTGCTGGCTACCCTATCGAAGTATTAGAAGTAAAAGAAAATATGGTAAAACTGGTTAAAGTAATACCCAGTAAACGTATTCAAGAATAAGAAAAGGAGTAGCTTGCTACTCCTTTTTTATTACGTATATTACCGCCTCTGAAGTTTCACATTTTTGTGCTAAAGAGCACACTTTCATATTAATTCGTCTAGTATTGGTCCGATTAAGTTTATTTACATGGAGCAATAATGGACGATATTTCAATCGAAAAAGTATATAACCAAGCTATCGAATTACTCATGTTATATGGGCCAAAATTTATTTTAGCTATTTTAGTCTTGGTTATAGGGTGGTGGTTGATTGGCCGCATCGCCAACATGGCCGAAAAATCAATGAACAGAGTAAAATTTGAAGCAGGGCTCACACACTTTTTGGTGTCATTTATTTCAGTCATTTTAAAAATACTCTTGCTGATTTCTGTTGCCTCTATGATTGGCATCGAAACCACCTCATTCATCGCTATGTTAGGTGCTGCAGGCTTAGCCGTTGGCATGGCACTGCAAGGTAGTTTAGCTAATTTTGCAGGTGGTGTTCTGATTTTATTCTTTAAACCGTTTAAAGTCGGTGATGTTATTGAAGCACAAGGTTATATGGGGAAAGTTGTTGAGATTCAAATTTTTGTCACTGTGCTACTTACTTATGATAATGAAAAAATAATCATTCCAAATGGCGCTTTATCAAATGGCTGTGTAAAAAACAAATTTGCAGAGCCTACACGTCGTGTTGATATAGAGTTTGGTATTAGTTATGGCGATGATGTCCAAAAGGCGCGAGAAGTGCTTATGGGTGTGTTGAATGACTATGAATTAGTGCTAAAAGATCAAGAAGCGAAAAAGCCGGTGGTACATGTTAGTCAACATGGCGATAGTCATATTGGTATGCTGGTATGGGCATGGGTTGATTCAGAGAATTACTGGCCGGTGTATTTTGGCTTGTATGAAAAAGTAAAAATTGCTTTTGATGCAGCGGATATCACCATTCCGTTTCCGCAACGGGATGTACACATTCACCAATTTCCTGGCAAATAATTTATCATTAAAAAACCCACATTATTGTGGGTTTTTTAATTAAATAAGTGCTAACTAAACAAGCGCTCAAACCAGTTTTTATCCAACTCATCTTCGCATTTTCTAAGTTGTGCACCATAACGACTTGCTCGATGCTTAACTTTATTTGCCACACTCATCAACCATTTTTTCTTTTTATACGTACCACGTTTATAACCGCCCCACCCTTCATGATAATTAAGGTACTGTGCGTAAGCATCCCACTTAGAAACACCATTTACTTTATGTGTTTTGTAAACAAACCACGCCATAAAATCGATGGCATCATCGAAATCATCTCTATCTGCACCGCTGTTACCGGTTTCACGAATATAGTCTGACCATGTAGGGGTTTTTGCTTGTGAGTAACCATAAGCTGAACTTACACGTCCAATTGGGATGATCCACAGAAAGTATTCCATAGGCGGCGTTGCATCATGACGAAACGAACTTTCTTGATACATCATGCTCATTAATACATGTTTTGGCGAGCCCCACTTGTCTTGAGCATCGCGAGCATCATAGTACCAATCTGGTTTTTCTTCGAAAATTTTACAAATATCATGAGGTTGCTCAGGAGGAGCTGTAGCACAACCAGCCAAAGCCGCGGCCAGCGATAAAATAATTATACTTTTTTTCATTTTTTTATGTATCTCGCTGAACTTTTTCTTAGTTGGTCAGTCTGAACTTATGAATGCAGTAGTATAGCATTGTTTCATCCCTGAAGAATCTTTGACGCAGCCTCCCTAGGCTGCGTTTTTTTATGCCTAAAATGTATTACTTCGCCTTTGCAAAGTAATCATCTAAAAATGCAGTGAAAGACACATCATCTTCAGCTTTTACATCGCGCTCTTTTGCTACCGACTTAGATGCTTGCTCTGTTAAAAAAGCGTCATCATAAAATTGATAATCAGCGGCTTGGTGGTTTTGCTTATATTGCTGTGCAAGTGTTAATGCAAACTCACCATTATCTTGGTTAGTGTTTGCTAACATATCAATATATCGCCCTGAGAATGTTTTATTTGGCTCACTGACCCAGGTCGCAAGCGTTGCGACTATTTCACTGTAATAACTTACGCCATAGGCAGCATCCATATATTGCGCCACTGGCTTTAGTTTATCAAATATTGACATTGCCCATGCCGTCAAGCTAACTTGCTCACCTTGTTTTGTCAGTTGCAAATCAGGACTACGCCCTTCGTTTACAACAGCATCAAGGTTTTTAGTACTGAGGCCTTGCTCTTGCCAGTCCATCGTTGGTGAGTCACTTAACAAGCAATAAGTTAAAAATACATCTAAAAAGCGGATCTGTTGTAAGTCGATACCCGTTTCACTAAATGGATTGACATCTAAGGCACGTACTTCAATGTATTCAATTCCACCTCGTAGCAAAGCATCCGTAGGGGTTTCTCCACTAGCAGCATTTCGTTTAGGCCTAATCGGTGAATAGAATTCATTTTCAATTTGGAGAATGTTTTTATTCAGCTGTTTTGGTGCTTCACTGGTGTAATCATCAATATGATTATAAATATTTGATGGTGTATTAATGGCTTCTTTTAAACCAGCAACGTATTCATCTAACGAGTTGTACATCACACGTAAAGAAGATTGTGCACTGTTCGTATAACCTAAATCACCAAGACGTAAAGCAGTGCCAACCTCTAAGTAAAGTGTACCTTTACCTAACTTTTTAAATGGCAGCTCAGTTTGACGCCCTTGAAGAAAAGAATGACATAACGCAGGGGAAGCACCAAATAAATAGCTAATTAACCAAAGTTCACGTTTAAAATTACGAATTAAACCTAGGTAACCGTCTGATATAAAATCTGCTAAGTCCTTTGTGCTATCACTTAGCTCATGTAGCCCCTGCCATAACGTGTCAGGGAACGAAATATTGAAGTGCACACCAGCAATAGCTTGCATCATACTACCATAACGATTTTTAAGCCCTTCACGGTAGAGTGTTTTCATGCGACCAATATTTGAGTCACCAAATTGCGCCAGCACAATGTCATCTTGGTTATCAATAAAGCATGGCATACTAATAGGCCATAACAATTCGTCCCCCATTTGAGACAAGGTAAACTTCTGTAAATCTTTAAGCTGCGCTAATGTTTGCTCAGGTGAGGTACTAACTGGCGTAATAAACTCTAATAAAGATTCTGAAAAATCTGTAGTTATATGATCATTGGTCAGTGCGCACCCTACTCCTTGCGGATGCCCCTTCTTTGAAATAACACCGTTAGGTTTAATCCTTAATGCTTCTCGCTCGATGCCACGTTTAATCCCATTAATTGCGGTTGGATAGTGTGCCGATAACGCTTGTAGCGTTTTGTTTAAATCATGTTTTATCAAAAATGCTTCCTCGAGCCACGTGGCTTTAATCCCAAGTGTATGGGGGCAGAATATAAATTCTCAAGAGAAAAATTAGAATCTCTATCTATGCAACTGTAATTAATGTCGATACCCTGACAACTCCATCACTTAGTCATCATCTTGCCATTCAGATAACTATAATACAATTGCTTTGATAGCACTTCATTGATGCGAAATTGTTTCGCTAATCAATAATGAGACCTCATGCCAATAAAATTTATTTCAATTACGACCTTTTGGTTAAGCCTTAAACACATGTTTTCAGACAAGACATTGTTCTAGATCAATATTTATATGAAATAATTCAAAGTTTCACTTAATTAACATAGTTACTCTTCCCTTACATTTTTCTGAGACTATAATCCGCACATAGTAAAAAAGTACATTTCAAGGACTAAAATGCGTCGTGGTCAAGAAACAATCAATCAGGAAGTAACCTACTCTGAACATCAAGAGCTTGTCTCAACAACCGATTTACGTGGAGTAATCACCTACGTAAACAAAGAGTTTTGCACCATAGCAGGCTATAGCGAGGAAGAGCTGCTGGGTAAGAATCACAATATGGTTAGGCACCCAGATATGCCAAAAGCTGCATTTAAGGAGATGTGGGAAAAACTCAAACAAGGTCACTCATGGCGAGGCATGGTGAAAAACCGCTGTAAAGATGGTCGATATTATTGGGTTGATGCATTCGTAACCCCTATTTATGAACACGGGCAATTAGTTGGCTATCAATCAGTACGTACAAAACCATCAGAAGAGCTCAAAACACGAGCCATGGCACTATACGAAAAAATAAATAATGGTAAATCTATTTCATCTTTTCGTGAAAATATTTCATTGCGACAACTCACTTCTGTTGTTATCGCGGCTGTGGCTATTTTTGCGCTTGGTTTGTTGACATCAGCAGTCATCGCGGCGAGCACTTTTATGGTTGCAGCACTTCTTGTTGCTCTTAATTATGACGAGCTAATAGTGACCCCTACAGAGCTTAAAAAACAGCGTGCTGAGTTTGACTCTGTGTCTCGTTATGTCTATTCAGGCGCTCATCCATTTAGTGTTGCGGCCTATAATCAGCAAATGTTAGCAGCAAAACTGCGTACGGTTCTTGGCCGTATTAAAGATTCGACCTATTCATTTAAAGATATTGCTACAAACTTAGATAGGCAATCTTCATTAACTGAGCAAGGAATTGCAGCCCAAGGTCAACGCTTGGGTGATATTGCAACAGCAATGACGCAAATGAGTGCAACCATTGGTGAAATATCTGCAAATACACACCACACAGCAGAGAAAGTAAATACGACTTATCAAAGCTGTAACGACATTAAGCTACACATAGAAGATAACAGCAGCATGGTGTCTGCACTTGCAAACCAAGTTGAACAAGCTGCAACCACGGCTAACTCCCTAGCCAGTGAGGCGGATAAAATCGGCCAAGTTATGAGTGAAATTGAAGGTATTGCAGAGCAAACCAACTTATTAGCACTCAATGCAGCGATTGAAGCCGCCCGTGCTGGCGAGCATGGTCGCGGCTTTGCTGTGGTAGCCGATGAGGTACGAGCTCTTTCATCTCGTACTCAAAATGCGACGTCACAAATTCACAGCTCAATCAAAGAAATTCAAGATACTTTATTCAGTTGGTCAAAAGTAATGCAATCAACTAAAGAGCAAGCTGATAGCTGTGTAAGCACAACTACACATACACAAACCGAGCTTGCGAGCATTTTTGCACAAATTGATGAGATCTCTAGCCTTGCAACAGAGATTTCAACTGCGGCGGAAGAGCAACAAGTGGTCAGTGTTGATATTCGTACAAATGTAGATAGCATCAAAGGACACAGCGAAGAAAACTTAAAGCTAAGCTACAACGTAGCAAAAGATGCTGCGGGCCTCGTTGAGGGCTCACGCAAAGTGAACGATATGCTGTTAACTTTTAAAGTATAAAATATATTGATAAAAACAAAGCCGCATCAATTGATGCGGCTTTTTTATATGCGGTTAATTTAGCGATTAGAAAAAACCAATCCATTTTCATCGGCATCAATATGAATAATGGCACCTGGCTGATAATCTCCAGCTAATAAGCGCTGCGCCAACGGGTTTTCAATGGTATGTTGAATAGCGCGTTTTAAAGGCCTTGCCCCATAAACCGGATCAAAACCACTTGCGGCAATGCCCTCTAGGGCAGCATCGGTCACTTCAAGAAGATAGCCTTTTTCAGTTAAACGCTCACGAAGCTTACTTAACTGAATATCAGCGATTTCTTTAATGTGCTCGTTGGCAAGTGGATGGAATACCACCGTTTCATCAATACGGTTAATAAACTCTGGACGGAACTGACTCACTAAAACGCCCATCACTTTCTCTTTTAAGGTCGCATAGTCATTTGAACCTGCTTGCTCTTGGATAATGTCCGAGCCTAAGTTAGAGGTCATAATGATAACGGTATTTTTAAAGTCAACGGTGCGACCCTGACCATCCGTTAAGCGGCCATCATCAAGAACTTGTAGTAAGATGTTAAATACATCAGGGTGCGCTTTTTCAACCTCATCCAGTAAAATAACTGAATACGGACGACGACGCACGGCTTCGGTTAAATAGCCACCCTCTTCATAACCTACATAGCCTGGAGGCGCACCCACTAAACGTGCAACCGAGTGTTTTTCCATAAACTCTGACATATCAATGCGCACCATGGCATCTTCAGTATCAAACATAAAACTAGCCAACGCTTTAGTCAGCTCAGTTTTACCCACCCCTGTTGGGCCTAAAAATAAGAATGAACCAATTGGACGATTTGGATCAGCAAGCCCTGCGCGAGAACGGCGAATGGCATTAGCCACAGCCACAACCGCTTCATCTTGACCAATTACTTTATGATGCAATTGATCTTCCAT
Organism: Pseudoalteromonas sp. 68 DY56-GL68; assembly: GCF_041414825.1. Lineage (NCBI taxonomy): Bacteria > Pseudomonadati > Pseudomonadota > Gammaproteobacteria > Alteromonadales > Pseudoalteromonadaceae > Pseudoalteromonas > Pseudoalteromonas sp. 68 DY56-GL68. The sequence goes on from NZ_JAOCZL010000018.1 coordinate 263,553, forward strand.
TTGCAGTAGCTTTTCGCGCTCACCTTGCAGCATTTTCGATACAGGAATACCTGTCCAACGCGATAAAATCTCCGCAATTTCATCTTCACCAACTTGATTTTTTAGTAAGCTCATTTCTTGCATTTCCGCTTGTGATGCAAGGTCGAGTTTACGCTCAAGTTCAGGAATACGACCATATTGAAGTTCTGACATGCGCTGTAAGTCACTAGCACGACGTGCCACGTCTAAATCAAGACGCGCCTGTTCAAGCTCAGCTTTAATCACTTGCGTGCCTTGTAATGATGCTTTCTCGGCATTCCACACTTCGTCTAGCTCGCGGTATTGCGCTTCCAGTTCAGTGATCAGTTCTTGCATTTCTGTGCGGCGTTTTTGGCTCGCTTCGTCTTTTTCTTTAGCAAGGGCATTATCTTCCAACTTCAACTGGATAATACGGCGCTCAAGCTTATCTAAAGACTCTGGCTTTGAGTCAATCTGCAAACGAATCGACGAGCCAGCTTCATCAATGAGGTCAATCGCTTTATCAGGCAATTGACGATCGCTAATGTAACGATGTGATAACTGCGCAGCAGCAACGATGGCCGGATCGGTAATATCAACTGAGTGATGTAATTCATAGCGCTCTTTTAAGCCACGTAAAATCGCGATGGTATCTTCAACTGATGGCTCATCAACAAACACTTTTTGAAAACGACGTTCAAGTGCTGCATCTTTTTCGATGTATTGACGATACTCATCAAGGGTCGTCGCACCCACACAGTGAAGCTCACCACGTGCAAGAGCAGGTTTTAACATGTTACCCGCATCCATCGCACCATCCGTTTTGCCTGCACCCACCATGGTATGAATTTCATCAATAAAGAGGATCACTTGGCCTTCTTCTTTGGCAAGTTCATTCAGTACTGACTTTAAACGCTCTTCAAATTCACCACGGTATTTGGCGCCTGCGACCAAGGCACCTAAATCAAGCGATAAAACGCGTTTGCTCTTTAGCCCCTCAGGCACTTCACCATTAATGATGCGTTGCGCTAAGCCTTCGGCAATCGCCGTTTTACCCACACCTGGCTCACCAATTAATACAGGGTTATTTTTGGTACGACGTTGTAATACTTGAATCGTGCGGCGTATCTCATCATCGCGGCCAATCACAGGGTCTAGCTTGCCTTGCTCTGCGCGCTCAGTGAGATCGATTGTGAATTTTTTTAATGCCTGACGAGTTTCTTCAGCATTAGGGTCATCCACTTTTTGGCCACCACGAATAGCCTCGATTGCTGCTTCAATTTTACTCGAAGTAATATTAAGTGCTTTAAAAATATCACCTAGTGGACCTTTGTCTTCGCATGCTGCAAGAACAAATAGCTCACTTGAGATAAATTTATCTTTACGTTTTTGCGCGTATTTATCACACAGGTTTATCAACGAAACCATGTTATTTGATAGTTGAACATCGCCGCCAATACCTTCAACTTTAAATAGTTTCTCGATTTCTTGCGATAACTTGGTGTTTAATTCATCAGCACTCACGCCTGCTTGAGCTAACAGCGCACGCACACTCGAGCCATTTTGCTGAAGCAAAGAATACATCAAGTGTACTGGCTCAATAAATTGATGATCGCGCCCAAGCGCTAATGACTGCGCATCTGAAAGCGCAGATTGAAATTTACTTGTAAATCTATCTAAACGCATGAGGGTTTACCTATTAAAAAATCTAATTGCTTAATTAATGGGTATGCTTAATGATTTGTTCAAGTAAGAGACGATAATTTAATCGCAAAAAAGTGGTATTAATTGCGCCAGATCAAACTTGCCATACGCCCTGTTTCGCCATCGCGGCGGTAAGAGAAAAACTGAGACTTATCACTAACAGTACAGTGCTCGCCACCGAAAATATTTACCACACCTAATTGCATTAATTGCTGGCGAGCAAGTAAATAAATATCAGCTAAATATTTATCACCTCTAGGCGTAAATGCATGTTGATGGTTAGCATTTAGCTCACAAAAGCACGCTTTTACTTCTTGCCCTACTTCAAACTCTGAAGGGCCAATGGCAGGGCCAAACCAAGCAATAATATCGTTTGGCAAGGCTTTAAAATGGGTAAGCGTATTGGCCAATATGCCTTGTGCTAAACCTCGCCAGCCGCCATGTATCGCGGCTATTTCATCACCAGAGGTTGAGCTAAGTAACACAGGTAAGCAATCCGCGGTCATTATCGCAAGCGGCTGTTTTGCTAAACGGGTGTAGAGCGCGTCAGCAGAGCGGACTTGGTTTAAGTCACTGCGTTCATCAATCACCACGACGTCACTGCTATGAATTTGATTTAACCACACAGCAGGATTTGGCAACTGATTTGTTAGCAGCTCTCGATTTGCAAGCACTGCTTGCTCATCATCACCAACATGTAACCCCACATTAAAACTATCAAAGGGTGCAACAGAAACACCGCCTTTGCGGGTGGTACTCAGTGCGCTAATTGTTTTTGGGGCAGTCCATGCTGGTGTGATCATAACGCTTAAAACTCGATATTTGGGTTTGCTTTGGTGTCTGCGCGTAAAGCTTCTGTCATCGCAGCCATATCATCAGGAATCGGTGCCTGCCATGTCATCATCTCGCCAGTGATCGGGTGAGCAATTGACAGCTTAACTGCATGCAATGCTTGGCGCTTAAACTCACGAAGCATTTGAAACAACTCTGGTGTTGCCCCTTTAGGTGGACGTGGACGGCCTCCGTATAATTGATCGCCTACTAGCGGGTGATTCAAATAAGCCATGTGTACACGAATTTGGTGAGTACGACCGGTTTCTAAGCGTAAACGTAAGCGTGTATGTGCTCTAAATTTTTCTGCAACCCGATAGTGAGTAACCGCGGGTTTACCCATCTCATGCACGGCCATATGAGTTCGTTTAGTTGCATGACGACCAATTGGTTTTTCAACCATGCCACCAGCTGTCATTGAACCATTACAAATTGCTTCATATTCACGGGTGAAGTTTTCACGCTTTTGTAAAGCGGATACCAGATGTGTTTGTGCAGGAATTGTCTTTGCTACCACCATTAAACCTGTGGTGTCTTTATCTAAACGGTGCACAATACCAGCACGAGGCACGTTAATGATATCAGGATAATGGTGTAACAATGCATTCAATACGGTGCCATCAGGATTACCCGCACCTGGGTGGACTACTAAACCCATTGGTTTATTGATCACTAAAATATCATCGTCTTCATAAACGATGTTTAATTTGATATTTTGTGCTTCGTACTCACGCGGAGCTTCGATGGTTGTTTCGACACTCACCGTTTCGCCACCGAGTAGTTTTTCACGCGGTGTGTTTAATATTTCACCGTTAACGGTTATTTTATCATCTAAAATCCACGTTTTTATACGTGAACGAGAATAATCAGGGAACAATTGTGCCAATACTTGGTCTAGACGTTTACCGCCAAGGTCTATTGGAACCTCGGCTTGGAGAGAAATTTGCTCTGACATTAGTAACTTTACCCAATTTACCAGTGCAAGCTTTGCTCGACTGGGTTAGAATCGCTTTAATACGTATAGTTTACTCGGTTTTCCTCACTTGGCCTAGCCGAAGACATCAAAGGTAATAAATAAAATGATAAATAAAATAGGGAAACGTGCGTTCGCCATAGTTTTTTCAGTTTCATTACTTGGCTTAGGTGCCTGTTCATCAGCGCCTGATCAAGAAGATATACAACGCGTTCCTAATAAATCTGCGCAAGCTTTATACGAGGATGCAAAAGAAACATTAGACTCAGGTCTTTATGCCCGTGCAATTGAACTTTTAAGCGCAATTGATTCACGCTATCCATTTGGACCTTTGTCAAAACAAGTGCAAATGGACTTAGTGTATGCACATTATCAATCAGGAAATACCGAGCAGGCACTGGCAACTATTGACCGCTTTATTCGCCTTAATCCAAATCACAAAGACTTAGATTACATGTATTACATGCGTGGCTTAGTTAATATTAAAGCGGATGAAAATGCATTTCAGGAATATTTTGGTGTAGACCGCGCTGACAGAGACGCAAATCGTACTCGTGTTGCATTTACTGACTTATCAACACTACTAAAACGCTTCCCTGATAGCGCTTATGCCCCAGAAGCTAAAAAACGTTTGGTATGGCTTTTAAATAAAATGGCTCGCTATGAATTAAAAGTAGCGCAATACTATTATGAACGCGAAGCTTACCTTGCGGCTGCAAACCGTGGTAAATATGTAGTTGAGCATTACTCACAAAGTAGCTACTTAGATCAAGCTCTTGAGATCATGGTAAAAAGCTACGATAAACTTGGCTTACCTGAACTAAGTGAACATGCTAAAGCAACGCGAGAAGCGAATAATCGTTAAAATTGATTGAAAACTAAAAAGGCGCCAAAGGCGCCTTTTTTAATGTTTGCGATCGAATATACCCAAACCACCTCAAGGTGCGAGTTTCAGTTGGAATTAAAAGCGATTTAGCCAAGGCATTGATTGCAAGTAATAGTGGTTCTATTGTTAAAATCAATAACGCAGTATAAATCGCTTTTAAACCAACCCTTTGGGCGCTCACAGGCACTTACTCTCATCGTTGTTACTTCTTAAAAGGGACTACCATTCTTGCAAAGTAACGCCTTGATATTAAGCACCTGTAAAACGCTGAATTCTGCATCTTGAGGTGGCTTGAGTATACTAATTAAATCGCGTCTTCATCTTCTTCAGCAGTACGAATACGAACTACACGCTCAACGTCAGTAACAAAGATTTTACCATCACCAATTTTACCTGTTTGTGACGTTTTAACGATAACGTCAATTGCTCTATCGACATCTTCATCGGCGAGCACGATATCTAATTTTACTTTCGGTAAAAAATCAACCATGTACTCAGCACCACGATAAAGCTCTGTGTGCCCCTTCTGACGACCAAAGCCTTTAACTTCGCTTACCGTCATCCCTGTAATACCCACTTCTGATAATGCTTCTCGAACATCATCAAGCTTAAATGGTTTTATGATTGCTTCAATTTTTTTCATTTTTTGGGTTACTTTTTATTTCTTAATTGCCTCGATTTTAGACAATACCGACTCTGATGGCAAACAAAGCTATGAATTTCGGTGATTAAATCAGCAATCATGATATTATTAAATGAGGCGTTTGATAATAGAGACAACAATGAAATCATCACAACAAGGTTTTACGCTTTTAGAGCTTATGGTCACTATCGCAATAGTGGGTATTATCGCTGTTATAGCATTGTGGGATAGTTCTGATCTACTCGAAAAAGATCGTGCTGAAAGCTATCTTCAAGAATTAAAACGTAATATTAGTTTCGCAAGAGCCAAAGCCACCAGCTCCGACTCTTTAGTTGTTGTGTGCGCAGGAAATACCACTAACATTGAAAATAATAGTCGCGTTACTTGTTCAAACTGGCAGGAAGGCACTGTATTTGTATTTTATGATGCTAACCAAAACGGTGTCTACAACCCTGCTCAAAACGATAAAATTCTCAGAGTAATGAAAGAGCTTCCAACTAGCAGTAGGCTCCAATTTACAGGTGGTAATTCATTAATCTTTGATACAAGCGGGATGATCACAACAACTGCTGGCGCTTTTATCTATTGCCCTTCAAAAGCAGACGGAGATAACAATAAAGAGCTTACCGTAACTCAATCAGGGACTGCTTTATATAATGGAAATACGACTAAAAGCTGTAATTAGGCAACTTATTTGACACCAATAAAGGTACGTGAATATAGTTGAAGAAACTATAATAAATGAGATCTTCACGGATGGAGACAAAAACGTATTGGTGGAAATTAAAAGGCACAACACTTATAGAAAGCTTAGTTGTGTTGTCTATTTTAGCTATTCTTCTTAATATAGCATTGTTTGAATATACCCCTTTGCTTGCCAAAAATCGCCTAGAAAACAAAATGCAAGAGATTAGGCGTGCGCTGGGGATAAGCCGTCATAATGCACAAACTAACGATGCATTCATAACATTTTGTGCTCTAAAAGATAATCACTGTAACAAGGACTACTGGCACAAATCACTCACCGTATTTGTAGATAATAATGAAATTGGTGTACTTGATAGTAACGATACAATCATCCTTGAGCTAGAGGCAGTTAACAGACTTGATCAACTCACCTACCCTCGACATGCTATTACTTTTAGGCCTAATGGTACCCCTATGGGCTTTAATAACGGCACTTTTATCTATTGCCCTGAGTACAAAAAAGCAAGCCTGAAAGGGCTTGCTATTTCGTTAAGTTTTACCGGCCGTACTCGTTTAAAAGATACTGATAAGTGCCAGTTATAGGCTCTTTTTATCGGCCCCAGCACTCTTTCGCATTTGCTGAGCCTTTCGAGGTCTTTAATCCGGTATCTGAGATTGATAAAGAAGTACATTCGGTATCTTGTAGCACAGGTCCCGATGCAGGTGTGGCGGTAAACTCAAATGTCCCCGCATCGTTATCAACAGTCACAGACACCGTATAGAAGTTATTCTCTGTTTTACTTGCAACACCTAAATTAGCCAGCACTGTTGTATATTCCCTATTATCAACAAAGAATTGCTCCTGCTTATTTGCAGCATCTAATAATGCCGTTATAGCTTCTGTCCTGGCTGTGCGTTTGACGTGCTGAAAATAACTAGGCAAGGCAATACTGGCGATAATTCCCAAAATAGCCACTGTTATCATGAGCTCTATCAGTGTAAAGCCAGCGTTCGCTTTATTGACTTTTATCATTTACTTCTCGCTTATAAATATAGGTTTGTTGTGTTTCGAAGCCAAAGCCAACAGGATCTGTATCGCTTACAAGCTTAATTTTACCATCTTCTTGAGTGAGATTTGGCCCGACTATTTTTTTAACTTTGAATGGGTTCTGCTGACCTTTAATACCAGGGCCTATGGTCATAAACTGGCTTTTTTCTTCCACTTTTATATTTGTATCTTTAATTACGTCAGGGTTTTCAGTATCAGATAAGTCATCACAAAAACCATTGTTGTTTCTATCAACACAACTATCACCAACACCAAAGTATAACTGTGGCGTATCTGGTACATCATTTGATGTAGTAAATTTTAATTCGTCATAAACCTTGGTGCCATAATGCAAATGAAATGCATACAGGCCACCTGCCCCACCAGTTAATGAGCACTGGTTTACCGTTTCAGTGGCAGAAGAAGGAGTATAACTTGTAAAATAAGCAACACCACCAATCACCGTGCTAGCAGCCAGTGACTTCTCACCGGCAGCAGGTAAGTTGTAGTACCAACCGTAATACTCAGACAACTCAACTTCAAGCTCTGTAAATTCATCGATATCGTCTAATGCATTACCAAATGGGTCTGAATCCATATTCATTAAGTCTGATTGCGTAATGGCGACGGGGACGTCACTACCTTGGAACGATTGTGTAGTTGTATTGATATCACGGATCATATAAAGCTGATCGTTCGCCGTGGTGGCTGTAGGCTTTGAGCGATTGCCGCTACCAATTAATACCGCATCATACGGAGTGTCCAGACGGGCAATTGTCGATTGGCCATTCACTGTTGTTTTTGTCACTTTGCTGAATACTGTTCTGGCCACTGACGGTTTATAGAAGAAACGACGATCTTGTGTCGATAAAGTATTGCCTAGACTTGCTAGTTTAAAATGAGTCCATGGCTGTTTCGAATCGTTAGGAGTGTTTGAAGGCATATCTACGCGCCAGACATTGCCACCGGTATCAGTGGCGTATAAACGGTCAACGTAGCCATCATAGTCAGAGTCCAGTGTCGTTATGTCAGAAGCTATGCTGTGATTTCCTTGAAAACCATTTTCAGCTGGCGTGAGTGCCCATACCTTTTTACCCGTTTGTGCATCGACAATATAAATACCTCGGCCTTTGCTATCAGCAGTCCGAATGACATTATCTTTATTGGTATCATAACCTGCTCCAAAAACCAGCAATGGACGATCTTCGTACCCTTCTAGATTTATATAGGTCACCGTCGGTTTAGACCAAGATTGGCCAAGCTCTTTAAAATCAGCAGAACCACCCACAATAGGCCCATTCCACATAAGGCTTGGTGAGTCAGGGTTAGTGATATCAAGACCATAATAGTAACTACCGCCGCGTCTAAAGCCAAAGAAGGCCCATACGCGGTCACTACCGTTAACGATCCCATCACCATTTTTATCATCAAAGAACACTGAAATAGGACCATCGACGCCGTACACTTTTGTGTTGGACTGATTGTCTCTTAACGGTTTCACTATTTTATATAAGCTACTTGGCATAAATGCCCAGCTTTCTTTTAGCACGTCATTTTTATCTTGGAAAAGATGCATAAAACCTGCGTTGGTGCCAATTAGAATACGTATATCGTCATTACCATAATCTATTGTCACAGGCTTTGAGTGCAGTGGATCACCGAAAATATCTTGGCGTTGATCAATTGAAGATGCATCTTCATCCTCATTATCAACATCGATTCCCCTTGCCCAATCAATCGTTTTTTGCAATTGAGACTTATCCACTCCAAATGCAGCTGCCGCTTTATCATCTCCGCCAAGTGCATTAGATACATTACTTTTCGTGAAGCTGATTAAAGCTGACGAGCCTGCATCAGTATAAAGTTTTCGACTTGCAAGACTACTCAACAGCAAGTTAACACCGCCACGTTGCACTGTGTTACCGTCAGCTTCTTCGTTATCTGGTAGCCAATATGTACGTGCTTTATTTGATATAAGACCGTCTTCATTTAAAGCTGGTTTACCTGTCGAATCAATAATTTGTTCACCAGACACTTTTAGTTTTTTTAGATTTCCTCGCCAACGAGCACCTGTTTCTGGATAAAACATCGCATAATATATATCTTCACGGCTACGAGTTTGATCAACGTTATTACTCGCGATGGACGGAGAGGTAAAACTATCGTTTACTTCACGAATTTGAGTTATGGTGTTTTTAAGTGCCTGCGATAGCTGCTCAGAGGTGTTGGCATGTAGGTATTGTCCGCCACCTAGCTTTGCAGTCTCTGATAGTAAGCGTTTACCATTATTACTCATACCGCTACCAAAGCCGATTGTGTATACTCGCCCTGTTTCATGAATATCCGGTGTTGAAGGAAATAAATCCACGTCAACATCCTCAGTACCGTGAATTATCTGAGCAAGCTTGTGTAGGTATACACCGGCTATTTTGTCTGTACTAGATAGATATTGATTAAAATGAGTGTTATACAAAGAGCTAATATTACTATTTTGCTCGCCATCTTGGTCAGCAGAAGGATCCCCATCGGTCATATAAATAACGTTAACTGAATTATCACAACGTTTGGCTTCTTCTGTAGTATCAAAAGGTGAGTTATAAGTATAGGTATACCTAGGTCGCCACCACGGTCCTGATTGAACCCTTGTTTCAATAGTTGTGTCACGCTGGGCTTCACTGACGTTTTGTCCATAAAATACGCTTTGCCCTGTAATATAGAGATATGCCTCCCATAATGTCTCCGTTAGGGGCGTACCGCCATCAGCAGGGAGAGCTGAAAGAGTTTGCTTTAAAAGTGATGTCGATGAGCCAATACCTGCGAGCACATAGCCCCCTTCTGTACCATTAAATCTCATCAAGCCAAAATCAATATCGTCATTATCATCAACCAAGCTGGTAATTGCACCCTGTGCAACCCCCAAGCGACTATCAGGACATACTACGTAGCCGGTATAATAGTTATAGCCACAACTGTTACCTGTGGCTGTTGAAAATGCCATACTTCCTGACGTATCAAACACAATCAGAACGCGTGGTCTCTCATCTAAATCTACATTATGGTTAACATAGAGCTCAATATCTTCTGCTTGCACCGACATACCAGATAGCGTTATGAAACCGAGCAGTATACTGCGAGTTAAACATTTAATTTTCATCATAAATCTCCAGTTAACCACCCGAATTCACGTTCGCCATCTCTTGGGCAACACCTGTGACAACGGTTAATGTGTGCTTGCTCTTGGAACCATAAGTAAGGCTTGTGTCAATTTGCACCATATTACAAACAATACCGGGGGTCGGATCAAACTTGCGAGGGCAAAGTAGTGCTGATGGCCCTTTGTTCATATTTTTAAGTGTGCTTGTCTCATTATCAACTTTCTTCATTTTAAAACCCTCAGCGGGTATTTTTGCGGGTTTCAATAAAAATGCACTTTTACCGTCTTCGAGCGCTTCTTTTGCAATAACCTCTTGAACAATACCGATTAGTTTGTTCTCTGCGGCATCCCGCTCTTGAGCCGCATTCGTAATTTTTATGTCAATGCTACTGCTACTCATTAAAGTAACCGCTATTCCAGTTACAGCTACAACCATAATCAAGGCAACAATCAGCACAACACCTTGCTGTTTTTTTATCGATACTAAATGCGCCATAGGTTTGCTCCAACATTATTTAAGCGGATCGTCGTGGTGAACAATGCACGCCTGAAATTATCATTAAATGTAAGCTCTCGCTTATTTGCATCTTCGCCCAACGTGTAGGTTTGATTTTGCAACTTTAGATTTGCATCAGGTATTAACGACCTTGTGAGTAAAAAGACTTGAACGGTTAAAATACTTTGACGATTTTCCCAATCAGAATTAGTCATGTTTTCAATGCTTTTGTAGGTATCAACTCGGCTGTTATTTGTTGTATCTAGGCCAAATACAAAACGTATGTCTTCGACCCCTTCCATAATGGTTTCAGTCACCATTCCTGAGCCAGGTCTTAATCGTTTGCGCATCAGTACAGGTACAGAGACTTGCTGTTCATTGATGGTGAATGTTTGTTCAGAAATATAGTAAACATGGTGACGATAACGCCATACAGTCGCATTACCACTTATGCTAGCAGCATCAACAGGACCCCGACGAAACTCACCTCTATCTTGTTCAGCAATAAAATAGTAAAAATTATTGTTTGTATCAGCAGGTGCTATCTCTAAGCCTTCTAAAAACTTTACTTGCAGAACATCGGTATCTTTTTTTGCATTATTAATGCAGCCTAATGCGGTATTGTCGGTTGTATTTACCGCATAAACAGAGCGAAAGTTAGTAACGGATGCCGCGTCAGGGAAACTGCCGTTATTGAGCCCCCCAAAACAATCGTTACCTGGATTGGTTAAAGTATCCGTATTTTCAGATGTCATTGATTTTTCGTAATATGTTCCCCAAAAACCTATTTGCTCAATGTCACGCTGCATTATATTGATTGCAAGGCGGCCTGTTTCTTGAAGCTCGCCTATTGTCATTGTGTCTCGGGTTGTGACTTTCATGCTCAAATAAGTAAACATGACTCCGCCCAACACAAGGCCACCTATAAACAGTGCAACCATCATTTCGACCAACGTAAAGCCAATATGCTTTTTCATATCAAGACCTTAGATATATATAACTTTCAAGTACAATTAAGCGTCGTTTATCATTCAATGCGCCGCAATCAACCGCTGCTGTATCGCTGTTTGCTTTGATCTCTTGACGTCCTTGCCAACTGATAACCACTTCAATATTAAATTCATTTGCTGTGCCCAGCGACGCTGCATTTATACACACGGTTGCATCGTCTAAAGCGCCGGTATTCTCACGCGCTTGAATAGCTCTCACCCACTGCTGTTTATCAAGTGCTGCCACTTGCTCTGCAGAGCAAGCGTTATTAAAGCACTGTAAATTAGTATTTAATGGTGTGTCACTGGTTAATGTTCCGTTGTAACGACCTGCAAATCCTGCCGTATCGTTTGCACGCATTCGCTGGATAATATCGTTACCCAATGCAATAGCCGCTGCACGCTGCATTGAGTCAAAACTCGCTTGCTTTGCCTTTGCTTGAAGTGCCACAGCCCCGAGTAAACCAAAACTCAAGATCACAAAAGCAATAAGCACTTCGATTAGCGTAAAGCCTTGGGCTTGTGATTTGTTTAACATGATGAATTCAACTCATACTTTTCCATAGATTTAGCATAAGATGGGGTCAGTAAATAGCAATATAAGAATGGATGAACGGTCGTTTTTATTGATAAGCGGTACATTGAGCCAAGCTATTTACCCATAATAGCCTTAACCGTCTTTACTTCACGCCGACTAATGACGAATTTTGTCGACGCACCATCTAGCATCAACGAGTGCACACCATCATCATGAGTCATACTGTAAATTCGGTTTTTATTCACCAATGTATTTCGGTGAATGCGCATTAATTGCGCTGGGTACTGCAGCTCTAGCTGCTTTAAACTTTGCTCGACTAGGGCCTCGCCTCCGTCAAAGGTTAAACGCGTATATTTTTGCTCAGCTGTACAACAAATTATATCTTCAATATGCACTCGCTTAATGACCCCTGCAAGTTGATAGCTAATATAAAGGTCATCACTTTTACTCACTTGGGCACGGTTTAATCTTCTCAGTTGAGACAGCGTTTTCGATAAAGCATCCGCTGTAACAGGTTTTACTAAATAACCATCAACAGCAAGCTCAAAAGCTTCGAGTGCGTGTTCAGGGTGTGCTGTTAAAAACACTACGGCAGGTGGAATAGTAAGCTGTTTCAACACAGCAGCAACGTCCATTCCTGAGCACTTTGGCATATTAATATCTAAGAGTACTAAATCAGGTTGTAACTGTCGGCATAACTTAACTGCCAACTCGCCATTCTCTGCATCGGCTATCACATCATATTGAGGATGTGCTGCGAGTAAGCGTTTTATACGGGCCCGTGCTAGCGGTTCATCATCAACAATTAATGTACTTATCATTGTATTTTTAGCCTTGGTAGCACAAGTTTCACTCTAAATTCCCCCTCTCTTTGAGTGGTCAGTAACTGGGCTTTATAGTTATAAAAAAGCCCTAAACGCTGGCGAATATTTTCAAGCGCCATACCGTTACCACTTGGCGAAGCACCCTTATTTTTGTAAAGAGGATTAGTAATTATAAACGTGTAACTTTTCTCTGAAACATGCATAGAAATATTAATCCTCGCTCCCTTATCTGCCGGCTCGACACCATAGCAAACAGCATTTTCAATCAGGGGCTGAATTGTTAAACAGGGAATACCCAATGCTGGTATTTCATCAGGTAATTGCCAACACACCACTAAGCGCTCACCATAACGCCATTTTTCTAAGCTAATATATTGCTGACATAAGCTTATTTCATCACTTAAACTAATTGCCTTACCGCTTCTCATTGCTGCCTGCGACAAGGCGGCTAGAGCTAAAATAGCCTGCTCAGCCGCATTAGCATCATGGTGGGTCAGTTCTGCCGCGGTATTTAAACTGTTAAATAAAAAATGCGGTCTAATACGTGCCTGTAAAGCATCCAGCTCTGCTTGGATTAACGCTTTTGTCTGCTGCTCTTTTTGATTATGAATAGAAATAAACTGTACAAAAAGCACTGTCACTAAAAAGATAATCAGCATATTGCTTGCTAAAAAATGAGCTAGGGAGTCAACCTGATAAAGCCCATCAAAAAGACTGAGTACAAGAAAGCTGTACAAGCTTGTTAGTAAAAGAAGTAAGGAACTTAAAACAATGACTTGCCATGCATTAGATAATCTAACGAGCTGCCCTCTCGATAAATAAAGCACGGCAACGCTAGTCAGAAAAACAAGGTGTAAAAAGAAACTAAAAACAGCTAGGCGAAGCCATACATCGCCATAACTGGCAGGCGAAAAAGCCAATAAAACAGCAATAGTTTGGCTAACAACAAGGGTTGCGAGTACCCCTCTGGATTGAAAAAGAGCCTCAATCAGCAAACCGTTTTTAGTTGGCTGTTTGCTCATGGGCTCTCCTATTTTTTGTTCACAGTTATCCGCTTAGATTAGCGTAGCTCAACAGGAACGGCAAATACTATATTTTCTTCTTCACCAGGGTTTTCAACAACTTGATTACCGCCTAATTCTTTCAGGCGCGCAATAACTTGCTGAACCAGAACCTCGGGTGCAGATGCGCCGGCAGTAACACCCACCGCATTGACATTGTCGAACCAATCCGCTTCAACGTTACTTGCATCATCAATCAAATGCGCCTTCGTGCCCATTTTATCAGCAAGCTCGCGTAGACGGTTTGAGTTAGAGCTATTTTTTGCTCCCACAACAAGTAATACATCCACTTTATCCGCTAAATCACGGACTGCGTCTTGGCGGTTTTGCGTTGCGTAACAAATATCATCTTTGCGTGGGCCATCAATGGCTGGAAACTTAGCACGTAGTGCATCAATCACATCAGCTGTATCATCTACAGATAATGTCGTTTGGCTACAGTAAAATAAGTTTTCAGGGTTTTTAACGCTCAGCTTTTCGACATCTTCAGGGGTTTCTACTAAGTAAATACCACCCGCTTCGTTGTCATACTGTCCCATGGTGCCTTCAACTTCAGGGTGCCCATGGTGGCCAATCAACACACACTCTATGCCTTTTTTACTCGCACGAGTTACTTCCATATGAACTTTAGTGACCAGCGGACAGGTTGCATCAAACACTTTTAATTCACGGCGTTTTGCTTCGTTGCGAACAGCTTGCGATACACCATGGGCACTAAAAATAACAATGCTATCGTCAGGCACTTGGTCAAGCTCTTCAACAAAAACAGCGCCACGATTTTTTAAACCATCAACCACATAACGATTATGCACAACTTCGTGGCGAACATAGATAGGCTTTTCGAAGATATCGAGTGCACGCTCAACAATACTAATTGCGCGGTCAACACCCGCGCAAAAACCGCGCGGATTGGCTAATAAAATATCCATCAGCCCGCTACCTCTAAAATCTCAACCTCAAAAGTCAAACGTTGACCTGCCAAAGGATGGTTAAAATCAATCGTTACAGACTCACCTTGTACTTCACGAACAAGACCAGGTAATTCAGTACCGTCTGGCTGAGTAAACGCGATTATATTGCCAACTTCAGCTGGCGTATCTGCGCCAAACTTACTGCGGTCAACATAATAAATGTTATCAGGATTAGGTTGACCAAATGCATCCTCTGGCTCAAGTTCAAAAGATTTATTGTCACCTGCCGCTAAACCTAACAAACATTTTTCAAAGTTCTCTGTTAGGCTTCCGTCACCCATTCGCAATTTAGCTGGTTTATTATGAACTTTAGTAGAATCGGCTGCTGAGCCATCTTCTAATTTAATTGAGAAATGAAAGATCACTTCAGAGTTATTACCAATTACTGCTTGGCTCATGCTTTTTGCTCCTTAGGACTTTCGCCTGTAAAGGCATCAAATAAAAGTAATGCGGCACCAATACAAATGGCACAATCAGCAATATTAAAAACAGGAAAGTGCCAGTTTTCATAATAGACGTGCAAGAAGTCAATGACATAACCATAAGCAATACGGTCGTATAAATTGCCAATAGCCCCTGCTAACACCAATGCATAAGCTGAGCACAATACCTTGTTTGTCGCTGGTAAGCGTTTAAGCCACCACACTAAAAGTACACTGATCGACACAGCAATCAGACTAAAAAACCAGCGCTGCCAACCTCCAGAGTCACTTAAAAAGCTGAAGGCTGCACCATAATTATGTACATAAGTGAAATTAAAAAAAGGCAGAATATCTATCGACTCTTTGTAGGCCATGGTATTAACGACAAGTGTTTTTGTCGCGTGGTCTACTACTAAAAGTAGTAGACTCAGCCATAACCAAACCAAGCCACTTTTTCCGGCTAGTTTGCTCACTAACAACTCCTATGCGAACTGACGCTGTTCACCATCGCCGTCAACATTGCTTACACAACGGCCACAGATTTCAGGATGAGCAGGGTTAGCACCTACATCATCACAGTAATGCCAACAACGCTCACATTTTTCAGCGGTTGTTGCAGCAACTTTAATGAATAGGCCATCAATCTCAGTCGCCTGAGTACCTTCAGGCTGCGCTGTTACAGTTTCAACGGTTACGCCTGACGTTAATAATACAAAGCGAAGTTCATCACCTAACGCAGCTAGTTTAGAGCTTAGCTCTTCACTTGCGTAGATGCTTACGTTTGCTTGTAAAGTTGCACCAATAACGTCTTCTTTACGAGCGGCCTCTAATACACGGTTAACTTCATCACGCACATTAAGGATTGTTAACCAATCATCGTTGCTGAACTTACCCTGCGAAGAGGCTTTTAAGCCATCGTACCACACTGAAGTGAATACAAACTTGTCACGCTCGCCTGGTAATGCTTCCCAAATTTCTTGCGCGGTGAAGCTTAAAATCGGCGCCATCCAACGCGTCATTGCCTCAGCAATATGGTAAAGCGCAGTTTGACATGAACGACGCGCATGGCTGTCGCTTTTCGCTGTGTACTGACGGTCTTTAATAACGTCTAGGTAGAACGAACCAAGCTCACCAGTACAGAAGTTCATTAGCTTTTGCGTTACAAGCAACATTTGATACTTATCGTAAGCTGCTAAAATTTCATCTTGAAGTTCAGCTGCACGGCCCACAATCCAACGGTCAAGCTCAACCATATCTTCAATAGCAACTTGATCCGTTTTAGGATCAAAACCATTTAAGTTCGCAAGTAAATAACGGCTCGTGTTACGAATACGGCGGTAACGATCAGCAGAACGTTTAAAGATTTCATCAGATACAGTCATTTCTGCTGTAAAGTCAGTTGATGCAACCCATAAACGTAAGATGTCAGCACCTAGTTTGTTCATCACGTTTTGTGGCGAAATTACGTTGCCTAGTGATTTAGACATCTTACGGCCGTTTTCATCAACCGTAAAACCATGTGTTAGTACTTGCTTGTAAGGCGCATGACCATTGATAGCAACCGATGTCATCATTGACGACATAAACCAACCACGGTGTTGGTCAGAACCTTCTAAGTAAAGATCAGCAGGACCGGTTAAATCTTCACGTGCATCAACCACACATGCGTGAGTCACACCAGAGTCGAACCATACATCTAGCGTATCTTGTACTTTCATGTACTGCTCAGCGTCATCGCCAAGTAAAGTAGCAGGGTCTAAGTCATACCAAGCTTGAATACCTGATTTTTCAACTAACTTCGCAGCTTCTTCGATCAGCTCTTGGGTATTTGGGTGAAGCGCACCTGTGTCTTTATCAACGAATAAAGCAATTGGTACACCCCATGTACGTTGACGTGAAATACACCAATCAGGACGGCCTTCAACCATATTTGCAATGCGGCTTTCGCCCCACTCTGGTAACCACTCAGTCTTTTTGATTTCGTTTAATGAATCTTGACGAAGGTTAGCTTGGTCCATACTTACGAACCACTGTGGCGTAGCACGGAAGATAATGGGTGTTTTATGACGCCAACAATGTGGGTAGCTGTGCGTAAGCGCATGGTGATGCAATAACGCATTGTTTTCAGTTAATACGTCAATGACACTCGCATTTGCTTTAAATACGTGCTGACCAGCAAACATTGGTGTGTCAGGTAAGTAAACACCGTTAGCACCAACAGGGTTAGCTACTTCTAAACCATAAGCAAGACCTGCCGCGAAATCTTCTTGACCGTGACCAGGCGCAGTATGAACAACACCCGTACCAGAATCAGTCGTTACGTGATCAGCAACAATAACTGGCACTGTGAAGTCATAAAATGGGTGAGCAACCTGTAAATTCTCAAGTGCAGCACCTTTCACATAGCCAAGTACGTGATAATGCTTAAATCCATAACGGTCCATGGCATCTTTAACTAGCTCAGAACCTAAAATTAGACGCTGCTGTGCACCTTCATCGTCAACTTGAACAAGGGCATACTCAAGTTTTTCATGAACCGCTACTGCACGGTTAGCAGGAAGTGTCCACGGTGTTGTTGTCCAGATTGCTGTGCTAACAGCACCAGTGCCTTGATGACCATCTGCTAATTCAAACGCATTAATAACTGCATCTTGATCAGCAAACTCAAAACGTACATCAATTGCTGGCGACTGTTTATCTTGATATTCAACTTCTGCTTCAGCAAGTGCTGAACCACAGTCTGTACACCAGTGAACAGGCTTAGCACCTTTGTGTAAATGACCATTTTTAATGATGCGACCAAGCACGCGAATCGCATTCGCTTCAAAGTCAAAGTTCATTGTTAAGTAAGGCTTGTCCCAGTCACCAAATACGCCTAAGCGTTTAAAGTCTGTTTTTTGACCTTCAACTTGCTTTTTTGCATATTCGCGACATTTTTCACGGAACTCAGCAGCAGACACTTTCACGCCAGGCTTACCGACTTTCTTTTCAACCATTAACTCAATTGGTAAACCGTGACAGTCCCAACCAGGCACATAAGGTGCATCAAAGTCAGACAGGGTTTTTGACTTAACAATAATATCTTTAAGAATTTTGTTTACCGAGTGGCCTAAATGGATATCACCGTTTGCATACGGAGGGCCGTCATGCAAAATGAAGGTTTTCTTACCTTTTTTAGCGCTGCGAATTTGACCGTAAAGGTCGTCTTCATACCATGTCTTAAGCATCTTTGGTTCACGTTGTGCCAAATTGCCGCGCATTGGAAACGCTGTTTCCGGTAAATTCAAAGTATGTTTGTAGTCGCTCATTAATCCTACTTTCCGTATCGGCTACCTAGTTTAAACCAAAACACTGCTTCGCGGCGGTTACATCATCTGCAATCTGCGCCGTCAGTTGTGTTAATGTCTCGAATTTTTTCTCATCGCGGAGCTTCTTAATCAGCTCCACGTGCATAAATTGTCCGTAAATATCTTGCGCAAAGTCGAAAAGATGAACTTCTAACAATGCGCGTGTTCCATTAAATGTGGGTTTGTTGCCAATATTTGCAACCCCAAATAATTCTTTATTGCCAACTATTGCACGTACCGCAAACACCCCGTTTACTGGGCATACTTGACGTTTTAATGCAATATTGGCTGTTCTAAAGCCTAGTTCACGACCTTTTGCCCAGCCATGAATCACACGCCCAGAAATCGCATAACCATGACCTAACATGGTTTTTGCGTCTTCTAATTGCCCTGCGGCAAGCGCATGGCGAATAAGGGTACTGCTTACTCTATCATTAAGTCTGCGAAAACTAGCCGTACTTTTCACATCCATGTTTAGCTCAGTGCCCATGCTTTTCAGTAGTGAAAAATCACCGCGGCGACGCTTACCAAAACAAAAATCATCACCCACAGTCAGTGCTTTAACACCTAATTTTTCAACTAAAACTTGGCTGACAAATTGCTCAGCTTCCATATTGGCAAACTGCTGATTAAAACTAATGCAAATCACCCGTTCAACACCCAGCTTTGCTAGTAAGCTGAGCTTATCACGAAGTCGTGTCAAACGTGCAGGCGCGTTGTCTTTAGCAAAAAACTCTTGTGGCTGAGGCTCAAATAACATCACAGTACTTGGCAATTGATGTTTCTGTGCGTCTTGTAGCAAGCCTTTTATCACTTCTGCATGACCTAAATGCACGCCATCAAAATTACCAATAGTCAACACACAACCAAAATGCTGCGCGCGTATATTGTGAATACCTCTAATTAACTCCATGCCACCTTTTTGCCTTTATCAGCGAGCCCAAACACAGATATCGGGCGTGAAACGCCGATTATAATCTTTTTTTTAGTTCGATTCAGTAGTTGCAACACTTTTTATCGTATTTAGTCGAATTCCCATTACAAACAAAGACGAAAAGTATACGAATGCGGCTAACACGAGTAACCCTGCAAGTAACGAAACTTGCTCCATAAAGTGCCAAGTTTGCCAAGCAACGAGCTGTCCAACATACCAAACTACCGCTGCCATAAACACACTAGAAAACAAACATTTAAAACTAAATTTAAGGCTCATGCCTGAAAACTGATAAACACCTTCTTTGTGCAACTGACGATACAGCAAATACGCATTACAGCTTGCCGACATAGACGTGGCAAGTGCCAACCCTAAATAACCAATAAACGGCGCTAGCATAATATTAAAGACCATATTAAGCACTAACGTTTTAATACCAATTTTAACAGGCGTTTTCGTGTCCTGACGCGAATAGAAACCAGGTGCTAACACCTTAATCAGCATAAAACTAACTAAACCAACCGAATAAGCCATTACGCCATAACTTACCGCTTGAACATGATCTATCTCACCATTTTGAAATGCGCCATGATCGAAAAGTACGGTGATGATTAATGGGCTTATAACCATCAAGCCAAACATGGCGGGTAAGCCTAAAAAGATGACAAAGCGCACTCCCCAATCTAGCGTGTGCTGAAAATCACGTGTGCTTTTCGTACTATGGAGTTTAGATAGTGCAGGTAAAATTACCGTCGCAATACCAATGCCGAATAGGCCAAGAGGAAACTCAATCAACCTGTCAGAATAGTAGAGCCACGCAATGGAACCCGTCATTAACATTGAAGCTATCATGGTATCAAGCAACAAGTTTATTTGACTAATCGAGACGCCAAATAACGCTGGCAGCATTAGTTTTCGTACTTTTTTTACGTTTTCATCTTGCCAAGCCCATTGAGGACGGCTCAGCATACGGGCACGATACAAAAACGGTAACTGAAACAATAACTGCACTACACCACCAACAAACACGCCTATAGCAAGTGCATATGCGCCCACTGAAAACTGATCATGCAGAAAAATAGCGCAAGTAATTATGGATATATTTAAAAGTACTGGGGTAAACGCAGCGACCGCAAAACGATTGTATACATTCATCACGGCACCGCTCAGAGCAACTAAACTAACAAAAAACAAATATGGAAAAGTTAGTTTAAGAAGCGCGCTTGCCAGCTCGAACTTTCCGGCATCTTCTCCCCCTTGCCACCAATCTATAAACCAGCCGGTGCCAAATAGTGCGGCAATCACTGGCGAGGCAATCACACCAAATAATGTTACAACGAGCAAAATTGTCCCTAGGGTGCCGGCTGCTTGAGCTACAAATAATCTTACTTTATCATCACCCTGCTGCTCTTTAATATCAGACAAAACAGGTACAAACGCTTGTGCAAATGCCCCTTCAGCAAATAGACGGCGCAAAAAGTTAGGAATTCGGTTAGCAAATAAAAACACATCAGCAGCTGCACTTGCCCCCAATAAATTGGCTACAACTGCATCACGTACTAGTCCTAAAATACGCGAGATCATCGTCATTGCACTGACAATCATCCCAGAACGAAATAATCCTTTTGCCACCTTAAACCCATTATCAAAAAACCTCTAAGATGGGCGATTATGCCTAAAATATCTTTAAAGCACTAGGCTCGAACCCGACCCTTTGTTACAATGGCGATATTAACTGCTAAAGCGGCAAATTGATGTTCGTTATAAGGAGCAGTTTTTCTTGAGATGTCAAAATTTCGTTGACATTCATGATAAAAACAGGCATATTCCACGGCCTTTAAATTAAGCTTATTTTAAGATTGTTAGGAGCAAACCTTGGCTAACATCAAGTCTGCAAAAAAACGCGCTATTACGAGCGAAAAAAATCGTCAACATAACGCAAGCCGTCGTTCAATGATGCGTACTTACTTCAAAAAAGTAGTTGCTGCAATTGAAGCGGGCGACAAAGAAGCTGCACAAGCGGCATTCGCTGTTGCAACACCTATCCTAGACCGTTACGCAACTAAAGGTCTAATCCACAAGAACAAAGCAGCTCGTCATAAGAGCCGTTTAGCAGCTAAAATCAAAGCGCTATAATTTGTTTTTGATGAATATAAAAAAACCGGCCTACGCCGGTTTTTTTTTGTCTAAATTTTAGTGCCTAGTGTAAATACTCAGCCACTAAACAATTTCTAGATCTGGGTAGAATTTTTTCAACATAGCCGCAATCTTTTTAGGGGTGAATGGCTTAACAACAAAACCCTTAGCGCCTTTCTCAATTGCTTCTTTTACATTTTCAACAGTAGAATGAGCTGACACCATCACTACATTCGCTTCGGGCGATATTTCATTAATTTGTGAAATAATCTCCTTGCCGTCACCATCGGGTAGCTCTATATCTAAGAAGATAATATTGAACTCTTTTTCTTTGCATGCACTCAAGCACTGTGCAGCTGTTGAAGCCTCTCGCACATTATCAATTCCTAAGTGCATTAGCGTTTGACTTAAAAAACTGCGGACAGTCCCCACATCGTCCACAATTAAAATTGAAAGCTGCGTATCCATACTATTCCTCTTAATATTTAAAGATAAACACTAATTGCATGTTGAAATGCACCTTTTACGCAAATTAGGACAATCAATGTTATATGATCTGAATTTAACTATTATATCAAAAACTTCGTTATAATCTCATTATAGAGACCTATAAATAAAAGGCCAGATAAGCTTTATGTCTAAAAATGTAAAAAAACAATCTTTACTTGGGCAGCAACCCGCTCGCAAGAAACCAGTCCCTAGCAAACGACCAAAAACAATAAGCAAGCCTCAGACACCCACGCAGCCAATACAACAAACAGTAGCAGAGCCGACCGCAAAGAAAAGTCCAGCCCGTTGGTACATATTAGCAGTCGTATTATTAATTTTGCTTATCACTCCTAAGCCAATTCTAATCACCTACGAAAAACTAGGCATGGTATCGCAAAGTGTCTTCTGGCCTGGCATATTTGGCTACGGAGCCAACGTGTTTGACTCTACACTAATCCCACGTGCAGACCTTAGCCGTAATACTATTTATCTATGCCAAGATAAACGCGACCCTAACAGCTGCCAGAAATACCGCATTACAGAAAAAAGTGGCTTTTTTGCTGCAATAAAAAAGCTAGCTATGGATTAAAAAATCTAATCTGAAAACAATAAAATTACTTGGTTGAAAACTGTGCAAAAGATCACCATAATGGCGCTCCTTTTTCAACACAGACACTATTAGATACGACCATGCTAAACGAGCTAGATTGGCTTTTAAACTTAACGTTACTTGCACTAGGATTAGGTGCTTTCTTCATTAACCAACTAAATTTACTGCGTTTTGCAGCAATTAGTGCGTGTAGTTTATTATTTTTATCGTTTAGTTTAGATCTGATGTCATCAAGTGTGATCTCAAATATGAGCTTAGTGTTGATCAATACATTTTATTTATTCAAGGTCTATACATTTGGCCAATTGAATGTAAACCAAGGTTAATCTTCTCCTAAGATAAATTGATAGAATAGGTTATCCTAGCTATCACTGTTTACGCCCAAACAGCCATCTGTTTGGGCTTTTTTTTACTTACAAAATAGCTGAACTGATATACCATATACAGCGTATATAAGTAATTTAGGGGTGCCTTATGTCACTAGACGACTTCGACTTATTTCTTATGTCAATGGAAGATGTTAAACCTCTTAAACACGACACTGTAGAACTCAAAAGCACCAAGCAAGGCCCGTCACTTGCTCAGCAAGAAAAGCGCAAAGCTGCCGAGTGCGATTTATCTGTGGATGAGAATTATCTACAGAGCGAGTATGTGGAGCTATTAGACCCTCATGCCGTTTTAAGCTTTAAAAATGAAGGTGTGCAAGCACAAGTTTTTAAATATCTGCGATTAGCTAAATACCAGCTAGATGCGACTCTAGATTTACATGGCCAACCTCTTCAACGCGCAAGAACGACACTTCTTACATTTATTGATGACTGTCATAAACGCAACATACGCGTAGTATTAGTTCGCCATGGTATTGGCATTAAAAACAAATCTAAACCCGGAATATTAAAAAGTTACACAAATAAATGGCTACAAGAAATTCCATCTGTACTTGCCTTTCACAGTGCACTCAAACACCATGGAGGAAATGGCGCAACTTATGTGTTGCTGAAAAAGTCGGACGAGAAAAAGCACGAAAACAGAGAGATCCACTCTAAAAGGAGCTAGGCAGTTGGTGCACATCCACTTTGTGCACCAATAACACGATTACTTTTGGTTACTTACTACTGGTTGAACATTCGTTTCACTTGCATTCGCTTGATTAAACCATGCAGAGACACCTAAAACGATGACAGACACAATGACTAGACTAAATTTCGCCCCATTTTGGTTAGATTTCATAACGCCTCTTCTTATTATTGTTTATCATGCACGTTCAGCATACCAAAGTTACAGATGTTAACAAGACGTTTAACGAATTAATTCACACTTTGTCAATAACCTTTTGTTCTATCAACCTTATTAATTAGCTCTTCCCCACAAACCAATCGTTTAACATTAGCTGAAATTTGTTCAACTACACTATTAATATCAGATAAAGCAGCGCAATGGGGCGTTAACGTAATCTTGTCATGAGACCAGTATGGATGGTCTTTATCTAGAGGTTCTTCAGTGAATACATCCAGTGTGGCTGCACGTATTTTATTGCTATCTAGCGCCGAAATTAAATCTGTATCAATAACATGCTTACCTCTTGCCACATTAATGACAACCGCATGAGGAGGTAACATCGTTAATAGCGCTTCATTAATAATACCCGCTGTGTGCTGACTCAATGGTAATAAACATACTAGATAATCAACCAAAGGAAGCATCTCATTAAGCCCTTGCTGTGTGTGATAGCAGCTAACCTCTGGATGCTGCTTTTCACTATTTGACCATGCACTCACTTTAAAGCCATTTGCTACTAACTTCATCGCTGCCGCCTTGCCTAGCTCGCCGAAGCCTAAAATACCCACATGTTGATGTGCATACGCGCGCTTTGGCTTCCAAGTGCAAGCTGATTGTTTTAAATAATATTCTTTGAGCCTAAGCTTGTGTGCCAATACATGAGTCAACACGTACTCTGCCATATCATTTGCAAGATTATCATCAACAATTCTAACAACGGGAACATGCGCGGCTATCGCTGACAAATCGATGCTATCGACACCTGCCCCAAATGAAGACACTGCTTTTAAATTTACCAGCTTAGGCCATAAATCAGCCGGTGCATTCCACGCCAGCACAAACTCTACTGCTTCATAGTTGGAACACTCAGACCAAAGCTGCACATCAACCTCAGGTAATAACGCTTGTAATCGAGCAATTAATTGGCTGCAATCTCGACCTGTTACAGCAACAAGTAAAATCATTGTATTCTCCATATTTTGAACCGCTCTCTAAGCGCTCTTTAAAAAGTCACACAACTGCAACCTAACTGTCACAGCGAACTCTTACTCTAACCTCATCGCTGAATGCGTTTATGTTTGAGGTTTGTATGATCAGTGTCGATAAAGTAATAGAAGCAAATTTACCACAGTTAGAAAATTCACCAAAAGTAAAAGGCTTAGTTAAAAAAGGCCTCGGTTACTTGCTACACGAGCAGGAATTTGTTGCCTTTGGTGATGCATACCCACACCTACAAGGACTTGAATTTGTTGAGCAGGTTCTTGATGAGCTAGACTTTGACACACGCTACAAGCCAAAGCAAATAGAACACATTCCCAGTGAGGGTAACGTCGTTATTGTGGCAAATCACCCTATTGGCTCACTCGATGCATTAGCATTAGTTAAGGTTTTATCTAGTGTGCGACCAGATTTAAAAGTGGTTGCCAACCGCATGCTGATGTCTATCACTCCCATGCACTCTTTACTACTCCCTGTTGATAACCTTTCTGGCACCAGTAAAAAGAAAGAACTGGCTAATATTCAACAGCATTTAAAGTCGGATGGAGCGCTATTAATTTTCCCAGCAGGCGAAGTGTCTCGCTTAAGCCCCACAGGAATTAAGGACTGTAAATGGAACAGTGGCTTTTTACGCATGGCCAAAAAAGCCAACGCTCCTATTTTGCCGATTTACATTAAAGCGAAAAATAGCCCTTTGTTTTACGGTACTTCAATGATCTATAAACCGTTAGCGAGTTTGTTGTTAGTAAAAGAAATGTTCAAGCAGCGTCAAAAATCATTAGAGTTTGAAATTGGTGCTTCAATTCCACCTGAATCATATTTAATTGAAAACTTAAAAGATAAAGAAATCGCGCAGCTAATAAGAAAGCAACTATATCGACTTGTCACTAAAAAACCGCTGCCTTTGAAAACTCAAACACCTATCGCAAGTCCAGAAGCAACAAAAGACTTAAAAAAAGCCATCGAAGAGTGTGAGCTATTAGGTGAAACATCAGATGGTATGAAAATTTACTTATATCAATACTGTGGTAGCTCGCCGATTTTCCGTGAACTAGGACGACTGCGCGAAATTGCTTTTCGGGCAGTTGGAGAAGGCAGTGGTAAACGTCGAGATATAGATAAATACGACATGGATTATCAGCATCTTGTTTTATGGGATGCAAAGCAGCTTGAATTAGTGGGTGCATATAGACTCGCCTGCGCACAAGACATCATTGAGAAACATGGCCGCAAAGGTCTATACACTGACAGCCTATTTAACTACAGCGATGACATGGCACCTTATTTTGAAAAAGGCATTGAACTTGGCCGTAGCTTCGTACAACCAAAATACTGGGGTAGAAAAAGCCTTGATTATTTATGGTTCGGCATTGGTGCATTTGTGAATCGCTACCCACAATACCGTTATTTATTTGGTGCAGTGAGTGTGTCAAACGCACTCCCCGAGCAAGCAAAATCGCTACTGGTTCATTATTACCAGTATTATTATGGTGCAGAGCAACTATTGGCGATTCCCAATAATGAATTTCGTCATACCGAACAACAAAAAGAGCAATGTGCTCAGCTATTTACGGGTAATGATATTAAAGAGGACTTTGTTGAGTTAAAACATGTGCTCGCCAATATTGGCGCACAAGTCCCGACCTTGTTCAAACAATACACCGAGCTTTGTGAAGCAGGTGGCGTACAGTTTCTAAGTTTTAGTATCGACCCTGAATTTAATAATTGTATTGATGGTTTAGTGCTCGTTGATTTAGACAAAGTAAAACCTAGTAAGGCCAAGCGATACTTAGGTCAATCACGCTAAAAGTAATGCCTACCATATTATAAAAACAAAGAAGTCGGCATTTATTGCCGACTTCTTTGTTTTAAAAAATGAGTCTTCAGCTAAAAATATTGCGAAGTGCTGCGTAATAAATTTTTTCAATACACAGTAAATCAGTGATGGGAACATGTTCATTGACTTGGTGGATTGTGTTGTTACAAACACCACACTCTATAACTTGGGTGTGCTCATTGGCAAAAAATCGACCATCCGATGTGCCACCACTGGTACTGAGGAATGGAAAGTTACCTGTGACTTCAAGCACAGCTTGTTCCAGTTTATTCAACAAGCAATCTTGTGATTGATAAGCGGTGTAATAAGACTCACAAGGACGCTCCCATTGAATTTTTATCGTATCGGCAAGATCTGCCAGCGCAAATTGGATTTCTTTTTTCACATCAGTGCTTTTATAACCATGACTATAGCGTACATTAAAAGTCAACTCACATCTGGCGGGAACTAAATTATCAACTACGTTCGCAATGTTGATACCGGTGACTTGGAGAGTGGTCGCCGAGCTAGCTTCATCTTTGTGCCAGCAAATTGCAGTTAATCGTTTGACGACTTCTGCGCTTAAGTGTGCAGCATTGACGGTATTATCTGGGTAAGCGACATGCCCTGCTTTACCTTGGATTGATAAACGTGCCGATAAAGCACCACGACGACCATTCTTAATCGTATCCCCAACATGAAGGTGACTTGTTGGCTCACCTACTAAGCAACCATCGAGCACAATGCCTTGTTTTGCTAATCGCTCAGCGATAAGCAACGATCCATATTCAGCTTCCCCTTCTTCATCAGAAGTAATTAGCCAATAGAAGGTTCCTTGCTTATCCTCGCTTTGAGTAACAAGCTTTTCTGTAGCGCATAGCATAGCCGCCACACCGCCTTTCATATCAGCAGCACCACGACCATACACAGCACCATCAACAACGTGACCAGAAAAAGGAGCAACTCGCCAATCTCCTTCGGCTGCGGGCACTACATCAATATGCCCTGAAAACGCCACCACAGGGCCGTTACCAAATGAAACTTTAGCAATTAAATTAGTGACTTGGTTGAAAGTAAACACCTCACACTCGAACCCAAGCTGAGTCAGCTTTGTTGCAATCCAATCAATCGCCCCTGCCTGTTGGGGAGTGACTGACTTAAATTGGATTAATGTTTGTAATGCTTTAACCACATCGCTGTGTGGCTGTAACTTTGGCGCGAGCTCTGTACTCATAATAACCCCAGTTTTTTCACTATATAGGATTATTACAACTCGAAATTATGACTACAGTGTGAAGATTAAATTAATGATTTCCTTCTTCTATTAAGGTCTCTTGCGTCACTTTAGCAATATCTTTGTCTTCTTTTGTTAATTTTGTACGTTGCCAACGTCCTGTTGAGAACCATGCATAGGTTATAAGTGCCACAAGTACATTCGTTAGAGCAAACGAGTACCAGATCCCTTGTGGACCAAGCGCAGTATGTTTTGATAAAATATACGCAGCTGGGAACTGAATAACACACTGCGCTAACAAAGAAACTATCATTGCATTGAGCATATTTCCTGATGCTCGAAAGGTTGCAACAACACAAAGTTGCACTCCGATCCCACCCCAAGTTAAACACATTTTACGAATGAACTCAGCGCCACCTTGAATGACAGACGGATCATCAGGAATGAAAAAGGCAACTAAATATTCAGCAAATAAATAAGCAATTCCTCCCACCAGCGACAAGCCAGTTAAGCCCCATATACAGGCAAGTCGAGTTATTTGCGCTGCTCGCTCTGGATTTCCAGCTCCCATGTTTTGACCTACCAAAGTAGACACCGCCATCGACAACCCCATTGCGGGTATCATCACCATTTGCAAAATATTTGAACCAACCCCATAAGTGGCCAATGTGTAGGTGCCAAAGCTGGCAACCAAAAATGACATGATTATCAGCCCAAATGCCCGTGCTGATAACTCAACGGAGCCTGGTGCCCCTAACAAGAAGGCTTGTTTCATATATTGCCAGTCAGGCTTAAAGCTCGACAGTTTTAATTGAATACCATGACGGCCCCGCAAAAAGACCCATACGCCAATTACTGCCGCAAGACTCTGGGTAATAAGTGTTGCTAATGCAGCCCCCATCACCCCAAATCCTGAAAAATGGCCCCAGCCAAAAATCAACAATGGATCAAGGGCAAAATTAAGTAATACAGTACCACTAACAATAATAAGCGGAATTTTAGTTTGACCAATTCCTCGCATTAACGCTTGAAACATTGCGTAAATGAATACAAAAACAACCCCAATAAAAGAAACATGCATAAACTTCAAGGCATCGCCATAAACAGCCTGTTCAACACCAAGTAACACTAAAAAATATGGGGACAGAACATAACCAATCAAACCTAACACTGTTGCAGTGACTGTGACCATCAACATTGTTTGTGCGGCAACGTGATTCACCTTATCCTGTAAGCCTGCTCCCATATATTGAGCGGATAAAATAGCGCCCGCCATTGCAAGGCCTGAACCGATGGCTATAACTAAAAATGTGACAGGCATGCTCACAGACACAGCGGCGACTTGATCGGCGCCAAGTCGTCCAACCCAAAAAGCATCTGTAAGCTGATAAGCAGATTGTAAAATATTGATTAAGATGATCGGGATACCCAATTTCAACAGTGCTTTTGCTATCGAACCATGAAGAAATAAATGTTGAGTATCTGTCATTAAACACACCTAGAATTTTATACGCATTTTATTGTAACAGACCTGCCTGAGTTTAAAGTGAACTCGAGTCAATCTTTTTTCTGTGTACCTAATTAAAAACTTAATCTAAATCAAAAAATAGCTTCACTTTATTCAAACATTTTTGAAACTTTGATCTAGAACAGGTTTTGTCTTGCCAAGCTCGGTAATAATAGCCTCAACCAAACAAGACAAGTAGTTCGTGGAGAACAGCATGAAAACTAAATTAAGCATTGCATTACTGACTTCATTATTAGCACTCTCTCCTGTTGCAAACGCAAATTTAAGCGTTAATGTGGGTGCGATTAATGTAAACCCAGATAACGACAGCTCAAAAATCAACGAAGCACCAACATTAGGTTTACGTGGCGATGATAATACACAATTAGGCCTTACCATCGACTATGCATTTGATGATAATTGGGTACTTGAATTAGTTGCTGCAACACCATTTAGTCACGACATCCAAGGTACTGGCGGTCTTGCTGGTAACAAAATTGCAGACATCAAGCAGCTACCACCTTCTTTAATTGCGCAGTACCACTTTTTGGACTCAACTTATAAGTTCCGCCCATTTATTGGTGTAGGTATTAACTATACGACTTTCTTTGATGAGCAACCATCAGCAGCTTTAAAAGCAACGCTAGGTACTGATGATGTTGAAGTGAAACTAGACGACTCATTTGGTTTTGCAGCTCAAGCGGGCTTCAACTACATGATGAGCGAGAATTGGGGTCTACATGGCATGGTTGCATTAATTGATATTGATACAGATGCAACTGTTTATGCTAATGGCGCAAAAGCCCTTACATCAACTGTCGAAATCGACCCTGTTGTAGCTATGTTTGGCGTTAAATACAAATTCTAACTTTCAATTGGTATAAAAGCCCATACGCACAAAAAAGGCCTTTACGGCCTTTTTTTATTTATTGGTTAACTTTTTCTGTTCTAGCATTTCTTTCCAGTGCATAACCTCGGCAGGCAAAATAGGTGCAACCCCTTTAAAGCCAGCAACTTCAAGCATTTCTTCAACACTGACTACACCTTTTTTTCGTTTAAAAACGCCGCGTACATAAGCAATTGCATGTAAACCTCTATCCGAATGAAACTTTTGTTCGATATAAAAGTATTTGTGATCCCAGCCAACTAAGCGAGTACTCACAGTGTACTTTTGCATTGGCTTAATATCACGAATGTATGTGATGGCTGTGGCATTAACGATTGGGAACCAACGGCGTTTCATTATGTGTTTTAATAAACCCACACGCTCAGTCATCCAAGTGCGAGCTATATCCATCATTGCCAAGTAACGTGAATTAGTTAGGTGAAAATTGATATCACAATCGCTCGGTAAAGCTTTGAAATCAATATCAATTGTATCGAGTAATTGTTGGTAATCACGATTACGTTTAATTTTAAAAAATAATAAGATAAGTCGAAAGTAGAGATTCACGGTAAAGGTCTAACCAGTTGATAATAACCAAAGTGTATCACAGCATATTGCTATGGCGAATATTCTGCTCTAATCTGTGCATAAATTAGTATAAAAAAAGAATAGTCTAATGAAATTGTTAAATTTAGTGTTCCTAATGGCGACAAGCTTATTCTCCCACTCAGCTTTTGCAGATTTTAGCTACAAAGGGCAAGGCGCATTAAGCTATCCAACCGGCGTAGAAAAAGCGTTTGAATTTGGCTTTGCATGGCAAAAAAATACTGAAAAGTTCACTATTGGCAACAAAACTTATGATATGCCACTCCCTGAATCTTACTCGGTAGCGATTACATTAAGTAAAGATGAAAAACAGATATGGGTTCAAGAGTTTAATAACGGCTTTTTTGAAGGGTTTAATTGGCAAGTTGGTGAGCACACACTGACGCTTAAAAAACGTGACTTTACTGATTCAGTGAAAGGAAACTATGTTATTAGTTTAGACAACCGCGACTATTTCTTCGCCCGTAATAACATCAGCATCGTCATTAAATTTGACGATAATGGCATCAGTAACCTTGTTCTTGATGGTGTAACCAAAGATATGGGCACAAAACAATAAGGCTTAAAAGCAAGCCGCAATTAATGCAGCTTGCTGATTTTCTCCATATACCAATTTATTAAATAATATTGAAATTGCTATTAGACCTTTACGGTTTTACGATTTATACCGTAATCTCTTAGCTTATTAGCAACCGCAGTATGACTCAGACCTAAACGTTTAGCCAACTGACGGGAGCTTGGATAAGCAGGGTATAACTTTCGCAATAATGTGGCCTCAAAGCGTTTAACAGCTTGGTCTAACGTACCTTCAAAGTCTGACTCCAAATAGCCTAGGTCGTGGGTGAATGTAGGCAGCTGCAAATGCTCAATTCTAAGTTCGTTATCATCTAACAACGAGACTGCACGATAAATCGCATTTTCTAACTGACGCACATTGCCAGGCCATGGGTAGTCTTGCAAAAAGCTTAAACAATCATCCGATAATACAGGCACTGAGTGGCCATTTTGCTGTGCATATTTTTGAATAAAGTGCTCAGCCAATGGTCCTACATCCGCCTTTCTATCACGAAGTGGCGCTATCTCAAGAGTTAGCACATTGATTCGGTAATAAAGATCTTCTCTAAATGTGCCCTCTTGTACCATGGCTGGTAAATCTTTTTGTGTCGCTGCAATAATACGCACGTTTACTTTTACTTCGTTCTCGTCGCCCACTTTGCGAAAAGTACCGTCTTGTAAAAAGCGAAGTAATTTCGTTTGTAGTTGCGTCGACATCTCGCCAACTTCATCTAAAAATACCGTGCCGCCATCAGCCTGTTCTAAAACACCACGCTTAGGGGCTGCATTTTCTTCATAGCCAGCGTAACCAAAGAGCTCAGACTCAGCGACATCATCTGGTAAAGATGCACAGGATAAAGCAATAAAAGGTTTAACAGAGCGATTAGATGCATAGTGACAAGCACGAGCCAGCAACTCTTTACCGGTACCTGTTTCACCGGTAATTAATATCGGCGCTTCAAGTTGTGCCATCTTGCGCGCTTCTCTAACCACACGACGCATAGCAGTACTAAAATTATGAATAGTCGCGAAGCTTTCTTGACCATAACGTCGAAACGCACTCACCTGCTGGCCTAAACGACTTTGAGACTTAATATTTATAACTGCACCAGCGAGTACATCACCCTCTGCTCCTTGTGGAACAGAAATAGGTAATATATCAGCAATAAAATCTTCACCTGCAACTTCTACACGCGTTGTTTGGCCAAGCACTTCTTTGCCCTCAAGCCAACGTGTAAAGTTAAATCCTTTCAATAAGTTATTGATGTTTGCGCCAATCACTTCATTTTCAGACAACTGTAAGTCACGACACGCAGCATCATTACATAAGCGCACCCACCCTTTGGCATCAATCGAAATGACGCCATCTGGCAAGGCTCTTAATAATGTGTTTAACTCGTTGTGCTCACGCTCAGAAGGCAAAAATGCGGTTGTTCGGACATCCTTCACACCATCAATTAATCGAATTGATGGCATAATCTTTTGAAATTGCTCAAACTCTATTGGCGGGAAACTGACGTACATTCGGCAATTAACCGAATCTACTTCGATACCTTTTAAATCAACCTGATAACTAACCAAAATATTGAGAATCTCTTGGGCGATACCAATTCGGTCGGCACAGTGAATATCTAAACGCATACATCCTCAAAGAACGGGAACCTATAGTAAGCGAATAATACGCTAACTCCCCATTCGTGGGTAGTCTATTGTAAAGATTTTTGGACAAATATACCCAAACGCATTAGTTGTTTGGGTATTTAGTCCACTCGGCGCCATCCAATTGAATGTATGGTTGGCCTTTAATATACATCATTACTGTGTCTTGATTCTCTGCGACTTTAGCTGCACTCGGTAAGCTATCAACCAAACGTTGAACATTCACAGCACCTGAAAAAGCATCCCACTTCATTGCATTACTGATTAATTCAGACAACGCAAAATAACTCACTGTTTTTTCTACTTCATATAATTCACTGTGCTTTATATCAGGGCCAATGAACTTAACAGCAGCCGGCACTGACACAATCGCAGGGCTGGGTATTTCTCGAAGCCCTGCAAACTGTAACTTATCTCCTTTGAGTGCCGCACCATGCTCAGGTACAACAACTAACATTACATTTCGACCTTCACGTTCAAGCTGTGAAATAAACTGAGCAATATCTGCGAACAACCTTTGCTGCCTAGCAGGATAACTTTCAAGGCTATTCATGCGTGAACGTCCAGCTAACTGATTACCATCATGTAAACTAATCGAATTATAATAGAGTGCTCTTGGTAGCGATTCTTCTGCTGCTTGTTCATTTAACCAAGCAGACAAAACCTCACCATCAGAGTAAATAGGCTTACCATCAAATCCATACTGTGCGGGACTAAACTGACTAAAATCGAGTTTAGGAACTGAGACCCCCCCATACTGTCTAATTAAGCCAATAAAATCATCAAAATGACCATCGTGGTTTAAAGCGACAGAGGTCTTAAACCCTAACTCAGCTAGATTACTGAACAACTTGCATTGTTTATCAACAGGTTCAAATAATTTATCTTGGCTGGTTTGGCCACAACTGGCTCGTAAGAGCCGAATAGCAGCAGGACCACTGTATGACGTAGCAGAGTTAAAATCACGGAACAAAATATCAAAATCACTAAAGAGATTACGCGGCTTAACACCAATTGCATTTAAATCAGCCGTAGCGAGGGAACATATGTTAAGCACCACAACATCAAAAGGACGACCATTGAAAGACGCTGGAAACTGAGTCTTTAGCTGTGCTTGCTGTTGATAAAAAGCCTGCAATTGTTGATCTGGCGTATCAGCTGTTGATGCACTAGATACGGCTGTGCTTTCTTCTCGTGGCGTTGACTGATTTTGCACAACTATGGGGGTAATTAAGCCATCGCTTGGTACTGACATACTTAACCAATAAGCATATGCAAACCCAATCACAGACAAGCTCGTGTACCTGAGCCATCTAGCGCTATACCAATACACTATACATAGCACAAATAACGCCAGAATCAGCTCAATATTCACCACCCGCGACACTATTTCAAAAAAGTAGCCTAAGCTAAAATCTTGGACATTCCCCGCCTGCTTTGTGAGTCGTGATATGGGGGGTAACCATGAATCGTGATAAAACAATGCAATACCGACAACAACACTCACAACATGCTTAATACGCATCAACCATTGCTGCTGAAAAGATAAGGCCAAAAAAGCAAAAAAGGCTAAATTAGCTAAAAAGTCAAACGAGATATCTGAGCGACTATAGAGAAAAAACTTTATAAGGAAATATAAGTTCCAAACACCTAAACCTGAAAGCCTCACTGGTTATCCTTTTTCTGTTTTTTGGGGGTATATGGGGTTAGCAGCACATGCCTGAATGTTAGTTTACGATAAACATGTACTATCTTTTTAAGTAGTACCTTGCCTATATTACTGAGTAAAACACCGAGTATTAAGGCGACTAAAAAGGTAATTAAAAACTGGTTTAAGCTCATCTCTCATCACTTTTAAATTCAACCGAAACAGGTGTTGATATCGGTCTGATGATTTTTTTAAATTCAGGGGTTTCAGTGTTTAAATTAGCAATATCGGCCACTTTGGCATCGAAAATATAACTAACATTTTCCTTTAATTGCTCTGTGTAGTCTGGTACTTCCTGTTGATTGCAGTCACGTTGAATTCGTCGACACTCTTGCTGAATGTAAAAGTGATCAGCAATAATATTTTTCGATGTAAAAAAATCACTCACTTGTAATTTAAACAAGTGTTTAATCGCACTTTCAACATCATGCTCACGGCACGCATGCAAATATAAATAGATATAGCCATCGGCATAACTAAATAGATCCCCCTCTCGCTTTACATGAAACAAATGTAATGGGTGAATCGCTTCAATGCGCGGTAAAAGCTGCAACATGACCAACACCCCACTAACCCCCAGGTTAGCTGCTGAATCACTGTGTTTTGACACTTGCTCTGCAAAACGCAGAATAGGTAAATACCCTTTGCTTAATGCGCTTTCACTGTATTTTAATACATCATCCATTGAATCGGGTAAGGGCCTTGAGAATTGAAACCCCTGAATCGACTGAATTTGAGATAACAGCCTAGATGGCTCCGAAAAACTATACAAAATCAGGTTCACACCCAAGGCTAAAAACAAGCATTCATCTTGATGACGAATAATGCCATCTACATTTTGAATAACTAATTTTAATTTGCGTCCGCATTGTTTACGAAGCAAAAAACATTCTTGTGCTAAAGCTGATAAGTCAGTGTAGCGTGTAACTGAAAAAACGAGCGTGGCAGCTTTTCGTGTCAGCGCAGTTTTATATAGCGCATCGTTGTCTTCAACCACCTTATAAAGAGCAGGAAGCTTAGTGCCTTGTGGTACCGCACTTCGTACCACCCAAACTTCATCTTCATCTAGCTCTTGGTGCATTGAACGTTTGTCAGTGTGTGCGTCTAAATCACTCTCAAATACCGACAATTGCTTATTAAGCAGCTGTAAATTAACACTTTTAGCAGCAATAACTCCTTCGCTGTGACTCCAATAATCATATTCTAAGGTACGAATTGAGGCTTCTTGGGTCATAAAAATCATGCCATCAAAAAGTGTATTAATACCTAAAAACTGTCGTCGCACACTATTTACTTCAGCACCCGAAATTAAAAAAATGACAGTTGCACTTTGAGATATTGCAAGTTCACGATAATAACTTATTTTTTTGGTTAACTGCACTTCGTCAAGCGATGAAATCCGTTCACTATGCAAATGCACAACAACGGTACTGTCTTTAAGTTCGTCATAATGTTTTAGCTCATTAATCACCCCGCGTGAAAAGTGTGACTTTTTTGCTAAAATTGAATCATAATGTAAACGAAATGGATATAAGCGACCTTGTTCAAATAGCTGATGAAAAACATCACCTTGCTCACCATTAAAGAACATATCAACCTGTTCTGAAAGTAAGAATACAGAGCCTTTGTTATTAGCAAAAACATGCCTAGCTAGCTCTAATAACTGATTGTCTAAAGGTGCCAGTAGTGCATAATTTGCACTGCGTTTTAACACCGAATAGGCCGTCATTAACCCTGTTATATTTAAATAAGGCACCAATAAACCCTTGAAAAAGATACTTTAGTACTAGTTTCAGGCGCTATTCTATATATAATGCAGCCCATGTCCACGTTTTATAAACACTTCAAATCTAGTTTTGTTGTAGCGGATACTTTAGATGAATGATTATGTAGTAAAAAAATCAACTATTTTAACTCAATATGACATTGATAATTTGCTCCATCAGTTTGGTGGAAAAAACCAAACATATATAGAAATAGTTGATGTAGAAAAAAATCGCCAAACAATCGAAAAATATCCTTTAATTAAAGATATCGCTTTATCCGTTAAAGATACACAACAAGTTAAAAATATTAACAAAAGTACATACTAAATAATGAACAGAGTTTTTGTAAAAGGTATTAAAGGTGGAACAGGTACAACATCCGTTGTCGCTAATCTTGCTTGCGCCTTAAGAAAATCTAACGAAAACGTATACGTTATTGACCTTGATCCCAAAGGCGATGTTGGCTTGCATCTAGGTTTATCGTGGGAGCACCAATTAGGATGGAGTGATTATTCCAGCTTTCATGCGGCCAGCTGCCAATTTCATCAAGATAATGATGGTATTAAGTTTTTACCTTATGGCAGTGCTAGCCTCACTGATTTAAACTTTACCTCAGTCATAGAAAGCTGCGAGCAATTAAAAGAATCTGAAAACGCGTGGTTTTTATTTGACTGCCCTGCTCATATTGATGTATCTGATTACCCAATTTCAGAAGACGATATTTTCCTAGAACTTGTAAACTGCGATGCTATTTGCCACAGTTTTATCTATAAGCGCTTAAATTCACTTAAACACGCTACTTCAAGTTGGCAACATTACTTTTTAATAAATCGATTTAACTCTGCCTCTGAGCTTGAATCTGATCTTCTGCAATTATGGCAATCCGAACTTCCTTTACTCGCACCACTGTATATCAACCAAGATGAAGTGATAAAAGAAGCAACAGCATTTCGTAATGTCGCCATTAATTGCGCTCCTTACAGTGTTGCCAATGACGACTTTGAAACATTAGCGGGCTGGCTGGTAAGTAGAGCGAGTAATAATGACTAGTAAGGTTCGGGTGAGTAACACTGAGCGTATTATGAAATTATGCTTAGGACTTATTTTTACAAAGAGAATTGTCCGCTTTGTATTTTTTAAATTTCATGGTTATTTCAATCAACATAAGATGAGTTTGCTTGGGGCATTCATGATGCCCTTTATAGTGTTATTTTTATCGCTATTTTTTAGGCTTGATAAAAACCGTAAAAACAACATAAAACAGACGATAAAATATTTCTATCCCCATGTTACACAGCCAATTTTAACGCCATCAAATTGCGTCAGAATCGTGCTACAAAGCTGTTACTTGGTTTTATTTAACACAACCACCACTTCTCAGGCACACATTGCCCAAGAACAGCGTAAAACATGGCGAAAGCTCATACGCTCAGCACGGATTGTTCGCGTGATAGACAGCAAGCTAGTGCGCTTTTTTAGGCGAGCTTGGCTTGTAACTAAAAAGCAACAGAAGTCAAAAGCGTATCAACAAATAAGTACTTCAAGTCTGTGGAAAAACAGCACCTTAAAAGTGACATTTTTCACACTCTTAATATTTGCTGTCGCCATTTTTGTCACTGTGCCTTTTAGTGTTGAAGCACAAGCCGTGTTTATTAGTCTTATTTTGTTGGTTGCCTACTCTTTGCGTCGTGTTGAAGGACAAATGGCAACAATTGCAATGATCACCCTGTCTGTCACCACCTCTACTCGCTATTTATGGTGGCGTTACACAGAAACACTCAACTGGGGAGATCCACTTGCATTAGGGTTAGGGTTTGGACTTTTATTAGCAGAAACCTACGCTTGGCTGGTGCTAATTTTAGGCTTTTTTCAAACAATTAACCCTTTAAGCAGAAAACCAATTCCACTTAATGAAGATACATCAACATGGCCAACCGTTGATATCTATATTCCGACCTACAATGAACCATTAAATGTTGTTAAACCAACAACCATTGCTGCACAAAGTATTGATTGGCCGGCTGACAAACTTAACATCTACATTCTGGATGACGGAAAACGTCCTGAGTTTGCTGAATTTGCAGAAGAAATAGGCGTTGGCTATTTAACTCGCCCAGATAATAATCACGCAAAAGCTGGCAATATGAACCATGCAATGCAGGTGACAAACGGCCAATACATCGCGATTTTTGATTGTGACCATATTCCTGCGCGGTCGTTTTTACAAATGACCATGGGCCAATTTATTAATGACAGCAAAGTGTGCTTAGTACAAACACCTCACCACTTTTTTTCTGCGGACCCCTTTGAACGTAATTTAAAAAACCATCGTAAAATCCCTAACGAAAACATGCTATTTTATGGCCTGATCCAAGATGGTAATGACATGTGGGATGCCACCTTCTTCTGTGGCTCTTGTGCAGTATTAAAACGCAGTGCCCTTGAAGAAATTGGCGGATTTGCGGTAGAAACTGTCACCGAAGATGCGCACACAGCACTTAGAATGCAGCGTGCAGGATATAAAACCACCTATATTAATATTCCACAAGCAGCAGGCCTTGCCACTGACAGTTTATCGGCTCATGTTGGTCAACGGATCCGTTGGGCTCGAGGGATGGCACAAATTTTTCGTTTAGATAATCCATTACTCGGCAAAGGCTTAAATATTGCTCAACGATTATGCTATCTCAATGCCATGCTGCACTTTTTATCAGGAATACCACGTATTGTGTTTTTAACTGCACCTTTGGCGCTAATTTACCTAAACGCACAAATCATTTACGCTCCTTTTATCGCTATTTTCTTATATATAGTACCCACCTTGCTGCAAGTGAAAATAACAAATTCACGGGTTCAGGGGAAATACCGTTACTCATTCTGGGGTGAAGTATATGAATCAGTTTTAGCCTGGTACATTTTAAAGCCAACCACAGTTGCACTTATAAACCCCAATAAAGGTAAGTTTAATGTCACTGAAAAAGGCGGATTAAATAGTACTGACCACTATGACTGGATGATCTCAAAGCCCTATATAATACTGTTATTAGTAAACGTTATCGGTATGGCGTATGGCATCATCAGATTATTATTCGGTGACACGTCTCATATAGGCGTATTGCTAATTAGTATGTTGTGGGCCAGCTACAATATAGTGATCTTAGGCGCAGCAGTCGCTGTCGCAGCCGAAGCAAAGCAAGTACGTAGCTCGCATAGAATAAAAGCTAACTTCCCTGCCGCAATTCGCCTTGCGAACGGGCGCACCATCAAAGTTAAAATAACGGATTATTCAGACAACGGAGTCGGTTTAGAAACCGAACACAGCCACTTATGTCGGGTCAACGATAAAGTTGAACTCCTTATGAGCCGTGGCTTTAAGCAGTTTTCATTTGCGACCTACATCTGTAACACCCGTGATAAGCAAATCGGCTTAACGCTTAGAGATTTAAGTTTAGAAAAACAAAAAGCATTTATTCAATGCACATTCTCACGCGCAGATGCTTGGCTTGATTGGCAAGAAAACTTTAAACACGATAAACCTTCATACAGTTTTTCGAAAGTGTTTTATACTAGCCTCAGAGGCTTTAAGAATTTGATTTTCCACGCACCAAGTGAGTTGAGACCGTTGATTAATTTTATAACGAAGGTACTACACTTTGTCGTGTCTTTATTACCTAAAAAACCAACAAAAGTATTTACACCATCATGATGAAACCACTACTAACACTATTACTCGCTGCAATATCACTGAGCCTGCCACACTGGGCTATGAGTGCTGAGCCGCTGTCTAATAAAGCTATTTTTGATGATGGTTATCCAGAACAAGCACCTGTTGAAAGCCTAACCTTAAGTTTTGAACGTTTAGGCTTAAAAAAGTTTAAACTAGATGGTGTTAGCAACAGCACTCGCGTCGACTTTACAAACCGACTAGACAAGCTCGGTAAACAGTTGATGCTTAACTTTTCGTACACGCCCTCTCCTTCATTAATTAGCCGCGTGTCGCATTTAAAAGTTTTCTTCAATGAAAACCTCGTAACCGTATTACCCATTGATGATAAAACTAATCCAATCAAGGTAAAAACCGAACATACCGTGTCGCTCAACCCAAAACTAATTAAAGATTTTAATCAAATACGTTTTGAGTTAGTTGGTTACTATGATTTGGCATGCCAAGATGATTTTAGTAAGGCTATTTGGGCTGAATTAGGTAAAAGCAGTACCATCACACTTGGTCGTCAATCACTTGCGCTCGAAAGTTTACTTGAATATTTCCCCGCGCCTTTTTTTGATAAACGGGATTATAGCCAACTTAATTTACCCTTTATTTTTGCCTCTGGGCCAAATGAAGAAACGCTTGAGGCAGCCGTTGCACTTTCAAGCTTTTTTGGTGCCCAAGCCAAATGGCGTAATGCTGAGTTTCCAGTGCAAATAAATGCAACGCCTGTTGAACATAGCGTGGTGTTTGCAACCAATACAAACAAACCAGATTTCTTATTAAATTACCCTAATGTTGAAAAGCCAACGGTTGAGATTATCAGTAGCCCAACACATAGATACGCCAAAGTGTTACTGATCCTAGGTAAAGACGCAGCACAACTAAAAGAAGCTGTGGTCGGCTTAATGTTTGGCCATAAAGTGATGACAGGACGCAGTGCAACCATTGATGCAATTGATAGTTTACCGCTTCGAAAAGCATACGATGCGCCACTGTGGGTCCGTTCTGACCGTGCTGTTACATTTGATGAATTTATAGAATACCCAACACAGCTCCAATCAGAGGGTTATCGAGGTCAACCTGTTAATTTAGATCTTCGCTTTGCACCCGATCTATTCACGTGGCGTGAGAATGGTATCCCATTAACGTTAAATTACCGCAATACCCCTGTTGAACAGGGCATGCTGTCGCGCCTAAACATGCTTATCAATGGCAAATTTGTTGACGGTTTCACGCTTAATAATAAACGCAATGAGAATGTAACCACACAGACGCTACTGCCGCTACTTTCAACAAGTACACCAAGTCAAACGCGCCAAGACTTCGAATTAACAGGGCTTGATTTAACAACTAACAACCAACTGACTTATGACTTTAACTTTGCACTAGTTAAAACAGGTGAATGTAGTGCGATTCCAGCAGGCGGCGAGTTCGGTGTTATTGATGGCAGCTCTAGCATTGATGTGAGTAGTTTTCATCATTACATTTCATTGCCTAATTTGCGTGCTTTTGCCAATAGCGGTTTCCCTTATACCAAATACGCAGATCTTCACCAAAGCGTGTTAATAATGCAAAGCAACGCACCTGTTGAGGCAATCAGCTTATTACTCAACTTTGCAGGCCGTTTGGGTGCAATGACAGGCTATCCAGCCCATCGTTTGGATATTCAATTTCCTAATTCAAAGAACGAACTTGCTGATAAAGATATCATCATCATTGGCAAGCCTGATTCACTTTTAGCTGAGCTTTCACAGAATAGCTCTTTAAGTGCTGTGCTCAATAACAATCAGCGTGTTGTTAATCAAGCCATTTACAACGGTGCATATGACACTCCAAATTCTGAAAAAATTAAAATAAATATCAGTAGCCTAGGCCGCTTAGCTATCATTTCTGGCTTCCAATCTCCATTGGACTCAAAGCGCTCAGTTGTCTCTATGATCGCCTCAGACAATAGTGCATATAGTTTATTGAGCGACGTACTTCTGAGCGCCGAGAAAACAGCTCAAATCATGGGTAGCTCAGCGATAATAAACCGTCAGGGAATCAAAACCATAAAAACGGATGAGCA
The DNA here is from genome assembly GCF_041414825.1 of Pseudoalteromonas sp. 68 DY56-GL68. Taxonomy (NCBI): domain Bacteria; kingdom Pseudomonadati; phylum Pseudomonadota; class Gammaproteobacteria; order Alteromonadales; family Pseudoalteromonadaceae; genus Pseudoalteromonas; species Pseudoalteromonas sp. 68 DY56-GL68. The sequence goes on from NZ_JAOCZL010000018.1 coordinate 306,087, forward strand.
ATACTTTGTTGGCCATCTTCCTATTCACACGTTGATTTGGTTTCACTTTTCTGATCAACCCATTTTACTCGCCATATTATCGATTATTACACTACTGCTGATTTCATACATGCTATGGCGACTACTTATGTTACTGACACAAAAGCGTTTGTCTGAAGGAGATAAAGCATAATGAAATTTATGACTTATTTAGCTATTAGTATCTTACTAATAAGTAAAGCTTTTGCAGCGCAAACTTGTGCAGCGTGGCCGCAATGGAATACGTTTAAAACACACTTCATTTCACCACAAGGGCGGGTTATTGATTTAGGCAGCCAGTTCGATATCACCACCTCTGAAGGTCAGTCATATGCATTATTTTTTGCCTTGGTGGCAAATGATAAAAGCACCTTTGATTCACTGTTAGATTGGACAGAAATTCACCTCTCTGAAGGCGATCTAAGCACTCGTCTGCCTGCATGGCAATGGGGTGTGAAAAAAGGGGAAGGCAAAATATTAGACTCTAACCCTGCTGCTGACTCTGATTTATGGATAGCTTACAGCCTGTCGCAAGCCGCAAAGCTCTGGCAAGAAAGACGCTATGCAGTTTTAAGCTCGGTACTTGCAGAGCGAATTATTCGCGAAGAAACAGCCCGCTTACCTAACTTAGGCTTAACACTTCTGCCAGCCCCCAGTGGCTTTGAAAAGCAGGGCTCATGGAAATTAAACCCAAGCTATGCACCGTTATTTATTTTAAAGCAATTTGCTGAGCTTTATCCGCATTCACCTTGGCAAGAGTTACATGAAAACTCAGCTAAAATGCTGATTAATACAGCACCAAAAGGCTTTAGCCCTGATTGGGTCAATTACAGTGTTGAAAAAGGCTTTTACCATGACAAACAAAGCCCTGCTGTAGGCAGTTTCAATGCTATTCGTGTGTATCTTTGGGCAAGTATGATGGCCGATTATGCCGCTTACAAAAAAGAACTTATCCAGCAGTTCACGCCTATGGCCGAGCATATTATCGAATCAAGAAAAGTACCGTTAGAAGCAAATGCTCTTTCAGGGAAAACATCAGGCACAGGTCCAAGTGGTTTTACTGGGGCTTTACTCCCTCTGCTCAAAACCATGCAAGCATCACAATTAGTCACCGCACTGCAACAACAATTAATGATGGATACCCGTTTCACAACGACTCGCTACTATGACAGTGTATTGTACTTGTTTGGCACCAGCAGTCTAAACGAACGCTTTAAGATTGATAAAGAAGGAAACTTGATAACGAATTGGAGCGCTGAATGCCAATAAAGTGGCTCCTTGCTGTCATTATCGCAAGCCCTAGTGCCTTTGCGCTTGCAAATAACGATATTGATACTCAGTCAATTGATTGGTTAATTAGCCAAGTACAATTAGGCGAAATTGAGCAAGATACACAGCTGATGACTGACAGTTTAGAAAAACTGTTAAGTATCGCCCCCCAAAACACCCAAGTTCAATGTGCGCAGGTGCGTGTTTTGTATGCACAAAAAGAAACTGAACAAGCGCGTAACTTATTGGCAAAGCTAACTCAAAAAGCACACCCTTGTGTGGAGAGCTTAACACTACTGGAAAAAGTCAGTAATGAAGAAAAAGCAACGATTGCACAGGCCCGTTTACGTGCACGCGCAGGGCAATACAATGACGCTGTAAAAATTTACAATCGCTTGTTCAAATCAAACTACCCTAATATTGAATTTGAACTTGAACATATAAACTGGCTTGCCCAAGACGAAAATCAATACCAACAGGCCTTACGAGGATACCGCTCATTAATGAACCGCTACCCAAACAGCGGTCGTTTTGAGCTTGCTTACGCCCGTCATCTGTTAAAGCAAAATCCTGCAAACAAAGAAGCACTGGCACTTTTGAGCCATTATGCTCATAGTAATCAATACAGTGTTGAGGCTGAATTTGCATGGTTAAATGCACTTGAAGATATGCCTCTGAACAAAAGTACTGAACATGCTTATGAACGTTATTTTGCTGCTTACCCTAAAAGCAGTAAAGGGCACGTGCAATTTAGCGACTTTAAAAAGGCATATAAAGCCGAACGCGAAAAGCTGGCTGACCCTGCTTACCAAACATGGTTAAAAGGCAATGTAGAGCTTGAAAAACGCCGTTTTGAAAAAGCTGAAGCATTGTTCAATCAAGCCTTAAAAGGCCGACCCACAGATCCTGAAATATACAACAGCCTAGGACTACTCAATCTTAGACAAGGCAATAATGCTCAAGCGTATCATTTTTTTAAAAAAGCTGAAAAATACAGTATTGATACAAATCGCATTACAGTACTTAAAGGCCTAGCAAACACGGCGCGTTTTTGGCAATACATAGACGAAGCGAAATCAGCGATGTCTATGAAAGAGTTCAAACGCGCAACATTAAAGCTTGATTTAGCTGATACCCTAAATGAGGATCCGAACACGGTCGTGTTTTACCGTGCGCAACTTGCCGAAGCCGCCGGCCATTACCAAACAGCAATGAAGCTGTACAAACACGTGCTAAAAAGTGATCCATTACAGCAATCAACCCTAAGAGCTATGCTTATCTTAAGCGCTGCAGATGGAAACTATGCACGTAGCCATCAATTTTATAATAGCTTAAGTAAACAGCAGCAAGCGCTTATTGCCGCTGACTATACGCTCCTTGAAACCCAGCAATTGCGCGCACGTGCCGATGATTTAACAACGAAAGGCCGACTGGATGAAGCTGTAGATATGTTACTTATGGCGATAAAACAAAGCCCTCGCCAAAGCTGGTTATATTATGATCTCGCTAATTTATACCAACAACAGGGTTTGGTTGAACACGCAAAAGCGCTTTATAAGAAAACCTTGTGGCAGTTTCCGCTGGATGCAGAACTCAGATACAGCCATGCATTATTTTTACGTTCGCTCAATGATTATCAGGGCGCGCTGGCGACACTGGATTACATTCCAACTAACGCACGCTCTGATGACATTAACGTTCTTGCTGAGCAACTGAGTATTAATACCAAGCTCGAGAAGCTTGCAGAAAATAATACTGCCACCAATAAAGCAACTATTATTTATAAGCTCACGGAGTTAGAAGCTCAGCCATTAACACCATTAATGCAAGCAGAGCTTGCCACTCAATGGCTCCAAATTAATGAGCAACAGTACGCAATAAGGCAACTTAAAAAAGCGCTTGAACGCGATTCTAGCCTCAGCCCATATTGGCATATGACGTATGCTGACCTGCTTATTAATAACGATGATCAAGCAGGTATAGATACGTGGTTTAGTCATTACCAGCTGCCCAGCAGTGCAACAAGCTCAGAACAGTCGCAATGGCTTGCGCTACAAATAAACTACATTAATCGTTTTTACCAAGGCCAAACGCGAATAACAAAACTAACAGCGCTTGATAATCAGTACAGCGAAAACCCACAGCTTAATGAAGCACTAATTAATGCCTATATAGAGCAAGGTGATACTCGTTTCGCTATTTCTCGCTACCAGCAACACACCGCAATGGGACACACAGTCACCACCGATACTGCACTGACGATTGCAGCACTTAGTCGTGAAATGCAAAATAACACCTTGGCTGATCGAATTGTTGCAGAGCAAATCAACCAAGTAACGTATCAGGAAAGCTATCGACAACAACAGCTAATGGCAGCACTTAGCCAATTTGAAGATCAAACAACGGCTCTCAATCTAGCCAAACAGTTGTTAGCAAAATCTAATAATAATCAAGAGCTTTACTATCAGGCAGCAGCTGTAGCAGAGGCTAAGCAACAAACACAGCTTGCAAAAAACTGGTATCAAGCGGCAATCACACCAAATACCATCAATAGTCGTTTAGCTGATGAGCAGTATTACAGCCTGTATACACTTGATGATGACGCTCCATGGTATGTCAATAATGCAAAACGCCAATTACAGCGTATTGAACAACAAGAACAAGCCTATATTACAGCCGCTGTCAACTTAAGTAGCCAAACAAGCACGCAAAATGAGTCAACTCTAGGCGCTGGTGCAACGCCTATCGAGGCCGGTTTTCCTCTTTGGGGTGGCACTGGGATTGTGAAATTAGACCCAATGACGATATCGAGCCAAGAAACCCGTTTTGATGAAACCTTTGCGGGCAGCCGCTATGGTCAAGGAGCGCTCTGTATTTTTGACTGTCCACTGTTAAACATTGAACCCGAACAGCAAGGCATGGATATTGGTTTTGCTTGGCAAAACGAGCAATGGCGCTTTGATGTTGGTACCACTCCACTTGGCTTTCTAGTCGAAGATATCGTGTGGGGCGTTAATTACAAAGGAAGCTTTGGCGATTTCGGTTATGGAGTAACCTTCAATAAACGCCCTATTACTAGCTCCGTTTTATCTTACGCAGGACTTGAAGATGTCTTTACTAATCAAGTGTGGGGCGGCGTTCGAGCAACACAATTGCAACTAAGCTTATCTCATGATCTAGGGCTAGATTGGGGCTTTTGGGGAAGCACCAATTACCAGCTTTTAACCGGTAAAAACGTCAAAGATAATCAAAGCTACAGTTTAATGGGAGGAAGTTACTATCGGTATATTCGACAAAGAAATAAAGAGCTGAGCATTGGTTTAAACCTATTACATTGGTCATACAAGCACAATTTAAGTGAAGAAACCTGGGGACATGGTGGCTATTACAGTCCACAAAACTATTTAGGCGCTTCACTGCCAGTCATTTATGATCAACGCATTGGCCATAATTTTGTTTATCGTTTACGTGGCGGCGTATCTTGGTCAACCACAACCACCGATGAAATTGAGTTTTTCCCTAATGATCCTGTTTTGCAAGCACAAGCTGAAGCACAAACAGCTATAACGGGGGTTGTACCTTATTTTGAAGACGACACTAGTAGCGGTATTTCTTACAACTTAGGAGCCAGTTTTGAGTATCGTTTCACGCCACATTGGTTTTTTGGTGGCTATTTTAATCTTGATAGAGCTGATTTCTACGAACCAAATTATGCACAACTTTATTTTAGATACTACTTTAAGCCTGTTTATAGTGAGCTAATCTTCCCTGGAAAACCTATCATCCCTTATGCAAGCTACTAAATACAGGGCCTCTGGCTTGTACCCACCGCAAGCACTTCCCCTGACTAGAAGGTCTATGTATACTGTAGCGCACTTGTAGCTAGGATAAGGGTGTGTCTCTTACCTTCAAGTTCAAAACTTGAGCAACAAACCATTATCTTAGCTGCATCTAAAACATGGCCACCCGTTCATTTAATAAAAACTAGAACGACCAAAGCAAAAATAATAAGGCCTCAATAAAAACTTAGAGTTAGGAAGTAAATATGAGTTCATTACCTAAAGCAGGTGACTTTTTAGGGCATCCTAAAGGGCTGTTCCTGTTGTTCGGCACAGAAATGTGGGAACGATTCGGTTATTATGGCATGCGCGCTATTCTAGTATTGTACTTAGTTGCACTTGTTCAAGAAGGTGGTTTCGGCTGGTCAAATGCCGACGCATTAAGCCTTTACGGTACTTTTACAATGGCTGTTTATATCACACCACTATTGGGTGGTTGGTTAGCAGATAACGTTTTAGGACAACGTAAAGCTATTATCCTTGGTGGTTTACTAATGGCTGCCGGCCATTTCACAATGGGTATTCCGCACAGTTACCTTGCAGGTCAACAAGAGAATGTTTTCTATATTGGTTTAACCTTACTTTGTTTGGGTAATGGTCTGTTTAAGCCAAATATCTCTACTATGGTGGGTGACTTATATAAAGAAGGTGATCAACGTCGTGATGGCGCATTCACTATCTTCTATATGGGTATCAACCTAGGTGGTGCATTAGGTCCACTTGTTGCGGGTTATGCTGCCGCTGCAATGGGCTGGCAATGGGGCTTCATCGTAGCCGGTGTTGGTATGGTGATCTCTGTACTTATGCAACTTGCATTAAGTAACAAATACCTAGGTGATATTGGTGTCGTTCCATCAGCTAAGCTTTCACAAGCTCAGTCTGAATCAAACACTAAAGAGCCTCTTACTAAAGTTGAAACTGACCGTATTAAAGTTATTTTCACCATGAGTGTATTCAGTATCATTTTCTGGATGGGCTTTGAGCAAGCGGGTGGTTTAATGAACCTATTCGCTAACGATTACACTGACCGTATGCTATTAGGCTTTGAAGTCCCTGCTTCATGGTTCCAATCATTAAACTCAATTTTCATCATCGTTTTTGCACCGTTAGTTGCTATCGTTTGGTTGAAGCTGGATAAGCGTGAGCCAAACTCACCTGTTAAGTTCGCTATTGCACTTATTTTCTTAGCACTTGGCTTCATCACAATGATTTTTGCTCTAATGACGCAAGGCCAAGGTGACAATCTGCAAATTAGCATGATGTGGCTGGTTCTTTTCTACCTTTTCCATACCTTAGGTGAGTTATGTTTATCACCGATTGGTTTATCAATGGTGAGTAAACTTGCGCCATTACGTTTAGCATCAATGCTTATGGGTATTTGGTTCTTATGTACAGCTGTTGCTAATAAGATTGCTGGTTTCGTAGGTTCATTCCTAGGTGAAGGCGAAGAAGCTGTTGATAATGCAATGGGTATTTTCATCGGCTTAGGTGCTACAGCAATCCTATCTGCTGTCATTATGTACTTACTGAGCGACAAGCTAGTTAAGTGGATGCATGGTGCCGAAGGCCATCATGAGCCGCAAACAACTGAACACATTCTAGCTGAAGAGCTAGAAGTAACTGCCGAAAAGCAGTAAAAAATGTTCCCCCGCAGCGCTCGCTGTGGGGTTTTTCTTTATTAATGCTATATCGCTGTCCGCAATACTGATACTATAATTTGATAATAGTTTGTATAGGTTTGGAAGTGATACATTGCGCTTTTTCAATCAACTCTTAATCATTTTTTTTACCACATTACTGCTTGTAGCCTGTGGCGGCGATAAAACAACGAAAGAGGTTGCCACCACCCCAAGTCAGTCTGGTTTAATTATTTCAGTCAGTTCAGGTTTTTCCGAACAATTTGCTAATGGTAGTGTACACCTAAATGCAGATAGTAATACCGTTTCTACCGATACGACTTTTACCTATACAGAAACAACTGCAACTACAGCAGATATTGAGCAAAACATTGTCTCTGCAAGACATACTTTTAGACCCAATAATTTAGTATTCTCTAAATCGTTAACCCTTTCTATAAAGCTCCCCCAGCAACAAACTAACCTCGCATTTAGTATTGTTATGCTACAAGATGAGCAGTGGCAACCTCTGACAACCAGTTTCAACGAAGAGGGCTTTGCGGTAAGTGAAATTACCACTTTTGGTACCTACGCGTTAATGTCGCGCAGCATTCCTGCAGTCAGTAAAACAATTGGCGAACAATGTGTTGATACAGCAAGTTCACAAACAGTGCGCTTTATTCATGTTGCTGATTTACACGCGCGCTTTGGTTTTAAAGAGCAATTATTCAGCCGTATTCGCAGTTACTACGATAATGCCAAACTGGAAAACCCAAACACTTTGTTCACCAATGGTGGCGATGATTATGAAAAAGGCACCGTAGCCGAGCAAACTTCACAAGGCTTAGCCACGGTCGAGGCAATAAAAGCCATGGCCTTTGACGTACGCGTGATTGGTAACCACGACTATGCATGGGGACCAGAGCAATTACTTGACTTTGCCGATGACGATAATGCCATCGTGCTTTCAAGCAATACTGACTATGAGGGTAACAGTGATACGCCGTTTGCCGGTGTCGATTTTTCAGTTGTGCAAGTAGGTTGCCTTCGAATCGGCTTTTTTGGCATGACCTCCGTGCCTTGGAATGAACTCGATGAACCTATTGAAGACGAGCCAATTCCTGATTTTATTGCTAATTTCAAAATGAATTGGCAATGGCAAGAAGTGGCTGAGCAAATTGTTAATCAGTACCGCCAAGATGTTGATTACATGGTAATGGTGAGTCATTTAGGTGAAGGCACTGACACTCGCATTGCGCAAAATGTTACGGGGATTGATTTAGTACTGGGTGGCCACACCCATGGTGGTGAAAGCTATCAAACTTTAGATAATGGCAGCATTGTTATTCAGCCAAACTTTTTTGCACAAGGCCTAACTGATCTCACGTTAACCTTTAACCTTGAAGACAAAACACTCGCTGATGTTGATTACAATACCGTACCAACAACCAGCATTACCAGTTTAGATGAGCGCACAAAAGCCGCCATCGATGAAATCATGGGCCGCTACGCCCCTGATGCAAACACTGAAATTGCCGTTTCAGAAAATTACCCAAGTGCAGAAGAGCTCATTAGTATTACAGCCAAAGCCACTATGCAGCAATTCCCTGCTATTGATGCCGCACTGCTAGATGCAAGCCAAGTACAAGATCGCTGGCTTCCAGGCACCTTAACCCAAGAAGACTTTCATGCGGCGTATAAGGTTGAGCGCCAGCCATCGAATACCCCAGGCTTTAACTCTATTTATCAAGTCTCTGTTACTGGCAGCCAATTAAAAACCATGCTCGCAAGCCAGCCTGAATGGGTTGCTTTAGTGCCTGATAACATCAGTGATGCAACCACATACCAAGTTGCTCTATTTAAAGGCCCTGCACTTAATAGCGAGTTGTTCTTCCCTGCTCTGCCAAACTTAGACGCGCAATTAGTCGCTGAAAGTTGGTGGCTGCTTGATAACTACGCACGAGCACGCACTAGCCAATGTTTATACATCGACACTGATAACACACTTAACGCCTGTAAAACTGACGATGCAGTCACGGTATGGAATTTTAATAATCCTGAGCAAGGTTTTAGCAGTGACTTTGGCCCTGCAACACTCAGCTTTTTCGACCCTGAAGAAGAAAATTGGGGGCCAGAGAATAGCCAATTTGCGACCACAAGTGAGCTTGCAGTTGCTGATTTACCAAATGGTGCCTCAGGTGTATTGGCGTTTTCTCGCCACAGCCCAACACAAGGCTTAACCTTAACGGCCAATAGCCCTGCAAATGGTGACTACCAAACTGACGGATTTATTTCAGATTACACGCTGGTGATGGACGTGCTTTGGCCAGAGCAAAGCACCAATGAATGGCGTGCATTACTACAAACAGATCTCACTAATAGCAATGATGCAGACCTTTACGTCAGCCGAGATAATGCCATCGGTATCGCCACTCGTGACAGTGGTTACTTTGGCGAGCTTTTGGCAAACAGCTGGCACCGTATTGCTTTTGTGTTTTATGCTGCTCCAAACAATGGCGCACTAAAAATTTACCTTGATGGCGAGCTAATTGGTATTAAAGATGAAGGCGAAATCAATGAACGCTGGGCAATCAACAGTGCAACGCTACTTTTAACCGATAATGATTACGAAACTAAACCTGGGTATTTAAATGCACTCCTCTTTGCAGGTCGCGCTATGACAGACGCAGAAATTGCAAACATGGGTAGTGCACAACAGCAACTCAACTTCACGCAGTCTACTCGCACCTTAAACCAAGTCATTGAGCGACATTACCAAGCTGCACCTCAAATTATGAATAACCCTTGGTTACAACAACGCAGCAAGTTTTTTAACAAAGCACGCCAAACTGTAAACTAATCGATACATTAAACTTAATAAAAAAGGCCATCCAAGGCCTTTTTTTACACCTAGAAAACCTATTAATTTTCCTTTAAATACATATAGATAAATTAAAATCAACGTACCAAACACTTGCCTAAATGATGACCCATTCACCGCCTCAGATAGTGCAATAGCTGAAATTAAAATCATTGTCCCATTTAATTTACAAAGGAGGCGCTAGCTAAATAACACCGAGATCTTCCCCTTATCGGTTTTCTGGTTAATCATCCGCTCATTACAGAACAATAATTCTTTTTTTAGCGCAGTGCTTATAATTGCGGGAGTAATGACAATGAGCGAAGTAAATAATCCGTTAGGCCTAATGGGCATTGAATTCACTGAATATGCAACACCGGATGCAGATTACATGGACAAAGTGTTTACTGATTTTGGCTTTTCTAAGCTAAAAAAATTCAAGGGTAAAGACATTGTTTACTACAACCAACATGACATTCATTTCTTACTAAATAATGAGCGTGAAGGTTTTTCTGCTGAATTTGCTAAAAGCCACGGCCCAGCAATCTGTTCTATGGGTTGGCGTGTAGAGAATGCACAAAAAGCATTCGAGGTTGCTGTTGAGCGCGGTGCAAAACCAGCAACAGACTCAACACATAAAAATTTACCATACCCTGCTATTTACGGTATCGGCGACAGCTTAATCTACTTCATCGAACAGTTTGGTGATAAAGGCTCTATCTATGAGTCAGACTTTGAAGATTTAAGCGAGCAAAACATTGTTGAAGACAAAGGCTTCATCCGTATCGACCATTTAACCAATAACGTATATAAAGGCACGATGGAAACATGGGCTAACTTCTATAAAGACGTATTTGGCTTTACTGAAGTTCGTTACTTCGACATTAAAGGTCAAAAAACAGCGTTATTATCTTACGCACTTAAATCTCCGTGCGGCACTTTCTCGATTCCAATCAATGAAGGTAAAGATAACAACAACAACCAAATCGATGAGTACTTAAATGAATACAATGGTCCGGGTGTGCAGCATTTAGCATTCCTAACTAACGACCTAGTAAGCTCACTTGATAAGCTTGACCAATCAACAATTGCCACGCTTGATATCATTCCTGAATACTACGACACCATTTTTGACCGTGTGCCTTGGGTAAAAGAAGACAAAGAGAAGATCCGTAAGCATCAAATCCTTGTAGATAGCCAAAGCGAAAACTGTTACTTACTGCAAATCTTCTCGAAGAACCTATTTGGTCCTATCTTTATCGAGATGATCCAACGTGTAGATGACGGCGGTTTCGGTGAAGGTAACTTCCAAGCACTTTTCGAATCAATCGAACGTGATCAAGAGCGTCGTGGTGTAATCTAAATCATCATATTGTCTAAAAAGCAGCGTTATTCACACGCTGCTTTTTGTCGTTTTAAATTCTGTTTTAAACTAACTGTTTAAATTGCGTTGATTGCCTCCATATAGATAACTAATAAATCAGCGCGAACCAATAAGGAAAGAGTATGAGCCTAATTAACGAAACCCACGATATTAATCTAAAAAGCTGGGTTGCATCTGCTAACGAAGCGAACTGTGACTTCCCAATTCAAAACCTTCCTTTTGCAGAAGTACGTCGTAAAAATTCAGACGAAGCGTTCCGCGGCGCTGTAGCAATTGGTGACCAAGTTATCGATTTAGCAAAAGTAAACGAACTTGGTTTATTCTCTGGTGATGCACAGGTTGCCGTTAAAGCAGCAAGCCAAGCTACACTCAATGAATTCATGGGTCTTGGTCAGCAATATTGGTCTGCCCTTCGTCTTGCGCTATCAAAAGCACTCCGCGAAGGTGCCAGTGAGCAAGCACAATTAAGCGAAGCGCTTATCGCTCAAGCAGACATCGAATTTGCGCTGCCGTGTCGCATTGGTGATTACACTGACTTTTATACTTCTATTTACCACGCAACAGCGGTAGGTAGTTTATTCCGTCCTGATAACCCACTTCTACCTAACTACAAATGGGTACCAATTGGTTATCATGGTCGTTCATCATCAATTGACGTATCTGGTCAAACGTTCCACCGCCCTAACGGTCAAACCAAAGCGCCAGATGCAGAAGTACCATCATTCGGCCCTTGTAAACGCCTAGACTACGAACTTGAGTTAGGTATTTACCTTGGTAAAGGTAATGAATTAGGCGATGCAATTGCCATTGAAAATGCTGAAAACCACGTATTTGGTTTCTGTGTATTTAATGACTGGTCTGCACGTGATTTACAAGCGTGGGAATATCAGCCTCTTGGCCCATTCCTTGCGAAAAACTTCGCATCGACTGTCTCACCTTGGATTGTTACGACAGAAGCACTTGCGCCATTTAGAACAAACTGGACACGTGACGAAAACGATCCACAACCAATGGACTACTTAGAGTCAGCACATAACCGTGAGTTTGGTGCATTCGATATCAAAATGGATGTGCAACTAGAAACTGAAAAGATGCGTGCAGCTGGCGAAGCGCCAACACAGGTATCTAAATCTAGCTTTAAACATTCATACTGGACAGTGGCGCAAATGGTCACTCACCACACAGTAAATGGCTGTAACTTCCAACCAGGTGACATGTTAGGTTCGGGTACACAATCGGGCCCTGAACATGAAGAAGCTGGTTCATTACTAGAGCTATCGCGCGGCGGCAAAGAAAAAATCACTCTTGCTAATGGCGAGCAACGTGCTTTCTTAGAAGACGGCGATAACGTGATTATGCGTGGCTGGTGCGAGAAAGAAGGCTTTGCACGCATCGGTTTTGGTTCTGTTGAAGGAACGGTACTTCCTGCAAAATAACGATATAGCAGCATACTTAAGGGCCATTTGTGCCCTTTTTTGCTGCTTTTTTTCTTGAGTTACAATTTTTTTCTGGCTTTTTTAGTTCAGATTGTTATCTTAGCTCGGTATTTATCCAATTTTTGCACGCCATGTTTGTTAATATTAAGTCCTTTTATCGTACGTTTTTTCCAGCTAGACAGCTGCTGATCCGTCAAAATGGCGAAGTAAAACACCTAGTATTAGCGCCTTGGGTTCAACTAACTGCATTACTTGCTTTATTAACAGCTGTGACGTGGTTAAGTGTTTCTACTCTGCAAATTATCTCCCAAGCCGATAAAATTACAGATATAAAGCAAAGCCAGCTTAGCGAACAACAAGCATGGCAAAAACAGCATCAACAACAACAAAACGAATACACTAAGCAGCTTGAGCAGCTAGCGGTACTTGAGCAAAAACAAGCTTTACTGCAAAGTATGCTTGAATCTTTGCCTGAATCGATGAGCACAGATACGACAACTGATGACTCAGCATCTCCTATATTGCCAACCGAGCAGCATACTGAAGAATTTCATGCACCATTGGAAGATGAGCCAAATCAGGCCAATAGCTTTAACGCTGTTACAGAGCGCTTTGCACGTCTTGATGCTAACTACAACCGCAGCTTTACCTTACTCGATGAACAGATAACACAACGCCATGCGGCGATTATTGCCATGTTAGAAGGAGCTGGTTTAAACGAAACGTTTGCCTCAGAAGCGCTACATGAGCAAGCAGATACAGCACAAGGTGGACCACTTGATTTATTTGATGAATCAAAAATTCCCGCTGAATTTTTAGCCGTTGCAGATAAACTCCTCACTCTAAATAACTTAGAGAACCTGTTAAGTGAGTTACCACAAACACTTCCAGCAGCTGATTACTATATTTCAAGTAGTTTCGGGCTTCGTAAAGATCCGATGAACGGTCGTCGTGCATTCCATAAAGGTGTCGACTTAGCAGGCTGGCATAAAACAGAGATTTTCGCCCCTGCAGATGGTACTGTACTTCGTGCTGGCCGCAATGGTGGTTACGGTAACTTTATTGAATTACAACATAAAAATGGTTTCGTAACCCGCTTTGGCCATTTAAATAAAATTAAAGTAAAAAAGGGCCAAGCCGTTACTAAAGATGATGTGATTGGTTTGATGGGAAGTACTGGTCGTAGCACAAGTACGCATCTACATTACGAAGTTCTAGTTAATGGCAAACATGTCAACCCTGTAAAAATAACAAAGGCGCTTACTCGTGTTCGGTAAAAAAAAACAAACAACAACTAGCTCAACAAACTCATCGTTAAAAAGAACAAACCTTACCCCTTCAATTATCGCAGAAGACATGCGTCTAACTGGCTCTATCACCAGCCAAGGTGAAGTACAACTTGATGGTCGCATTGATGGTGATCTGCGTGTTAAGCATCTTGTAATAGGCAGCTCAGGTATGGTTGAAGGTGTTGTTGAAGCTGATAGTGTCGTTGTTAAAGGCAAAATTATCGGCTCATTAATCGCAAATAAAGTCGTTATAGAAAGTACTGCTGAGGTTCATGGTGATGTGTTTCACGACACATTGAGCATCGAAGCAGGTGCAATTATTGAAGGTAGCCTTAAGCACCGTCACGAAGAAGATAACATTGCGCCTATCAAGCCAGAAAGCGAAGAGGGATCTCCCTCTTCAATCCTTGCTGATGATGACAATGATCTCTCATTTGTAAATAAACAAGCCGCCGATAAATCCTAACTCTTCTTAGCTGTTACATACATAGTGATATCCGCGGTGAATACTAATTCATCGTGGTTATTGTAGACCTTCACCGGTACAATCAAATCTTGCTTTTCTAGCCATTCTCGTGGCACTTCTATCTTTGCGACAGCACGCATATCGGTGTCAATTTTTGCTAAATAGTTAACCGTCATCCCTTTTGGTATCCAGCGATGCGTTTTTGCAGGCACGGTTGCATCAACCATCAAGCCAGCGCATAGCTCTGCCACATTGCACTGTGCGATTGCATGGATAGTTCCTATGTGATTATGGATTGCTCGGCGATTTTTGACGGTTGCACTGCAATACCCTGCTGTTAAATCTGTGATTAATGGCTTTATTGAGCCAAAATAAGGAGCTTTAAAACACACAGCCTTACTAAACAGCCAGTTACCTTTTGGCAATGACTGACATCTAGACCAAATTTTTAATAATGATGATTGTGAACTCACGACGTTTATCCATTATTTTTATGATGTAAGTGAAAAATTAACACATCAGACCAGATAGCGAAATGGAAATTTTATGTTAGCAAATCTCCTTTTCCTTAATGACTACGTATGTACCTCAGATAAATAGATATCAACGCTTTTCTTTTCTTTAACGGGCACATAAAATATTGCTTTAAAGGAGAGCTAATGCAGTCACAGCACAGAAATCTGAGTTTATTATTCATCCTTGGCCTATTGGTCGTTTTTTGCCCTCTAGGTATTGATATTTATCTTCCAGCATTCCCTACCATTGCTGAACAACTCAATGCATCAGAAAAGCAGCTTCAGCAAACAGTGGCTATTTTTATGCTAACAGTGGGTCTTGGTCAGCTAATTGCGGGGCCACTTGCCGATAAGTTTGGCCGTAAACCTGTGGCCATTACCGGTGTTACAATTTATGGTCTAGCTGCATTTGGGGCCTATTTGGCTCCAGACTTTACCACGTTGATGATCGCAAGAGCATTACAAGGCTTAGGAGCATGCGCAACTTTTGTCGTCGCTTTTGCAATAGTCAGAGATAAATTTGGTAGCGAACGTAGCGGTCAGATCATTACTTACTTAAATGGTATAGTGTGCTTTATTCCTGCCCTTGCCCCTATTCTAGGCGCATGGTTAACCGTGCAATTTGGTTGGCGAATGAACTTTTTATTTATGGCTGGATTTGCGCTTGTCAGCTTGTGTATCGTTTTATTTCTCTTCAAAGAAACACGCCCATCAGATAGTGTTTACAGTGGCCATATTCTCGACCTAAGACGCTTTGTACCAATTATTTCTACACCGCTATTTTTATTTCATAGCTTAATTTGTTTAGTCACTATGTCGGCTATTTTAGTTTTTGTGACCCTCGCACCAGGTTGGCTAATCACTGAACTTGATGGCAGTGTAGCTGACTTCACATTTTGGTTTACCTGTAATGCCGCTCTGAGCATTCTTGCCAGCTTTATTATGCCCATTTATATAAAAAGACAGCCCAAACGTGCTTTAAAAGCTGGACTTATATTATTAGTGTTATCTGGGTGTATTATGCTTGCTCTTAGCCAACAACGCTCAGCCTTAGCTTTAATGTTTCCTATGTTCATTGCCGCCTTTGGCTATGCGCTAACACTTGGCTCATCTGCTGGGCGAGCGCTAAGTTTATTCCCAAAACAAGCTGGAACAGCGTCGGCATTAGTGGGACTTATGCAAATGAGTGGCGCAAGCTTTTTGGTATTTTTAACCCAATTACTGGATCTAGCAACGCCAGTATTGATTGGCGTGCATTTTTTAATGCTCATCCCATTTGCCTACTTACTATTTAAATACAAACAATTATCATAACAAGATGGGTAAATAAGAATTATTATACTCTATTTACCCATTTAGACTTCCCGTTATAACTAAATGCTATTAAAGAACTGTTTCTAGAACATTTTATTCCATTTTTCAGTACAATTAAACTTGTACCTACGGATGTATTAAATTATCGTTTACTCAAGTTAACAAAAAGTTAACCTCAATACACGTTTGGGATACAAAATATGAAAAAGAATAAACTAGCTTTAGCGTTAATCATCAGCGGATTGTGTGCAGCAGGAACAGCCAACGCAGCAGACGATCGTTACATCATCCAAGTAGACAATAACAAAAAAGGTGTTGTGAAAGCACTCGCAAAAAAACTGGGCGGTGATATCAAAGTCGATGGTAATGGTTTTATTGCAGCACAATTCTCCGGTCACGACCTAGCAAGTATAAAAGGCTTGCTTAATAACCCTCACATTAAACTAATTGAAGAAGATCAAAAACGTATACCTATGGCAGTATACAATGACGATGCTGGTAACCCTATGCAGCAACAGTTAACACCTTACGCAGTTTATCAATCACAGGCTGATCAGGTGACGTTTGATGCGAATGCGGGTATGAAAGTGTGTGTAATTGACTCAGGCCTAGATGCAACAAACCCAGACTTCATTTGGGGTAATATCACAGGTGATAACGACAGTGGTACTGGCAACTGGTACGATAATGGCGGCCCGCATGGTACTCACGTAGCGGGTACTATTGGTGCAGCAGATAACAACATTGGTGTTGTAGGTATGGCACCAGGTGTAGCAATGCATATCATCAAAGTATTCAATGCTGAAGGTTGGAGCTACTCATCAGACTTAGCGCACGCGGCGGATTTATGCTCTCAAGCAGGTGCGAATATCATCAGCATGAGCTTAGGTGGCGGTGGTTCAAATAGCACCGAATCTAACGCGTTTTCTAATTTCACAAATGCTGGCGGCTTAGTTGTTGCTGCTGCTGGTAACGATGGCAATAGTGTCCGTTCATACCCTGCAGGCTACCCTTCAGTAATGATGGTTGGTGCCAATGATGCAAACAATCAAATTGCCGACTTTTCACAGTTCCCTAGCTGCACTTCAGGTCGCGGTAAACGCGCAACAACAGACGAAACTATCTGTGTAGAAGTAACAGCAGGTGGTGTTGATACACTTTCTACTTACCCTGCAGGTATGGCTACATCAGCTAGCTTAGCAGCTGATGGCGCAGGCTTTGCTACTTCATCAATGGAAAACTCAGGGAATGCATCAGGCACCGCTTATTACATGGGTACTGCTGAAAGTATTGATACTGGCGCAGCGGGCAAAATTTGTATGATTGACCGCGGTAATATCTCGTTCTATGACAAGGTAAGTAACTGCGAGAACTCAGGTGGTATCGGTGCTGTTATCATCAATAACGAAGCGGGTATGTTATACGCTACATTAGGCGATACAAATGATACAACGATTCCAGCTGTAGGTGCTGCACTTGAAGACCGTTCAGCGCTTCTTTCAAGTACCACAATTGATATTGCAATTGGTACCAGTGATTATGGTTTCATGAGCGGTACATCAATGGCAACACCTGCTGTTTCAGGTATTGCAGCACTAGTTTGGTCTAATCACACTGAATGTACGGGTACAGAAATCCGTGATGCCCTCAAAGCAACAGCAGAAGATCAAGGTGCTGCAGGTCACGACGTGTACTTTGGACACGGTATCGTTAAAGCGGCTGCAGCAGATGCATATCTCACAGCAAATGGTTGTGCAGGCGGCAATGATGGTGGCGGCACAACACCTGGCAGCGATGCTATCAACCTTTCAACATCAGGTTATAAATCAAAAGGCACGGCCTATGTTGATTTAAGCTGGAATGGTGCAGCAACAAGTACTGTTGATATCTATCGTAATGGCAGCAAACTGGGCTCTATGGCAAACACCAATAGCTACACAGATACCATTACAACTAAAGGCGGTGGCTCTTACACTTACCAAGTATGTGAAGCGCAAAGTACAACTATTTGTTCAAATAACAGCACTGCTAATTTCTAATCTCCTACCCTACGAGATAAGCGGGCCATGATGCCCGCTTTTTCTTTTTCTGTAAGCTTGTTAGAATCAGCTATCCATCTTTTTTATCTTATGCCAATGATTAATCCCGAATTTTTGTTCTCGTTTCTCGGCGCCAGTTTTTTGATTGCCGTAGCTCCTGGGCCTTCTAACGCATTTTTAATGGCACAAACCTTTGCCAATGGCAGAGCTGCGGGCCTGCAAAGCGCATTCGGATTTGCACTTGGCGGCGTTGTGCACACCTTTTTTGCCGTCATTGGGTTAACAGCCATATTAAAGGCATCTGCAGTCGCTTATACCACGGTACAATACTTAGGTGCTGCATACCTTTGCTATTTAGGGTTAATGACCTTAAAAAGTACTTTTAACCAGCCTGAACCACACTGCGACGAAAAACCTCATGTCAGCACCAGTAAAAAGCAAAATGTGATGTTTCAAGCCATGATGACCGAAGTACTCAACCCTAAAGTGGCTTTGTTTTTCATTGCCTTTATTCCACAGTTCGTCGATCCGAGCTTATCATCAACGACATTTCAACTCGCATTTTTTGGCCTACTCTACCCACTTTTTGCTTTTCCAATCGACTGCACGTATATTTATTTCGGCGATAAAATTGCCAGTTACTTTCGTGAGCACCCACAAACCCAAATTTGGATTGATAGAATCACGGGGCTGGTCTTTATAGCCTTAGCAATTAACCTACTAATTTAAGAGCACTTATGGAACAAAAACAACAAGCCCTACCTGCCAAGAAAAATATCGCCCTTGTTGCCCACGATGGCAAAAAAGCGGCACTGCAAGCGTGGTGTGAAAAGCATCAAGGTATTTTAAGCAAGCACACACTTTATGGTACAGGTACAACAGGCCATTTGATCGAGCGCACAACAGGGCTTGAAGTCATTAAATTATTAAGTGGTCCAATGGGTGGCGATCAGCAGTTAGGTGCTAAAATTGCTGAGCATGAAGTGCATATGTTGGTCTTTTTCTGGGATCCACTCGCATCACAGCCGCATGATCCAGATGTAAAAGCACTCCTACGTTTAGCCGCCGTGTGGAATATTCCTGTAGCCTGTAATGAGGTCAGTGCCGATATGCTTTTAAGCTCACCCATGATGGAGAGCGAGCTTAATCGAACACTACCTGATTACGAGAAATACTTAGCAACACGCCAAGTTACGTTGTAGTCTTTATAAATGAGCACATTTAGCGATAAAGCTTATGTGCCCATTTAGTTAAGCCAGCAGTTACACTGCCAAAGTGGTCCCCATTGAGCATCTCAATTCCACCTAAATGAGCTTTTAACGCCGCTTTAATTAATGGCGACTGAGCACTGCCTCCGGTTAAATAAATAACGTCAGGTGTTGTACCGGCATCCGCTATGGCTTGTTTAGCTAGCCTTACTATCTGGCTTATAGAGTCATCTACCGCTAAAGATAGATCATTTAACGTCAAGCACTGACTTAACTCTGGGTCTAAAAACCCTAAATCAGCGGTAAATTCGTTACTTGACGATAGTGCAATTTTTGCCGCTTCCCCCTGCTGTACTAATTGGTGACCTTGCTTATTTTGCTGTAAATGAATTAAGCGCTTAAATAACTCAGGCTGTTGCACTTCACGTAGTTGTGTAACAAGCTCTCGATGGTGTGCATCACTGTAAAACAAGCTCTGTAGATTAACATCATTGATTTTACAGGCTTGCCAAAACGGTTGATTAGGCAGCACAAGACCCGATTTAAACTCAGTGCCTAAACCAAGCAACGGCATTAAACCATGAAAGCTCAGCGCGATATCTAAGTCATTACCGCCAACACGCTTTCCGCTGTGAGCTAAAAAATCGTTATCACGACACTCACTTTGTCGAAAGCTCGGCCCCATTTGTACAAATGAACAATCGCTAGTGCCTCCGCCAATATCTACAACCAATACTTTTTGGTCTTCCTGCAATGAAGTTTCATAATCAATCCCTGCCGCTAGCGGCTCATATAAAAACGACACCTCCTTGAATCCAGCACGCTTTGCTGCTCGCTCCAAAATGCCTAGTGCTTGTTGATTAGATTCTTCACCACCGACTGATTGAAAGTTTACCGGTCGTCCAATGACCGTTTCTGTTAGTGACTCTTGCAGTGATTGCTCGGCGCGCTGTTTAATTTTTAAAATCATCGCCGTTGCAATGTCTTCAAAAAAGTTAATTTGTCCTTGTTTCAAGCCCACAGCACCAAAGAATGATTTAGGTGACTTTACAAAGTAACCTTCTTCAGGAAATTGCACATACTCGCTAATTGCTTCACGACCTATAAATAAGGTCTCATCGCCTGCTTGAATATCTAAGTCGGATTTAACGCGAGGTAAAGTATTAAGGAGCGCTTGACGCTGAGTTTTAAAGTCGTGCTCAAATTGGCTACCAGCTAAATGCTTTGCTACAAAATCAACAACCAACGCGCTGTGATGAGTATAAAGTGTTGAAGGTAAATAGTGTTTGCCTTGCTCAAGTGGCACTAAAGAGACTTGTTGCTCATTATTCATTACACCGATTGCGCAATTAGAGCTACCATAATCAAAGCCTGCAAACATCGTATTACCTATACATCAATAAAAAGGCCGCGAAATTTACCATAATTACAGCTGTTTTTGAATGTCTAAAGTTTATAAGGCATTTCGCTCACGTAAAAAGCTGGCGAAACGTGGTAGCCCATGTTTGGTAAAACCATGGTATTTGTAGGTAACGGTACTGCCTATTGCCGGAGGAAATTGCCGCTGATGGTCTGAAAACCCCGAGCCAATTTTAAACTCTACGCCTTCAGCGCTGCGCACCTTAAGTGCACCTAACATATTCTTATACTTACCTTTTCCCGGCAAATGCGCAATAACAATCGCCTCGGCATCAAGATAGGGTTTAAGTTTTAATAAAGCGTCACTGCGTCCAGAGCGATGCACCGCAGACGCTAAATGTAGCATGACTCCTTCAGCACCATTTGCTATTAAATCATCCATGTACAAACTAAGTTGATGATTACTTTCGAAGCGTTTTTGTTCTACTGCTACTATGTGTTTAGCGTTTAACTGCGCTACCAATCCTAGATAATTTTTATAACGCTCGCTAAAAGGGATGCTAGAGTCTGGCATATCAAAAACCATATAACTTACATTCTGCCAGTCGTTATCAACGGGAAGCTGTGTTCGAATAATGCCGCTCAGGTTAGCGAAGTCTTGACGTTTGCTCCAAAGTTCGCCGTCTAGCCAAACCTTAGGTAAAGGAGCAGTAAACCAAGCAGGCGCATTAATCGTATTTCCTGCTCGGGTTAGAAACTGAGTGCCAGTCCAGATTGCACGTACACCATCGTACTTTTCACTCACGAGGTAATCACTGACAATAACACTATCAGCGTCATATACTTTAGCGAGTTGAACTTTTGGTGTTGCCACAGCGATTGCTGTAAATAGGCTACAGCACAATAAAGTAACGAGTCTGCGAAATAGAAAGATCATAAATGCATCCCTGCAAAAAATCATTTTCTAAACTATAGCTTACTTTGTACCCATTTTAGAAGATCTTTTAGATTCTCGAACTTTCCTGCCGCTTTACTAAAGTCATGCTCTAATGTGAAGTGATTTGGTACAGCAAACACAGGCACGTTTGCGTTACTTGCAGCGCTTACACCAGTGAATGTATCTTCAACTGCAATTGCTTCATCTGCCTTAATCTGTAAAGTATCAAGAGCGAGTTGATATGGATCGCCTGCAGGCTTGGGGTTTATCACATCATCTTTCGTGACCACACAATCAAACCAATCAAAAATGCCATAGCCTTTTAAAATAGGATACGCTTCATCTTTAGCACTACCCGTTACTAACGCCATTTTTAAACCGCTCGCTTTAATTTCTTCTAAGACTTCTTTTGCGTAAGGCATAAACGCTGGCAAATTCGAGCTCACGAAGCGACCAAATGCAGCATACTTATCATTTGTTAATTGTTCAGGGCTAATCGTAAGCTGATATTTTTCAACCACTTCTTTTGCGGCTTCAAGAGTCGGTCTGCCTGAAAAGCGTTGGCAAAATGTAGCCTCATCATATTGCACGCCAAAAGGCGCGAGTAAATCATTCCAAATATTAAAATGCACACTTTCAGAATCAACCAGCGTGCCATCCATATCAAATAATACTGCTTTTAAAGTCATCCTCATTCCTTCAAAGTTAAAGTAAAAAGGTGCCATTGGCACCTTTAATTAATTCAGCGTGATTATTCAGTTAAGCCCGCAGGTGGCTCAGCAAAGGCGTCTTCGCCTGTTTCTACGTCGACTAACTCGTAGCCACGTTGCTTTCTAACCACTTTTAAAACTGGCTTAGAAAACGCCGTTTTTAAACGATCAGCGTCAGCTTCTAGCTCTTCAACTGTATTGCCAAAAGGCGCTGCTCCAGTTTCTGACCAGTTAGTCACTTTACCATTTAAGTTATATTCAACTTCATGAATTTGATATTGTGCCGCTTCATCTTTTGTTGCTTCACAAAAAATCACACGGTAGTTCCAAAATCCAGCCATAGGTATTCTCTTTCTCTTAAATTAATCCTGCCACTTTAGCAGTTACCAACGCGATTATAAACGAAAAAACCCGCTATACAGCGGGTTTTAATAGGACTTATTATTTCAGCTTAGAAGAAGCTTACTTTGAACTCAGCACCGATGTAACGCTCTTCGTTCACCATTGCTGTGTTGTTATTGAAGTCGATAGCACCAATTGATTGTTGCTCGTCAAACATGTTACGAACGAATGCTGATACTTCATATTCGTTGTCGCCTTCAGCCCAAGCATAACCTGCACGTAAACCAACTTCTGTTAATGGCTTGCCTTCAAACTCAACTGACTCGTATAAGAAGTAGTTGATTTCGCTACGGTAAGACACGTCAGCGTAAGTGAAGAATTCACCGTCAGCAACTTCACGGCTATAACGTAATGTGACGTTAGATATCCACTCAGGTGCGTGTGGTAGGCTGTTACCATCTAAGATAGCACGGTCTTCAGGACCAAATGCACCAGGTACTTGGAATGTTGGATCTGTCACAGTACATTGTGCACAAACAGCAACGGCTAAATCTTTATCTTTAAGCTCAGTGTTGTTGTAGCTTAAGTTAAACGTCGCATTTAGGTTATCAGTTAATACCCACTCAGTGTCTAACTCAAAACCATAACCAGTTGTCTTATCAGCGTTAACTAGACGGTTAAAGTTTGCACCACCACCTACTGCTGTTAATTGTTGGTCATCCATTGTGTAGTAGAACACAGTCGCATTTACACGACCACGGCCATCAAGTACGTCTGATTTAATACCTGTTTCGAAAGATGTTACAGTTTCAGACTCTGCAACAGTTACTTCATCACCGAATAAGATACGACCTTGAATACTTGGAGCACGGAAGCTATTAGCAACACGCGCGTACCAGTTTACGTCGTCGTTGATCTTGTAGTTAGCAGATAAATCCCAGCTAACGTGATCGTCACTTGGGTTTTCTGTTAAGAATAACGCACCGCCACCAGCAGGGCTTAAAGTACGGTTTGCTGAGAATTCTTTTTCGTCATCAGAGTAACGAAGACCCGCTGTTACTTTTAAGTCATCAGTGATTGTGTAATCTAATGAACCGAAT
This sequence comes from Pseudoalteromonas sp. 68 DY56-GL68, assembly GCF_041414825.1. Lineage (NCBI taxonomy): Bacteria > Pseudomonadati > Pseudomonadota > Gammaproteobacteria > Alteromonadales > Pseudoalteromonadaceae > Pseudoalteromonas > Pseudoalteromonas sp. 68 DY56-GL68. The sequence goes on from NZ_JAOCZL010000018.1 coordinate 329,788, forward strand.
ACCGCCCATGCTTTGGTATCTTGCTGCTGGATAACATAACCGTTTAACTCACCAGGTGTTGCACCATATGTGTCGTAGCTGAAGTTTTCGATTGTTAGCGCTTCGTCAAAGTAGAACACACCTACTTGGAAGTTTACGTCGCCAGCATAGTTGCTTGATAAACGAAGTTCTTGCGTGTATTGATCTTGATCTGGAATACCGTCAGCACTTTCAGAAGTGAACGGAATAAAACCTGGGCCCATAGGTGCTGTTGGGTCGTCTGCATTAAAGAAACCGTAACCACCGTCGATGTCAGCGCGTGAATAGATTTCAGCACTTTCCCATGCAGAGATTGACGTCAGTGTTAAATCGTTGATGTCCCACTCAAGCTTTAAGCTTGCGCCTTGTGATTCAACTTGCTGTGTAGCACGAGAAGCTGCATCGTGGAAAACCACATCGTGTTCAAAGCCGTCTACTAAATCGTTTGTACCTGCTTTGATTGCGTTACCACGGAATGCAATTGGCTTACCGTCCATATCACGCGTGTGGTAGTTGAATAAACCTGTGAAATCATCACCTTCATATAAGAATTGAACACGAGCCGCTTTCTCAGTGTAACCACCTAATACGTCGTCTTGCTCAAACCCTGGTGCGCGATTATCAATATAATCGTCTTTTTCTTGCCAAAGTACAGAAACACGTGTTGATAAACGGTCTGTTAGGCCACCGCCAACAGCACCTTCGAAATCAACTGCGCCACGGCTACCGTAAGATACTGAACCATAGCCTTCAAATTCTTGTGATGGTTTAACTGTATCAAATTTAACAAGGCCAGCCGGCGTGTTACGACCGAATAATGTACCCTGTGGGCCACGTAAAACTTCTACGCGTGCAACGTCAAATACAGGGAAACCTTTTAAGATTGCGTTTTCTTGAACGACTTCATCAACCACTAAAGAAACAGGTTGAGAAGCATTCAAATCAAAGTCTGTGTTACCTAGACCACGAACATAAAAGCGTGGGAATGAACGACCAAACGAAGATTCGATTGATAAACTTGGGATTTTCGCATTCATAAAGCGAATATCCATACCAGCTGAGCTGTAAGCATCTAAGTTATCACCTTGCAGCGCAGATACTGCAACAGGTACTTCCTGAGCATTTTCTACACGCTTACGAGCAGTGATTTGGATAACTTCTAGTTGGTTGTTTTTTGCTGCTGGTGCTTCGTCTGCAGCAAGAGTTGAAAATGAAGTACCTGCTACGGCAGAGAACAACGTTGCATTGATTAGGGTTGCTAACGTAGATCTTTTCATTGCTTTCATGTCGGGTTTTAACCTTTTTTATGCACTCTTATTCAACGGTGATGATGTTGCGTCAAATCATTTGACGGGCTCGGCCAATTTTTCGCGCCTTATAATAAGCTGCGCGGACCTCTAAATCGAGAGTGCAAAACGAGGTAAAGAGGCTGAACGAACGCTGACGATTATAACACTTTATGACACTTTTACTGCATTAAAAATTATAAATATACAATTTTTTTACAACAATTAGCGGCAACATCAAAGCATTTAGAAGAAATTATGCAACTATTTTACACTTTAGCGGACATATGTCCTGTTCAATATACAGCAACAATGTATAGAGAATATGTACAACTGAGAACTACTTTCATTTGCGACAGTTTTCATTACGACCCCACTACACGAGCAAATTCTGGCTTGGCTAATTCACAATTATGTTCGTTCAGCAAGCCTAAAATCGCCATATTTAACTCTTCAATTATTTCCATATAAAACGCAAAATCGACTGTCTCTACATAGCTTAGTACATCGATTTGTAAAGCCCAAGGCGTAAAACCTTTAAATCGCACTCGACAAGGCTCATCGGCAATATGTTCATGCTCTTTCAGTAGTACACGAACAGACGCCATAAAAGCATGTAAGTTTTGCTGCTCTGTTTTCGCGCTGAGCATTAACTTAGGTCGATATGAAATGCGTTCTCGCTCAGAAATATTTTCAAGCTGCATATCCACAAACTTAGCATTCGCTACATAAATTACCGAGCGGTCAAGTGTGCGTATACGTGTTGCCCTTAAACCTATCTCTTCAATTGTTCCGAGGTGATTGTCAAACTTACACAAATTACCAATTCGTACAGGTGCTGATGTATAAAGCGTGATTGCTGCAATGATATTTTCAACCGTTTTTTGTGCAGCAAGTGCGATAGCAAGCCCACCGATACCCAGACCAGCAAGTAAGGTCGTCGCGTTAAAGCCCAAATTCTCAAACCAGACAAATAACATAATAATAACGATACTGGTTTTTATGACGTTACTCACAGGCCTTAGCAAGAAAACAGCATGAGGTTTATCTTGGCGGATAAAGCGCTGGCTCAAGCGATGTTTCGCAATATCAACAATACGTATAAACACCCAAGTCCATGCTAAAAGCAACACCGTGGCGCCATGAATTACGGCCAAAAAAGCAATGGTTACATTAGACTCATCACTTAACGAACGCGACATTATTACTGCTATTAATAAACAGATTGGTCCATTGATAAAATCAACAATGTCTTGCTGTATGGGAAACTTTAAATGTACTAAAACAAAAGAAACAAGCCGTGTTAACACAATTGCGACAAGTACAAAGAAAACAAAAGAACATGCAAAGTAGACCCATTGCCACAACATTACACCTAAAAACTCAAAACTTGGTAAAGACTGATATAGCCACTCTCCTATGCGGTTATACCCATACTCTTCAATTAATAAGGGTATTTTGCTCACTGTCGCATTGGAAATTTTCCAAATCGTTTGCGTTCCTTCTTTATTAGGAACACGCTGTAATAAGATTTGCACTTTTCCTTGAGAAGTGGAAATTTCACCGACAAGATCGCGATAACTTGGTACCGCCTCATTTTTTTTGCCGTCAGGATTATTACTCAGGTTATCAATATCAACCCATAAAGTTCTATCTAAAATTAAAGATAGATTTTCAGCCAGTTTCATCTGACCAATGGCAGCAACCTCTTGCGGTAAGTTACGATAATCGAGGTAGTGACTAGCTAATTCAAAGTCGCGTGCCCGTGCAGCTGTTAAAAAGCCATACATTGTATTTCGCGGAGTAATTCGATTAAATTCATCGAAAAATGAAGTCTCATCAATTTGCAGACTAGTAAGTGAGCTCCCTACCTCTGCACTGGTCACTTCTTTTTTTTCATCAGCCTTTTCTTTATCATCTTTATCAATAAGTGACTTTATAGTGACCTCTGGCGAACTCATAGCGTATGCCTTCCCCCCTACTCCAGCCAAACAGATAACCAATAGGTAACACGTGACGCACAAAAAAGTTGTGGCTAAATTTTTCACTCTCTCATCCTTGTAGCAAGATAATAAATGGACTCAAATTCATAATATTAGATTAGAGCATGCTTTTTTAACTGTACAAATATTAATTAAATTCCTTTGCTTTAAGTAGCTTAAATGTTAGATCTATTAAAACGTGTTAGCCCCTCTAACCTAGGCAAAGGAACTTTTTATGCATATTTCAAATTCGTTGATTCCACATTGGTCATCACTATTTATTCATGGCGTGATTGCGATAATATTCGGGCTTTGTGGCTGGCTTGCACCCGAGGCATCACTTGCTGTTTTGATGTTTATTTTTGCTGCTTATTTCTTTGTAGATGGCGCAATTCGCGCATGGCTAGCTTTTGCTTCTAAAAAAGACAACCCATTATGGTGGATGCTACTTATTGGCGGCCTTATCTCGATTGCTGCGGCATTAGTCACTTTGTTTGCGCCCAATGTCACTGCTATTTTAATGTTATATTTTATTGCTGCATGGGCTATCGCAATGGGGGTAATTGAAATCATTATCGCCAGTAAGCTTCGCAAAGAAATCAGTAATGAGTGGATTTTAATTGCCAGTGGTGTCATATCCATCATTTTTGGTGCTTACTTAATGTTTAACCCTGGAGCAGGTATCCTAACCTTACTTTGGTTAGTAGCTACTTACGCCATTGTGTTTGGCACTATGATGGTACTGCTCGCATTTAAGCTTAAAAAACTAAATGAACAAGCGTAAAAAAAGCGGCTAAGCCGCTTTTTTATTTTTACTTTTGTGCACTTCGACGTTTTAAGGCAATTTCGCCATCGATATGAATATCGCGCTGCGGGAATGCGATGGTAACATCGTGCTCAGCAAACACTTTATATATACTGAAACGTAACTCACTTCGTACCTGTCGAAGAGGTGCTTCTGACTCCGCACATACCCAAAAGATAGCACTAAACGTTAATGAACTATCTGCAAAGTCATCAAATAAGACTGATGAGGCGGGTGTTTTTAAAATAGCCGGATGCTCATCTAAAATTTGCTTAATCAACTTTTCAACCAATACCACATCTGAACCATAAGCAACACCAACATTAACGGATGAGCGCGCATTACGATCAATCAGAGTCCAGTTAGTTACGGTATTTTCAAGCAGTTGGCTATTAGGTACTAACATATGCACACCATCATTACGACGAATGCGTGTAGAGCGTGTGTTAATTGTTTCAACAACCCCTTTTGCCGTCCCTACTTCTAGAAAATCACCAATACGTATTGGTCGCTCCCACATGAGTATCCAACCACTAATAAAGTTATTAATAATGTTTTGTGCACCAAAACCGACGCCGATAGCAATTGCACCAGAGACAAAAGCAAACGCTGTTAATGGAATATTGAGTACCTCAAGTGAGGTAAACACAAGCACCGCTATCGTAACGACAAGATATATACGGGTGAATAAATGAACAGCATCAGGACCTAGATTTTTTGCAAGTAATGCTTTTTTAATTAATCGACCAATCCACGTAACCACAAACCACATTAAAAAAAGCACCAAAGGCACTTGAATAATTTTTAGCACAGTAATTTGCACATCGTTATAAGTAAACAATACAAACGATAATGCAGATTGCAGATCAGCAAGGGTCATAAATTAACATTCCTAGTAAAAAAATGAATTTGGTTCAGTTGTGACTAAGTTTAACACGGCATAATAAGTGAAAACTTGGTAAATACTAAGTTCTTTATGCACGAAAAGCGCTAATTATTAACTATTATTGAACATAGATGCTATATAAATAGTGAGAACTATGAATAGCAAGAGGAGAGCACAATGTCACAAATGACACTTACACAGAAGCTAGCAACACTTCAGCCAATGGTTGATTTAAACTTATTTGAGTCGAGCCTAGATTACAGAAATCGTATTTTAAACTTACTTGCAGAACAAGAAAACACGTTAGCACTGATCAACAAAGAATTCGGAAATACGATGCCTGGAAATTTTGGCTCTGAGAAAAAGTTTGTACTGGGTTATAATTGATTCATGCATAACCATCGATGTATAAATCACACCAATTTATCTCATTATTACTTTACTAAATATTAAAGCCGTCCCATTTATAGTAAGACGGCTTTTTTGTGCACTTTTACCACGTTACTTCCTTTTTTGCGCTCAACCATCCTAATAAACCGATAGATTTAATTGTTTCTGGTCTAAAATTTGGTAACTTAAAAAAGCTCTCATCATTGGTGTAATCCCTCATATTTGGAAAATACCAAGCACATTTTTATATTGGAGTTCTCATGCATAAGACCCTAATAGCAACAACGATTGCTAGTGCACTTTTACTTTCAGCTTGTAGTTCACAGCAAGCTGACACACAAACTCAAGTTGACACTGCTGCTGAAACACAAACAGCTAATGTTACCAACGTTCTTTTCAAGCCAAGCCCTTTACAATACATGGCTCCTGAGTTTGATAAAATTTCAACCAAAGACTACGAGCCAGCATTTGAAGCGGGTATTGCACAGCAAAAAGCTGAAATTGCAAAGATCGCAAACAACCCTGAGCCTGCAACATTTGAAAATACCCTTGTTGCAATGGAACTATCTGGTGAGCTACTAGACCGCACTTCTGCGGCATTTTTTAATTTATCAGGTTTGATCTCTGACAGTGAGTATCAACGAATCGCCGCTAAAATGGCGCCTATTATGTCTGCTCATACTGATGATATTTACCTAAACAAAGCCTTATTCGCTCGTGTGCAAAGTATCTACGACGACAAATCATCTTTAAATGCTGAAGATCAACGCCTTGTCGATTTTTACTATAAAAAGTTTGTTAACGCGGGTGCAAAACTTAACGAAACTGAAAAAGCAAAAATGCGTGAAATCAACGCAGAACTTGCCAAACTTTCAACAGAGTTTTCACAAAATATCTTAAAATCATTCAAAGAAGATGTGATTTTAGTAAAAGATAAAAGCGAGCTGGCTGGTTTGTCTGAAGGTGAAATAGCAAGCCTTGCAGCTGCGGCACAAAAAGCTGGTAAAGAAGGTTACATGATCACGCTTGTCAACACGACTCGCCAGCCTATCTTACAAAGCCTTGAAAACCGTAAGCTACGTGAAAAAGTATGGACCACTTCTGCAACTCGCGCACAAACAACTAATGGCCCAATCATCATTAAAGAGACTAAACTACGCGCAGAAAAAGCAGCATTACTGGGTTACAAAGACTGGGCTTCGTATGTGATGACAACACGTATGGCGCAAACAACAGAAAACGTTTACGGCATTCTTGATGACTTAGCACCAAAAGCGGTTGCCAAAGCAGAAGCTGAAGCAGAACAAATCCAGCAAGTAATTAAAAAGTCTGGCAAAAACTTTGCTCTGCAACCGTGGGATTGGGCATTCTATGCTGAAAAAGTACGTCAGGAAAAATACGACTTAGACCCAGCATTAGTTAAGCCTTACTTTGAAATGCAATCAGTGATCCACGACGGCCTATTCTTTGCGATGAATAAACTGTACGGCATTACCTTTAAAGAGCGTACAGACTTACCTGTTTATCATGAAGACGTAATGGTATTTGAAGTATTTAACGAAGATGGCAGCGCTATCGGCCTATTCTACATGGACCCTTACGCACGTGAAGGCAAACGCGGCGGTGCATGGATGAGCTCTTATGTCAGCCAAAGCGGTCTAAAAGACACCATGCCGGTAATCTACAATGCACAAAACATTCCTAAACCAGCTGACGGCCAACCTACACTCATGACCTTCTCTGAAGTAACAACGATGTTCCATGAGTTTGGTCACGCTGTACATGGTTTATTCTCTGACGTTAAATACCCAAGTTTAGCAGGTACAGCAACTGCTCGTGACTTTGTTGAATTCCCTTCACAAGCAAATGAAGACTGGAACATCGAACCGACCGTACTGGCAAACTATGCCAAGCATTACAAAACAGGTGAGCCAATTCCAAAAGCATTACTTGCAAAAGTACTTGAATCACAAAAGTTCAACCAAGGTTTTGATACAACAGAGTATTTAGCCGCGGCACTGCTTGATATGGAATGGCATTCATTTGGTGTTGATGCTGATATTACAGATGTGCAAAAGTTTGAACATGATGCGTTAGACAAGCACGGTATTGCCTACTACCCAGTACCACCTCGTTATAAGTCTTGCTACTTCAGCCACACATTCGCCGGTGGTTACTCAGCAGGTTATTATGCGTACCTTTGGACTGAAGTATTCGCAGCAGATGCGTTTGCACACATGACAGAAGAAGGTGGCTTAACCCGTGAAAATGGTGATAACTTCCGTAAAGAAGTTTTATCAAAAGGTAACAGCCGCGACTTAATGCAAAGCTACATTGAATTCCGTGGTCAAAAACCAACAACAGACGCACTATTAAAGCGCCGTGGTTTAGTTGAGTAATCACAATGTTGTTTAAAGTATGAGGGGTAATCCTCATACTTTTTAACCACCAATCAAACTTTCACCCTGCTTTTATTCCTATTCATCTCAAAGCAATTGTCAGTTAACTCGTTTTTGCTAATCTCAAAGAAAAACACGAGTTCACACATGAAAAACGCTTTACTTTTAGGACTTTGCTCAGCTTTAGTTGCATGTTCATCAACCTCGGATGAGCGCGCTGACATCGTAATAGAAAACGCCCAAATTATTGATATGCAAACTGGCACTATCACAGCAAAGCAATCTCTTGCCATTCGCGATGGAATCATCATTAAACGTAGCGATAAACCTTTAAGCAGCCAATATCAAAGCTCTACATTTATTGATGCAAAAGATCAGTATGTAATGCCAGGCCTTTGGGATATGCATGTACACTTTGGCGGTGGTGAGGAGCTTATTGAAGAGAATAAACAGCTATTGCCACTGTATTTAGCCTACGGCATAACAACCGTCCGTGATGCTGCGGCTGATCTGAGTGAGTCTGTGCTCAGCTGGCGTGAACAAGTAAAACAAGGTCAGTTAGTTGGTCCAACTATTTTTACTTCAGGCCCGAAATTAGAAGGTAAAGGATCTATTTGGCCCGGTGATTTAGAGGTAGAAACAATTGAAGAAATGCATGCTGCAATGGATCAGTTAGACAGCATGGACGTTGATTTTATCAAAATTACTGACAGCGCTTTAACGCCTGAGCTATACCTAAAAGCCGTGCATGAGGTAAAAAAACGGGGTTATCAAATTTCAGGCCATATTCCATTTTCGCTGTCTGTGACTGATGTCTCTAAGGCAGGTCTTGATGCTATTGAGCATATGACTTATATGCTTAAAGCAGCGGCTAAAAACGAAGCGGATATTTCTGCAAAGGTTGCCTCAAAAGAGCTGAATTATCGCACTGCGCTGCCCATTATCACCGCGCAGTTTGATGAACCAACAGCCATTGAGAAGTTTACAGTTCTTGCTAACAACGACACCGCAGTGGTGCCCACCTTGATTGGTGGCAAAATAACAGCTTACATTGATGAAGACAATCATCAAGACGATGCCTTTTTAGATTATTTAGGTAAAGGATTAAAAGCAACTTACCAGTGGCGAGTCGATAGAGCTAACAAAGACACGCCTGCACAAATCAAACAGAGAAAAGAGCGTTTTGTTAAAACCGCACAGTTACTCCCTATCGCACAACAAACAGGTGTTAGCATTATTGCAGGCACAGATGCGGGCTTTTTAAATTCGTATATTTATCCGGGGCTTTCTTTACACCAAGAACTGAGTATTTTTACTGAATATGGCCTAACACCACTGCAAACGCTGCAAGCTGCGACACTTGCTGGGCCTAAGTTTTTAAATAAACAACAGCAATACGGTGCGCTTAGTGAAGGGAAAGTAGCCGATCTCATTTTGCTTTCAGAAAACCCGCTTATTGATATTCGTAATACACAAACGCTAAAGGGTGTTGTCTCTCATAGCACGTTTTATGATAGCAACGCACTTGAACTATTAAAGCAACAAGCAAAAGCCTTTGTTGCCAACCAGCCCTAACCCCCCCCCTATTGCCCATGACCGCGTATTATCCGTCATGGGCAATTTTAATTTTCAGCCATCTCATATACACTGCCCTTTTTTGAATATAACTCGAATAATATGACCTACTTATTTGCTGTTACCCTGCTTTGGGCCTTTTCGTTTAGTCTTATTGGTGTTTATTTAGCAGGACAAGTCGATGCATGGTTCAGTGTGTTGATGCGTATTGGCTTAGCCACCTGCGTATTTTTACCTTTTCTGCACTGGCGTAAAACCCCTAAAGCTTTAGCACTTAAACTGATGGCAATAGGTGCGGTGCAGCTGGGTGTAATGTACAGTTTTTATTACCATTCGTTTTTGTACCTCAGTGTGCCTGAAGTGCTGTTATTCACGGTTATGACACCGCTTTACATCACCTTATTAAACGATATTCTTGAAAAACGCTTCAATGCTAAATTCTTGCTTGCCGCCATGCTGGCTATCGTGGGAGCAGTCGCTATTCGTTACGAAGGCATTGATGAAAACTACCTGTTTGGAATGCTACTTGTGCAGGCTGCCAATATTTGCTTTGCAACAGGACAAGTGACCTATAAACGATTAATGCAACACGAACACATTGCGCATTCTCGTGTGTTCGCATGGTTTTTCATTGGTGCACTCATCGTCGCATTAGTTTGCTATGGTTTATTTGGTGATACCAGTAAGCTCCCTACCACAGCCACACAATGGGGTGTCCTGATTTACCTTGGAACAATTGCCTCTGGACTTGGTTATTTTGCATGGAATAAAGGCGCGACTATTGTCAATGTGGGTGCGCTGGCAGTCATGAATAACCTACTGATCCCTGCGGGGATTATTGTCAATATTGTTATTTGGAACCGTGATGCCGACATTCTCAGATTAAGTATTGGCGCAGCCGTTATACTGTTAGCTTTAATTGTGAACCAAGCCATTGTGAAAAAATAAATTAAGCTTACTGTCGTTTTATTGTCATTAATGATGATTAAGGTGATGCACTCATTTATTTTAAAAGGATACGAAAATAGTGAAATACATACCCTTACTGACTAGTTGCTTATTTATAAGCGTTCTTGCTGGTTGTGATGATGATGTAGAAGTTGTCGAAAAAGAAGTTGTTGTCACAAATACTGATGTTCAAGTTGTTGAAGTTCCAACCCCCATTGTCGTAGAAGTGGCGCAAGGCACCAATATTCAGCTTGGCACTCGCCCAGACTACCTCATTGATGACATGGCAGACAGTACACTAAAAACAAAACTAGAATCGTGTAAAGAAGGCCCCTTTTACCGTACTGATTTTTCAATCGGTCATCGAGGAGCGCCTATGCAATACCCTGAGCACACTAAGGAGTCTTATATCGCTGCGGCTCGCATGGGGGCTGGCATTGTCGAGTGTGATGTCACGTTTACAAACGATAAAGAATTAGTATGTCGCCATTCGCAGTGTGACTTACATACCACCACAAATATTTTAGCTATTCCAGAATTAGCTGCAAAATGCAGTGAACCTTTTACTCCAGCAGATCCTAACAGTGGTACGCCTGCTTCTGCTAAATGTTGTACTAGCGATATTAGCCTCGCAGAGTTTTTAACCCTTGAAGGCAAAATGGATGGTGCAAACCCCAACGCAACTAATGTAGCTGACTATATGAAAGGAACGCCTAGTTGGCGAACTGATTTATATGCAAATACAGGCACCCTAATGACACATAAACAAAGTATCGCCTTGTTTAAAGAGTTAGGCGTAAAAATGACTCCTGAACTTAAGTCGCCAGCTGTTAGCATGCCTTTTGATGGTATGAGCCAAGAGCAGTACGCACAAAAAATGCTCGATGAGTACATACAAATGGATGTGCCCGCGAATCATGTTTTTCCACAGTCATTTAACTTAGATGATGTAAAATATTGGATAAATAACAATCCTGACTTTGCAGCTCAAAGTGTTTACTTGGATGGCCGTGATAGTGATGCAGGCTTTGACCCTAATAATCCTGACACTTGGCAACCCAGTATGGCTGCACTTTACAGTGACGGTGTTAAGATTATTGCACCACCAATCTGGATGCTATTAACCATCGATAACGACAGTAACATAGTGCCTTCACAATACGCAGTCGATGCCAAAGCGGCGGGCCTTAAAATCATAGCGTGGAGCTTTGAACGCTCAGGCCCGTTAAATAATGGTGGCGGCTATTATTATCAATCGGTTGCCGATGTTATTGATAATGATGGCGATATGATGACTGTGCTTGATGTATTAGCCAAAGATGTTGGTGTTATAGGTATCTTCTCTGATTGGCCTGCAACGGTTAGTTATTACGCAAGTTGTAATAACATGCCTGCCAGTATTTAAAAGTTTTACGGCTACAGTCGTTTATTTAATCGTGCTCGGTTAACATAGAGTTTTATTTAGCCGAGCATTTTATGATCATTCAACACCATAGCCACGATATAGCCACCCCAACAGGGCCAATGCGCACCAGTGTTTATCGCCCAGTAGATGAAGGGAAGTTCCCTTGCATTGTTTTCTATTCAGAGATTTTTCAAGAAACTGCGCCAATCGCACGCTCTGCTGCAATACTGGCAGGTCATGGTTTTGTGGTATTAGTGCCCGAAGTGTTTCATGAGTTAAACCCTATCGGTACTGTACTTGCCTACGATGATGCGGGTAAGGATAAAGGCAATGCCGACAAGTGGGCAAAACCACTTGAGAGCCACGACAGTGATACTGAAGCCTTAATTGCATTTGCACGCACTCAAGATTACTGCACAGGCCACATCGGTGCGATGGGTGTCTGTATTGGTGGTCACCTTGCATATCGCGCAGCATTAAACTCTAACATTAAAGCTGCATTTTGTTTATATGCAACAGATATACACAGCGATACCTTAATGGCGCAAGCAGGTAATAACTCATTTGAGCGCATGGCTGATATCAAAGGTGAGATTCACTTTGTCTGGGGTAAGCAAGACCCACATGTACCAAAAGAAGGCCGCCTTAAAATTTACCAACAAGCGGTGGCAACAGGAATTAATTACCAGTGGCAAGAAGTTAATGCCCAACACGCCTTTATGCGCGATGAAGGCGACCGTTACGACCCTGCCCTTGCAATCAGCATTTATCAACAAGCCGTTGCTTTATTTAATCGAACGCTTGTTTAAATCGCTAGCGTTGCCACTTGATTAGCGAAATAGTCCTTTAGGTAATCAAGTAAAACACGCAATTTTTTGCTTCCCGCCGCCCCTGGCGGGAACACACCATAAAGCTCAATATCCGCGGTTTTGTAATCTTCTAATACTGTTCGCAACAAACCGGCCTTAATCTTAGGAAGCGCATCATAAACAGGGATTTTAGCTAAACCATGTCCCGCTTCAACAAAAGCTGTACGTGCTGCGGCATTGTTAGTACTAATGCCACCACTAACAGCTATATCAAAGCGGCGTTTGTCTTTTTCAAGAGTTACAGTCGCACTGCTTGGCTGGTACACGACCCAAGTATGCACTGCTAAATCAGCAATGCTCTTTGGTATAGGATGTTTTGTAAAGTAATCAACTGAACCGCATAAACATGTAGCCATACTTGCCAGCTTAGTCGCTTGCAAGTTTGAACTCTCAAGCGCAATCCCTCGAATAGCCAAATCATAGCCTTCTTTGATAATATCAACCACATCATCACTCAGTTGTAAGTCTATATCGATTTTAGGATACAAACGTTTAAACTGAGCCAGCGCAGGCACCACAAGTTGCAAGCCGACATTCACCGGACAACTCAGTTTAATTACCCCTACGGGTTCACTTTTTAAGCTTTCAAGATGCAGGTTAGCTGCCTCAGCGTGCTCTGTAATGGCCTGACAGCGTTCGTAATAAGCCATACCCGCTTCTGTTAGCGTCATAGTGCGAGTTGAACGGTTTAATAAAGTGAGCTGCAATTGCTGCTCTAGCTTTTTTAAGTGATAACTCACCACAGCTCGCGACAAGCCTAGTTGTTGAGCCGCTTTGGTTAAACTACCTTGCTGCACAATATGGGCAAACACCACCATGCTTTTTAATTGCTCGAACGATACTTTCATATGGATTCCTAATATGACCTGAATAATTGTATCAATTATTAAACCAATGAAGTCAAGTTTATCTGCGTTGTTTAACTAAGTTTTCACCCCTATAGTGTTATCAACGATGTTTAATACACAAAAAAGGATTCACTATGTCAGCTAAGAAAATTTTAATGGTACTTACTTCACACGATGAATTAGGTGATACCGGTCATAAAACAGGTTTTTGGGTAGAAGAGTTTGCAGCCCCCTACTACGCCTTTGTTGATGCTGGTGCAGATGTAACCCTTGCATCAGTAAAAGGCGGCCAACCTCCAGTCGATCCAAATAGCGCGGCACCTGACGCTGCCACAGATGCAACCAAACGCTTTGAAGAAGACAGCGCAGCAAAAACCTTAATGGCAAACACTAAACCATTGAGCGAGATTAATGCAGAGGAATTTGACGCAGTATTTTACCCAGGCGGCCATGGTCCATTATGGGACTTAGTTGATAACCAGGATTCTATTAGTTTGATTGAACAATTTTTAAATTCAAACAAGCCTGTTGGCGCGGTATGTCATGCAAGTGCTGTCTTACTCAATGCGAAAAATGCAGCAGGTAAATCAGTCGTATTTGATAAAAAAGTTACTGGCTTTAGTAACTCTGAAGAAGATGCCGTACAGCTTACCAATGTGGTACCGCTGCTCGTAGAAGATGAGCTAATCAAACAAGGCGGTCACTATCAAAAAACCGATGACTGGGGCGTACTTGCCATTGAAGACGGTTTATTAATCACAGGGCAAAACCCTGCAAGTTCAGAACTTGCAGCGAAAAAACTACTGACCAAATTAGGTTAAAAATCACAATTCATTACTCAGTAAACACCTTGTGCATCAAGGTGTTTACCTTCACTATTAATAAGTTATACTGATTCGGTCGAATTGATTTAAGAGCCTTCAACCATGACTGAAAAATCAGCTGCTAAACTTCCCCCTATCAGTAGCAAACGGTTTGCTATTTTGGGCATCATGTTACTTTGTGTGGTGCTGCAAATTGCCAACTCACTCCCCGGTGTAAACCTTAACGGTTTTGGCATATTACCTCGTCAAATATCTGGTGTGTCAGGCGTGTTCTTTGCCCCATTTTTACATGGCGGCTGGGCGCATTTGGTCAGTAATTTAGTGCCTTTTGCTATTCTTGCGTGGCTGGTATGCCAATACAGCGTAAAACGTTTTTGGCTAGTGTTTACTGGCACTGCACTGCTTGGTGGACTACTCGTTTGGTTATTCGGCCGCAGTAATATTCATGTAGGTTTGAGTGGCGTAATTTATGGTTTATGGGGTTATCTAATCTGCTATGGCATCATACACCGCTCATTCAAAGCAATTTTAATCAGCATTGCCGTCGTTGTACTTTACAGCGGCTTAATTTGGGGTGTATTTCCGCAGCGTATTCATATCTCTTTCGAGAGCCATTTATTTGGTGCCATAAGTGGTGCTTTTATGGGTTACCTGATGGCAAAGCGTGATAAAAAATACAATAACCTATGATTAAAAAGCGCTTTCGCTTTGAAAAAGGTCGGCAACTTTCGGCTTAACATTGTGCTCAAAAAAGCGCGAACTGGTGGCGGGTTTATTTGTGCACAACCAATTTACGAAAGTGCTCGCATCAAATTATTTCGGCCCGATATCTGTGAACATCAAGTCACTAAAGTCATTTCTGGTAACCGATATCTACTTAGTATTGGCTGGATCAAAAACAATTAACTCCTAAGTGCCATGGTGATCATCACAACACCATGGTCGGTACTTTGATCATCATAAGCAAACTGTGGGTTGATCAAGTGCTGATCATAGGTGTGATAATCAACAACTTCAAAAAAACTGCTTTGAAACCCTGCATCAAATTCCCTGGAAAGCAAAATATAGTCAAACACTGAACTACTACTGCCAAAGTAATGGGTTGCTTCTCTGTCGCTTTCGGTCACTACATGACGCTGATAAAGCTGCCAACTATCCTGTAAGGTAAAATGTGAGCGATACACACTGTTTTGTCGATTTCCTGTGAGGTGTAAATGCTCGGTAATTAAATGATTGAGTACACCGTCATGCAACTCATTATTAAAATCCCCCATGACAATAACAGGGTTATTAGTTTGCGCTCTGCGATTGATGACTTCTATCAATAATAGTGCAGCTTCACTGCCACGCTGTATGCTTGATGCCCAGCGCCCTGCTATCTGCTCTTTTAACTGCTTAAGTAAGTTTTGTTGCTCAGTGCTGGTGTCATCGTATTCGTTATCAATCATGCTACGCTTTGATTTAAAGTGCAGTACATAGCAATCAACAACGCCAATATGTGGCACATCTATCGTAGCGCGAATAATATCGCGACTAAAACGAAACCCTTTAAGCCCCATTTGCGCTGCGTAATCTGTATCATACTCCACCTTGGCAACAGCCACTATTTTAAAGCGTGAAGCAATCGCAACAACAGGATCACGATAAATAAACTCATCAATAACAGTGGGTTCATCAACGACAGCAAAGTAAGGATAACCTTGTTCGTTTACTTGCTGTTTTAGAGCATCAATACTAAACACTTCTTGGAAACCAATGATATCAGGCTGTTGGTTTTCAAGATAATCAGCTAACCAGCGCTGTTTTTTTGCCCATTGCTGTGCACTATAAATACGCTGGAAATCATAAAATGCATTCGGTGGCGCTAAATAATTATAAAGGTTAAATGTCGCCACCTTTATTTGGTTATGCTTTATCACAGGCCACCTTATTCATGTAACCATTCACGTGCAATGTTCGCATCCTCAAAATACTTCACTTCACCACTGGTAAACCAATTACCCACCTTGCTAGCCACTTGTTGCCATTTCGCATTTCCTAATAAAGCAATGCGGCAAAACTCCTTGTTATGCTTAAGCCCCAACTTTAAGTCATCCCAAGCTGCTTGAAGCTCCCATCCCTCTAACTCTGTAATATCAACATAGGCTCTGATTTTTGCGTGAGGGACTGACGCTAGCGCATTTTCAATTAAGGGAGTGAGTTTTGTATAGTCATCATGAGTGAGTTTTCCAACGACTTTAAAAGTTAAATAAAATGTACTACCAACGCGCTCTAAGCCAATCGTTAAACCATGTTTTTTCATACTATCCTCCTTAATATTTATAATTTGATTACTCTACTTCCCTTGCTCACGTTGATCAACTAGGATGGTAGTCTCGTAGTGACATTCACAAAAGCACAAATAAAGGAGTTTCAATGAGTAATAACGACAGTTATACGCCGCCTAAAGTGTGGCAGTGGGATGCCGAAAATGGTGGCGAATGGGCTAAGACAAATCGCCCAATTTCAGGTGCTACCCACCAGCAAGATCTACCTGTGGGTGAGCATGCATTACAACTCTATTCACTTGCTACACCAAACGGTCAAAAAGTCACTATTATGCTTGAAGAGCTACTTGAGCTTGGCATCGATGACGCTGACTATGATGCGTTTTTGATCAAAATTGCTGATGGTGACCAATTCTCGTCGGGTTTTGTTAGCGTAAACCCTAACTCAAAGATCCCCGCATTGATGGATCACAGCACCAAGCCTGTTACCCGTGTTTTTGAATCGGGTGCGATTTTACAGTACTTGGCCGAAAAATTTGATGCACTTATTCCAAGCGACCACACAAGTAAAACCGAGTGTCGCAACTGGCTATTTTGGCAAATGGGTTCTGCGCCCTATTTAGGTGGTGGTTTTGGCCACTTTTATAGTTATGCACCGTTTAAAATGCAGTATCCAATAGACCGCTTTACTATGGAAGTTAAACGCCAACTCGACGTACTCAACCGCCATTTAAGCGATCATGACTACATGGCAGGCAGTGAGTATTCAATTGCTGACATTGCGATTTGGCCTTGGTACGGAAGCCTTGTACTTGGCTATTTATATGACGCAGCAGAGTTTTTAGATGTTGAGTCTTATACCCATGTTGTACGCTGGGCAAAACAAGTTGAACGCCGCCCTGCAGTGCAACGTGGTCGCCGTGTTAACCGTACATGGGGTGATGAAGCAGAGCAACTTGCCGAGCGACACAGCAAAAACGACTTTTAACTATCGGGCTGCCATGCAGCCCATTGCGACAACCAACCCCCTCATTAACTTTGAAACATGAAAAAGCTCAGTAAAGAAGAGATTTACCAACGCCTTAGTAACACCGAGGATGCGCGCGCATGTAAAGCCATAGATGAAGCGGCCTGCAAAGTCGTGCCAGGTAACTTTATCACCCTTTTAGTGAGTCAGTTATTTAGCAAGTTTGCCGATGCCCTTTTAAATCCTAAAGTGACGCTTCCTTGGTTATTACAAAGTATTAATGTGCCTAGTAGCTTTATAGCGTGGCTTGTGCCAATACGTGAGTCGGGTTCTATGCTACCGCAGCTTGCTATTGCTCACTTAATTCGCCAGCTTGCGGTTAGAAAATGGGTGTGGGTGGTTGGGGCTATCATTCAGGCAGTGTGTATTATCGCTATGCTTAGTTGCGCCCTCACTCTACAAGGCACGAGTGCAGGCTTTGCGATTATAGGTATTTTGATTATCTTTAGCCTTGCCCGCGGTTTTAATTCAATTGCAGCAAAAGATGTGTTGGGTAAGGTTATTCCAAAACAGCAAAGAGGGAGCATTAGTGGTCTTGCAGCCAGTTTTGCAGGCTTTGCGACTCTTACCTTTGGCCTTGGGTTATGGTATTTACAACATTTAGGTTATGACAATGGGGTTTATGTTGCTCTCATATTGGCTGCGCTCATGTGGCTTTTTGCAGCACTGAGTTACAGCCAAATAAAGGAATATAAAGGTGCAACCGAAGGCGCTGAAAACGGCTTGTTGCATGCTCTAAAAAAGTTAAAACTTCTCTATCAAGATAAACAATTTGCCCACTTTATTATTACCCGTGCATTGTTACTTTGCTCAGCTTTAAGCGCTCCCTTTTATATTGTACTTGCCAGTGAACAAGCCTTTGATTTTTCACTACTAGCCACGTTTATGGCTCTTTCTGGCCTTGCCAGTCTGGTTTCAGCACCAATTTGGGGTAGATTAAGCGACTTATCGAGTCGCCGAGTGCTAGTTTTCGCAGCCGTACTTGTCACACTTAATGGCTTAGCCGTGTATTTAGTTGCGTATTTTAGCCCCACAACACTCAATGAATTTTGGTTACTACCACTGTGTTATTTTTTACTCACAGTTGCCCATCAAGGCGTTCGCCTCGGCCGAAAAACCTACTTAGTTGATATGGCTGAAGGGAATAAACGTACTGATTATGTGTCAGTCAGTAATACTGTGATAGGGCTAATACTGCTGCTATTGGGTAGCGTAGGCTTGCTAAATAGCTATTTAAGCACCGCTGAGCTGATCTTATTTTATAGTGTGCTTGGATTTGCTGGTGCAGTAAGTGCTTGGTTTTTAAAAGATACCTAGACCAAATTATTAAAAAAGCGCATAATCACGCTGATTTAATTCCAAAAAGGACTTACCATGAAAAAGATAGTATTTGCACTTTTTACACTGCTGACTTTGTCCGCATGTAGCACGAGTGTACCTATTCGTAACTTTGACTCTAACCCTATACCTACAGTTGCCAATAAAAGCCATGACCTTAAAAGTATCGAGAACGATATACTCAAGGCATGTATGAAGCTTGGATGGACATGTCGTGCAAATCAAGAAGGTAAGGTTTTAGGCACGTTAGATATTCGTAAACATCAATTACGAGTTGAAATTAGCTTTAATGAAAAAGAATATTCTATTGATTACAAAGACTCTATCAACCTAGATTACGATGGTAAGAAGATTCACCGTCAATACATCAACTGGGTAACAAACTTGATGCGTAATATTGATGCTGAATTAGCATATCAATAAAAAAGGCGGCTTAGGTCGCCCTTTCTTTATCGTATGTACCGTCTTAAATAACAATGCTGCTTCCCTTCCCCGCAGACAAACATTCGCTTAAAACGAACAAATTGCTCGATTAATAGCATTATTATTTTGTTTTGTACTTTTTTATACTTAGAACAACTTCCTAATTCGCAGGTGTCACAATGAAAAAAGTACTTGTTTTAAATTCTTCACTCAATGGTGAAAACGGTAACTCAACTAAATTAACAAACACATTTGTAAGTCAACTGACAGAAAAAGACCAAGTAACGATCACCCAGCGCGACTTAAGCAGCAACGCAATTGCTCACCTAACGCAAACAGAAATGGCTGCGTGGATGACTGATGCAAACGAGCGTAGCGATGAGCAAAAAGCACTTGCAGCCATCTCTGACGAGTTAATTGGCGAACTTAACGACAACGATCTGATCGTTATCGGTATGCCAATGTATAACTTTGGTATTCCATCAACGTTTAAAGCATGGATTGACCGTATAGCACGTGCTGGTATTACGTTTAAATACACAGAACAAGGCGCAGTTGGTTTAGTTGAAAACAAAAAAGTCGTGGTACTGGCTGCCCGTGGTGGTGTATACCAAGGTAGTGATATCGACACTCAAACTAAATACTTAAAAGATGTGCTTGGTTTTGTTGGTATGACTGATGTTGATTTTATCTACGCAGAAGGGTTAGCAATGCCTGGGGCTGAACAAAGCTTAGAAGCTGCACAAGAGAATATTAAAAAATTCGTTGCGGCATTATAAAACGCAACGATTAGAGCGGTCATTCTGGCCGCTTCTTTTTACATAAAACACCTCAGATATAAAGTAATCTAAACCTCTACTCTCTTCGTATTGCTGCATACATAATTAACACAGACCGATAGCAATGCCTAACGCAGTAAAACAAGCAATCAATATTGTTTGGTTCAAACGAGATTTGCGACTTTCAGATCATCAACCTCTGGCAGAAGCTGCTGCTTCATCTATTCCGTGTCTGCTATTATTTAATTTCGAACCTTTATTACTAAATGATCCTCATTACAGTCATCGTCATTGGCGATTTGTTTATCAATCGCTGTGTGACTTAAATGCGCAGTTAAAAAAACAAGATGCTGAAATTGCGATTTATAATCAAGATATGCTCTCTGTGTTTGAATCGCTAGAAAAAGAGTTTAATATTAGAGCCGTTTTTAGCCACCAAGAAATCGGCCTTAAAAATACCTTCGAGCGTGATAAAGCAATAAAAAATTGGCTTTTCACTAAATCTATTCCATGGCATGAAACCCCGCTTGGTGCTGTTATAAGAGCGCGACCAAAACAATTTGATTGGCAAGCTCATTGGCACAGCGTGATGAACCAACCGCTTGTAACGCCAGATTGGCACAACTTTAAAACCGTTTTACCTAAAAATTATCAAGTTGCTAAATACACTGAGCGCTTTTCAGAACAAGATGAAAAGTTTCAACATGGCGGCCCTCATGCTGCCAGAGCCTGTTTACAAAGCTTTATTGAACAACGTGCTAGGGGCTATCAAAGCGGTATCTCAAGCCCATCAAAAAGTAGAGAATCTTGCTCTCGCCTTTCACCCTATTTAGCTTGGGGGAACCTAAGCCTTCGGCAAGTTTATCAGACCCTAAAGTACTATTTAGCAAAGCAGCCTCTAAGCTGGCGTCGCTCATTACATGCATTTGAATCAAGGCTGCATTGGCATTGCCACTTTATGCAAAAGTTTGAAAGCCAGTGCAGTATGGAGTTTTCACCTCAAAACCCTGCTTACCTGCATTATCCTTACCGAGATGATGAACTTGTTACAGAGCACTTAAAACGCTTTGAACAAGGTCAAACTGGTATCCCTATTATCGATGCATGTATGCGTTGCTTGGCAGCAACAGGCTATATAAACTTTCGAATGCGTGCCATGTTAGTGAGTTTTATGACACATCATATGAACATTCATTGGCACCCTGTCAGTTTAATTCTATCGCGTTATTTTTTAGATTTTGAACCTGGAATTCATTACCCACAAATCCAAATGCAAGCGTCAGTTACAGGGACCAACACCATTCGCTTGTATAACCCAATAAAACAATCTGAAGACAAAGACGCAGAGGGTATGTTTATTAAAACCTGGTGTCCTGAACTTAAAAGTTTACCCATAGAAGATCTTCATCAGCCATGGCTACAGCCACCGATAGAAGCCCTCTTTAATGACCTTAAACTCGGCGAAGACTACCCAGAGCCCATGGTCGATTTAGAGCAAGCAGCAAAACAAGCTCGGGACCGATTATGGTCTTTTAGAGAACGCGATGATGTGAAACAGGGTGCAAAAGTTGTGCTTCAAAAACATGTTAAAAGTCTTAAAAGGCAACGCCATGGCTCATAAAAAGCTTAACTTACCGAGCAAAATTTGCCCTATCTGCAAGCGGCCTTTTATGTGGCGTAAAAAATGGCAGCGAGATTGGGAAAATGTAAAATATTGTTCAGAGCGCTGCAAGCGTGAAGCTAAGCGAAAAATTGGCGTTTAAGTTGCAACTTCTTTACTGAATCATACTTTTCGGCCTAATACTCTGAAATCATTTCACACTAGCCGAAATTATTTACAAAGGAGATGACGATGACGATTAAAAAAACGGCTCATACAAGCTGGTCTGGCGATATCAAATCAGGCAAGGGTAAAATCAGTACACAAAGTGGCGCATTAGATAACCAACCTTTTGGTTTCAACACCCGCTTTGAAGACAAGCCAGGCACCAATCCAGAAGAACTCATTGCTGCGGCACATAGCAGCTGCTTTAGCATGGCATTATCACTGGCGTTAACCGACGCTGATTTTGTAGCTGATGATATTACAACCAAAGCAATCGTTAGCCTTGACGAAGTAGATGATGGCTTTGAAGTAAGCCACATTACACTTGATGTTAGTGCCAAAATTGAAGGCATCTCAGAGGAAAAATTTAACCAGTTGTGCCAGCAAACCAAGCAAGGTTGCCCTATTTCTAAATTAATGAATGCAGAAATATCGCTAACAACTCAGCTTAACTAAAATAAAATAGCCACCTTCTAACCAAGGTGGCTTTTGTTAATAAATAACGCGACATAAAGTCGCGACTACGATTTGTTTTGAGCCTTTTTATATCTACTTCGAAATTAACTCTACTCGTGTACTTTTAACACTTTATTACAATACATTAACCAACTTGTTGTACTATGTACCTGAAAGTCAAAGTACTTGAAAATCAAAATACAACAAGGATCTGTATGTTTAAACAACTAGCCCCCATTGCACTTGCAACACTCGCCTATTCAAGCTGCTCATTAGCAACAGAGCAACAAGTGAGTAAGCAGTGGTTCAACAGTATTGATTACACTTACCTCGAGCATGACGATTATAACTCTGATGGCTACCAATTAGTAAGCCATTACTACTTTGAAGAGCAGCAAAGCTCTGGAGTACTCGATGATTATGGCTACCTCGATACAGACTCAAACATACGAGTAAATTACTTTAATGCTGATAACAATGATTACCTGGGTATGTTTGGTGAAGGGTTTTACAAAAACTGGTTTGTTACAGGTGAAATTTACGATGTTGATGATGCAGATAACTATACAGTCGGTGTAGGCTACTTATTTGCAGATGCATTAAAAGTCTCTGTAAATAAAAATGAGCGTGAGTATGGTGATGATTATTGGCGTCTAAAAGCCCAGTATAACCACCAAATCAATGAGAAAGATTACCTAGGCTTTACAGCTGAAACAGATGATGAACTCGACTATTGGAACATCTCTGCCAGATACTTTAATCATTTAAGCGGTAGTCAATATATTACTGTTGATGTCGGTCACCAAGACAGTGTTTATGACTCTGCAAGCAATGCCATGTTAAGCTACTATTTTGGTAATCACTATGCCATAGGTGCAGGTATTGATGATTCTGAGTTAGTTTTACAAGGTAAGTACTTTTTTAACGACCAATACTATGTAACTGCTAATTACACTGAAAGAGGCTCTGGAGAGCTTTATAACATTAGGTTTGTTGCTCAGTTCTAGTCAAAAACTCTAAATGTAAAACGCCACTTTAAAAGTGGCGTTTTACATTTTAAACATTGCTATTACATATTACCAAGCTGCATCATCATCGCTGTATACATTTTTAAGTTAAGCGCAAGCTGCTCTTCGGTAATAAACTCATGCTCTGAATGGCCAGTGTATTTTTTACCTGGCATTGATGGACCAAACGAAACCGCATTATCAAATAGCTTTGCATTTGTGCCGCCACCGATTGACACAAACCCTGCGTCTTGGTCACCACTAAAGTGCTTGAAGATATCAAGTAGTGCTTGTGCATGCGGAGCGCCATCTAACAACATTGGTGTGCCAATCACGATATCCGTGTCTTTTAAAGTCACATTATTACGTGACTGCCATTTACTCAATGCTTCATTAATTTGCTGCTTGAGCACAGCTTCTTCTTTACCTACAGGGCGGCGCATATTAACAGACAATTTAATATCATTACCTTGGCGAGTAAGCACTGTTGGCGATACAGTCATTGGGCCCATAAAATCATGCTCGTAACCAATATCACCAAATTGTGCGCCATATAAATCAAGGCCAATTAACTGGTTAATAAACTCAATTGCTTGACCATCACTGTTGTTTTCAAGATCAACCCCTTTAAACACCTCAGCTAAGTGGGCAATGGCATTTTCACCTGACTCAGGCTCAGAGGAATGTGCTGAAGTACCCTTAACTTGCACTAATAAACCGCTTGCTTGCTCTTTAATCGCTACTTTTACGTTTTTAAGTTTCGCTACATTGTCGTGTAATTTAGCCACTGTTGCCGCGTCTGCATTATGTACGAGCACACTCGCATCTTCAGGGATTTGACTAACAAAAGCTCCCCCTTTTAAATCACTCACATATAAACCTGTTTGCGCTGACGTTGCAGAAAAAGTCGGCGCAATTAAGCTCCAGCCTTTTTCTGCCACAACCACTGGGTATGACGCATCAATGGTTACAGCATATTTTGGTTGCTGGTAAGTTTTCATAAACTCTTGTAATGGTGCCCAATCAGACTCTTCCGCAAGGTAAACCATAAGCTCAATACGGTTATTTAAAGTAATACCGTTATCTTTAATCGCCTTCATCGCATGAAGCGCAGTCGCAATCGCTCCTTTGTCGTCTTCAGTACCGCGAGCGATAAGCTTGCCAGGCTCTGAGGTTTTATCCATTTTAAATGGGCTTTGTTGCCATTTACTGGCATCAGCAGGTTGTACATCTCCATGAGTGACAATCGTTACTTTGTCTTTTTGATCACCCATACCTATCAGGACGGTGTAACCTAAATCTTGATAGTCAAAGCCAAACTGCGCCGCTTTCATTTTTAAAAACGACTTAAAACCAATAAAGTCTGGGTTATCTGGTGTTGCAAGGCCTTCTTTGTTTACCGTAGGATAAGAGACTAAATTTCCAAGGGTATGTATTTGCGCTTGTTGATACTGTTCTACCGCATAATTAGCCAGTTTTTCACTTTGCTCAGACACGGCTGCCTGACTAGAAAATGCACTTAATAAAAGTGCTGCAAGTAATGAATGTTTCAAGATAAGCTCCAGAGTTTTAAAGGTTTTTAGAGAGTACGTTTTAATTGTAACGGTTATAGCCCTGACATGAAATCTCTTATTTATGCAAAATGTGTCGGCTTAAAATTAATTACAAGGTACAATGTCTACTCACCCCATTTTATTGTTTGTTGACCCCATGAATCGTAGAAAAAAGATCTTCACTAAACTTAAACAAAAAGATAAACGCGCCAATGAGAAACTGCATAAAAGCAATAAACCTGCTTATATCTCAAAAGCAGAGCGCGAAAAGCGAGCACAGCAAGAAGCTGAACAAGAAAGTTAAAAAGTTATCGTAGGCGCGATTTTACATCGCGCAATATACGAAATAAATTTCCCCATATCATACGTAGGCGTCACGCTTGCTTGGCGCGTTTTAAAGATCACACAAAACATGAACCTTCGCGCGAAATAAATTTCACGCCTACATCACCCGTAGGCGTCACGCTTGCTTGGCGCGTTTTAAAAGCCAAACAAAATATAAACCTTCGTGCGAAATAAATTTCACGCCTACATCACCCGTAGGCGTCACGCTTGCTTGGCGCGTTTTAAAGATCACACAAAACATGAACCTTCGCGCGAAATAAATTTCACGCCTACAATTGGTGAATGTTAAACAAAATGCGCAATTTCAATCAGGTAGGTACTTTTAAGTGATGGCACACTGGCCTCACTTCTGAAAAGCATTAAAGAATAACCATGAAAACGAAGCAACAACAACGTATTGAGCTGGCCTGTGATTATATAAGCCAACATCTCGATGAGCCCCTATCACTGGAAAAGTTAAGTGAGGTGGCGTGTTGCTCAAAATATCATTTTCATCGTTTATTTGTTGCTGGTGTAGGCATAAGCATCACAAAGTACACGCAACTTGCTCGCTTAAAACGCGCCTCATTTCGGCTCGCGTTTGAGCAGCAAATAAAAATTATCGACATCGCTCTAGAGGCACAATTCGATAGCCCTGAAGCATTTAGCCGTGCTTTTAAGCGCACTTTTACGCAGTCGCCCAGCGAGTTCAGAAGCAAACCAAACTGGCCTAATTGGCACACACAGTTTGAATTTTCATTACCTGACAAAAAGGTTTGCCCTATGAATGTAAACATTGTTGATTTTAAAGCACAACCGGTGGCGTTACTTACTCACCAAGGTTCTGCGAATACACTTATGAATACCGCCGCAAAATTTATTGAGTGGCGTAAAGAATCTGGTTTTTCACCCGTTAAAACCAGTCGCACTTACGGGATCCCGTATAGCGACCCTGCCACGACTGAAGATCATGCATTTCGTTTTGACTTTGCCGGCAGTATCACACACCCTATAACAGAAAACCCGCAAGGTGTGCGAAATGGTGAAATTCCAGCAGGTCGCTGCGCAGTAGTGCGCCACAAGGGTTCTCACGATACTATTAGCGATACGGTTTACTACTTGTATCGTGAGTGGCTAGTGCAAAGTGGTGAAGAAGTCCGTGATTTCCCGTGTTTCTTTCATTACCTCAACCTCATCCATGAAGTTGATGAATGCGACTTGCAAACAGATATTTATTTGCCGATTAAGTAACACGAGGCGTGTAAGCAAGTTGTAGGCGCGATTTTACATCGCGCAACACGCGCAATAAATTTCACACCTACAAATACAAAGCCTCTTCCCTAAAACCGATAACTAATGCTGGCATTATACGAACGGCCTTGCCCTGCAAGCTGTTCAAAACCTGCGCTCATATCTTGCTTATAATTAGCAATACTCACCCCACCGAGTGGCTGTTGGTAGTATTCATTAAGTAAGTTAGTAATTGCCAACTTAAAGGTTAAATTTTGCCATGTTTTCTGGCTTGAGATAGCCAATAATTGATAGCTGTCGGTTTTATTTTCTAAACGACGCTCATCAACATTGGTTTTACTATCAACCCACTGCCAGCTCAATGCGTTTTGCCAACCTTTGTATTCGTGCTCCAAACTCAGCTTAGTGTTTAGTGGCATGATTTGGTATAAGTCTTCATTACTATCATCACGTTCGCCATGACTACTGGTTAATGAGCCCTTTAATTGCCACTTTCCTGCTTGCTTTGAATTATGAAGCTCAACTAATCCAGCAAGTTTAGCGCCATAAAGTGTGGCATCTAGATTCGTAAACGTCAGAATATTGCGTTTTGTATGCGCCATGTCAGTGCGGTTAAAGCTTTTAGTCACCTCAGCATCAA
This sequence comes from Pseudoalteromonas sp. 68 DY56-GL68, assembly GCF_041414825.1. Lineage (NCBI taxonomy): Bacteria > Pseudomonadati > Pseudomonadota > Gammaproteobacteria > Alteromonadales > Pseudoalteromonadaceae > Pseudoalteromonas > Pseudoalteromonas sp. 68 DY56-GL68. Next base: position 356,913 of record NZ_JAOCZL010000018.1, read on the forward strand.
TGTAATCACTTACTTGTGTGTACCAGATATTTGCTGTTATTTGCCAGCTATCGTCTTTAGCGAGCTTAGTGTAGCTAGCGCTCAAAGTATGAGCCGTTTCGGCTTCTAAATCTGGGTTACCAATATAGCCGTTACCATCACCAAACCAACCGATCATGGTGGTTGCCATCGTACCAACACCCCAGCTATAACGCTCATATAAATTGGGCGCACGGTTTTTGCGTGCAAGGCCAAATTGCAGCTCATCGTTGTTAGTTAATTGGTAGCGCGCAAGTAGGCTCATATCAACTAAGGTGTCGTCACGTTTACGGTCTAATTGGTTAAATTCCATCGCCGCTTGCGCATCCGTTTTCGACATATTCATCATCGAGCCCATATGACCCATGCCGCCTTCGTTATAAGCTTGTACTTCGCCAGTATCTGTAGTTACTTGCTCAACACGCACACCTGCCGATAACCACCAAGCTTGATTTACTTGATTTTGATACTCAGCAAATGCCCCTAGGCGATCGCGTTTTCCTTCATTGATATTAATGTATTCGTTCGGGCCCATCATCATTGACCCTGCAACCGCAGGCCACCAATCATCAATACGGTAATTATAATATTCGTGCCCTAGCATTAATGATGATTGCTTTGATAAGTCAGTGCGCCAATGTACTTGATAACTGTAGTCTTTGGCATCTGTATTCATTGGCATCATGCCTGTTTTTTCTGCACTAAAAAAACCCATTTCGTGCTTCACATCATGATAGTTCACTTGCACATGTAAATGACTGTCTGCGAGTTCGCGCTGATACTGAGCAACTAATCCGTAACTGGTGTTATCGGTCATATCCATGTATTGATTGGGAAAGCCTTGGTAGGGAATTTTTTGATGACTTAATTTAACGACAAGTTGCTGTTTATTGTCACGAATAGCACCCGTTAAGGCATGATTTTGCACACGGTATAAAGTATCGAGTACGCGATCACCATGACCATCATCATAGCTATTGGCATCTTCAAAGCTGCCTTGATAAGACAAGCTAAACTGTTTACTTGCAAGGCTTGCACCTAGGCCATACGCTTGGCTGTCGTTAACACTTTTGTACTGAGCGGTAACATAACCTGTACGCCAATTGAGTGAATCTGTATCACTAAACTCGGGGGCAATCGTATTTACCCTAATAACACCAGCAATATTATCGCCACCACTGCTCACCGGCGACACACCAGCAACCACGCTGTAAGACGAAATTTGATTCGCCGACACATAAGATAATGGCGGGTTCATTTGATTAGCACACGCCGCAGTGACATCAGCACCATCAACGAGTACTTTAACTCTATCGCCCATCATGCCATTCATAACAGGTAAGTTAGATACCCCACCTGCCGCTGAAAAATCAACGCCTAAATCAGATAACAATGAATCGGCAGAGCCAACGAGTTGATGATTATTTTGGGCATGACCTTGTACTTCGATTACTTCAATCGAATCATCAGCAAAAACAGAGATACTTAAAACACAGCTAAGTGCTGCTGCAATTTTAGAAAATGAAAAACCTGGACGAGAGAATTGCGTGTTCATAACTCTTTAAAAATAAGATAGTTAATTAATGAGTGGATTATAAAACTCATTAATTAGTCTGAACACGCGACATATTGTCGCACCCAGTGCGCTGGGGTCAAATATTAGCGCAGCACCACCAAAGGGATCCGGCTATCTTCAAGCATTTTTAGTGTCGTGCTGCCTAAAAAGAATTGTCGCCATTTAGAGTGCCCAAATGCGCCCATCACCATTAAGTCAACGGCGTGATCACTTTTATAACGCCATAACGCCTCGTATACATCACCATCAAGCATACGGGTTCTAACATTAAAACCATGCTCAACCAGCCTTGCCGAGGCTGTATCTAGCTTGTCTTGGCATTGACCGTCTTGTTTATCAACCATCACTAAATGACAATCTAAACCTGTTAAAATCCTCCCGTTAATAATCTGTGTTATTGCTTTGTCTGTATGTTCGCTACCATCATAAGCAAGCATAAAATTAGTTGGCTCATGGAAGTGTGGCGGCACTATCGCAACGGGTGTATGCACTTGGCGAATTAAAGTTTCGATATGTGAGCCTAATACTTTAAAGTCATCATAGTGGCCCTTGCCAGAACGGCCAATAATCATCACCCTTGCATCGTCTTCATTATCAAGTAAAGCGTCCACTAAACTCATAGAAAACTGCTGATGCTCAACCGCAGTCATTCCTGCATGTTGTGCTTTTTTTACCGCTTCTTCAAGCAGCAACTTGCCATGCTCAGAAGCCATTTTGTTGCGTTCAACTTCCAGTTTTGTCAATTGCTTAAGTAAGGACGTTTGCGACCCTAAGCCAATAATCGCGGTTAGATCATCACGGCCTTGTGGCAAAGGGGGCTCTAAAGCATGTAAAAAGTTAACTGGGTAATCAGTACGCTTGGCTATCCAAATAGCAGCTTCTGTCACTGCATTGGTCATACATGAACCATCGATACAAGCAAATATCTTTTTCATTATGCTCTCCTTCAAAACCAAGCCAGTAAAACCAAGTATAGTCGGCTTTTTATATGTATTTATTTTGAACAGCAAAGACTTAAGAAGTTCAGCTTAATTTCTTATAACAAACAAATGTAGAACGTTCCAAAAAATACTATATCAGTGTGGTTGATTTGTATTACAATAGCAATGGGCACACATCTCATACCAGAACAGCCTGCCTGTTTCTGGCATTTTCAAAATCAATTTTTAAAGGATCTCCATGACTACCGTAGCCAATAATCAAGGCAACGTAAGCACGTTTACCATTCTGATAGTACTGGCTTTGGGCACGTTTATTTTAGGCTTGTCTGAATTTTCTATGATGCCAATGCTGCCCCTTATCAGCGAAACATTTTCATCAACGCCCGCACAAAGCGGGTATGCCATTAGTGCCTATGCAATTGGTGTCGTTGTGGGTGCACCGCTTTTTATGATCACCACAGCAAATATGCGTAAACGTAATGCGCTCTTGATGTTTGTCAGTATGATGTTTTTATTTAATGGCTTAAGCGCTTTTGCAAACTCACTCGAACAGTTGATTTTATTTCGTTTTTTGAGTGGCTTACCACATGGTGCATACTTTGCCGCGGCTATTTTACTCGCCGCCGACATTGCCCCTGCCGACAAACGCGCAAGCTTTATGTCAAAAGTATTTATGGGCTTAACCATTGCAACAATTGTCGGTGTGCCTATGGTTACCCTGGTTGGGCAAAACTTTAGTTGGCGTTATTGCCTAGCAGGTACTGCGGTACTCGCTTTAGTGGCTTTGGTACTTATAGTTAAGTACGTACCTAACGTAAAAAATACGACACCCACGTCGATTTTAGATGAACTCAGTGTGCTTAAAAACAAGCTGGTGTGGACGATTCTGGGTATCATTATTATTGGTTTTGGTGGCGTATTTTGTGTTTACACCTACATAGCCGACACTATTTTAGTGGTGACTCACACACCAGCTTACACGATTTCTATTGCCATGATTATGTTTGGAATTGGCTGTACTTTAGGGAACTATATACTGGGTAAAGCCGCCGACCGCTCGCCATTAAAAACCACCGGGGCAGCGCTAATTGGTGCTGTTGTATTTGCAGCCAGTTATGTAAGCGCCAGCCACAATATTTGGCTGTTATATGCGGTTATTTTCTTTATTGGCTTTAGCGTTGGTTTAGGTACTGTGATCCAATCACTGTTAATGGATGTATCACCACAAGGCCATGCAATGATAGGCGCACTTGTGCAATGTGCGTTTAATACAGCCAATGCCATTGGTCCTTGGCTTGGTGGTATGGCGATTGCCGAAGGCGCACTGCCAAGCCAAACAGGCTATGTATCTGCAGCACTCTTTTTGGGTGGCTTTTTAATGTGGTCATTAAGCGCGATACAAATGAAAAAGCTACGAGTCGAAAGTTAGCAAAAATGTAGCTGCGATTTTATATCGCCCAGAGAAATGGCGTTTAACAAGAATGCTTTAACATTCGCTGTTAAACGCCACCTACTGCTTGCAACACCTTTATTCATCCTGAAATATTTCTTCGATACTCAAGTTAAACAAACGTGCGGCTTTAAATGCCAGTGGCAAACTTGGGTCAAATTTACCTTTTTCGATGGCATTCACTGTTTGCCTTGATACATCAAGTAACTCAGCTAATTTTGCTTGGGTGTAGTTATGCTCAGCACGCAGCACTTTCAAGCGGTTTTTCATGCTTCATCCTCGTCATTCAACTGCTTATTCATAACTAAAATGCACACTAAATAGGTCATGCCCATAAACAAAACTAAATGTGAGATATCTTCGTTAAAATGCACTAATCCGCTCGATTGTAACAACGAATAGGCTAACCCAAATACCAAGCTTGCACCTAGTGTGATCCCCATGGCATTGAGTTGTACCCGTTGCTGTAATTCATCCATGCCCTGAAGCTGTCGCTTGTTGGCTAAAATCATCATCACGCCAACAAGTATATTTATAACGATTGCGGCAACAGTTATCACCGTTTGATCTTGCCATAAAAAGTGCGGCCCAAACGAAGCAATAGCAAGCGTTAGCAACCACACTACCGTCCACTTAGCAAGGTTTAAGGTATTTTGCTTATTGCGCTGTTTAAATGTTAATCCTGTTTGATTCATTATTCTCACCTTAAAAGTAAAGTTAACTTGACTAAAGATTAAACTACAAAAACAAAAAGTCAAACAAACTTTACAAAAAGTTTTATAAACACGACATATAAAGAATTTTTTAGTTTCAAAAAAGACAACAGACTTGCTGTTAAACTCATAATATTGTATTAATCTAGAATTACCTGAACAGAATCTGAATCTGTCCATCCGATAATAATAAAAAGAAGATAAACTATGAGTACGGCGCTGTTTTTTGTTGGCGAATGGCAAGTTACCCCAAGCACAAATTCAATACGACGTGGTGAACAAGTCAAACATCTTGAACCAAAAGCGATGGATGTATTATTGCTGTTGTGCGAAAAACAGGGTGAACTGTTAGCCAGCGAAGAAATTATCAGCCACTGCTGGCCAAATGTAGCGCTTGGCGATAACCCGCTACACAAGGTAATAACGCAGCTTCGTAAAGCATTTGACGATAAAGCCAGTAGCCCGCAGTACATCGAAACCATTCGTAAGCGTGGTTACCGCGTAATTGCCAATATAAACTTCCCCCTTGATGAAGAGCAAAAAGCCAGCCAAACAGCTTGGCAAGGTGACTCGCCTTTTGTCGGGTTAAGTGCTTTTTCGCCTGATCAAGCAGGAGTATTTTTTGGTCGCAACAAGCAAATAGAAACCTTATTACAGCGAGTATCTGCACAGATTCAATTTGGCCGTGCCTTTTGTTTAATTTTAGGTTCGAGTGGTTCAGGAAAGTCATCCCTTGTAAACGCGGGTGTATTACCTGCCTTAATGAATACCAGTGGCTATGATGGCATACGTGTTCATAGTTACTGCCAACTAGACTTTGCCGACGTAAATAAAGACCGCTTATTGCTCGATTTAGCCTCTACCCTACTCGATTTAGAAATAAACGATGCCCCCGTGCTCAGTGATATGAGTGCTGAAACACTCTGCGAGTTATTAACCTCACAGCCAGAGCATATTATTAGTCGCTGCAAAGCTGCACTGGCTGAGCTTAATAATGAACACACCAAACCCTACTTATTTTTATTTATTGACCGCTTAGAAGTCTTATTATCGTCACCTTTATTCACAAATGACGAACGCAGTCAGTTTTTAAAACTCATAGAATGCTTAGCAACCAGTGACTGTATAATCATTTTTAGCGCTTGTCGTAATGATTTTTACCCGCAAGTGGTGAGTCAACCAAGTTTAATGGCAGGTAAAGCCAATGGCGCACATTTTGATTTATTAGCGCCCACACGCTCAGAGCTAAAGCAAATGATCCGCTTGCCTGCGCTTGCAGCGGGTTTAAGTTGGCAAACACACCCAGAACATCACACCCCCCTTGATGAGCAGCTGTGTAACGACACCGCCAATAACCCTGATGCACTGCCTATGCTGCAATACACTTTACAGCAGCTGTATTTGCAGCGCAGCCCAGACAATGAACTGCTATTTTCAGAATACCAAGCCCTAGGCACTATTGAAGGAGCGATTGGCCAAAAAGCCGAGCAAGTATTTTGCCAATTACCCAATGAGCAACAAGCAGAACTTGCCGTTGTGCTTTCAAGGCTGATCACGCTAAACCCAGACGGCGAAACACTCACCAGCCGCGCTGCACGTTGGAACGAGCTTACAAACCCCGCACAAACTAAGCTTGTGCAAGCCATGGTCGACAGCCGTTTGTTTGTATCGCACCTTAAAAATGAACAAGCCTGTTTTAGCCTTGCCCACGAAGCGCTGCTGCGCCACTGGCAGCGCGCTATCGATTGGGTAGCTGTGCATCAACAAAGCTTAGCGATAAAAAGCCGCGTACAACTTGCCACCGAGCGATGGCTGCTTGAGCACAAACACACCGACTTTCTACTAGCGCAAGGTAAACCCTTACAAGAAGCACATAGCCTTGTTAATAACCCTATGTTTAGCTTGTCGAACGATGAACTTGCTTTAATAAAAGCCTCGAATAAAAAAGCAAAACGTAAAAAACGTGTATTACAAATCACGGCAGCAACACTTGTGTGCTTAACCTTTATTGCCACATTTATGAGCGTGCGCAGCTACCATGCAGAACAAGTAGCAAAACAAAAACGCCAAGAAGCTGAGAGTTTACTGGGTTTTATGGTCGGTGAATTTGCCGACAAACTCAGAAGCGTTAAGCGCATGGATTTACTGGATGGTATTAGCAATAAGGCTCTTGAGTATTTTTCCAATCAAGACGAAGAAGCAGCGTCATTGTTTGATTTTAGTGATAAACAAGCTCAGTTTAATAACCGCTTTCAGTACGCTCAAACCTTAGAGGCCATGGGCGAAGTGGCCTACTCGCGCGGCAAAACCGACGAAGCCTTCACCGCCTTTGAAAATGCCCGTGTTCGACTAGAGTCTTTACTAAAAATTCAACCCAATAACCTTGATTTACTAATGCTCGCAGGGGCCAATGCTTTTTGGCTGGGGCAATTGCACTATGACAACAGCGACTATAAAGCCGCTGAACCTTGGCTAAAACGATACCAAGAATACAGCGAGCAAATGTACAAATTAGCACCCAACGATTTTAACTCAATTATGGAGCTATCTTATTCTTATAACTCGTTAGGTTCATTGTATTTGAAACAATTTAACTACATGCAAGCAAAACAGAGTTTTACCCAATCCCTTGAACTTAAAAACAGAGCACTAGAGCTTAAGCCTAATAATAAAAATTTATTAAGAGACAAGGCTGATACTATTAGTTGGATTGCAAGCACAGAAGAAAGACTTGGTAACTTTAAGGAAGCACTCACTCTGCTTAATCAGGCTGTTGTACAACACCAAAGTATGCTCAAAGAAACACCTGATGACGCGAGCTTGCAAAGTAACTTATCATATCTCTATATGCAGCAGAGTTATCTATTGAGTTATTTCCCAGTCAAAACCGACGCTTATTTAAAAGCTAAAAAAGCTGCTGAGATAATGGATCAATCTAGAAGTCAAGATCCTAAAAACAAAGCATTTCAGAAACAATATTATCGTTCATACGCATATCAATTAATGCTGTCAAATAAAGAAGCAGCTAACAACGACTTAAAAGAAGTAATAGATTTCGTCAATCAGCAAGACCTCACTGATGCGACCATCATAAAAATAAAAATAACTCTAATACAATATTTAATAAATTTTAAAAAGTTGAAAGGTGCTGAAGAACTATTAAAAAAGCTTGAAGACGACACAAATTTAAAGGAAAAACTTTCTGAAACTGATAAAGTTGAAAATAACTCGATCTTTATTAAGTTACATTTAATAAAAGCAAAACTAGCTAAAAATGAGATGGTTAGGATAGAAGCTTGCCAAACGGTAATCAATAGTATAGAGAGGAATAATATAGGCAGCAAAAGTATTAAAATCACCTACCCACTTGTACAAGCTTATACCTGCTTAAATAAATCAAGAGATGTCAGCACAATAAAAAATGAACTAATGAAGTTAGGTATCACTAACTTTGAACTATAAAAAAACAACTAGAAGGTAATAACATGAGCGAAAATAAAACCTACAACTTTACTGTCAATATTGCACTCAATAGTAATAATGAGGCGATATTTACATATTTCCAAAACGGTCAAGAAGTTTCTGGAGGTGGTACTGTTAAAGAAAGAAACAGCCTTGGAATTTACACACTAAATGAAGCAACTGCTGCGAAAGGCTTTAAATTTACTGGCGCTAAATTTACAAACCTTGAGGGCAATTGCGCGCAAGATTTTACTCCTACAGTTATTGACAACGGTCTGGCCATTCATATAACAGACTCGGATGAGAATAAAGGTATAGTTTGTATGGTTTTCACCGTACATTACAATGGTAATAACTATGAAAGTGCTGATCCACAAATAATTAATAAAGAAGAAGACTAAAGCACTTTTTGAAGGTTCCATCAAGGAGCCTTTTACCAAGCCCCACAACCTATAAAACTTTCAGCTAAATACATACAAAAGATTGTCACCAGAACAGAAAAGTGACACTATTGTATTATTAAAATAACTTTAATAATCATAACACTACATATTAAAAGGATTGTGTAATAAATGTATGTAAAACACGCGCTATTAAGTTTTTGCCTCCTCGGTACTTTTAGTACGATTGCGGTTGAAAATCTTAACAACAATGACCCACTGACTTCTCACCAATGGCATTTAAATGCCAACGATTCTGCTAGTACAGGTCTTAACCTCGTAGGCTCTGATTTAGTGGGTATAAAAGGTCAAGGTGTAACCGTTACAATTATCGACGGTGGTGTAGAGTTAACCCACCCTGATTTGTGGTCAAATGTGACCTATGGATCAATAAACTTACGTGATAGCAATCAGCCCCTTACTGATAGCGAAGGCCATGGCACAGCTGTTGCTGGCATTATTGCAGCGACTGAAAACAACAACTTAGGTGGCCGAGGCGTTGCTCCTTCAGCAAAAATTATTGGTTTTAACTACTTAGAATCGCAATCAATCAGTAACTGGCTGCTTTCTCATGGCTTTTCAGGTGATGAGCTTGCCAGCTCGCGCGTGTTTAATCAAAGCTATAGCAGCAAACCAACATTGTTCACTAATGTCGACGCATCACTAGCCATGAGCTTAAAAGAACACGCAATGAAGCAAGTTGTTTTAGACAGCAATGACGGTTTAGGTGCATTGTTTATAAAATCCGCTGGTAATGCTTATCAACAATACAATACATTTATTGGCGATACTGAATTCCAAGTTATGCCTTATGAGAACCAAGAGCATTTTAACAATTTTGGCCTTCCATTTCACAATGCCAATATTAGCGCTGACAATGCGAGCTTTTGGAACTTAGTGGTTTCTGCATACAATGCAGAAGGAAAATTAGCATCTTATTCTTCTGTTGGTGCGAATGTCTTTTTAACTGCACCAGGCGGAGAATATAGCCAAGATGGTGTGGGTATCACAACCACAGATTTAACAGGTTGTGACTTAGGGTATAACAGAGGCCATGACAATACACTAAATAACTTAGGTATTGATCCTTCTTGTGATGCGACCACAACAATGTATGGTACATCGGCCGCAGCGGCTAACACCTCGGGTGCTGTTGCACTGGTAATGTCTGCAAATCCACAACTGGATGCGCGCACCGTCAAACATGTGTTAGCAAAGACAGCTCGTAAAATTGATCAATCAAACCAAGGAGTCGCCCTTACTTTTACCAATAACAGCGATAATATTGTGAGCTATTCAGCTATTGATGGCTGGCAACAAAACAATGCAGGCTACCACTATCATTATTTTTACGGTTTAGGTGCGATTGATGTAGATGCAGCGGTTACCTTAGCGAAAGAAACAACCAGCAACTTACCCCCTTTAAAAACAACTGCATGGCAAACGCATAATAATCACACCATCATTCCTGATGCGAGCTTAAATGGCGCGCAAGATAATATGTCTAGCAATGAGGCGTTAACGATTGAAGCTGTACAGTTAAAAGTGTCGATTGATCATGCTCGTTTTAGAGATCTCGCTATTGAATTAATTTCTCCAGCAGGTACGCGTAGCGTTTTATTAAGCCCTCGTACTGGCCTTATTAACATTAATAACGATAGCATCGAGAATGCTGTTTTATTAAGTCAGCATTTTTATGGCGAATCATCTTTTGGTGATTGGAAAATTCGTTTAATCGATACTGACAAAGGTAATAGCCAAACGCTTTTACATAATGAAAAAACAGGTTTATTAAGTATGAATGACGAAAATAATAGCCTTGATGGAGTATTAAAATCATGGTCGCTGCGTTTCTATGGTCATTAATAAAGGAATTATGATGAAAACTAACAACTATTTTGTTTCTGCTATATTAATTTTTTCTATTCTTTTTTCTGTCAATGTAAGTGCGGCAGATATTACCTCAGGCAAAGCTCTTTTGACTCAATTAGCAAGTTCTAATAATACTAATTTAGCGGTGGGTGACATTATCACTGACCAACAAAATGGAGCAGGTTTACAGCTAACGGGCGATTTAGTGTTAAAACTTACAGAGTCAGTTTATTTTGCTGACATTGCAACTCGCCATCAGTTAACACTCAAACATCAGCTCAGTGATTTTTTTGTTGTGAGCGCCGATTCAGCTAACCTCAGCCAATTATTAGCTCAATTAGCGAATGAACAAGCGATAATTCAAGTACAAATGGATACGCGAAAACTGGATCAAAGTGCTGATCCACAAATAAAGAATGATAGAGAAAACTAAAATCATGTTGTTAAAGGCTCTTTAGAATGAGCCTTTTATTATTTTAAAACAATAACTTAAAACCAGAAGGTTACCAGAAGGTTTATTTGCACTTTTTTAAGTAACTTTATAGACACCAAAAACGTTTGCATTGGCAAAAAGGAACGAGAGTGTCTATTTCCAACAACAAAAATAAACAAACAAGCAAAATCACAAACCACGCTGAGGGTACGTTACCTAACTCTATAAACTCAGATCAGCTCGCGTTAATTGCACAGATGTTTCAGCACATGGCTGAGGGTGTTTTTATCATCAATGGTCAAGGCACGTTTGAATTTGCCAACCCGATGGCTGCGCAACTTTTTGGTGATAACCAAGAGGCCTTAATTGGTCAAAACCTATTACATTATCTGCACGATACCGACCGCGATAAATACATGTATACACTACTCAGTTGGTTAGATCATAAAGACTCACCAATTAGTTTAGGGCCGAATGAGGTTAAAATTAATCGTGCCGACAATAAAACCCTTGATGCTGATTTATGTATATCAAGCTTACCTAAAAATATCGCTATTGCAGATAACTTATTTATTTGCGTTTTACATGATTTGTCATCACATAAAGAGCAGTATAATCGCTTAATAAAACAAGCCACAACCGATCACTTAACAGGCCTTGCAAACCGCCTTACTTTGGAAGAGTCATTAAAAAAACATTGGCAAGAAAGTGTGCAAACAAATCAAGCTATTAGCACTATATTAATTGATATTGATTATTTTAAACTATTTAACGATCGGTTCGGCCATGTTAAAGGTGATAAGTGCTTACAAAAAGTAGCGAGTATAATTGCAGAGTCACTGCCCTCTCATGACTGTTTAGCAGCGCGTTATGGTGGTGAAGAATTTGCCGTTATATTACCAAGGTGTCAAAAAGACACAGCCGCAGCAATTGCAAAACATATTCAAATTAAAATCAATACAATGTCATTTACAGATATAGGTTTGCCCAGTGATTTCAGAATAAGTGTAAGCCAAGGCATTGCGTGTGAATTTAATAACCAATACCGTACATCAGAGGCGTTAATTTGCGCAGCCGATACCGCGTTGTACCGTGCCAAAACAGAGGGGCGCAACAAGATCAGCATTAGCGCGTAAACACATAATTAACAACATAAAAAACTAATTAACAAGTCGCGTTAGTTACACATATACTATACTTTTATGTTATTTGTTTGTTCCCATTATGCGTTTTACACTGCGCTAAAATAGATAAGTCAGATGGGAATCAATAATGGCATTATTCAACAAATTACCTTTGCAACTTGCAATCGCAAGTACGCTTGCTGCATCAGTGACTGCAATCGCTGCTGAGCAACCTGCTGAAAATACAGCAAAAGATATTGAAGTTATTTCAGTGACGGGCACACGTCGTAGTTTACGTAGCTTGTCAGAAAGTACTGTTCCGGTTGATTTATTAACAAGCCGCGACTTAGCAAGCACAGGTCAGCTTGAAATTAGCCAAGTACTTGCCTCTCAGTTACCTAGTTTTAACTACCCAAGTGCAACCCTTGCCGATGGCACTGACCACGCAAAACCTGCTGTATTACGTGGCCTTGCACCGGATCACACACTGGTATTAGTCAACGGTAAACGCCGCCATGCGGGTGCCCTATTAAATTTAGGTGGTACCGTAGGTCGTGGTTCAACGGCGGTTGATTTAAATAATATTCCTACCTCAGCAATTAAACGCGTAGAAGTACTGCGTGATGGCGCTGCCGCGCAATATGGTTCAGACGCCATTGCTGGTGTAATTAACATTGTACTAAAAGATGCCGACGAAGGCGGTAGTGTAAGCTACACCTATGGTGAGTACGACACACAAATGGCAGGCTCGCCACAATTATTAGGCACAAGCGCAGATAGCGAAGGCAACTTAAGCTTTGCAAAAGGTGCTGACCGCAAATTAAACGACGGTATTTCGCGCACCGCAAGCGCTAATGCGGGTTTCTCATTTGCAGATAATGGCTTTATTAATATTTCAATTGAATCGCGTAATAACGAGCCAACTAACCGCTCAGGTATTGACCAGCGTGAACAATATAGCCGCGATGCAAACGGTAACCTAGACCCACGTGAATTCGACTTTGACCGCTATAATCACCGTTTTGGTAAAGCCGATATTGAAGATATCGCCCTATTCTATAACCTAGGTTATGAGTTTAACGACACGTTATCGCTGTATTCATTTGCTAGTTACTCAAACCGTAAAGGTAATTCAGCTGGTTTTTATCGCCGTGCAAAAGACTCTCGTAACTTACCTGAAGTATATCCTGACGGTTTCTTACCACAAATTGATACCGACGTAGATGACTACTCATTTGCTATTGGCCTGAACGGCGAAACCAATGAGTGGACATGGGATCTAAGCAGCAACTATGGTCGTAATGACTTTGGTTTAGGTGTTAGCAACAGTTTAAACACGTCAATGGGCGTAAATAGCCCAACTGAGTTTGATAACGGTGCGCTTGTGTACGAGCAATACTTAGTTAACATGGATGCCAGCAACACGCTTGATTTAGGCTTACCTGACGATGTTTTTGTTACCATTGGTGCTGAGTATCGCCACGAAAACTACCAAATTAAAGCAGGTGAAACAGCCTCTTATATCACGGTACTTGATGATGCAGGCAACCCTGTTGCTGCCGGTGGTGCACAAGTTTTAGCAGGCTTTTCACCTGACAGTGCAACTGATGAAAGCCGCCATAATGTCGCTGTATTTGCTGAGTTTGATACCTACCTCACAAGCGACTGGAATGTGGTTCTTGCTGGCCGCTTTGAAGATTACAGTGACTTTGGTAGTACTTTTACATCAAAACTGGCTTCTCGTTACAGCGTAAGTGAATCATTGTCTCTGCGTGGTGCAATTAGTACTGGGTTTAGAGCACCATCACTTGCACAAACGTCTTACAAATCGGTAAGCACGGTATTTGAAAATGGTATTCCAAGTGAAGTTGGTTTGTTCCCTGTTGATGAACCTGCGGCGCGCGCACTGGGTGCTCGTGACCTTGATGCAGAAGAATCAGTCAACATGACTGCGGGCTTTATTTTTACGCAAGGTAACTTTAGCTTAACGCTTGATGCATATCGCATCGACATTGATGACCGTATTGTGTTGTCTGAAAACTTAAGTGGCCCTGCCGTAGAAGCTATTTTAGCCGGGGCCGGTGAGCAAAATACTCAAAGCGTTCGCTACTTTACCAATGCCATTGATTCACGTACGCAAGGTGTTGATATTGTTGCAACCTATTCATTAGGGCTTGAGAACTACGGTGACTTACGCTTAAGTGCAGCCGTTAACTTTAATGACACCGAAGTCACTCATGTTAAAGAAAATCCTGCTGAGCTTGAAGCCCTTGGTGATAGCTACGAATACTTTGCGCGTCGTGAAATTACTCGCTTCGAAGAAGGCACGCCAGCAAATAAGTGGAACTTATCTGCAACATGGGACGTTGAAAACTTCCAAACAACACTTCGCGCCACGCGTTACGGCGAAGTGGTGGATACATCAAGCACACCAGAAGGTGATGAAGTCATTGATGCAAAATGGATCACTGATTTAGAGGTGGCATACCGCCCATCTGCACAATGGAAATTTGCTGTTGGCGCAAACAACTTATTTGATCAGTACCCACAAGATACTGTAAGCAACATAGGTTACAGCGACTTTAATCAAATTTTCACTTATAGTGCGTTTACACCTTATAGTTTAGATGGCCGTTTCATCTACGGTAACATCACTTATAACTTCTAAAAATAATCGGTGCTGGCTTAGGCTAGCACCGCTTCCTTATAAAAATATAACTCATTTAACCAACTTTTTTCACACTTGCTGCGACTAACTTAATAACGCAACCCATTAAGGACAGCATTATGAATTTAGTACGCATCACAGCATCAGCTCTATTAGCCGCAGCCACCACTGCCTGTATTGGTCTTTCTAACGCAAGCACGACTATTGACGATAACAACTACCGTGTTATCACCTTTAAGGACTGTAAAAAAGTGCATGAAGGCACGTTAAACAACGAGCAAATCGCCGCCTATCAACAATTAAAGCGTGAGCAAGAAAAGCTTGAATCACTGGAGCTGCCCCTCACTGATATGGAGCAGCAAGTCACAGAATATTCACAGCAAATAGAAGCAATTACAGAAAAGGCCGTGGTAGAAGATGAAAACCACCTAAGAATCAACAAAGATTTATTAAAAGAGCAAGATGCATTAACTCATAAACTTGATTCGCTCATTGCTTCTCATGATGCCGACTTTAAAGCGTTAAATGAGCAAGCTAAACAGATGGAAAAAGCGGCTAAGTTATTTGATGAGGCTATGAAACCTATGATGCAGCAGGGTGAATCGACTCATTTGCAAATTTTAGCGCCAGGCGAAGCTGAAAAATCAGGCTGCTTTTACTCTATCTAAAGCGCACTTTTAAGCTGTGTATAAAGAGCGGTATGCGTTTGACGAATATCGTCTTTATGCACTTGCTTAAACCACTTAACAGCTTGCTCATGATTACCTGCTTGCCAGTTTAGCTCAGCTAAACGTAACTTATAGATAGCGAGAATAAGTTGATCAGTCGATTCACTCATATGCTCAAGTGCTTGTTGATAATAATGCGCCGCTTTTGAGTAATGCTCTAATAATTGATGAGTACGTGCCAAGTTCCCTAGTGCAAGGGTTATTTTACGAGCATGACTGGTCTTTAAAATCCAGTCAACTGCGGCCTCTCTACTGATCAAAGCACTCTCTAAATCACCCAAAGAATGAAATACATGGGCTTTGTTTGATGACAACTCAAAATGAAAAATAGGGTCTTTGCTCTTACCAAATCGACGCTCGGCTTTATCAAGAATTTGTAAAGCCGTTTCTTTATTACCAAATACATGCTGTAAATTTGCCAATTCAACCATGCGCATTGGATTACCAAACGAGTCAAAAATAGCCTGTAGCTTTTCAAACGCTTTAGTTGCGTACTTTTGAGCGACATCATGCTCCCCGAGGTAGTGCATTGATTTAGCATAATAAAAGTACACCTGAACTTGAAATACTTGAGGCAGTTCAGTTAGTTGAATGAAAGGTTCGGTATGTTCTTTTAAGGTAAGAAAGTCCATTTGATCATAATAATAATCAAACTGATACGACTTAATTTCATACCAACGGTCTGAATGATGTTCACTGTTTTTGAGTTGTAGGCTGATATAGTCTAGGCAACTTAATTGCTTTTGCTGCGCGCAATAAACCTCATGGTCACTGAAGTTTTCAGAAGCACAGCTCTGAAAAGGCAACAAACCGAGTAATAACAGCATTAATCTATTTTTCATTCACTACTTTCTCAGTGATCACACACATAAAAAGTAACAAAAAAGAATTAATTTTGACAGTGGTTTTTTAATTTATTGTTACAAATGTAATTAAACAAGAAGCCTTTATAAAGGCTTCTTGTTTATTTTTGACGCTAAAGTAGCAGTAAGCTACCCAAACCAAGGAAAGTGACAAAGCCGACAATATCAGTAACTGTAGTCAAAATAACTGAGCCCGAAAGTGCGGGATCTATTTTAAGTTTATCCAAAATAGACGGGATCACTACACCTGATAGTGATGCAGCAACTAAGTTTAATAGTATGGCAATCGTAATTGTTAAACTCAGCATGCCGTCGTTAAACCAGAAGTAAGTGAGCACACCAATTACAAACGCCCATACACACCCATTTAATGCCCCCACTCTAAGTTCTTTTTTCAATAGTGCTCTGCGGTTAGAGTCTGTCACCTGACCTAGTGCTAAACCGCGCACAATAACCGTTAACGTTTGGCTTCCTGCAATTCCGCCCATCGACGCAACCACAGGCATCAATACCGCAAGTGCTACAACCTGCTCAATGGTCGCGCCAAATAAGCCGATAAACCAAGAGGCTAAAAACGCAGTAGCCAAGTTAATACCCAACCAAATACCGCGGTTTTTTGCAGACTTTGTTACACTTGAGAACAGATCTTCGTCTTCACGAAGACCACCGGCTTTAGCAGCGGCTTCGTCGGTTACTTCTTGGCGCAATTCATACGCCGATGACACTGATAAGCGGCCTAGCAGTTTGTTGTCGGCATTCACCACCGGCATGGCCATTTTTTCGCTATGAATAACCACTTCAGCAGCTTCGTATAGGTCATCATCCGCATGCAAAGCCGACACATCAAGGTTCGCGTAATCAAGTAAGCTGTCGTTATCGTTGGCTTTAAATAGAGTATTGATTGCCACTTCACCGATCAATGTCCCCTTGCGGCTCACTAAATAAATAACTTCGGTATATTGCGGTAATCCTTTTTGAAAAATCTTACGGGCACCTGCTACGGTGAGCTTTTCCGACACTTTTAAGGCATCAAAATCTAACCAGTGACCTAATTGTTCTGGATTATATTGTTGTGCTAACTCATATTGTTTTGTTTGAACTTCGTCGAGTTGGCGACGGGCATAATCAACAAACCGCTCAGGAATGATTTCTTCAAGTTCAAGTAACTCTTCAACACTGACTTCATCAAGTAACTTGAAACCCTCAGCTTCATCTAAGCTTTGTAATAGCCAACGACAACTATCGCCACCTAAATTAATAAAAATTTCGTGTTGTGTATCTTCATCAAGTAGCTGCCATATCTCTAAACGTTGCTCTTTAGGTAAGGCTTCAAATAAAAGCGAAAGATGCTCTGTAGAGAGTTTTTCTTTGGCATCAGCAAGTAACTTGTTTTTACGCGTGGTGGTATCACACTGTAATAGCTCATCAATGAGCTGCGGAAGTTGGTCAACAGGGTATTCAATCATCTGCAAACTCGGTTAAATACATCAATAACAACAGTCTAACCTAGCTTTATAAAAATAACTGCTACTCAATAAATTTATTTTTAAACTAAATTTTTAATTGGCTTGGGGTGATCCCCGTCCAGCGTTTAAACGCACGCCTAAAGTTTGCTATATCGTAAAACGATAAGCGCATAGCCACTTGCTCATTGCATTGCTTACGCATGGCAAGTAGGTAAATCGCTTTGCGCTTACTTTGCTCATCATACAATGCTGAAAAACGCACATTATGCGCTTTGAGTTTGCGTTTGAAGGTTGCTGAACTCATGGCAAAAACATGAGCCACTTGATCTAAGTTAAGAGCTGGAGTTTGATAAATTAATCGCCCTACAGCCTCGACAAACGTTGTATTGGCATAATTGTATGCTGCAAGCTGTGAGTTAATTTGCGAAAAACGAAAACTACTAAAAGCAGGGTTTTCCATTCGCAATACTTCTTTATTAAATATCCATTGTGTTATTGGCTTTTCAAACGCGACTTTTAATCCTAGATGTTGCTCGTATTCTTGGCTATGTCTGGCACGTTTATAAGCAAAATCAAAGTGGCAATGAATGCGCTCGCCCGCTACTTTTTTAAGGGTTTGATAAAACGCTGCACTGTAAATTTCCATAACATATTGACTCATTTCATCATCAAGGCCGACAGCGTTTTGCAGCACAATATGATATTGCTCATTGTGTAGATAACTATAACTAAACAATAACGGAGCCAATTGCATACGCAGCGCGTGCAATTGCTTAAGTGCCTGACCAATACTTGGGCTTTGCAGTACGCCTTGGGCGGCAACGGAGGTATCGTTAGCAAGCTGGCTGCCCAGCAAAAACCCACTGTCCGCGGATTTCATCAAGACCTTAAATTGAGCCAGCAAACGTACTTGCTGTGAAATACTAAACTGATGTTGCACACTCATTAAATCTTGCTCAAACACCCCTGTGCCTCTAAGTAATTTATGAAGCTCCACTCCACGACTCAAAGCAAGCTCTACTAGCGTGGTAATAAGCCCCTGTGCAGTTAGGTATTTGTCATCTTGATTAAGATACGGCTTCACTATGACTCACTCTTTGTTGTTTTTGTTGTTGTAGCTGGGTATGCAAGCGAGCGCTCAAACTGTGCGCTGAATCATCTTGTTTTCGGCTCACCAAAGCAGACGAAACATGTTGAAACTTAGCCTGTTTAGCGCCTTCAACTTTAAAAGCACAATGTGTCAGCGCGGCGACTATTTGCGTTACCAGCTCTTTGCCTTGTTGCTCAGTTGTATTTGGCATCAACACCATAAAACAGTCGCCTGCATAGCGGCATACAACATCACTCAAGCGACAGTTCATTAACACCAGTTCACTTACCTCGCTCAATAAGCGATCGCCTTCCATAAAGCCAAATTCAGCATTAAAGTTTGAAAAGTCTCGGATATCAATTGCCGCCAACTGCAAAGGTTGTGGCACAGTTAATTGGTCTTTCAGTACGTTTTGCAAATAATTGGCTTTGTAAAGTCCTGTGATCGAGCACACTAATTCATGCTCGCGATGCATTGCTTCACGACGCTTTAGTTGGCGATTTAATACATATTGCTCCTTGTGCCATTGATATAGCCCAATGCTTGTAAAAATCATCCCTATGGGGGCAGGTAAAGATTCAATCCATGTTAGCCAAGTGTTAGTTGGTTGATGTAACCACTCATCAAATAAATCCAAAGAGGCTGAAAACATAAAAAGCCCAAGCCCTAAAACTAAAAAAGTGGTGACTTTACTGGGAGGCCTTGAAATAAGCAGTGCTGCAATCCATGTCAGTGTCATCAACACAATGCCACCTTCACCTAAAATATCTAACCATGCAATATCGGCAAGTGGTTTTAACTCCCCTGCTTGTGCGCTTAGCAAAAATGCAATTACAAACAGAGCAATCACAACATTGGTTAACAATCGATGATGAGTAAAAGGGTTAAATCGCATTCTCTATACCTAACAATAAATCACACTGCCATGCTAACCCGTTAGCATTTAAAGCAGCAGGGTCATATTAGCTCAATGATGTGACAGCAAAACGACAATACTCCCTTTTTAAACCCTTTAAGCGTTGTATTTACTTTAATTGAATGGGGTGATTGCAGCTCAAAATGCTTTTAAAACACCTCTAATTGCTTGTTTTTACTGGTTGTTAGCGGTTTTTTGTCACATTTGCGTCATTTAAGCTGGGTAGTTTGCTCTCAAAACCAAGGACAATCAGGAGTAACCCATGAAACAATTTAAAACGAAGGCGTTAGTCAGCGCCCTCGCCTTATGTCAATTCGGTGCCTATGCACAAGATGCACAAACGACAGATGAGAAAAAAGTAAAAGTCTCTGAAGAGCTTGTTGTGTATGGTGAAATTGGTTATCGCAACCGTTCACAAGAACTTGCCCCCACACTTGAGTATTCGCAAGAATACTTCCAGCGCTTTGAACCACTTACCGCAGGGGATGCATTGAAGCGTGTACCGAGTGTGACGTTTTTGTCTGACGTTTTAGAGTCAGACGGAGCACGTATGCGAGGCCTGAGCCCTGCTTATACGAAGGTGCTTATTAATGGCGAAGAAGTGCCAGGCGCAGGTGCAGACCGCTCATTTTTTGTTGACCGCATTCCTGCTGAGCTAATTGAGCGTGTAGAAATTATTCGTGCATCAAGTGCAAACCGCTCAGCCGATGCGATTGCAGGTACACTTAACATCGTTCTTCGTGATGGCTACAGTTTAGATGGCGGTTATTTGCGTGCGGGTGGCCTACGTTATGACGATGGCGAATTAAAAGAAAGCTTTGCAGGCGTTTACGGTACTGAGTTTGCAGGTGGCCGCTTATTACTTGGTGCAAACTTACAAGGCCGTTATAACCCAAAACAAAAATCAAGCCGACGCTATGGCGACAGCCCTGAAAATAACGCCAATTATCAAATGGAAGAGTTTGATAACCGCGAAGATCAAACCGACACCCGCGACGGTGACGATACATCACTCAATGCCAGCTACGAAATCGCCTTTGATAATGGTAGTAAATTCGATATAAGCGCTATTTGGGTTGATACAGACCGAACAGAAGATGAACGTTCATTTGAATACGATGACCCAACTGCCACCAGCAATTCGATTGTTGAAGGGGGCAATCTTGAAACCGACAATGCCAATGTGTCTTATATTGATCAAACCAACTACAACATCAACTCAGGCTATGAGCTACCACTCTTTGGTGGCACCAGTAAATTCAAGTTAGGCTTTGCACGCTTTGAAGAGTCTGTATACGAGCAAGAAGTAGAAATTGATACCTCTGAACTTCCTATGGTATTCGAAGAAGAGGAAGAAACCGTTGATATTGACGATAAAGAGTGGTCATTGCAATGGCAACACAGCCTATTTGCAGGTGAAAATAAAACCATTCAATTTGGTGCATTTTTACAAGGTAAAGAGCGTGATACGGCGGTTTATCAAGCCGAAGGGGAAAGCGAACAAAACTTTGCAAGCTGGGATCAGTTCAGCAAAACACCACTGTCACTGGCAGGCTTTAACAACGAGTTTGAAGCAGCGGCTGGCGGTGTAAATACACTAAAAGAAGACCGCTTAGATGTGTTTGCACTGATAAAACACGAAGATCAAGATTTCTCGTGGGAAATGGGTGTGCGTTATGAGTCAACCGACTCAAACATTACCGATAAAACTGAAGGTGTAACAGCAGACAATGACTACGACTTTTTCTTACCGTCGGCCCATTTACGCTACAACGTTTCTGAAAACGGCCGTATAAGTGCGTCTGTTGCACGCAGCTTACGCCGCCCAGACTTTGATTACATCACCCCTGCTCTACTTGAAAAAGAATTAGGCGATAACGACTTTTTAGGTAACCCAGACCTTCAGCCAGAATCATCGTGGGGTATGGACCTAGGATATGAGTATCGCTTAGGCAAAAGCGGCGTAGTGGGTATCAATGTTTTCTACCGTGATGTTTCTGACCTTATTGAAATTGCGAATACTGGCGTAGAAGGTTCAGAAGGCGAAGGCACCTATATATTACAACCACGTAACACAGGTGATGGTACTGTGAAAGGGGTTGAACTTGACTTATCAACGCCTCTTTCGGCCCTTAGCATGCCAAACACTGGGGTGTTTTTTAACTACTCATGGCTTGATTCAGAAGTAGATGACGCCTTTGGTAGCCGTAAATTTAACGACCAATCTGACTACGTATTTAACGTTGGCTTTATTCAAGACCTACCTGATTTAGGCGCTTCATTCGGTGCAACTTACCGTAAACAAGGTGATGCTTATGGTCGTATCGTGGGTGAAGAAGTGACTACACACTACGGCGCAGACCTTGAAGTATTCGTAGAAAAACGCTGGCAAGACGTCACGCTTCGTTTAGTGGGTTCAAACCTACTAGATGCAAGCAAAGACGAGAGCTTTAACAAGTTCGACACCGTTGATGACCAAATCAACCGCGACTTTGACGAGTATGAACTGGAATCTGAAGAAGCAGGCCCAGTCATTCAGTTAATGCTGCGCTACGCGTTTTAATACACAAAGAGTTATTAAGGCAGCTCACTGCTGCCTTGTTTTATAATTGGGGATCCCATGAATTTTACAAAACCACTAAACCTTGCTGCCAGTGCAATATTGCTAAGCACCCTCGCAGCCTGTAGCCAAACAACGGCAACCGAGGCACCAGTTAAAAACCAATTAACTGCCTTTGGCACAACTGAAAATATGCAAGGCTCACAAGCAGCAGCCATTGCTGATGACGCTTGGCTATTAAGTTCACAAAGCCAAGGTTTACAACTGATAGATGCGAAAGGCGCTACGCATATTCTTAAAAAAGGGAATTTTGAAGCCTTATCTGTTAAATCAATCAATAATAATAACTACCTCGTTGCAAGTATTGATAACGAAGCCGACCAAGCGGTTATTTTTAGCTTACAAAAAACACCGAAATGGCAGTTAACTGAAATTAGCCGTATTACACCACCAAAAGCAAAACCAGAGGCAGTGTGCTTATTTGCAAACCCAACGACTCAAGCTGTGTCGGCGTTTGTAGCAGACGCTCGTGGTCTTATTCGTGAAACCTTAGTATTTGATATTGAAAATAAGCGCTCATTAAATATTGAATTGCGCGAATTTGCAGGGGTTAGTGAAACATCAGGCTGTGCGGTTGATGATAACAGTAAAACCCTTTATGTAAGTGAAGGCGAAGTAGGCATTTGGCAAATTAACGCTGATGCCGAATCTCGTGCCGATAAAAAACCCCTTGCTATGATGGCACCATTCGGCACTTTAGCCCCTGAGGTCGGCGGTTTAACAACAACAAGTGACGGTAGCTTATGGTTCACGACCTCAGAAAATAACCAATTGCACCGCCTTGAGAGCAAAACAACGCGCTTTAACAACTGGCAATTTGCAGATGAACTTGCAATTGAATCTGCTGCAATACGCTTTAACAGCAATCAAGCCGATATCGTGCTTTACGATGATGAATCAGGTCATTATCTTAAGGGGCAAATCGACGCCCTGCCAGAGCAGCAAAACAAGGCTAAAACAACGGCTATTACTTATATCCATGCACAAGCACAAACCGATGCAGTGCGTGCTTTTGGTGATGCCGCCGATGATCCTGCTATTTGGGTTAACCCTAATAATGCAGCTAACAGCTTAATTCTGGGTACTGATAAACGTCGTGGCTTGATGGTGTACGATCTTGCAGGAAAAGAATTACAAGCATTGGAAACAGGCCGATTAAATAATGTAGATGTACGCCAACATTCAAGCATTGATAACTCTACAAATACGTGGATCACAGGCAGTAATCGTACTTATAACAGCATTAGTGTGTATACCGTTGATAAACGAAATAAAGTACAACACTTAGCTGAGCTGCCAACTACTCTAAAAGAAATTTACGGTATGTGTATGTATTCATCAAACACAGGCAACTATGTGTTTATGAATGATAAATCGGGGCTTTTTCAACAATATAAACTAACTGGTAATAATGAGGGTGTATCAGCACAACTAGTACGTGAATTTAGTGTTCCAAGCCAACCTGAGGGGTGTAGTGCTGATGATACAACCGCAGAGCTATTCTTAGGCGAAGAAGATGAAGGTATTTGGTTTATAGGTGCTGAGCCAAACGCTGGTAGTGAACCTGTTATGCTACAAACCGTAAACGATATACTGGTGGATGATATCGAAGGCATGGAAATCTACCACGCTAAAGATGCCCGTTATTTAGTGGTTTCTAGCCAAGGTGACTATACATATGTGCTCTATAAAATAATTGATGGTAGTACACCTAGCCTTGAATTTTCGGGTAAATTTGCAATAAGCAATAACCTTGAACAAACCATTGACGGTGTATCAGAAACTGATGGCTTAACCGTTACACCTGCATCTTTACCTGGTTACCCTGAAGGTGTACTCATAGTGCAAGATGGGTATAACCGAATGCCACAAGCGCCACAAAACTTTAAAATTATTGACTGGCGTGAAGTAAAAAAAGCGCTTAAATAATGAAGTTGCTGAACTTAGTGATGGTGCTGAGGTAACTCAGCACCTTTTTTATTTCTATAACCCATAGCAAATCAGGCGCTAAGGATTAAATCAGTGTACTTAACCACCAAAGCAGCAAGACCAGAATAGAGATACCTACAAGCGCCTTGGTTTTATGCTTTTGAATAATACGTTCAGCTTGATTACCCGCATAATATACTACGGCAGCTAAAGCAAAATACCGTATTGATCGGGCAATAACCGTCGCTAATAAAAACAATACAATGGAGTATTTCGTGGCTCCAGCAGCGAGCATCGCAATCTGAAACGGAATGGGCACAATACCTAACGTTAAAACAAACCAAAAACCTTGTGACTGCATTTTTTGCTTCACTTGTTCGAACTGCTCTGGATTCGAAAAGGTATTTATGACCCAATCGCCAACAATATCAAACAAATAATAACCCAAGGCATAGCCAAATACTGCACCAATAATACAACCAACAGTCGCCATTAGCGCAATAAGCCAGAGTTTTTCACGGCGCGCTTGCATTAAAGGAACAAGCACCGCTTCTAACGGGATGGGCACTATGGTTGACTCTAAAAAGGATGCCACCGTAATCGATTTAAGCATATGTTTAGAATCAACAAACTGCCGTGTTTTTTGCTTAAGCTTTTTTCCTATTGCCATCATCTATCCTTAAGAGTCGTATTCATTTTAGCGTACAGCAAAAATCCTTAACCGTCCCTTACGGAGTGTGGTTATAGCGTCCTCGCCCTTCATTTTTAGCCTTATATAACGCTTGGTCGGCACGCTTCATCGTACAGCCAAAAGTCTCTGCATGACGCTTGATTGCGGAGCCTACACTTACACTTAATGCTTTATTAGGTGTAACCATCACATTACTTGCTAAGCACAGCAATTGTTCACATATTTTCCTTAGCTGTAGCACATCATCTGTTGGTATATAGAGGGCAAACTCCTCACCACCGATACGAGCAAACAGAATCGCAGGATCCAGCTTCTGCTGGCATCTATCAACAAAATCAATTAACACTTGATCGCCCACATCATGCCCGTATTGATCGTTAATTGCTTTAAAGTGGTCAATATCCACTATTGCTAGACTATGCTTTTTTATTTGATTTTGCTGCATAAAATGGTAGAAATAGCGGCGGTTATAAGCCTTGGTTAGTACATCTGTTTTTAGTTCATCAGCTAACTTTTTATGTGCTTTAGATAAATCTGATAGCGCCAAAAAAAGCCCTGCTCCCGTAATAAGCATGCCGATTGTTCTAAACATGTCTTCAACGTAAATACCTATCCACTTAGGCTGATAAACAAACTCATCTAAAAAATCAAACGTTAACCCGATACTCCATAGAAATATACCACTGCTTAAAAATAGATAGCTGACTTTGACAACTGCCGAGGTTTGCACAAAAGAAAAGATAAAAATCAGGATGAATAAATTGATGACATCAGACAGTACGCCATTTATGTAAATATCTGCCTCTAGATGATTGTAAATCGACAAATAACCAACAACAATACCCAACAGAGTAATAATGAATAGGCTAATAAAGCATTGTTTTAATCGTTTTGAAGCCGGTGGTGAATTAACACCGCCCTCTACAGGTATCATTGTTTTTTTCATCAAGCACAACCACCATGACGGCAAGTGAGTAAAACAGTAACAAAGAGCCAAAATAAGTACAGAAAATTGCAATAATCTTCAGAGAAAAACAGTATTTGGAATGGAGTAATTAATCTAAAAGCAATCCTTCAGGATGATTTAAATTACCTAAAGCAGAACCAATGAACTTAAAGGGATGTGCTTAGCTCTTATAGGATATTGCTTATGGCACAGCTGTCTTGCATGCTCGATTTCTAACGAACATAATCTCATTGTTATTGATAAACAATGCTGCTAATTTGTTTAAGTGAGTGCTAATACTTGCTGTTTTAAATACTCATCTCGGTGTATCGACGTGTGCAAGATTTAGCAAAATTACAAAACAAGCAAAAACTAGATCTATAACGAGCACACCGAGAACGTTTGTCAACTAACAAAATCGATAGGACACATAAAAGTACAGCAGTTTTAAGGCTAGTCATCAATCATTAAAAAAGGGAAGAAAATGACCAATATTAGATTGGATGTTCAGGGAAAAAGAGATGCGCAAATATTTGTTGAGAATCTACAAAAGGCTGACCCAAAAGAGGTTGAGAGATTAATTAACTCGTACAAGTATGGAAATGAGCCAGCTTGGCATAGATTTATCAAAGGTGCCTATAATCACCCAATCACTTGGTGGATTGGGTTGTTACAAATCCAAATGCAATTGGGTATATTGGGCCATTCTAGAAAAGTGCAAGCACAAATAGCGGCAAATCAACTAGCTCAAATACTAAACCTAGCAAAAGATAGTGTGAGCAAAGACATTCTTTATGACGTATTGGTTTATAACCTGAAAAATCGCAAAGCGGATATATTAGGTCGTTTTGCTGGCGGTACTTTTACTAACTATGCAAGTACAGGAGGGCGAATTGGTAATAAAAAGTTACCTAAAAATGCAAACCGAGTAATCAGCTTATCGAATTTTACATTAGCGAGTTATGGAGCTGCTATAAAGTCAGTGGTCACGGGTCACAAAAAAATAGAGCACGTAATCCAGTCAATTCTCACTGGGCGACCGAATGGACCAACACCATATCCAAGTATATCAGGCTATAAACTATCAAAGGAGGAGTTGGAGCTACTAAAAAAAGCAGAAAATTCACTAATCGAAATGAATGCTTTAACAGATCTTTCCCCCGCACCAGTGCCTGTATCAGAGTTTTGTCTTCGTCCTGAAAACATTGATCTAAAGGGGCTTTGTAAATGAAAGTTTTTTTTCAAAATACATTAAAAGTGTTTTACGCATTTGTAGAGCAATTTGTATTTTATATTGCGGCTATAATTGCACTCCTATGTTGGGTATATTTTGAAAATATATACTTAGCAATTTCACTTTTTATTTTAATTTGTATACTTTTTTGGGCAATCCCGTCTGTTGTGAAGCGAAATAAGTAGAGCTTAAATGTTTATCATCAGGACATTTTTCGCTTTACTCTGGTTTGCGGTTAGTTCACCACTTTACCGCAAACGTCACTAAGTGAAAAACACCTGTAAAAACAATTTTAAGCATTTTTTTTAACATAATTATAGATAGTCTATAGTTATTTTAACTCACAGCAGATACCTAGCTATCAGACTCCGACAACCCAAATTAAGCCCTATTCAGTTTAAAATATCGCATTTACGTGATTATTTTTTTATGATGCCAAGCATATTTAATAACACGCTATTTAGTAATGACGAACGCTCGCTTTATTCCTTTTCGTAAATACGACATCATCACCCTGTGCCAAGCCTATCTAAATGAAGAGGATCATCAGTCATTCGCTGAATTTTCGACTATTTTGCAAAGTGTTATTCATTACCAATACCATGACTTATTAGAGTCATTAAAAAATAACTATGCCCCGTTTGATCCCAATGCAGACACACGTTTGTTAAACCCGATTGACGATAAAACACGTAAAACGCACCAAGCTAAATTCGCGCAACAGTTTGCCACTGTGCTTAATGCAGCAAATTATGAAACCATCACCAATCAGGACTTACAAGAAGCACTTAATGAAGAATCGCTTTTTAAAGTACGTTTAGCTGTGGAGTTTGATGACTTTGCCGAAGTGGTGTTTTATCGCCGTGGAGAATCTCAAAAAACAGAAACGCTACGTACTTGGTGGGGCTTAAGAAAAAAGCAAGTTCAATTTACTAATTACGATCGTGTTGCCATATTCATTCGCTTTAAAGATGAACAGTATTTTTTAGAGAAGGGCAAAAAGCCTATGGGTTTTGAGCCTAGCTCAACCATTGTTAAGCTATTTCAGAATGTTCCTAAAGCTGACTTGGAAATGCTATTTCCAAATAGCGAAGTGAAAATGCGCCCTATCGATAAACTTATTATTGGCTCTTCAGCTTTGGTAGGCGGAACTGTGGTATTGGTTACTAAATTAGGTGCATCTATTTTACTGTTAATTGCCATGATTGCTTTTTGGGGAGGCTGGCGCAGCGAAGAAGTCCACATGAGCCAACAGCACTTTATTACTTTTGCCATTGGTATGGGTGTATTTGGCAGCTTTATTTTTAAAGAATGGAGCAAGTTTAAAAACCGTAAAATTCGCTTTATGAAAGCCTTGGCAGATAACTTATATTTTAAAAATCTCGATAATAATGCGGGCGTCTTTCATACCTTAGTAGATGCAGCCGAAGAGGAAGATGTAAAAGAAGCCCTGCTCGCTTATACGTTTTTACTCAAAGCAGATGAAGCAATTAGCTCAGCCCAATTAGATCAGCGCATTGAAGCATGGTTTTACAGCACTCAGCAATGCCAACTCGACTTTGAAATTGACGATGCACTTAGCAAACTCGTCAAGCTCAACCTTGTTGAAGAAACTCAAGGTTTATATCAAGCGGTTGATTTAAAAACAGCAAAGCAACGTTTAGATGCGCGCTGGGATGGATTTTTCACCTTTGGTTAATGCTACTTTATCTCATTGAGCTTGCGTGAATAAAGGTCTACTTCTAGGATGAAATTTTCCAAATAAAAAAGACCATACCATGCAATTTAAAAAAACAATGATAATCGGGGTCAGCTTGCTATGTGCTGCGAATACGGCCCATGTTTATGCAAATGACAAGTTTGTTTCTGAGGATATCTTTCAATTAGAGTACGCTGGCGACCCACAAATTAGTCCTGACGGGAAGAAAATTGTCTACGTACGCAGCGGCTACGACATCATGAAAGATGGTAATAAACGTAGCTTTTGGCTATACGATCTAAAATCAGGTCAGCACACACCTCTTTTCGCCGATGAACACAGTTACAGCCAACCGACTTGGTCACCGGATAGCAAAAAAATTGCTTTTACCAGCAATGTAAGTGGTTCTAATCAATTACATGTTTATTGGTTAGCGCAAGACAAACAAGCCCTCTTAACTCAGCTTCCAAAATCAGTTGGCAATTTAACTTGGTCTCATGACTCAGAGCAAATCGCCTTTACGATGAACATCCCCGAAGGCAAAACAGCCTTTGCTAAATCGGTCAAACTCCCTAAAAAACCAAAAGGCGCAGACTGGTCAAAACCTGTAAAAGTAATCGAGAAAGCACGTTATCAAGCGGATGGTGCAGGTATGCTTGAGCCTGCCTACCGTCATGTATTTGTTATCCCTGTATCGGGCGGCACACCTCGTCAATTAACCTCTGGCGACTATCAACATCGAGGTCCACTCGCATGGAGCCCTGATAATACAAAACTCGCGTTTTCTGCAGATCGAAATAGTGAATGGGAATACCGCACCACCGAGTCTGATCTTTACGAAATTAATATCAAAACAGCTGAATTAACTCAGCTAACCGACCAACCAGGGCGAGAAACCAATCCTCATTATAGTGAAGATGGCGACGAGCTTGCATTTATCGCTCGCGACAATGCCCCTGTGCCTTACATTAACTCAACCCTTGCAATGCTTGATTTAGACGATAAGTCTGTTAATCATATTACCAAAGAGCTAGACCGCTCAGTTGCAGACTATAAGTGGTCTGGAAATGGCGATTTTGTCATTCAGTATGATGACTTTGGTAAGCGTAAATTGGCTAAGGTTTCTACTCGCGGCAAAGTCACTGACTTAACAGACACGCTCTCGGGTACATCAATTGGCCGCCCATATATTAGTGGTAGTTTTAGCATGGCAAATAATGGGGCCGTTGCTTTTACAACAGGCAGTGAATACCGCCCTGCTGATCTAGGTTACCTTTACAAAGGTAAAAGCAAAACTCTTACGTCATTAAATGAAGATGTATTAGGCCATAAAAAGCTCGGTAAAGTACACGAGTTGAATGTTAAGTCTCAGTTCGATGGCCAAGCAATCCAAGGTTGGTATATCACCCCTCCTGATTTTGATGAAAACAAACAATACCCACTAATGGTTGAAATTCACGGCGGCCCACACCTTGCGTATGGCCCAAGTTTTACTGCTGAGTTACAACGCTATGCCGCAGAAGGTTACGTAGTTGTGTATGTAAACTACCGTGGCTCAACAAGTTATGGTAAAGACTTTGCGCTATTACTTGATGGTAAATACAGCTCAGAGGAAGACTTTGCCGATCATAACTCAGCGGTTGATGCGATGATTGAAAAGGGCTTTATTGATAAAAATAACCTGTTTATTGCTGGTGGTTCAGCGGGTGGTATTGCAACGGCTTATGCAGTTGGTTTAACAAACCGCTTTAATGCTGCGGCGATTACTAAACCGGTGATCAACTGGTTAAGTAAAACCCTGACTGCCGACAGCTATATTGGCCAAATTCGCAACCAATTTCCGGGTATGCCTTGGGACAATGTTGAGCACTATTGGAAACGTTCACCGCTTTCATTAGTGGGTAACGTGACCACGCCATCACTTATCATGACAGGTGAAGAAGACCGCCGCACACCTATTTCAGAATCAGAGCAATTCTATCAAGCACTAAAACTACAAAAAGTAGATACCGTGCTTATTCGTGTACCAGGTTCTCCTCACGGTATTGCAGGTCGCCCTTCACGTATGATTTCAAAAATTGAATACACGCTTGCGTGGTTCAAGCAATATCATAAGTAATCATTTAAGCAGGCGCGTTGCTCTCGCGCCTGCTTAAAAATAATCACGGCTAAGCGCAAGTTGAGCACTGCCAATTGACTGCGCTTTTTCACCACATGCTCCTAAACTCACTTCACACGGCCTCAAGCCACGACTATCAAGCCTTGCAAATGCTTCTACTGATAATCGCTTAAGCAGATGCAATGCGTCAGTTGGTAATGGTGAATCAATAATAACAGCCTGCATATCTAATAAGCTTAAACTATTATGCATTGCCATACTTATAGCCTTTGCAGCTTGTTCAAGCCAAGGCAGCACAAGCGATTTATGAGCAATAAACTGGCTGTTTGTCAGTTCGTACACTGATAGCTCAAGTTGTTGTTGATCAAATATTGTTTGCAGTGTGAGTAATGAGCACTTGCTAAGTAACTGCTCGCGCTCAGTATTAAGCATTGAGCCTATCGCACCTGCATTACCACTTTTACCTTCAAGAAGCTGATTATTAATCACTACTGCTCCCCCTAAAAAAGCCCCCAAATAAACATATAAAAAATCTCGGTAATTATTTGGGTTGCCAAGACTTAATTCAGCGCAACAGGCTGCATTATTATCGTTACTGATATAAACAGCTAAATTAAACTGTTTTTCTAAATAACTTTTTAAATCGAAACCTTGCCATTGGCTTAATGAGCTCTCTAATGAACCCGAGACAGCTTGCCACTGCCAAATATCAAATGGCATCGCGACACCTAAACCACACACACGCGTGCGAAGTTCTGGCTCTAATCGATTGATTAGTTTTGTAATATGAGTGTCTAAAAATGATTTCAGTTCATCAACCGACGGTTCACTTACCTCAACTGACACTGAAGCTCTCTGCTCACTTTGTAAGTCAATCAAAATGAGGTCAAAACGACGTCGTCCAACTTTTAACCCTAAGCTAAACGCCCCATTTGGGTTAAGTCTAAATGGGATACTTGGCTGCCCCACCCGCCCTTTAACGGGTGCATCACGAAGCAAAAGTTTATCTTCTTCTAGTTTATTAATATTCACCGTTGCAGCTTGAGCAGACAAAGATAACGCCTTGGCTATTTGCGCTTTAGGCATGCTTTCGTGCAGCCTGATTAAGCTCAAGATAGCTCGTTCGTTATTGCTTCTTGGTAAACGCGATAAACTGCTCTTCATAACATCCTTCTTGATATAACTTTCATAAGCGGCTATTAGACCTGTTTGGCGTACTATCTACTAGTCAAAATAATAAATCAACTAGGTTGATTTATTATTTATAGTCGTGAATACTGTCGGCCACAACAATTTGAACACATTAATCTGGTGAATTATGCAAACACAGTCTGCTATTGTATCGCGCCAAATGCTTTGGCCATTTATTTTGCTTATAGTTTGCTTTGCTGCTTGGGGTGCTGCGGCCAATATGACAGACCCATTAGTTAAAGTTTTCAGTAAAACCTTTTCGATGAGTGCGTTGCAATCGGCATTAGTGCAGTTTAGTTATTATGGTGCTTATTTTTGCTTAGCTTTGCCTGCGGCAATGATCAATAGACGCTTTAATTATAAAGCCGGTCTATTGGTTGGTTTAGCAATGGCAGCCTGTGGAGCCCTACTGTTTTATCCTGCAAGCCAAACCATGATCTATAGTCACTTTTTATTGGCCTTGTTTATTCTTGCAGGTGGTTTATCTATTTTAGAGACCTCTGCAAACCCTTATGTAATGCAGTTAGGATGTGAAAAAACAGCCACACGACGCCTTAATTTAGCACAAGCATTTAATCCTGTGGGTACCAATATTGGTGTATTTTTAGCCGCCACTTTAATTTTACCAAATTTAAATCAGGCCGACAGTGCAAGCCGCGCCCTAATGACTGAAACACAATTAAAAACGGTTGTAAGTAGCGAGCTAAACGCAGTCATGGTGCCGTACGTTGGCATGGCATGCTGTTTAATCTTTTTGTGGTTATGTATCTTCTTTAGTCGCTCACCTATTGCTGTTACAAAAGCGACGACACAACCTCGTAAACTTAAAATTACCTTCAAGAATTTATATCAAAATAAGCACTATCGACTTGGTGTACTTGCACAATTTTTTAATGTTGGTGCGCAAACCTGTGTCTGGACTTACACTATTGGCTATACCATGGAAGCGCTGGGTAGTAATGAAGTGACTGGCGGACAAGTACTACAATACTCAATGCTTGTATTTTTAGTATCAAGGTTTCTAATGACATGGTTAATGCGCTTTATAAGTGGTACTAAATTACTTTATATGATGGCGTTAGCCGCTGCGATTTTATGTGCGTTTGTTATCACCCAAGTCAATTTATTCGGGGTACTTGCCTTGATTGCTATTTCAAGCTGTTTATCTTTAATGTTTCCAACTATTTATGGCACAGCGCTCGATGGGTTAGGTGATGACGCTAAAGTAGGTGCTGCGGGGCTGGTCATGGCTATTTTAGGGGGCGCATTTTTACCACTCATACAGGCATCAATCATTGATCTTTCAAATACGGCAAGCTCATTCATTGTCCCGCTATGCTGCTTTCTAGTTGTTGCTTTATATGCTCGCATTTGCAGAAAATCTGCACGTTAGCTTCACCTTAAATTAACTCTGAGTATATGAAGTAACAAAACAGTATGTAATAAAAGGCTTCAGCGGCAGTTTTGAAGCCTTTTCACATTGTACTTTATGAGTATAAAATGTGAAAATTAACGCCTTTGTAACTACCTAAAAGTAAGTATGAAACCGCTCAAGCCGCACTTTCGACAATCCTCTAAACTTTATATTCATACCTTGTCCTCTCATTTTAGTTTTTTTTTAGTTAAGTATGTTTGTTTCTTTTGTGGCTGCTTTTTAAGCTTTATATTGCACGACAAGTTTAACGTGCCGATTGTTGTTGCAGCGGCAGGGGCTGGTTTACTGGGTACCTTTATTCCTTTTCCAAGGTATTTTAAATCCCACCCTTACTCAGCTATTTATGCGGGTAGTTTCGCGGGTATGTGCTCTTCAAGCTTAATTGCGAATTATTGGGAGCTTGGGCTTATTTCATTTTTAGGTGCATGCTTATACATTTTAACCATGAACCTATTTGCTGGCTTTGGTGGGCGATTAGGTAGTATAGCGTTTGCCAGTGTTGCGCTTTACATGTTAGCTAAAGGAGTTGTTGCATGAACTTAGTCATTATATTACTTGTTGTGCTGGCGGCATTTGCAACCTACTTGTTAGCTCATCATAATCGCTTTGACGGTATTAGAGCGTCTGCATCATTATCAATTATTGCATATTGTGTACTGTACTTTATTACACCAGATGTTGAGCTGTATAGCATTGCTTTTTTTGGCGGTACGTTTATTGGTATGAGTGCCCCAAAACGCTTTGGAATTTTTACACTCGCTATCTCAGCATTGCTTTTTTCAATATTATTTGAGTATTTAGTGCCACTATTAGATGGCTATGGTGGAGCATTAGGGTTAAGTGCGTTTTTGTCCGTATGTATTTGTCACATCGGGATTTTACTTGGCGCACCACGCAGTAAAGCCTCAGCGAAAGAGTAGTATTTAATACTCTGCGTTGAATTACTGCCGACCAAGGTCGCATATTATTTAATCAAAAACCGCCCTATATTTTTAACATGTTGTAAACATCTCTCACTAAAAATATAGGAGCCTCATCATGGCGGGCGAATATAAACAACACTATACACAATTTCAGCGCGACCCTGGCCAATTTTGGCTTGAGCAAAGTAAACGGATCCCATGGTTTAATGCACCCACTGAACCGTATCAATATGACAAAAACGATTTTTATCATTGGTTTGCCGACGGCAAGCTGAATACCTGTTACTTAGCCCTTGACCAGCACGTCGAGGCTGGATTTGCAGAGCAAACTGCGCTTATTTACGACTCCCCTGTTACCAACACTAAACAACAATACAGTTATGGCGAGTTACAAACTCAAGTAGCTCAATTTGCGGGTCTCATGCAATCTCTTGGCGTGACAAAAGGCGATCGAGTCGTTATTTATATGCCCATGATCCCGCAGGCAGTGATTGGTATGCTAGCTTGTGCACGACTTGGTGCAATACATTCTGTGGTATTTGGCGGCTTTGCTCCGCATGAACTTGCTGTACGTATTGACGACGCGAAGCCAAAGCTGGTGCTTACAGCCTCTTGCGGCGTTGAAATTAATCACATTATTGAATACAAACCTCTGCTCGATGAAGCATTAGACAATGCAAAACACCCAGTCGAACACTGCATTGTGTTTCAACGTGAACAAGCTATTGCGACAATGCAAGATGGCCGTGATATTGATTGGCAATCGGCAAGTGAAAATGCACCACAAGCTCAACCTGTTGCAGTGAATGGGGACGATCCCCTTTATATTCTTTATACCTCTGGCACAACAGGTACACCAAAAGGCGTTGTTAGAGAAAATGGCGGTCATGCGGTAGCTATGCATTACAGCATGGAAACTGTGTATGGCATGAAGCCTGGTGAGGTTTTTTGGGCTGCATCAGATATCGGCTGGGTAGTCGGTCATTCATATATAGTCTATGCCCCATTAATTTATCGCTGTACAACCGTGTTGTACGAAGGTAAACCCATTAGAACACCTGACGCCAGTGCCTTTTGGCGAGTTGTTGCCGAATATAATGTCACAGCACTTTTTAGTGCCCCAACAGCATTTAGAGCAATAAAAAAAGAAGATCCTAACGCAGAAGGCTTTAAAAAGTACGACACGTCGTCATTGAAGCGTTTATTTCTAGCGGGTGAACGGCTCGATCCACCCACCTACGAATGGCTTCAAGAACACACCAGATTACCGGTACTTGATCACTGGTGGCAAACTGAAACGGGCTGGGCTATTGCTTGTAACCCTATTGGTATAGAACAGCTTGCTACAAAGCCTGGAAGCTCGACGGTGCCTACCCTGGGCTTTGATGTACAAATTTTAGATATGAATGGCGAGCGTTGTGCGCCGAACGAAAATGGGGCTGTAGTGATAAAGCTGCCTTTACCCCCTGGCTGCTTACCCACTATTTGGCAAAATAATGAGCGCTTTAAAGCGGGTTATTTAAGTGAGTACCCAGGCTATTACTTATCTGGTGATGGCGGCTACATTGATGATGACGGTTACTTATTCATTATGGGGCGCACGGACGATGTTATTAACGTGGCAGGGCATCGTTTATCAACCGGAGAAATGGAAGAGATTGTTGCAGCCCATCCAGCTGTAGCCGAGTGTGCCGTTTTTGGCGTTAACGATACATTAAAAGGCCAACTGCCAATGGCAATGATTGTGCTAAAAGATGACTATTTGGGCGACAGCAAAGAGGTGGAACAAGCGCTTATTCATTCGGTTAGGCATCAAATAGGAGCCATTGCTTGTTTAAAGAATATTTTGCACGTTGAACGCCTGCCGAAAACCCGCTCTGGAAAAATACTCAGAAAGAACTTGCGCCAATTGGTCGATGGTGAAGAGCTGCAAATTCCCTCAACCATTGATGATGCGAGCATTTTTGATGAAATCAACCAACAACTACGCAATCGCTGATTTGCTTTTGTAATGTTACCCAAAGGCCTTGTAGTGAAAGGCCTTTCTTCCTTGTGCTATTCTAAACATATTATACTTTATGTTGCTGTTTCATTTTATACATCATTTCATCCGCATGCTGAAGCAAAGTTTTAATACTATTACCATTAATTGGATATAGCGAAATACCATAACTTACACTCACAGGGTAAGGCGTGTGATATTTTTTAGCTGCCCGCTTAACAGCTTCTGTACAGCGCATTGCGACTTCATTACATAGCTTCAAAGAAGAGAGTGATGGCAGTATAACCACAAATTCATCTCCGCCAATACGGGCTAAAGTATCTTGTTCTCGCAGCTGAAGTAATAGCTGTTCACTAATCGTAATAAGTAAGTTGTCTCCTTGCTCGTGACCAAATGTATCATTAACGAGTTTAAAGTTATCCAAATCAATATAGATAATCGCAAAGGGCTGTGTGCCTTGCTTATCTTGCATAAAAGCATGTAACTGAATATCTAAGCCTCGCCGGTTCAACAATTTTGTCAGTGGATCCTGATTTACAAGTTCTGTCAAAAACTGACGTTTTTCGACGATCGAAGAAATATCATCAAACGCACCAATATAATGACTAACACAGCCCGCTTCATCGTAAAGTGCATCAATCGACAACATTTCAGGAAACACCTCGCCCGATTTACGCTTGTTCCATACTTCTCCTTGCCAGCGACCTGACAACAGCAACTCTTTCCACATAGCTGCATAAAACTCTGCGGGTTGTTGTTTTGCTGAAAGAATTGCGGGACTTTTACCAACAACATCTTCTTTTTTATAACCCGTTATACGCTCAAATGCAGGGTTTACATCAACAATTTTAGGCTCGGGAGTGGTAATTAAAATACCCCGACTTGTGGTCGAGAAAACCGCCGTAAGTAATTTTATTTTTTCATTACACTTAACCTCATCTGTCACATCCTCTAAATAGCCATTCCACTCAATACTGCCATCACTTTGAGCAATTGGTGATGACTTTCCTTCAACCCAAATAACCCCTTTTATTGGATGATTTATACGATACACTTGATGCCATTGAGTGAGGTTTGTTTTTGAATCTGCAATACTTTGCTCAACGCGTTGCAGATCATCAGGATGGACAGCTTGCATGGCCAACTCAGCGCTTTGAAGAATTTGCTCAGCAGAGCAGCCGTAAATGTCCTTCACTTTAGAAGAGGCAAAAGGAAATGATTCGTTATCATGTTTATCTATAACGTGCTGATACACAAAGCCAGGTAAGTTATCTGTAAACCTTTGTAATTTATTATGTAAGGATTCTACTTCACACTCTTTTTGCCATTGCTCGGTTATATCAATGTGTACACCAAACATCCACTCAGGTTTGCCATGTTCATCCCAGCTTTTTACTTGACCTTTATCGAGAACTTTTACCCAATGCCCGTTTTTATGTTTCATCCTAGCTTCGCAGATATAGCGTTCTGAAAGGCCGTTAAAATGCGCTTCTAATAATGCTTGTGAACGGGGTAAATCATCAGGATGAGCGTGGTTTAACCACGTTTCAATTGAAACAGGTTGTAAATCAGCTAAACAAAAACCAATAATTTTTGCCCATTTTTCATTAAAAACGGTTTCACCTGTTTGTACGTTCCACAGCCAAATGCCTGCGTCACCACACTCTAATATTGACTCTGCTATATCAAAGCCTAATTGGGACTTTATTTTTTCATAACCATCACTGAATGTCATAGCATGCCTTGTTATCTGGCTAGCACGAAAAAGCAAGCCTTATTTATTATTTTAGATAACAAAGGTTAAAAACTCTAAAAATGAAAATTGAATGTTTGATTTAGCGCAAATCAAGGATTAAATGGGCCAATCAACCACATCGGTATTATCAATACTCGGTGTAATTTGCCTTTCTCCGTCCCATTTCCGAATGTAACATCCCGTAGGGTCATATAAGGCTGTTTGCTTATTTATATGGAAATGGCGACCGCCCCGAGGGTCAACACCCACACCTGCGATATATTGCCAATTCCCCCAATTCGCAGCTACGTCGTAATCAATAAGTTGTTGCTCAAAATAAGCTGCCCCATATCGCCAATCCACTGCAAATTCGTTGACTAAACAACTTGCAGCTATTTGCCGTGCACGATTAGAAATATAGCCTGTCGAATTGAGTTCGTTCATGATTGCATTCACTAGTGGAAATGGCGTCCTGCCTTGGCACCAGGCTAAAAATCGATGACTGTTAAATGTATGTAAGGGAGGTGACTCTTTTTGCCCTTTAAAACGAAACAGCTTTGCACCAAACAACTTCGCATGCCATTTAAAATACTCACGCCAAAGTAGCTCAAACTTAATCCAATAGGTTGACTCATTCGCACCATTTTCTTGTTCGTATTTGGCAACCTCGTGGTAAAGTTGCTTAACACTTATTGTACCGCTGGCAAGCCAAACACTGAATTTTGTACTATTGCTAAAGCCGTCTAACTCGTTACGTGTTTCTTTATAACTACTGGGTGCTTTAGATGAGAAGTAGTCATTACAATGCTGCTGGGCTGCAATTAAACCACCACAAAAACTCCCAGACTGAGCTGAACTTTCAGGGATCACGTTTTCTGGACATAGCTGTACAGGATGTGGCAGTTGAGATACCGCCTCAAGCGAAGCTGCAACGAATGTTGGCTCAGACTCTACTTTTTTGCGAAAGGCAGTAAAGTTTTTAGGCAAATTATGAAGCTGAAATGGTAAGTCTCGTTCTGTAAACAAGGTATCTTGCTGGTAGGTTTTTATAATAACATCAGGGCATAACTCGCTGATTTTACTTAGCTGCTTTTGCTCGTAATAACCCACTTGCTCTGTGCAAACTAATTTACTGATAGCGTATTGTTTTAACCGCTGACTAATAACAGTTTCAGGCTCACCGGTAATCACATGTAAGGTTTGCCCAATTGCTTCAAGCGCATCAGCGAGAGCATGCAGACTCTCAATTAAAAACCGATACTTTTGCTCGCCATAGGGTTTTAATTGATAATTACTCTGCTTGAACCAACGCGGCTCGACAACAAACACTAAATCAAGTTCACCTTGAAACGTCGCTAAGTCAGACAAGATGACATTATCAATCAGCCTTAAATCATTTTGTAGCCAGTATAAAACACGCTTTTTCATGGTTTCGCTCACATCATTTTAATAATGATACGCATAAATGAGCTATTTAGTTTTATCTACCAAGAAATTTAAGCATCTTGCTCTTTACTCATCAACTCACTCATACGCTGCATAAGCTCTTGCTCAGTAAGATCTTCTTTGTGTGTGCCGATAGTCCAAATATGACCAAACGGGTCTTCTAACGTCCCTGATCTGTCGCCATAGAATTGATCGTGCACTGGGCGCAGCTCTTTTGCCCCTAGCGATAAGGCTTTTGCGAATACCGCATCAACATCTTCAACATACAGCATAAGACTCACTGGAGAGCCCCCTAATTGCTGTGGAGACTTAAATTCTATATCAGGGCAATTATCAGATAGCATGATATGAGAGTCGGCAATTTTTATTTCGCCGTGAGCGACACCGCCATCAGGCAAGGGCATTTGCATTATAAGTTCGGCATCAAATGCTTGTTTGTAAAACTCTATCGCCTTAGTGGCACCGTCTATAACCAAATACGGGGTTACCGCATGGAAACCTTTAGGAATTGCAGAAACAGCCATGTTACACCTCAACGTTAAATGTGTGATTTATAAAGGTAGCAGCTGTTGTGCAATTTCACGTTATAAATTTACTTTGCTAATGGCTTTGCAAAGTTGGGCCTAGGTAGCTTTTCGAGTATGGCGTATAAATATAGGCTAAACACCGCCGTTATTTATAACGCATTACCTGTAATCATTTAATATTTCATTTGATTTTAAACTCATACAAACGAATTAACTATTATTAAAAAGCGTTAATTTAAATCATAACTACTCCAAAAAAGACTAATCTAAATAGAAATTATTATTGATTGTATTCGCCATTTCTGTACTATACGCACGTCCAATAAATGGATAACTTATAAAAAGAACTGGAACCTACAATGAAATCAATCAAACCAAGCTTACTAACACTGGCTATTGCAGCTCAGTTTTCAGCGTTTGCTGACGATGCTAAGCCTAAGCAAGATATGGAACGCTTAGTAATCACTGCAACGGGCTTCGAACAGAAAGTAACTGAAGCGCCCGCAAGTATCTCTATCATTACTAACGAAGATATAAAATCTCACTCATTTACATCAGTGCTAGATGCTGTGCAGTATTTAGAAGGTATCGACATTGGCACGACACGAGATAAAACGGGCCAAGGCAGTGTGAGTATGCGTGGTTTAACAGGCGAGTACACCCTGTTATTGATTGATGGTAAACGCCAAAATAACCATGGCGATATTTACCCAAACAATTTTGGTGGCAACGCGTTTAACCACGTACCACCGGTCGATGCCATTGAACGTGTTGAAGTTATTCGCGGTCCTGCATCAACGCTTTATGGTGCTGATGCACTTGGCGGTGTAATTAATATCATCACTAAAAAGCACACTGATAGCTGGAGCGGTGCTGTTTCATTTAGCCGTTCATTACAGCAAAACGATGATTTTGGTGATGACATTACCACTGACTTTAGTGTGATGGGTCCGCTTATCAAAGACGTATTAAGTTTAGGTGTACGCGGCAGTGTATACGAACAACAAGCATCATCGCCAACATTCGAACCTGCAACTGATCCTAATGGTGTTGTACATAACCGCTCACTCGGCTTTGGTAGTGGTGGTCGTACGGTTGATAACACAAACGAGCAGTATGGTTTTACTTTAACTTATACCCCGTTTGAGTCTCATCATTTACGTTTTGATTATGATAACTCAAGCCAAGTGTATGACAACACGCCAAGCTACGACATTGAATCGGGCACGATTACCTACCCGCTTGGCACAAAAGACAATATTGAATCAATTTGGCAAGACCGCCGTGGTCAAGTTAACCCGCGCGCAGGTTATGCAGCTGATCAAGAGTTTGATCGTGAATGGTGGTCACTCAGTTACGATGGTGAGCTTGAATGGGCAACTGTTAAGGCCTCTGTTTCTTATGTTGATACACAAAATAACGGCCGTACTTTACCACTTAGTGTAAGCGAGCGTTTAGAGCTGCAAGCTATGTACGATGGCACTGGCGAATACGAAGGGTTGGATGAGCAAGCACGTAAAGACTTAGCAGAAGAAACCTTCTTACCACGCCCTGCTCGTCCACTTGAAAGCAGCCAATACACCTATGACTTACGTTTTGATATTCCAATTACAGGGCGTTTTGGTAGCCATAACCTAGCAATTGGTGGCCAACTTATCGACGGCGAGTTAAAAGACGGTGTATTCGGCCTTGAAAGCGATCAAGCAGGTCAAGTACAAGAGCAAAACATGTACTCAGTATTTGCCGAAGATAACTGGATGGCAACTGACAACTTTACCTTCACATTAGGTGCTCGTTACGATGACCATGATGTATTTGGCAGCCAAGTATCACCACGCGTTTACGGTGTGTACAACTTATCAGATACTTGGACGTTAAAAGGGGGTGTGAGTACAGGTTATAAAACACCACAAACAACCGATCTTTACGACGGTATCACAGGGTTTGGTGGTCAGGGCACAAGCCCATTTGCAGGTAACCCAGACCTAGAGCCAGAAACCAGTGTGAATTCAGAAATCGCACTTTACTGGAACTCTTTAGACGGCGATCACAATATCAATGTGACTTACTACAACACCAAGTTTGAAGACAAAATTGCCCGCGGCGATACTATTTTAAGCTGTGAGCAAACGAACAATGTTCGCCCTTGTGTAAACTTAGGTCAGTACGATCAACTTGGCTACGATAGCTACAGCCAAAAAATCAATATCGATGAAGTAGATCTACAAGGTGTTGAAATTGCAGGTCAATACACTATCACTAAAACGGTATCGATTAACGGTAACTACACGTGGACTGATAGCGAACAAAAGAGCGGTCCTGAAGAAGGTCAGCCATTAACTAACTCAGCTGAGCACATGGCAAACCTTACCCTAAACTGGGAAGCCACTGATTTTATGAATCTGTACCTTCAAGGTGTGTATCGTTCTGACCGTTACCGCGGCTGGGATAACGTGCACGACAAAGCGCTTTACTATAAAAACTACAACCTACTTAATTTAGGTGCGCAGTTTTATGTAAATGAGTACGTGCAAATCAATGCCCGTGTAAACAACCTATTAGACGAAGATTTCACATCTTATAGCACAAGCTATACCGACTTAAATGGTGATGGTGAATATGAGTACCTAACAGGTCGCGGTGTAGTTAGCGAAGTAACATTCACAGACGACTACAACGTGAAAGATAAAGGTCGTAACTTCTGGATTGGTGTTACCGCTTACTTCTAAGTTTTAACTCCCTGAAAATAGACAGCATGCAGTCATGTGCTGTCTATTTTTCTTACTGACTCTATTCTTATTACTGTCACTAAACTGCCAACTTCACACACTAAGCTAATGATACCTGCGTAAGCTTATTTGTCAGTCTATGGAACATATCCTTACAGCCAGCGGCATATCTATTAGTTATCAAGATGAAGGCGATAAACATGCGCCTGTTATTATCTTGATCATTGGTTTAGGGGCGCAATACACGGTGTGGCCAGATAGCCTTTATTATGGACTCGTTGAAAAAGGTTTTAGGGTCATCCGTTTTGATAATCGTGATGCGGGTTTGTCATCAAAACTAGATGAGTTTGGCAAACCGAGCTTGCTAAAACATTGGCTAAGTCGACGCTTTCCTATTCGCACTAATTTACCTTACTCGTTAGATGACATGGCTCGTGATGTAAAGCAATTCATGAACGCTTTAGACATAAAAAAAGCCCATTTAGTGGGGGCTTCTATGGGCGGCATGATTGCGCAAATTGCCGCCGCGAAGTATAAAAAACGTATACTGAGCTTAACCTCTATTATGTCGAGCAGCTCGCCTTTGTCGTTTTCAAGTTCAAATATTAACCTGCTGGTAAAGCTTGCTAAAATAAGACCTCGCAGCAGCAATAAAGAAGCCGCTATTGAATATAATGTTCGGCTAAACCAACTCATTGGCAGCCCTGCTTACCCGCAAGATGAACACACTTTATATGCCAACGCCGAACGCTATATTACACGCGCTCACAATAACCAAAGGGGTTTTAAACGTCAGCTTGCGGCCATTGCCGCAACGCCATATCGTGAGCAACTTTTAAAGAAAATTAAAGCCCCTACTTTAGTGATCCATGGCAGTGCAGATCCTGTTATGCCATTATCTGGTGGGATTCATACGGCGCAACTTATAAAGCGTAGCAAGCTCAAAGTTATACCAGGGATGGGTCACGATTTTCCGCCAGCCTTAATGAAAAAGATAACCAAATGGATTAGCAAACACGCCCATAAAGCGTCACAAAAAAGTATACCTAAAACAAAGCATGCCCATAGCCACTTTAAAAAATGACTATGAGAGCGAATAACTTAAGCACTAAATTGATGCCAAGGACCTCTAATAGCCAATGTTTTAGCTGGAGAGTAAACATTCACAAACAAAGTACTACCATCTGGTGAAAAACAGGCTCCCGCCAGCTCGGTTTGCGCAACTAAACGAGCAAAATTATAAACTTGGC
Source organism: Pseudoalteromonas sp. 68 DY56-GL68 (assembly GCF_041414825.1). Classification (NCBI taxonomy): domain Bacteria; kingdom Pseudomonadati; phylum Pseudomonadota; class Gammaproteobacteria; order Alteromonadales; family Pseudoalteromonadaceae; genus Pseudoalteromonas; species Pseudoalteromonas sp. 68 DY56-GL68. The sequence continues at coordinate 401,149 of NZ_JAOCZL010000018.1, forward strand.
CCTGTGGTGTTACACCACGCAAGTGATTATCAACTACATCGGTATATTGGTCTTCACACACAATTAAATGACCATTAGGTGACACGGTTAGGTTATCGCCAAAGTTATAAAGGGTTTTGCTGCTACTTTCGACAAACAAGGAGATTTTACCAGGTTGCTCAGCTTCTTTATCCGTGCCTTCAAACGCTGATGGCTGATATTTCATAACCTGACCCAGTTGTTTTTTACCGCCGTTGGTACAACAAAAATACAGTTCTTTATCACCCCAATGAATACCTTCACCACGGGCAAATAATGCTGCTCCTTGTTTATATCCACGCAGGCGTAAGTCGTCTTTTGGGCTTTCAGGGTTATCTAGATTTACCCACTCAACCTCAAATTCTTGATGTAACCCCATGGTTTTTTTATTCCAGTTACGGCTATCGAATTGTGGCTTACCTTTTACCACCATAGCTTGTAATTGCCCGCCTTTATGCAGCTTACCATATTCATTAGGAATAAAACGATAAAAGACACTGTCGCCTTTGTCTTCCGTTAAATAAACAATGCCCGTACGCGGGTCAACCGCTGCAGCTTCATGGTTGAATCGCCCCATTGCTGTTAATGGCTCTGGTTTAATTAGGCCTTTACTATTTGCTGGCACTTCAAAAATATAACCATGATCTTGATTGAATCCATCGGCTTTTGTATCGGTAGTTTCTTCACAAGTTAGCCATGTTCCCCAAGGGGTAATCCCCCCTGAACAATTACGAATAGTCCCTACTAACGACAAATACTCTTGCTCTTTTTGATGTGTTTTTAAGTTATAAATGATGTGGCTAGTTCCACCTGGTAACGCAACACCGTCACTGTTAGTATCGAATGCGAGAGGGGTTTTATGGTTTGCAATACTCGCTTCAGCTTTTGCTAAATCTTTTGGCTTGAGTTCATGGTTACGCACTAAAGCAACGTGATCATTACCAAGTGCGATACAGCCCATACCATCGGCTTTATCAGGGACCGTAAATCCATCAGACATTTTTTCACCAAGCCTAGAAATAACTTGATAACTAAACCCAGCTGGTAGATCTAACAATTTATTAGGATCTGAAAGTAATGGGCCAAAACCACTTATTGATGTTTTAAGATCACTTAATGAAACATTTCCCATGGCACTTTTAGACAATCCTAAAAAAGCTAAAGTACCCGCCCCGACTAAAAATTCTCGACGTGAAACCATGCTAACTCCAAGCTGAAAGCAGCTTTATCATACAAATAAAAAAGCATTATAAAGCAATAAACCACCAAAAAGTTACATTATCACAATATTCACGAAAATGTCATAAATCACTGTTGTAGCTACTCTTTAGTTGTGATCAAGATTCATTTTCTTTCTTACTTCTCAAAACGATAATTTACAAAAACGGCCAACTGCTGCTTAACACTGTCTCCCACTAACGGGCTTTTTTTGATTGTTGAGTCTAACGTTTCAATACGGTAAGTCGCTTGGATGGACCAATGTTCGTTAAAAATATAAGCAAGATTCAACGCAGTAAATGGATTAATAGCAGAGCGAGTTTGATAAGCATATCGACCGTATTCTGGGGCAATGTTCTTCTTAGAGATGCCATAGAGATATTGGGTGTACTTTTCATCTTGCCAGTAGAGACCAAGATCAGCACTGAGCTGTAAACCCAAACCTTTACCATAAATAGGTAGGTGATACCTCGCAAGTAAAGTAAGTCCTTCTGAGTGGTTAGAAATATCTTGCGCTAAACGTAAAAACAACTGTTTATACTGTAACTGAGTTCTAAAAGTAAGCTCCCCTTTACCATCTTTATAATTTGTAAATACCTCGTCGTCTGACAACTCATCACTAAAAATTAAGCTACTATCGTAGGTCTCATCACGAAAACTTAGCCCCATGGTGGCTTCAAATTCTGCACCATACAAAAAAGCATATTGCACTAGGCCGTATTTAGGACCAATACGCCACGCACCTTTACGCGCATTAAAATATGGAAGCGACATCGTTTGTATATCGTAACCATGCCAAGGAGTATCGATTGCAAGCTGCCCTGCCCCCACATCCATTTGCCATTTATCTGTTTGCTCTTTTGCTTGAGCACCGTTGATAAATAATGATGCAAAGCAATAAGCAAGGATGAACGGATAAGAAAATAAACTATTTCGCAGAATTTCATGTTTGGTCATGATAATGTCCCTATATTGATGTTTAATAACAATATAACGCTCATCTGATGGGCAAACATGCTGCAAATGTCACAAGTTTAAACGTGACATTTGTCATATACATAAACAGATAAATGCGGATTAAAATAAAGACATGAACAAATTTTTACGTCTTTTTGTACAGCGCAGCGACTTTCTGCTTTCAGCAGTCACTTGGCTATTTGTATTTATTTACACCTCGCATGCATGGTCACTCAACACACAAACACTGGCACTCGATTACACACCAATGCATGTTGCAATAGTCAGCTGTTTATTTATTAGCTTTTTCGCATTTTTAATTTACTTTGAGTTTTTTAGGCGTCGTTTGAAAAGTTATCAAACAGTTATTTTAAACGTCACTATCATCAATGTATTACTACTAATGTGGCTATTTAATATTGGCTTTGTGGCAATTTTATTGATCATCTTCTTAGTCAAATTCAGTGATTACGAACCAAGAAAATCAGTACTTTACCTCCTTATATGCTTGCCCTTTTTTATGGCGTTGGTTCTTCATTATGGTTTCGAAAAAGAGTTTGTTTTGTTAAATGGTCTGGCATTTACCTTGTACAATAGCTTTGCATATCGTTTTGCAACACGGCTTATTTCTGAACGTAAAGCGAAAGAGCAAGCTGCGCATTTGTTACGCGAATTAAGAGCAACTCAATCACTTTTAAACGACACTGCAACTCGCGATGAGCGTATTCGTATAGCCCGTGATTTACATGACACGCTTGGCCATCATTTAACAGGGCTGAGCATTCATTTAGAAGTAGCCAGTCACTGCGCAAGTGCTCAAGCACCTAAGCATGTTGCTAAAGCCCAGCAGATAACACGCTTATTACTCAGTGACGTGCGTGATTCAGTGTCATCAATGCGTGAAAACCAAACTATCGACTTATACGCATCATTGAACTCTTTATGCAGTGATGTCGCAGGCTTAAATGTCACACTTGAGTATGATCCGGCAATCAAAATCAGTGATGCACTCTTAGCGCAAACCTTATTTCATGCAATTCAAGAAGCAATAACAAATACAATAAAGCACAGTGATGCCGATGAGCTTAACATTACTTTACGGCTCGAAAATCAAACGGTGCAATTGCATATAAAAGATAATGGCAATAAAAGCGCTGAACTTAATTTAGGTAATGGTTTAAAAGGCATGCAAGAGCGATTGGCTTTAGTGAAAGGAGCCATTGAGTTCAAGCACAGTGATAACGGCTTTGCGATTAATGCAACCCTACCCCATAAACTTAATCCACATACATTGGCGTAACATTATGATTAATGTGCTATTGGTTGATGACCAAACTTTACTAAGAGAAGGGCTCAAAAGCTTATTAGCGTTAAAAGACAACATTCATGTTGTCGCTGAAGCAGATAATGGTCGTTCCGCTTTGGCTGTACTTAATCAATGCGCTGTGGACGTTGTGCTTTTAGATATTCGTATGCCTATTTTAGATGGTATTGGCGTGCTCAAAACAATGCAGAAACAGGGATTAACTCAACCCGTATTAGTGCTTACAACTTTCGATGATAGTGAGCAAGTACTTGAATGTATTCGCTATGGTGCAAAAGGTTATGCATTAAAGGATATTAATTTAGAACGACTAGTGTCTGCCATCGAAACACTGGCTAGTGGCGGCTCTGCACTTTCACCGGCAATTACGCAGAGAATACTTAACAACCCAATTAAGTCTCACAGTGAGCCAACCTTATTACCTGATAAGTTAAGTAAAAGTGAGCTTAGGGTACTTAATTTAATTGCTGCGGGCTACTCAAATTCAGAAATAGCCCAAGCATTATATAAATCAGAAGGTACAATTCGTAATCAAGTATCGTTTATTTTACGAAAGCTAGATGTGCGCGATAGAACACGAGCCGCTCTGAAGGCTATTGATTTAGGCTTAATTTAGACCAAGCTAGTGCTAAGCTTCGGCTAAATCACCATAACTAGTGACTAAATTACGTCCATCATGTTTAGAGCGATAAAGGGCATCATCCGCACGTTTTAAAACATCTTCCCAAGAGGTTTCTTGATTTTTTGATATTGCAACACCCGCACTAATGGTTAAATGCACTGCTTCACCTTCAATATACAAGGGTGTTCTCGCGACTTTTTTACGAATACGCTGTGCAAGTAATTCGACATCTTGAGGCTTTAAGTGACTGACTAAAACAGCAAACTCTTCACCGCCTAAACGAAAATTATGGTCATATCCTCTTAACTGCTGCTTTGCAATCTTAGTTACATGTTTCAAGGCTTTATCACCTTGTATATGACCAAACCTATCATTCACTGATTTAAAGTAATCAATATCAAACACGATAAATGCAAGGCGAAAATTATTTCTAGAACAGCGTTTAATTTCATTGCTAGCGACCTTTTCAAGTGCTTTTCGGTTATACCACCCCGTTAAATGGTCAGTAAAAGAATACTCTCGAAGGGCTAGCTCTTTTCGCCATGTTACGACCACTGAAAAGGAAATGGTTAATAAAAATACAAATGCGATAACAGCTAAACTGCCAACATCTAATAAAAGGCCTTTATCTAACCACGGATAATTCTCTACACCTGCTAATAAAAAATAACCACGTATTAAAAGTTGCGCAGCGAATATAAATAAAATGCCTATTAATAAATAATACCCTCTGCCAACTTCTTCTTTACGGTGTTTCCAAAGTGCCATAGTTGCTGAAATATCAAGTGCTGCAACCACCGGATACAAGGCTACAATTCTTAACTCAACAGACTCAACCATCGGAGGAAGCAGATTAATCAAGTAAGTACTCACAAATACTATAGCGACTAATAGCCAAGTAGAGCGGTCATACAAACAACGTGATACACCACTAAATAAGGCGGCATGCGCGCCAAGGTAACAAGCATTAGCAAACGAGGGATGAAAAATCCAAGAAAGGGAAACTTGCGTCGCTACAATTCCGACTAAGTTAGAGACAAAAAATAGGACTCCACATACAAGCCAATCAAGCAAGTATTTTTCATTACGACTAACGATGAAAAGCGCAGCCATTGTAAGCATCATAATAAAGCTAACCAAGGCTGTGCAAATGAGCAATGTGTGAAGATCCATTCTTATTATTGTCCCTGCATGTGAAATTTTAGGCGTGGATAATAAACCAACAGAAATTATTAGTCCAACAGCCTGCATCAGAACATAAGCACTATAAATATTATTATATTTAACGGTATACGTCTTTTATCGGGACATTCTGTCAACACAAGAATTAACTTTGGCTTAACAGAGGTAATGTTATTATTTGTATTTTTGTTATTTATATTAATTTGAGATTCATTTTTTATTAATAAGATATTAAGTAGTATAAAACTACTTAATATCTTTATTGAGTAACTATTTTATCCTATCAGGCTCGCTCATCCTTTGGGGAGTCCATAACGACATGTGAAGTAATTGTCCTTACCTGAGGTATTGAGCCCAATACATCAGCGTGAAATGATTTATACGCTTTAAGATCGACTGTTTCGACTCTTAGCAAGTATTCGTACGAGCCTGTCACATTATGGCACTCTTTAACCTCAGCTATAAACTCAAGGGCTTGCTCAAATGCTAGCTGTGATCGTGTTGAGTGTTCATTCAAACCAACCCCCACATAGGCTATAAACCCTAGACCCACTGCTTGGTTATTAATAATGGCCCGATAACCAGAAATAACACCAGAACGCTCAAGTTCCTGTACTCTGCGCAGGCAGGCTGATGGTGATAATCCAACTTTCTCTGCAAGTTCAGCATTAGCAATTCGGCCATTGCGCCTTAGCTCATGCAATATTCTCTCATTTATACTATCTCTTTTCATTTATTGTTGCTCTATGTCATCCATATAAACAATATTAAGCGGTAAAATTGCATCAACCTCAAGCTATAATTGCATTTCTAAAAATATGGAGAAGTGATAATGACTTTTGAGATCCTTACTGCACTAGCGCTATTTGCCTTAGTTTCATCAATTACACCAGGTCCTAATAATTTGATGTTAATGAGCTCTGGCGCGAATTTTGGTTTTCGTAGAACAATGCCACACTTACTTGGCGTAACACTTGGATTCATGTTAATGCTAATACTTGTTGGACTAGGTGTTATGCAAGTGTTTGACTTATTTCCATCAAGCTACCTCATTCTCAAAGTATTTTGTGTTGCTTACCTGTTCTATCTTGCGTTTAAGATTGCCACCAGCAATGGGCAACAAGCCTCTAACCACAACAGTGATCCTTTTACTTTTACCCAAGCTGCATTATTTCAATGGGTTAATCCAAAAGCATGGGCAATGGCACTAAGTGCTATTGGTCTTTACGCACCTGATAAAAATCTACTCTCTGTTTTTATTGTTAGTATCGTTTTTGGCGTCGTTAACTTACCATGCGTGTGCTCTTGGACTTTGCTCGGACAAAAACTTCAGCACTATCTTGGGAACCCGATACGCTTAAAAGTATTTAATTATATTATGGCAGGGCTATTAATCGTTTCTGTATTGTTTAGCTTATTTTGAACTTGTCGCAGCACAAAAGGCTAGCGTCACAACAGAGTAGATTTTAGTGTAAAAATCTTTCTATGCTAAGCTTTTAACTATTGCTCGTTTTTCTATGTGAGTTATGGCTATTAACCTTGACAGTTATTTTTATCACGGCTTCTTTGTTTTTTTGCTGATCACTGTAATAACCTGTTCGGTCATTGCTACTCGGCTCATGATTAGCCGTTTTAAAAGTAAGTCAATTGTCTTCTTTAACTTCTTTTTCTATCTAGGCGTTATTGGCTTTGCTTGGCTGTGGATACAAAATATTTTCGGACTTCCCAGTGATTTTCGGCCCAGTGTTATTATTTATATCCTATCAATGGTACTACTTCAGCTCTCGATTTATAACCACGATGAAAAGTGCCGCTTTAATAGGTTAATGATTGGTCACGGCGCTATTTTTTCAGTTTTCGTATTATTTACAAACGATATTAACCAACTTGCTTTAGTTGAGGCATGCTTTACGCTAACTGTGTTACCTGCCCTTATTTACTTTACTTTTACCCGAGCACTACACAAGAGCAATATAGGCAATACAGTACTTTTGGCAGCGCAATGTATTTTACTTTTAGTGCCTATTACTCAGTTAACTATTATCACTCATTCACATAACCTACTGACACTTTACTCATTAACAGTGATTGCTCATGCCACAGTGTTTGTCATGACAGGGCTTGGCCTTATCACTACTCTGCTAATCGATGAAAAACGACGCTATGCTGAACTATCACTCAAAGATCCTCTAACCAATTTATACAATCGTCGAGGTCTTCAGTATATTTTGGAAAAACGGCAGTTATTGACTAATCAGCATGCAGCTTTTCTTTATGCAAGCGCTTTAGACATCGACTTTTTTAAAAGCATAAATGATAACTACGGGCATGAAGCAGGAGACTTAGTACTAGAAGTATTTGCCGAACTTTTGCAACACCATCTACACCACGAAGATCTTTGCTGCCGCTTAGGGGGCGAGGAGTTTCTCATTCTCAGTGTTGAAAAATCCCCAGAGCAAGCCTACCAAAAGCTTGAAGAGCTCCGCCAAATTATCGAATCAAGTCAAATTGAATATAAGGGACAAATCATTGCATTCACAGCCAGTTTTGGCCTAACTCATTGGCAACAGGCAGATACATTTGACGACTTAATTAACCGAGCAGATAAAGCCCTCTATTCGGCTAAAAACAATGGCCGTAACCGAATTGAAACCATACTTTAATCATTTGCACAGTTTAACTTTAATTCCTTTTCATTAAAAAATTTAAGTAATTAATCATAAACTTTGATCTAGGTGAAGTGCACTCAATCATATTCAGACTACACTGATACCAACGTGATTAAATTACTAGGACTTTACCATGACACACCTTGTTTCAGACCTGATGACGCCCGATCCGCTGGCTATCACCGCAGAAAACTCATTGCATGATGCTCATAACTTAATGAAAGAAAAAAACATTCGGCACATTCCTGTTATTAATGAGCATGGTGGTTTAGTTGGCATGCTGACACAAAAGATCATGATCGCTCAAGTCATGAGTATTATGGCGAACTTCAGTGCCAGTGCACTTGAACGCAAAGAAAAGCAAACTAAAGTGCAAGATATTATGGCCACTGATTTCACAAGTATTTCACCTAATCAACCACTACACGAAGTAGCTAAGTTTTTCGTTGAAAATCGTCACGGCTGTATGCCCGTTGTCGATGATGATAATAACTTAGTTGGCATTTTAACCTCTTCTGACTTTGTTCGTTTAGCAGCGGCCCTGCTCTCTTAGCGATTTCTGTTCCTCGCTTCTGCACACTGAATTTTTTACATAGAGTGTGCAGACTTTTCATATTCATTCAGTATCATGTTGGGCGCCATCAAAACAAAAACAAAAATAAACCATTTAAAAACAAAAACTTAAAATCATTTCAGATATCGGCATAACGATTGCTTCTACTCTAATAACTTCGCTTTTTAAGTAACGACTAAGTAACTTAAAAGCTTTATGGAAATACAATTTTAGAGAATCTCGGAGGAGTAATGAGTAATACATCATCAAAAGTCGCTGAATTCACGGCACCAGGCGTTAATAACGAATCAGCAGCCGATACAATTGCTATTTTAGACAAGCGCATGGTCGCTTTAATCGATTTACACCTTACTCTTAAGCATATCCACTGGAATGTTGTAGGTCCAAATTTTATTGGCGTGCATGAAATGCTTGATCCACAAGTGAGTGCCGTTCAAGAAATGACCGACACTATTGCCGAGCGCATTGCAACTATGGGCGGTGTTCCGGTTGGCACACCACAGTCAATTGTTGATCGCCGCGAGTGGAAAGATTACTCGCTAGGCAAAGGGCTAGTGTCTGATCACTTAACCGCTCTTGATAAAGTTTATAACGGCGTTAATAAAGATCACCGCAAGGCGCTCGATCAGCTTGCTGAGTTAGACCCTGTTTCTGAAGATATGATCACAGGTCAACTTGCAGAGCTTGAACAGTTCCAATGGTTTGTTCGTGCACATATTGAATCGTCTACAGGCGAATTAAAAAATTAACACTTCTATCCGAAGACCCCTTGCCCAGCTAGCGCTGGGCTTTTTTATGCCCTTACAGCCAACCTTTATGTTTAAAAAATAAATAAGGCGCGAAGCCGGACAGTAGCATAATGGCAATAGCAAACGGGTAGCCCCAAGCCCACTCAAGCTCTGGCATACTATTAAAATTCATACCATAAATGCTCGCAACAACTGTGGGAGGTAAAAAAACCACCGACGCAATCGAGAAAGTTTTAATGATTTGGTTTTGCTCAATATTAATAAAACCCTGGGTTGAATCCATCAAGAAATTTACTTTATCAAACAAAAAAGTACAGTGAGACATCAGGGTATCGATATCAAGTACAATCTCGCGAAGTGACTCACGATCTTCTGTGGGTGCGCCAAGGTAACGCAGTAAAAACGAAATGTTGCGACGGGTATCCATTAAACATAAACGTACTTTACCGTTGTTGTCCTCAAGCCGTGCAATTCGACTTACTGCTTGTTCTAAGTCTGAATCATCTTCTTCAAGTACATAGGCACTGAGGTTTTCTAATTGATGATGCATGTCTTCAAGCATATCCGCATGATTTTCGACCTTTTGATCGAATAAAGTCACCAGTAATTGTTTAGGGTTATCACATGCCACTTGCCCTTTACGAGCACGAAGTCTTAATAAACGAAAATCAGCTAATTCATCATCACGAATCGTCAATAAACAATTATCTTGTAATAAACACGCAACTGTCACCGTATTAAAACGTCCTTCATTTGGCGACATAAACAGAGCATGTACATGAAGCCCTTCATGATCAATAAAGCAACGCGACGATGCTTCGATTTCTTCAACATCATCAGCCGCAGGCAAAGTAATGTTTAAGGTACTAGCAAGGGCGCGACGCTCTTCGTCTGTTGGGTTAATCGTATCAATCCAATGGGCATTTTTAATGGATGTGGCCAATGGCGTGTCGGGGGCAGGTTCTATTTGTGTTATTACGCCTTGGTTGATTGAAAAAAATCTTAACATATGCCCCACTCTTTTTTACCCACGTGACAAAATAGTACCAGTAACTATCACGCTAAATACACTGGTTTTTCAAATAAATTTCTGGGCGCAACACAATAAATTAACCATAAGAGCAAAGCGTAATCTTCCTAATCATTTTTAAAAGTAAAAACACAAAAACCAATTAGTTATGATAATTATTTTCATTTGCGAATGAATGTATATAATGAAACAAACAAAATTGGAGTTCGCGTATGAAATACCTAAGTGTCGTGTTATTACTACTTTCTCAAACTGTGTTTGCCGAGCAACGTATTGTCAGCGCAGGTGGCACGTTAACTGAGATTATTTATGCACTAGAAAAACAACAAAGCTTAGTCGGAGTTGACCAGTCGAGTGTGTACCCTGAAGCAGCAGCTGAACTACCCCAAGTCGGTTATTACAGGGATCTAGCCGCTGAAGGCGTCCTTTCACTTAAACCTACTGCTGTATTTGCATTAGAAGGTGCAGGCCGCCCTGAAGTTTTAGAGCAAATTGCATCAACAGGTGTTAATTTACGCGTGTACAAAAAACCAGACACCGTGGATGACCTTCAACACTTGATTACTACATTAGGTAATCACCTAAACGCTAGCAAAAAAGCCCAAGCTTTAAACCAAAAAATTCAACAAACCTTACCTAAAAAAGCGGTAAAAACTGAGCTCAAAGCGCTTTTTCTTTTATCTGCGAATGACCGTGGGTTAGTCGCTGCTGGTACTGATACAGTACCAAACATGCTCTTTGATTATGCAGGCATTAAAAACTTGGCTAAAACACATCGCGGCTTTAAACCATTAAACAGCGAAATTCTCGCAATTAATCAGCCTGATTTTATTGTTGCTCCTGCACATGTAGTCTATTCACTTGGTGGCAAAGAAGCATTTTGTAAACAACCGAGTTTAACGCTATTAAAAGCAGCGCAAAGTTGTCAGTTGTTAGTGATGGACAGCTTATTATCATTAGGTTTAACACCACGCATTGCACAGGCCATTAATCAAGTTAGCAATTATAAAAATAACCTATGAGTACATTCGCTTCGATACCCTTGCAGGTGACTGCTCGGCTTTTTCCTAATAAGTGGGTTATTGCATGCGTGTTATGTATTGCTGTTTTATCTCTAGTAAGCATAGGCTTTGGCCCTGCTGGCTGGGATTGGCAATTAGCAATCGCATGGCTTGCACCTGAGTACTTTACCCAGTTTGATACACTACAAATTAACGTGGTAACACAAATACGCCTGCCACGTTTCATGCTTGCTGTAATGATAGGTTTAGTCTTAGCGCAAACAGGCACTGCAACACAAGCACTGTGCCGTAATCCCCTTGCTGATCCGTCAATTATCGGCATTAGCTCGGGAGCTGCAGTTGTTGCTGTTGCATTTATTGCGTTAGGTACTCAATTTGATTTTCAAGCTAATAAATACTTACCCTATGCAGCATTTATTGGCGCATTCGTTGTCACCCTATTTGTTTACTTAGTTGCTAAACAAGCAGGGCAAGTAAATGTAACAACATTGATTTTAGTTGGCGTTGCAATTAATGCTTTAGCCTTTGCACTCATTGGTTTATTGAGTTTTTATGCCGACGATAGTGCTTTAAGACTAATCAACTATTGGACTATGGGCTCGTTAGGTGGTGCAAACTGGGCCAATCTAAGCCAAGCAATGCCTTTATTATTGATGAGTGCTATCGGTCTTTGGTACTTAAAAGAACCCATGAATTGTTTATTACTTGGCGAATCGCAAGCACAGTATTTGGGGATCAATACGCACACGCTTAAATTCCAAATCATTATCTTAGTTGCCCTTGGTGTTGGCGCAAGTGTTGCTCTAACCGGTTTAATTGGCTTTGTAGGTTTAGTCGTACCCCATATTGCAAGACTCATGGTTGGCCCGCATTTACGAATAATGATGCCCTTATCTATGCTGCTCGGGATTATTGTTTTACTGCTCTCTGATTGGCTTGCACGTACGCTCGTTATGCCAGCGGAGCTGCCCATTGGTATTATCACAGCCCTGCTTGGTGCACCTTTATTTATCTACCTCATCCTTAAAAGTAAACACGGAGGCCTAGGTGCTTAGTTTTAGAAATCTTAATGTCAGCTACGGCAAAACACGCATCTTGCAAAATATCACCGGCGAGGTAAAGGTAGGTCAATGTGTTGGTTTGATAGGCGAAAACGGCGCCGGTAAATCAACTCTTATACATACTCTCGCAGGAACTATCCCCTATCAAGGAGATGTGACATTACACAATCAACCTTTAGCGCACTATAGTCAAATAGAATTGGCACATAAACGCGCTGTTGTCATGCAGTCTCAGCAATTGGGTTTTGCTTTTACAGTACAAGAACTGGTTGCAATGGGTCGTTATTCATACAAAGAGTCAGCTAAACAAAGTGCCAAAAAAGTAGCTCAATATATCGACTTTATGGAACTTAGTCATTTGAAGGAGCGTCGCACAACTGCGCTATCGGGTGGAGAATTACAACGGGTCAGTATGGCCCGTTGTTTAGCGCAACTTGATGCTTTTAGTGATAATAGCGAGCCTAAGCTGATGCTTCTTGATGAGCCAACATCTGCCCTTGATATGCGCCATCAACATACTCTGCTGAGTTGCGTAAAGCACTTCGTAGACATGGGAAATGCAGCTATCATCGCGATTCATGACCTAAACTTAGCCGGCCTGTATACCAGCGACATTATCATGTTGCATCAAAAACAGATTTTAGCATCCGGTGCTACACCCGATGTCCTTACAGAACAAAATTTAAATCATATTTATGCCATGCCATTGCATGTTAAGCCTCATCCATTGCATGACGCCCCTATGATCTATTCTCAACGTCAGGAGTTTTTATGAGAACACAAGCAGTCCATCATGCCAAACAATTGGTATATAAAAAAAATAGCGGTGTTATGTCGACCCTTTCATATAATTTACGTGGTTATCCATTTGGTTCTGTCACGCCTTATATGTGCGATGAGCAAGGCAAGCTTTATTTTTTTATTAGCGATATTGCACAACACACCAAAAACCTAACTCACGACAAGCGCATGAGCCTCACCGTTTTTGATGCTGCCGATACAGGGGATCAAAACGAACATGGCCGAGTAACAATTGTGGGTGACGGCTCTAAAGTACCTCAAGCATTCGCTGATGAATTGCTGAATAAATACATTGCCCTTTACCCTGAAGCTGATACATACCGTAGTGCCCATGACTTTAATTTATGGCAACTTGAGCCTGTGCGTATTCGCTATATTGGTGGATTTGGCAAAATTTTCTGGATAGAAAAAGACGAATGGCAATCAGCGAAAAAAGTGTGGGATAACACCCAAGAACAACAGATGATCGATCATATGAACGAAGATCATCAAGACGCTATGGGATTGATCTTAAAACACCATTACAAGGTAGATGCCCATGCACCTGTCATGAATGGCTTATTACCACAAGGCTGTTATATCAGAAGCCACAAGAGAAACTACTACATTCCTTTTAGTGAGGAATGTGATAGCCCACAAGCAGTACGTGTTGCACTTGTTCAGCTTACTAAAGAAGCAAGAAGTACTGTTTAACCTTTCTAATGCGAACTATAAACCCAAGGAGAAATCCATGAAGATCACACAACTAACCATAGGCTCACTTTTATTCGTATTGGCTGCATCAGCAAATGCCAACGAGTGTGAATTAACAATTGAGTCAAATGATATGATGCAATTTTCAACTAAGTCATTATCAGCCCCAAAAAGCTGTGAAGAGGTCACTGTAACGTTAAAGCACACAGGAACACTTCCTGCCAATGCGATGGGTCATAATTGGGTGTTATCGAAACAAGCTAATATTCCTGATATTGCCAGTGACGGTATGAGTGCAGGGCTTGATAAAAACTACCTTAAACCGGGTGATGAGCGTGTTCTCGCTGCAACCAAAATCATCGGTGGAGGTGAACAAACAAGTGTCACATTTAAAACAAGCCTATTAAAAGAAGGTGAAAGCTATGCATTCTTCTGCTCATACCCTGGTCACTACGCAATAATGCAAGGAACATTCTCGCTCAGCTAAAAATGCCTATGCTACTGGTATGTTCCAGTAGCATAATCTTATTAATTGTTACACAACCTCGACTAACTCTGGTTTTTTTATAAAGAAGATCATTAAAACAATTAACGCAACAGGGAATAAAACTAGGTTCATATATGCAAATATCACGGTAAGTTGGAAAATACACATAATCAATAAAAGTACTGAAAAAACCGTCAATAAAGTGGGCGTACCATGACGTTTTGTTAATAATAAAGCTGCGGTTATTAACCCAACTAAGGCATACAACCCAAGACTGCCAGCGGATACTATCATGGCGATACCTGCCACCGTTTCAGCAGTAGCAGCCGAAACAGTTTCACTACTCACAGCAAGGAAAACATCACACAAAACTGTTGCATGAAACGATAAAACCAATACAGCTAATATACATAACATAATACGTACAATTTCGACATCAAACATATCTTTAAGTGCTTTACGTAAGCTTAGATACACATATATTTCTAATGCACCTAGTAGCACAAATACAGCATCAGAGAAGCTCAAGCTTTGTAGATCAAGCTTCAGTGCTTCACCTAATCCTTCGAGTGTGTTGCCAAAAATTGAAATCCAATACATAGGAAATATAACAGCTAACACCCCCGCCGCTATTCCTGGTAGTAAAAAATCACGATTAAGCATTTGCGCTCCTAAGTTCTGCTTTATTTATCATCTTCGTCGCTATCCTTTTGGTACTCTAAAATATCGCCTGGTTGGCAATTTAATGCCTCACAAATAGCCGCAAGTGTACTAAAGCGAATAGCCTTCACTTTTGAGTTTTTGAGCAAAGAGAGGTTGGTCATAGAAATACCAATACGTTGCGACAACTCTTTGAGCTGCATTTTGTTCTTTGCTAATTCAACATCTAAATTAATACGTATTTTCATAGTTCAAAAACTACACAACCAGTTTATGACTGTCAAACTTTATTTTATGATTATCATAAAATAAAGAATGTTTAACATTGTTTTTTATGAACTTAAGAAGTCAAAAAAATACGAGCTATCATGCTTTGTAACATTAAACATATTTAATTTTGTTTCTAAAAACTCTACTCTGAGCAGTAGATGATAAGGAGACAACAATGAAAGACTTGCAAAAACTGGTAGGTAACTTAAACAAATCTGGTGCGCTGAGTGGCTTGCTAGGTGGTGTGGCTGGTAGTGGACTTACAAGCATGATGGGAGGAAAAAGCAAGAAAACAGGTAAAAAGGCTATAAAATATGGCGCGCTTGCTGCCATTGGTGGCCTAGCTTGGAAAGCATATAAACAATATTCAGAGCAAAAACCAACAACAGCTAAACCCACCTCCTCGCGCACTTTTGACTTTACTCCAGCAGTAATGCCAGAGCATTCATTTAATGAAGTCATTGATGATAACCACACCGACGGGCAACTCTTATTAATGCGAGCAATGATCGCTGCCGCCTATGCAGATGGGCATATCGATGACACAGAGAGACAAAAGATTTTTGCACAAGTCGATACCCTAGAACTGAGTGCACAAGAAAAAGCGATGTTGTTCGATGAACTAAGAAAACCCATGCAATTATCAGAACTTGTTAATGCTGTACCCAACGCTCAAATGGGCATTGAAGTGTATGTTGCAAGCGCTAGTGCCATTGACTTAAATCAGAGTATCTCTAAACATTATTTAGAAGCGTTAGCAAATCAATTATGTATTCCAAATGAACTGGTTGATAACATCCACCAACAACTCCCTCAGTAATGCTTTAAAAATCTACCGTGCTCCCTAATAAGTGGAGCACGCTAACCTGTCCTAAAGTAAAACATTTTTAAATAAAGCTAGATTAAATAGTGAATCTATCATTTGAACCTCATTCAGATACAAAGTAAAATAGATACATTATAACATAGCAAAGAGTAAATAATGAGATTCAAATCCCCTATCCTCTGCATAGGATTATCGGCTCCGCTGTATGCACAAGACATTGAACACATTGAAGTGAATAGCTATGTAAAAGACTACTCTCCCGTGAGTCAAATTGTTGTGGGCAAATCGGTTCTATCTGGCGAGCAATTAGCGCAACAAAAAGCATCGACCTTAGGTGATACTCTATCGCAAACTCCAAGTGTAAGTAGCAGTTTTTTTGGCTCTTCTGCGGGTCGACCGCAAATTAGGGGGCAAGGTGGGCAACGCGTGTTAATCACAAGCAATGGTATGCCAATTCGTGATATGTCAGCGATCAGCGATGACCAACTCATTCCCATAGAACCCTTTTTTGCTGAGTCTATTACTGTTCTAAAAGGGGCACGTGCAACAATTCCTTTTGGCGGTGAAGCTATGGCGGGTATTGTTGATGTTAATGATGGTCGCATACCTTTACAACAAGAAGCCGAAAAAGAAGACGAAGTAGAAATTCAAACGGGTTATAATGCTGCAACCTCTTTACTTAGTACGCTAGGTGGTCAGCAAAATGACTTTGCGTATAACGTAAACCTGCTCTACCGAGAACACAGTGACTATAAAATTCCTAATACAGCAAAGGCTGCTGATTGCTCCAACTGGGGGAAACTAGTTTTAAATAGCCAACTGACGAGCCAATGTCAGGTTTCTCTCGCAAGACCCACTTGGGAACATGACGGCACCAAATTTGTTGATGTGACACCCATTGATGAGCAAATTATTACTCACCAGCTTGCCAACTCCGCAAACAAAGTGGTCAATTCAAGTTATTACCAAACCAATTTAACGTTTGGGGGGAGTCAACGTTTTGAACATGAGCAGCTTTTCGGTTTATCTGTGAATTATAATGCCGCCAACCGTGCAATACCTGGGTTTATTCACCCGATACGCGAACGAGAACACTCACATGACACACAACAGAGTAACCAGTCAGGAAATATTCGGATTTACTCATCGCAATATCGAATTGATGCGCTTTACCAAAAACAATTTTCAGCTAATTTATACTTGAACCAGTTTAATGTAAAAGCAGCCTACTCAAAACAATCAGATGACGAAAACCTTGATCACCGTAGAGTAAATAAATTCATTTTGAAAAACTGGCAAATTAGCCCAACTTTAAACTACCAATTCAGTGAACAATTCACCGGTACATTTGGCCTGTTTATAGACCAAAGTGAAAAGCAAGGCAGTGGTAACAATAACTATTTGCCAGATATTAAAGCCAAACGCGAAGCTGCCTATATGATGCAAAACGCAGCGTTTGGATCTCTTTCACTTCAACTTGGCGCACGCTACGAAGAAGTAAAGTACACACCCACTATTAATAGTCACTATCAACCAGGCCGAGGCCTTGGAGCACTGGTTCAAAATAATAAATATGACCTATTCAACCACTCGGTTTCTTTAAATTGGGACATCACTTCATTTTGGTATGTTGCTGCAAGCCTCACTCACGCTGAGCGTGCACCTGGCATGAATGAGCTTTATGCAAGCAATCCTCACTACGCACTTTTAATTGAAGAGCAAGGCAACTCAAATCTCAAAAAAGAGAGCAATAAAGCAGAAGAGTTTGGCACAGGTTTGCAATTTAAAAACCTAAGTATTACCGCCAATTGGTACGAAAATAACTACGATGACTATATTTATCTTGGCAGCACAGGGGTCAACAGAGGAGGTGTTTATGTCAAAGAGTGGCGTCAAGCGGATACACTCAACAAAGGCTTTGAGGTTGAGCTTAATTACACACTCAATACGCAAAACATGGGCGATTTTAGCTTTAGCGCTTATGTAGATGAAACAAAAAACACCCCAGTCTATCAATTTGATGGAAGCTATAACCCCTTCACACCTGAGGCTTTTTTTAATCCAGACGAAGCGCAAATAGCTGAGTACTTTCGTCGTCGACTGGAAGGAGACAGTATTCCTCGCACGCCAGCCGACAGCTATGGGGCTGCAGTGCATTGGCAATTTGAAAGTTTTAAGGCGTCAGTTAATTACCAACACAACAAAGCGCAACAACAACTTGCAAAGTTTGAACACGCATCACCAAGTTACTATAGCTTAGGCGCTAATTTTAGTTATAGTCGTTCACTTTTTGGCTTTGAGAATGAATTTTTTATAAATATCAATAATCTTACAAACCAAGAAATTCGCCCTCACCAAAGTTATCTACGCTATCTAGCGCCACAACCAGGGCGCAGTATCGCTGTAGGTATACGCGCAAAGATATAAACAAAATGGCCGCGCTTTTAATGAGTGCGGCCATTTTTTGTACTATAGAAATGTTCAGTACTTGTACTAATTCATTCTTACTGTATTTGTACTGTTTCGCTGAATATCACGAATACCTTGTTTACTTTCCTTTTCCATCGCAGCAATTTGCTCAGGAGTACGGCATACACGTGTTGGTATGTTACTGCCTGTTGGTTTTTCCCTTTTACAAATTAAGCCATCATTGCTTGCTTGCTCGTCGCTTGAACTTGCACAGCCACTCATTAAAACGGCTAATAAAATAACACTTAAAAATTTCATAGACTTCCCTTTTTTATATTGATTCAGTGTTTATTAAGAACATACTATTATATCGCCACCCTAAAATAAAATTTTTTAGGTACAAAATAGTACTTAATGCGGTTTTTTAGTGCCGTATCTCACCATATCTTTACCATTTTCATACACGTCACTACTCACATAACGTCCCAATAAAAGCTGATGATTATCATCCAGCACAGCGACAAATGGACGACCATCACTGTTATTTGTAGCAAGCGCAACACCCGTAACATTTTCTAGCCCCAAGCCACCATTTTCAACAAGGCGTAAAAACGTTTCTAATTCGTCTAAAGTTTCGATTACATCGTTATCGTTAATCATCTTAAATACTCAGTGATTGCTAATCGGCCTAGCATAACAGGATTGAAATTTTGGTGCGAACTAGGTAAACCGAATTTCCCCATATAAACGTCGTTTTTTTGCAATCCTCGACTTTGCAATCGGCCTAAACTAAATACTCATTTAATTTTAAAAGGCTAATTTACGATGAAACGTGGTGACTATTACAACCTTCAACCTGCCTTAATCAAACACCTTGTTGAGCAAGAGCAATTAATTAAAAAAGCGGTTGAAACAAGTTTTGGTCTAACAATATGGGAGCTGATCAAACTAAGAGCATCACAAATAAATCAATGTGCTTTTTGCATTGCAATGCATACCAAACAAGCAAGAGAATACGGTGAAACGACCAACCGTATTATTGGTTTAAGTGCATGGCAAGACATGCCAATTTATACAAAACAAGAACGTCTGGCTTTAAAATTATGTGAAAAGTTGACACTTGCCCAACCTATTGATGATACTTTCTATCAATCTCTTAGTGATACATTTTCTGAACAGGGGTTAGTTGCACTGACGATTGCTATTAACGCAATCAACAGCTGGAATCGCATTGTGAAAATTTTTAAACCTGACGTTGAGTTTAATGAGTAACCATTTAACTTTAGAACTAAAAACACCTGAGGGTGATATAGCTAATTATATTCAGGCTATCTGGTATGCGACGGCGCATTCACACGGTGAGCAATGGCTTGCTTGCGATGGTGCGACTGGGGTTATTTTTCCTCTTGCAGGGGCGCTTTTACTTGATGATAAAGCGCTTTCTCCACCTTATGCATTTCAAGAAACGTCTACTCACGCAGCAAAGATCACATTTTCAGAAAATGCACAATTTTGTGGTATTCGCTTTAATCCAACTGTTTTAGCTGAGTTCAAACAGCATAATCACCCACTTATTTGTGAGCAATCATTAATGGCTATTGCCAAAGGTCTTCAAAAAAACGCCAATCTGCAGGCTTTTGAGGCGCTCATAAGCACGCATTTTAACTACCAACCTAGCATTGGTCACACATATGCAAAGCAATTAATTAGTAAACTGATTGAGTTGACACCACTGCAAACCGCCTATCAACTGGCTCCGTTAAGTAAGAGACAGCTCGAACGGCAAATAAAAAGCCAGTGCGGCGTTACACCTAAATATTTCGAACGAATTTACCGCGTAAAAATGGCCAAACAAACAATAAAAGATAACCCGACGATGAGCTTTGCAGATATTGCTCAACAGTGTGGCTTTACTGATCAGCCACATTTTATTAAAGAGTTCAAAGCGATAATGCATATTACACCGGCAAGATACCGCAAACTATTGAATAATACGCATACTAAAAAAACCAAACTCATTATGCGTTGAAATCGGTATTTTAAATTCATCAAATAAAAGTTCTATACCAATTATCAAACTCACTTAAATAGCATGAACTTACTTGCCAACGAGCGATTTTATTTGCGATCAGCTTTTATCCATAGGATAGTTAACAAAAGCCTAAAAACTTGCTGTTACACAATAGGATAATCATGAAAAAAGTTTTACTTGCCACCAGCTTCATCGCCTCGTCATTTACGGCGTTTGCAGCCAATTTAACTGTTGAAGAACTGCGTATTGAAAAAGCGACAGAGGCAATGCCAAAGGTCTTAAACGCTTTCAGTGATGACATAAGTCATTTTAAAAATGCTTGGCAAGCAACCACAAGCTACCAGCAAGCAAGTGATCTTATTGATGACTACTCAAAACAATTATGGCGTGATGCAAAAGCACAGATCAAAAAAAACAACAGCTACGACGACCGTGAACTTTATTGGGCACGCTTACTTTCAAGTAAAGTTATTCGTACCAACAAGCCACAGTTTGCAATAACTGACAGCGAGCAAGCTGCGCTGTTAACCATGCTAGAAAATGGCAGCCGTGGTCGTACCGACCTTGATTTCAGTAAAAAAACCGACAAACGTATATTAATTACCGGCTTTGATCCTTTTTTACTTGATAGAAATATCAACCAAAGTAACCCATCTGGCGTTGCCGCATTATTACTCGACGGGCAAGTAATTAGCTATCAGGGTATTACTGCTGAGATCAACACAGTGATGGTGCCTGTGCGCTATGAAGACTTTGATCAAGGTATTATTGAATCATTACTTGCGCCGTATTATGCACTGAACAATGTAGATATGATTGCCACTATCAGTATGGGTAGTAAAGACTTTGACTTAGAACGCTTCCCAGGTAAACGTCGCAGCGTAACAGCACCCGATAACGCCAATATTGTTTATGGTGGAACAGAGACTAATCCAAAAATATCAAGCTTGCATAACCGCCCCTTACCAGGCAATGAGTTTGTGACGTTTAGCCTACCCGTAGAGCAAATGCAAAAAGCGAAAGGCCCCTTCCCAATTAACGATAACCATAAGGTCGTTACACTTGAAAAGGCTTTTGAGCCAAAATCACTCAAAGAACTTGAAGGTGCCATCGCAGTCAAAGGTGGTGGCGGTGGCTACTTATCAAACGAAATTTCGTACCGTAGTATTCGCCTTCGTGATGAACTTAACTCAGATATTCCAACAGGGCATATTCATACCCCTCGTATTGCGCAATTTGAGCCAGAAACAGAAGCAAAAATCGTTAAACAAATCAAAGCGATGCTCGAACACAGCCTTGTAGCACTCTAGTTAAGTAGCTCAGCGAGTGTTTAATGCATTCGCTGAGCAATAAAACCTACGGCCTATTGCGGGCCCGTTCCTCCATCTACTTGGCTCCCCAAAGTATTTGCATTATCTAATCTATACGGGTAAAGCTGAACATCACTAAACACTGTTGCACCATTATCACGATATTGATCTGTCGCTGAGCGCCCTGTGTAAATGTTTCCTGATGCACTGAAGTAACCCGAACCTTGATTCCAATGTGGCTTCGCTGAGTTTTCAAAATAGTTATTCTCAACAAGTACTTCTGCACCATCACTGGCACTAATTGCAAAATAGGTAATGTTTTTCCAGTAATTATTAAACATATGAACTCGTGAGTTGTAACCATCTATTTTAGGGTTTCGCCCTGCCGCAGTATCCCAAAAATTGTGATGAGCTGTGACTTGTGAGTTTCTGAATAAATGCGTGTACCAATGCTGATTAGCGCAAACTTGAGTGTTATACCCATAAAAACGATTCCAACTTAGGGTAATATTCTGACTATTATCAACATCAATATAACCATCACTGATCTTATTAAACGCCATATGATCAACCCAAACATGGCTACTATCATCAATTGAAATTCCATCGCCCGCTTCGACGAGTGCAGGGTTAATATTTTCCAGCATGACATTTTTAATAATAATATTACGTTGCTTGCTGATGACTAAGCTAGCACCAACAATTTTTGAGTTCTTACCCAAACCTTGTAACGTTTTATTAGACTGAACAATAATACGACGGTCATTGCGCGTTACATTAACGGGTGAATTGGAAGAGCTGCCCAGCTCACTACAGCTTTGATTCCCTACAGGCACTCGATACCATGTTTTACCGTAATCATTCCATTGGCCGCAATCTAAAGGACATGCTTGCAC
The DNA here is from genome assembly GCF_041414825.1 of Pseudoalteromonas sp. 68 DY56-GL68. NCBI lineage: Bacteria > Pseudomonadati > Pseudomonadota > Gammaproteobacteria > Alteromonadales > Pseudoalteromonadaceae > Pseudoalteromonas > Pseudoalteromonas sp. 68 DY56-GL68. The sequence goes on from NZ_JAOCZL010000018.1 coordinate 423,959, forward strand.
TGTTCTATTGTTAGTGTGACAGTTAATCGTCGTATTATCGGGTATGTGGATCACCTTGGCAGAAGGCGAGCTTAAAGCGTCACTTAAAGCACTGCAACTTGTAACCCTAACAGGTGTTGCATTACCGCCACCGGTTGTTGTCGTTAGGCCATCTTGACCTGGTTGTGCAGCAAACCCAACTAAATCACTTGGCGTTGGCTGACTGCCTCCGTCACTGCCACATGTTGCATCAACAGGGTTTATAAACCATCTTTGAGAACTTATTCCTGCGTCATCATTTTGATACACATTAGCCACATTGTTTGAGCCTGCCACAGTCAGTGATTTATTGGTTAACTTATTAATAATATTAAACCCACCTGATGACGATGCTTTAAGCTGCCAACGTTGATTGGCTCCTTGCCAATCATCATAAACAATAACATTAGCACCATTTGATTGAGATGAGTTAAGTACATCCAATACTTTATTGTTGTACTTAGATCGGATAACCCAATATCCATCGCTTTCTTTAATGAACTGAAACTTTTGATTGTTTCCCCCCCAATAGTCATAAGTTATGACATTAGGTGCTGCACTTGTATCACTTGTATTGATATCTAACGCTAAGCCAGACCCACGGTTAATAACGGAATACAACTGACCTGATTCTGGCATTGCAGTACAATCTTCCGCTTGTAGTGGTAAAGATGTCAAACAGCTCAGAAGTAGACTAGCCAAGCCAATTTGTTTAATGACGTTTATTGTTTTCAAAACTATCCCTCTTAAATTTGTAATATAAAAATACTTAAGAGGTAAAGTCTAAACCATTCGTTCCCAAAATAAAGTATTTTGTTTACTTTATGTAAATAAATTTAACTTTAAGAAAACAGGCTGGGGACAGAAATAAAAAGCCACCTAGAGGTGGCTTGAATTGCAGCTAACATTAATTAATACAATTCGAATAATGGTCGACCATTTTCATCATACTTTACTTCCATTATGCGGGCATGTCGGTTTGGATCGTAAAGCGGATCTTTTACAATTTCCTCAAGCGGACGTGTATCCGTTTTTGGCACCACACTTGGCTCACCGACTGCATGCTCATAGTCACGGGCATGATAAATACATAATGGTGTTTCGCCATCTTCAGCAACCGTAAAACAGTTATGACCAGGCCCGAAAATTTTCTTTTCAACGCTTGTTTCAAGTACTGGCATGCGTGTTTTAGTCCACGAATTTCGATCAAGTAAATCGCTGTTTTCATCGGCTTCCATATAGCCCATGCAGTAACATGCACCTGTTGCGCTTGCAGAAAAAGCGATAAAAATTTTGCCGTTATTCTTAAGCACTGCAGGGCCTTCGTTTACCCAAAAGTCCACACGCTCCCAGTCGTAATCAGGTGTAGTCAGCATAAACTGTGCTGTTTTTAACTTAATTGGTGATTCCATCTCAGCTAAATACAGGTTTGATGCAGCAAATTGGCCGCCGGTTTTCTCTGCCCAACAGAAATAACGTTTGCCATTGTTCTCAAAAATAGTCGCATCCAGTGAAAAGTCTGTGAACGACTTTTCATCACCCTCAGCCGCTTGCATCATACCAAGCTCAACCCATTCATCATTTAGCGGATCTTGACCTTGACACTCAAGCACATACGGGCGTAATGCCCAAATATCGTCTTCTTGGCTGGCTGCAAAATAGATATACCACTTACCATCCAGATAATGAATTTCAGGTGCCCAAATATGGCGACTCATTGGGCCATTGTCATGCTTAAACCAAATATCAAAGGTCTCAGCGTCTTTTAAGCCTTCTAATGTCGCAGATTTACGAAGTTCAATGCGATCATACGTTGGTACAGAACCTGTAAAATAATAAAAACCATCGCTGTGCTTATGCACAAACGGGTCGGCACGCTGTTCGACTAACGGGCTGTTTGTTTGTAATGTCATGTTTAAACCTGATCGTTAATTTTAATTTGTATTATTTTATTACTTTTAGATAAGAACACAAATATAACATCATTTTTAGCAGACAGTTAGGATAAATGTAAGTTGAATACTAAGGGTTGAGTCAGGCTTTATGCACTCTAAAAAATGCGCTGTACCAATCCAGTCGACACAGCACATATCTAAAGCGTAATTACAGAATACTAAAGTAAACCACTTACATTTGGTATTTTCTTCTTCGTAAAATAGAGAGCACTAACAAAGGTATTAAATAATACATACTACCACCGGAGCCTGAATCTGAACTATTTCCTTTACCAACAACGTTAATCGTCACTGTTTTAGTTTCTGATGTGGCAAACTTATCTGTTACTAGATAACTAAAGTTAACTGAGTGAGAAGACTCACCGACTGGCTTGTACACAAATAGACCTGTATCTTTATCAAAGCTAAGCTCGCCAGAACTAGGATTCGATATGACCTCAAATTCCAACCTATCTGCGTCAGCATCTGTACCAATTAAGCGACCATTAACAACTGTTGAGTAATACGTTTCATAACTTAGATTTGTGGCGATTGGTGATGTATTCGTTAATTCAATAACAACATTCGCAAGCGCAGTCTCTTCAAGCGTATCTTTGGCAGTAAAAGTAATAGAAACTGGCTGCAAAGATTCACCACTCGGGGTATATCTTATTTCACCTGAGTTTTGATCAAGCAACTCGACCTGCCCATGCTGAGGCGCATTCTTCACAGTGAAAATAAGTTGCTCACTATCTGCATCTGAGGCTGGCAAGTTAAGTACCAACGGTGTATTCCAGTGAGTTTTAATCGTCGAATTTTCAACCATTGGAGCTTGGTTAGTTAAGTAAACAGTAAACGTTGCTAGCTCAGAACGTGAACGACCTTTTACTGTATAAAAAGCTAACTCATCTACGCCTACATCACCGTTTGGTGTATAAGTAAACTGTCCTGTTTGACGGTCAGTAAACGTTAATTGTCCAAGACTTGGGCTACTTTCGAATACTACGAAATCAATATCAGCTAACGAAAGATTAACCTCTACAGGCATCAATACGTGTGATGTAGCTTGACTATCATCAGGTTTAACTAACGTCGTTGCTGCTTCATTCGAGAACACTTCTATAGACTTTCCAGAAAGTAATGAATAGTCCACACCTTTATAAGTTGCACTAACGATAGAACTTTGCTGGTTTGCACGCGCTACTTCATATACCAGTTCATTATTATTTAAGTCATATTCTCCAAACTTATCTTCACAACTGAATTGAATAAAGCCTGCACGTGTAGAAACAACATTGTTTAATGAATTGTCACATAGTTTCGCAACTTCTGACATTTCTCCTGATTCTGTCAAAGAGAATAAAAGGCCGTATTCATTTGCTGCATAAAGCGACTTCTCACCATTAATAACAATCCCCTCTAGCGCCTTAAAACTGCTACCTAATGAGTAATTAGTTATACTATTATCAACGTAGCTATATTTAACTAATTGGTTACCGATTAAAGCAAATAGCTCTTTGTTATTTACTTGGGTATCTATGCCTACGACTATGCCAGATACCCCACTCCCAAAATCCTGTAAACGAGGTGATCGCTTAATTAGTTCACCCGTTTGTCCGTTAAAAACTCGTATATATGAGCCTTCGCTTCCGCTGTGAGATGCGCCGTTACCAACAATTAGCTCTAAGAGACCATCTTGGTTAATGTCATAGGCTTCAATCGTTGAAATTTGGTCACCACTTTTAAAAGGAACTGTGTACAGTAAATTTCCATTATCTGGTGAAAATACTTGTATGTTTCCTGTGTAAGTTTCTGAACCAGCGACGATTAAATAGTTTTTACCATCATTGAATAAATCAGCTGTAACCATATACTGGTAGTCATTCCAGCCATCGGTTAAATCGATATTGGTTAGTAATTGCTCTTTTGTTTCTATATCAATAACTTGAAGTTTATTTGTGCCATTTTCAGAAAAAATAACATCAATCCCACCTTTACCGTCAATATCTGCAAGTCCTAATAAAGACTGCGAATAGGTAAAGATCTTTTGAGACCATTGCTTAGACTTATCTTCAACAGTATGAATGTGGAACCCATCATGACCTGAAGACGTATAACCAGCCCCCCACGCGATATCTGTTTTACCATCAAGATTAAAATCGTCCACCAAAATACTTGAAACACTGTGTTCAGGATTATTGATCTGCCAAAACTCCTGACCAGTACTTAAAGATAAAGCATGAATTTGTCCCCATTGACCATCGCCATATACTAGGTCTTGGACACCATCATTATTAACATCTGCAACTATAATTCTTGAAATGTCTAAATCGCTATTAGCTGTCCACATGATACTGTCTGTGTTTGGACTAATTAGTTCAATCGAATACCAACTATTTCCATTGATAACTTCATCTAAGCCATCTTGGTTTGTATCAACACTCTGTAAATGGATACCTGTTAGTTGAGTATTTAATGTTTTTATATAATCTATTGTATTTTCAGAGATACGATACAACTGGCCATCTTCAAGCATTAATTCGTGAACATTTTGTTCTGTAAACGAGCCAACAACAAACTTGTTACCGTTATACTCAAGCTCTGAAATAACTGAAAGGTCTGATTGGTCTAGTATTAGAATCTGGCTATTGGCAACAGCAATAAGCTCGTCCTGACCGTCATTATTAATATCTCTCGCCAACACTGATTGGCTAGAAAATACTTCCTTCGTACTTTCCGTTTTCATTGTTAGTAAGTTAATTTTTACTATCTGATTCCTCATCACAAGAATTAAATAATATGTATCATCAGCAATGCTTCTTACCAATTCACTATCAATGATGTAATCCTGATAATCGAAATCTTCAACAACTGAATATTGATTATCTTTATACTCAATAATATTAATATTGTTTCGTTGCACCGAAATAATTTGCTTATTACCGTTACCGTACAAATCAACAGAATAAAGACCTTTAAGACCTGTTGAGTTACCCAAAGAGTAACGACGGTATATAGATGTTAACTCTAAGCTTTCATCTGCAAGGACATTAGATAAGTTTAGCCCAGAAGTTCTATCTAAATTTGGTTGTGAATTCTTTTCATCGCGGCTAGTAAAATAAGTTTTTTCATAGTTAATCTGTTGCGAACTCAAAAGTGTCGCATCACCATATTGGTTATAATGCGTAGTATTTTCTGTGGCTAAAAGTGATTGCGAGCAAAACAGCAACGCAAGATATGGTAGCTTGGTCATTTCCCTATCCTAAACAGTATAAAATTATTGTTATGTTCCCGTACTCATATCAAGAGCAAAAAAGAAATTCCCTCTTGTTGAGAAGTGTTCAAAATTAAGTTGCTTAATTGAACAAATTTGAGCGCGCGATTTTCCTTTACTAGGGAATCTAGGTCAATAGCAGGTTTAAAACTATTTATACTTATATCGTTTAATTTACTCTAAATAATTAACCTCCTTATAGATAAAGTAACTTTACCGCTAATTTGGAGGAGTTAACTAAACTAGCGCAGCCATACCTAAACCATCGTATTGACACGATGCTTATTATCTTTATGACGACGCATTATGAGTTATTGGGTTTTACTTCAAGCTTTGGTATCTATAGCTTTATTGCACTGTTCATCATTTAAAACAACGCAGCTGTTACTGCGCTAAAAAAAGTAGTAAGCCACGTTCATGCCGGCTCAAGTATTTTGTTTTACGAGGTAACTTAAGTTGTTGTCTTGTACGTACCTGTGTGGCTTCACTTTCTTTGCACAAATCAATCAGTGCAGGATGAACATAAGAATTACGGGCTATCGTTGGCGTATTACCCAAATGGCTCGATACCGTTTCTAGCATGTCGCACAAAGGGAGCTTTTTCTTAGCATTATAAAAAGCTTCGAATGCTAAAACACTGGCGCGCCACGTTCTAAAATGTTTAGCGCTAAACTCTTCTCCCATCACTTGCTGAATAAACTGATTAACCTCACGGGAGGTCACGGGAATACATTCACCACCCTCTTTATATTGAAATAGATTTTGCCCTGGTAAATCTTGCAACTCTTTAATAATGCTGCTTAAAACACGATCTGTAAGATTAACCTCTCTCACTTTGCCAGATTTAGCTTTATATTCTAAGCGAATATTTTTACCCGTTAATTTAGCGTGGCGATTACGTAACGTTGTTGCACCAAAACTGTTATTTTCTTTCGCGTTTCGTTTTGAGCCTACGCGTAATGAACCTAAGTCCATTAACCGGACAACCGCAGCTAATGTCCGTTGATAATCCAGCTCATTACCTTGTAAGTATTCAGATAATTTAGCTCGCAATAAAGGAAGTTTGGTGCCAAAAAGCTCACAGGCCTCAAACTTTTTTAGTTCCTGCTGCTCTCTAAAATCTGGATGATAAAGGTATTGTTTTCTGCCTTTTGTATCATACCCTGTCGCTAAAATATGCCCATTTTCTTCAGGACAAAGCCAAACATCTCTGTAAGCAGGAGGGAATGCCAGCGCATTTAAACGCTTAATTTCCTTTTTTGCTGTAATTCGTTTGCCGGTAGGGTCGTAGTAAAGCCAGCACTTTGAATGCCGTTTTCGAGTAATTCCAGGCAAATTATCATCAACATAAATCAGTTTCATCACACTTACTCACTACCTTAAATAATACAGCCTTTCAAGGCGAGCTAAGCCCGCCTTGAGGTGTGTTTCTATCGTTTCCAATAGCGAAGGTTTTTTAATGTATTTAAAAACTCATCTACCTGACAGGTGCCTAAATCAATGACGCCATCATCTTGGTTTTCAGCAAGCCCAACCGCTTTTAGCAGCTCAACTGAATCCTTGGTATAACCAATAAATTTGTTATGCGAAAACGCATCTGAAACAAAGTCTTTTGCCTCAGGAATATGACTCAGTTGTTCGGCCCCTTCTTTTGTTGTCAGTAGCGCCACCGCATCATACAAAACCGAAGGACCACCATTAATAACTTGATCGGCACTTAGATGCTCACCAGTCGAGCTTTTCGCACCACCAACTTGAGCGGCAATAACTTCAAAATTTGCACCTTGCTCTTTAAGCGCACAACGCAATGAATCAAATAACTGAGCATCAAAGCCATCACTCACAAGAATACCCAGCTTACGCCCTTTGAATGTATTTAACGCACTTTTTTGAATACTTAGAGCATCAGACACTGGAAGGTCTTGGCGTGTTTCGAGTGCTGCTTCGGCAGGTTCTGGCATTGTTTGTAAGCCCAAGCCAGAGGCCACTAATTTAGCTAATTCGCTATCAATATTAAGTAAATGAGACACGACACGCTCCCTTATCGCTAAATGCTCAACTTTTGAAAGCTCAAAAACCAGCGCATCTTGAATATGTGATTGTTCTACTTGAGTTTGACTTAAATAAAACTGCCTTGCTTGGCTGTAATGGTCGCTAAAGGTGTCTGAGCGGTATCTCAGCTTGCCACCTTGTGTGTCTTCGTCTGTACTTTTGAAACCATGTGCAGGGTATGCGCGAGGGTTGTTTTCATCACCTTGCCAAGAGTTGGGTTCGTAATTTACTCGCCCTTTAGGATTATGCATCGCCATATGACCATCTTGATGAAAATGATGCATTGGACATTTAGGTGCATTAACAGGAATATGGGTAAAGTTTGGCCCGCCTAAACGCTTTGTTTGCGTATCCAAATAGGAAAAGTTACGACCCTGCAATAGTGGATCAGGGGTAAAATCAATGCCAGGTACTATGTTTTGAGTACAAAAAGCAACTTGCTCTGTCTCTGCAAAAAAGTTATCGACAACTCTATCGAGCACCATGCGACCAATAATTTTTACTGGCACCTGTTCTTCAGGTATGAGTTTTGTAGCATCAAAAACATCAAATTCAAATTTATCTGCAAAAGCTTGGTCAAATACTTGTACACCTAGCTCCCATTCAGGAAAGTCGCCATTTTGAATTGATTCCCACATATCACGACGGTGAAAATCAGGATCTGCACCATTAAGTTTTAATGCTTCATTCCACACCACAGACTGCATTCCTGCTTTTGGTTTCCAGTGAAATTTAACGTACTTCTGTTCACCTTTCGCATTAACAAACTTAAATGTATGCACACCAAAGCCTTCCATAAAACGTAATGAGCGTGGAATCGCTCTGTCTGACATTGCCCACATGACCATGTGCATAGACTCAGGCGATAAACTCACAAAATCCCAAAAGTTATCATGCGCCGTTTGTGCTTGCGGAAAACCACGATCAGGCTCGGCTTTGGCACTGTGGATTAAGTCTGGGAATTTCATTGCGTCTTGAATGAAAAAAACAGGGATATTATTGCCAACTAAATCCCAATTACCTTCTTTGGTGTAAAATTTTACTGCAAACCCACGCACATCTCGTGCTAAATCGGGTGAGCCCTTATTACCTGCTACAGTCGAAAAACGTGTGAAAACAGGTGTTTTTTCTCCCTTGCGTTGAAAAATATCCGCACACGTAAGATCTTCAAGTGTATCGTATGTTTCAAAGTAACCATGTGCACCATAGCCTCTTGCGTGCACAACTCGCTCTGGAATACGTTCATGATCAAAATGAAACATCTTTTCACGGAAGACGTGATCTTCCATTAATGTTGGACCACGTTTGCCTGCGGTTAAGGAGTTTTGATTATCGCTAACAGGACAACCTTGTGCTGTTGTCATGGTGGGGTGTTGATTGTTCGCAGTTTGGTGAAGCTCGCCACCATGCCCTTTTTGACCTGAATATTTAAATGACTCTGCCATGAGTTTCCCTTTCTTATTTACTCGTTTATATAACATCGCGTAATACACGTGAAAGACTAGTCAGCAAAAAAGAAGCCAACAAAAAATTGACTTATAAACAATAAGTTAAGAAAGGTCGTTACGATATAAAGTAAATAGATTACATAACGTTTGTAATCTTTTCTGACTTGATTTTAATGAGTTAAAACCAAGTCAAAGTCCTACATTTTTGTATTAGCGCTTATTTAATAGCTCATGCGCAGATGTAAGTTCATTGGTTGTTTGTGATAATCCGACAGCCTTTGCGCCGCCTATGAGCCAAATTTGATTATTTAAAGTAACAGCACCTAAGCCATGGCGAGGGGCTAACCACGTGGTCACTTTATGCCATTGCTTTTTAAGTACATCATATTTAAAGATTTCACTATCGACAGTTTGATTATGCTCCCCTCCAAAAATGTAGATCATGTTGTCGATTGCTGCCGCAGCGTGCCCTGCCCTACCTTTTGGCAAGGCTGGATGAGTTAGCCACTGATCTTGCTCAGGCACGTATTCAAGTACATCTTTTAAAGGTTCGCCACCAACGGTTCTGCCGCCAAGCACAAACCAACGGCCATTCACCTGCACACTTGCCGCACTATTACGTGCAAAGGGTAACGGTGCTGCTTTAGCAAACTCATAGTTATTTGGGTTGAACACAAGGTGTTCTGCTTTATCTAAACTATGTTGCCACTGCCCATTTTGTTCATTACTTGGACTGCGGCCACCCACTAAATGCACCTTTCCATCAAGCACTGCACCTACTGTTTCACTTAACGCAAAAGGTAAGCGCGCCACCTTTTGCCATGCTTTGGCGCCCTTATCTAGCATTAAAACATTACGACTATTCGTCCACTGGCCTTGGGTATTAACAAAACCACCAAAGGCAAATAATTTGTTTTCTACTGCAATTAAATAGGTGTGGTGGCGTCCTTCAGGCAAGCTTGGAGCTGATTGCCAAGTTGCATAATCAGGTGACCAAAAGTGAACTTTTTCCGTCATTTTACCCGTTGATGCTGGCAGTTCAGTAGAGATACCGCCAGCAACCCAAATTTGTTTATTCATTACTGTTGGGTAAATTTCTTGTATAGCCTCGGGAAGCTCAGGTGCGAACTCCTCATTTGCCGATAAAGTGTAAGGTAAACAAGTAATAAAAAGCGGTAAGAACAGTTTGGTTAAGCGCATATAAATCCTTATTAAGCAATCGATTATAAAGCTTAAGTGAGCTGTACCTATAAGTACACTGCCAAATAGTCTAACGAGATCAGGTATAGCTATTTCTAAACGACACAAAGCTGATATATTATAACAAAACATTTAGCGTTATTTTTTAATCTATTTAAGGGTCACTAACATGAGCAAACTCCCCGTCACCGTGCTCTCTGGCTTTTTGGGTGCAGGTAAAACCACTGTACTCAGCCATATTTTGAATAACCGTCAAGACAAAAAAGTAGCTGTCATCGTCAATGATATGAGCGAAATAAACATAGATGCAGCGACAGTTAAAAACGATGTGTCGCTTAATCGCGGCGAAGAAAAACTGGTTGAAATGAGTAATGGCTGCATCTGTTGCACTCTGCGTGAAGACCTACTCATAGAAGTACGCACTTTAGCAGAGACGGGGCAATTTGATTATCTGGTTATCGAATCAACCGGTATTTCAGAACCTCTTCCGGTCGCCGAAACATTTACCTTTGCCGATGAAGATGGCGTATCACTTTCAGATGTGGCTAGACTTGATACCATGGTCACAGTAGTTGATGCCGTAAACTTTCTAAAAGACTTTAACGAAGCCAAGTTTTTGCAAGAAACCGGTGAACACTTAGGTGACGAAGATGAGCGCAGCGTTGCCGACTTACTGATTGATCAAGTTGAATTTGCCGATGTAATTTTGATTAGTAAAACCGATTTAATTAACGCAGATGAGCTTGAAAGTTTAAAAGCCATTTTAAGCTCATTAAATACCTCCGCAGAGCTTATTGCCATTGAAAATGGCCAAATTGATATCAATGAAATTTTAGGCACGGGCTTGTTTAATTTTGAAAAAGCACAACAAGCACCAGGCTGGTTAAAAGAGCTGCGCGGTGAGCATATCCCAGAAACCGAAGAATACGGTATTAGTAGCTTTACCTATGAGGCTAGGCGTCCTTTTCACCCCGAGAAATTTTATAACTTTATTCATAATAGTCAACGCGAAGGCAAACTACTCCGTTCAAAAGGCTATTTCTGGCTAGCCTCTCGACCACAGTTTGCTTGTCAATGGAACCAAGCTGGCGGTATTGCACGTTATGGTTTTGGCGGGATATTTTGGAAGGCCTTACCAAAAGATCAGTGGCCAACCGACAACGACTACTTAAATTCAATTAACCAAGTTTGGCAAGAGCCCTTTGGCGATATGCGTCAAGAGCTGGTTTTTATTGGTCAAAACCTCAATCAAGTAGAAATCACTCGCGCACTCGACAACTGCTTGCTTAGCGATGATGAACTGCTAGCGGGAAAAGAGCTTTGGCAAACACTACCCGATCCATTTCCAATTTGGGAGGAAGCATAAATGACAGCCCACGCATTTGAACATAATCCTGATAACCTACCGGCAGAGGCAGCAACAGCATTGAGCCCAGTAGTATTTTCACAAATCTATAAACCCGAGCATAACATCGCGATTTGGCAGCGTAGCTTATCACAGCAACTGCAAACTGAAGTAATCGAGACTGTTGCAACATTTGCAGATCTCAGTATTAACGCTGTAATCAATCAAAACGCGATTGCGGCAGACATTGATAAAGCACTCGAAAAACTACCTCAAGCAGAAGCGCTTAAAGCCGATCTTGCTCAGCTGGTTGATATGTTTTGCTATTTATTTGAGCTTAATCGTGTGGGTTTAAGACTAAAAGTACTTGAGCGGGCTATGTGTCCACGCTTTCATGTGGATCGTGTACCTTGTCGATTAGTGAGTACCTATAGCGGTAGTGGCTCTGAATGGCTACAGAATAGCGGACTCGACCGCAGTAAACTTGGCGCAGGAAACCAAGGTTTAAGTGATCAGGAGTCTGGTTTAATTGCCCCACACACTAAAGTGCAATCATTAACTGTCGGTGATGTTGCCTTATTAAAAGGAGAAACATGGCAAGGCAATGAAGGTTTAGGCCTTGTACATCGCTCGCCACAGGTTGCAACTGGGGAAAAGCGCTTACTACTCACATTAGATTTTATTGCCTAATTAAACCTCAAACTAAACACAATAATGCGCCTGTATTGATATAGGCGCTAAAAATAACGCCTTTAATTCCAAACATAAAAAGTTAATTAAACGCTTATCAAGCTGCTTGTTATTCACATTAAATTCACATCAAGAGAGATAACTTAACACTGAATATTGTACCTAATAAGGGTTCAACATTCAGTTTAATCAACTAAACGCACGTATGCTTTTAGTAGGAAAGTAACTTTTTATGAAAGGAATTAAACAACATGATCAGAATAACCCAAAACCTGTTTGCAATGACTGCAATAAGCGTATCTGTACTCTCAATACTCCCAGCAAATGCAAATGATGGTAACCTAATGGTCAATCAACAAAGTGGCGTTGTCGTCGGTTATTGGCACAATTGGTGTGATGGTGCAGGCTATAAAGGCGGTAAGGCACCTTGTGTTAGTTTAAAACAAGTTAATAGCCAATATAACGTGGTTAATGTCTCATTTATGAAAGTATTTGATGTAGCAGAAGACCGCATTCCCACTTTTCGCTTAGATCCAAACATAGGTTTATTAAAGCTCACAGAACATCTGTAATGTGAGCTTTAACAAACACTCTATTTTAAATTAAAAAAAAGCATACTAAGTGAACTCGCAATTGCCGAAAGAGCAAACATACGAAGCAGTAAAATTGAAACATTGCCTGCTCCACCCGCTAGCGTCCCCCTAAAACTAAGCGGGTAATCATGGAAAACCATTAAGTATAAAACGTTAAATAGCCCTACCCGCATCCCGTCAATTTCAAACGTATCGCCATTTTTTAAGTGGATTTCACAAACATGCAAACTTGGTAGCCTCCTGTGTGCTTCACCAAACTTCCGCCTGTGCTTAAGATCCATTGTATAATTAAATATCACCTCTGCAATGTCGTCTCTAGCAATTGTGACTGTACGATTTGTGTGCTTTTTAAACGTCAATTTATCAATTTTAAGCTCATTTTTGCTTATGGTCATTGCCCATTTAAAGCCAAAACCATACTTTTTGTAAGTCATGATGCGTTTTGTGATAAACACAGCTAAAAAACTGCCAAGACAAATCAAAAAAGCCAACCAAGGGGGCACTGCATCTTTTAAATAAAAGGCCGAAAGCGAAATAGCGAATACCATAAATGCAAACAGAACTTCTGCCCTGCCAGATAAAACCGCAAGGCCTGGTAATGTCTCTAACTCAGTTATTGAGTCCTCGGTTAATGACGACTTCCCTTTAAAAGCGGCGTATCGAAACCAGTTTTTGTCATTTAAATCTAATTCAAGTGAGTGCTTGGCCATCGACCCCATAAAAATTCCTTTTTATATTAAAACTTGTAATAAGTAACTTATTGCTATTTAAAGATTTTATACCTGAACCAGCACTATGAGTAAACATAAAACGAACCTCGCTCAAAACTAAAATGCCATCAAATAAAAAATCTATGGTAAATTGCACGCAATCATTAGAAGTGGCTACTTTTAATGATTTAAATTTTGTTGATGAATACAAGGCACCCAATGAAAACACTCTCGAAAGTACAACAAAAGCAACAGGCACTGGTTCTTAATGTTGCCGACGCCCTTGAAGAGCAAGGCCTCGCTGAACTTGAAGGCATGCTGCAATGCTGGTTTGATGTTGAATATCACTTATTCCCAGGCTCTTTACTTTTGTGCTTTCAATTTGAAAACCAGCAAACATTAGATGCAGCAAGTCCTGAGCTGTTGAAATGGCAGAAACGCTTGAGTGCAGCAATGCTGAAAAAAGGCGTGATTCTAAAAGACATGCGCAGGCACTTAGTGTTTACCTTAAAAGGCCCTGATGATTAACTTTGTCTATCGACAAATAGCGGTTTTAATACCATACATGGTATAACTTGAGCCTATAATTAAAAAGGTGTGAACTTAAGTAAAGCTCACACCTTTAAATAAACGATTTAACCACACCAGTAGATAAAATTTTATTTTTAATACGTCATTTCATTTATCAACAGTGTTAACCCTTTTTATTACAACATCAGCTAGTTAAAACGAGCTTAAAAATAGAGATGTTCTACAATTTCACCGGCAATTTTAACTTCGCATTTATCGCCACTTTTTGACGTTGCGCTCTGTACTGCACTGGCAACAATACCGAAAACACCGCCATCACGACTTAACACTGAACCAAAGTAGCAATAACTTGAAATATCAAGCTCTTGATAATCTGCGTTTAAGTTTAATGTTGGTGTGTAAGGAGGAAAACGCCCTTTCATCACAGGATCGCCGTTTACAGTCAGCGCTAATTCATTACGACTTTTATCATACTGACCGCCAAAAGTAAGTGTTTTTCCTTGATAAGAAACTGTTTTATCTTGCGCTTGAATTGGTGGAGTCGAGCCACAGCCTACTAAAACCGATGTCGAAATTGCAATTAACGCAACAGTTACTTTTTTAAACATTATTAAATTCCTTGTTAAATATATTACGAAAAAACAATACTAAATAAGGCTTAAGGCTTCAACTGTATTAATTTAAATCGCACATGAAATATATAGAATCAAATAATTATCAAACATCAAACCGAGCGAAAGAATAAAATAAGTAAAAATTAAACTTAGCTTAAAATATATTATAAATAGTACAAAGAAAAACACAGCGCATTAATTATTCTATTTTTATAAATAAAGTACCAATACTTGCTTAGTTAAACAGTAAAGGCATATCACTATTTATTACAACTTTTCACCTTTCAAGATTGTGTATCTTCACGTGCTCAACTAGCTCTGGAAAAAATGCTAAAAAAACGGCATCTAATTCATGGTAATGACGGGTAATATCCTCAGCAGCCCCTGAAAAGTTATTGCTAAAACGAATACGCCTTGCGATATTATCAAGCGCAAGCCCTACTCCAGCGACCGTTTCATATTCTTTGAACCAGTCATTATTGGTCATACTCGTGACCACTTGTTGCATACGTGAGGGCATCAATGCTTGGCGTGCATTTAACAGCCCGTAACTTTGGTGTTTGAAATCTGCTAATGGCTGGTCGTTAAAACGATGCCAATGCTGAATAAGAAAGTGATCAAAAACCACATCAATGGCAACACTGGCAAAACGCTTACGCTGTGGTGAAAAGAAGTGCTTAGCTTCTTTTACTAAAGGATGTACATCGGTAAATCGGTCTACTAAATAGTGATTTTCAAGCGCATTTTTGACTGTTACGGGCAAACCGTTTACATGTCTACGCCCGCCAAAATCCCCCAGCAAATTACCAAAATGTGAATCTGCTGTCGGTTTTGCAAAATAAAGGTGAGCTAAGTAGTTCAAAGTCCTCTCATTTACGTGAGAATATTTAAGATGTATTTAACACCTATAAAAATATAATACTATACACATCATTTAATTAAAAAGTTACCTTAATCACAGCGCCAGTTATTTAACTGATTTACAAGAAACTCATCAATGTGTTTAGAAACAGGGATATGGGTGTTTTCCAAATCAAACGTTAATACAATATCATCCACTTTCAATTGCCTTGTACAGCTATAGCCCTCTTTCTTTTCTCCACGGCCATCAAGCATACAGTGTCCCCAAAATTGATAGGTCTTATCTAGTTTAAGAAATGCATTCCAGTCATACTCACTCAGTTTTTCGAAGTATATATCTTTGATACCACTAGCTTCTAAAGTATCTTTATTAGTGGGAGGTATTGTGATTTCGGTTTCTGATAAATTAACCTGAATATTATGATGGTACTGACCAAACAGTGGATCTGTAGAGTATGTTTTATAGTCATCAATTTTTTCAGAAATTGACTGAGCCGAAAAGAACAGTGTTGGGCCATAATTAGACGCACTATCAAAGCCTTCTTCGGCTTTAGATGAAACGGCTAAACTTGCAGGCGATAATTTTTCGTATGGTAAACAATAGCCATTCCACTCTAATGTATTTTTATTACAACCAGTGAGAAATAAAGCTATAAAAATAAAAACTAAAAATTTAATCATTGAGCAGGCCTTTGATAATTACTAGCACTATCACAGTCATGACAATATAAGTCACCATAGAGTTTGAATTCGGTATCATTAGGTACATTATCAAGCCAAGTACCCCCATAAAAACTTGATGGGATATTAAACTTTCGAAATGCGTCATGATGATAATCGGCCATTTGTTTTAAACTTAGTAGCCCTCTAACTTGACCAATATTACCTGCTTGATAATCATGGTGTACATATTTAATGTGTTGTTTAGCAACCTCTAGACCGACTTTTTTTATCATTTTTCTCATTTCTGCAAATGAACCTTTAAAACCTCCCTGTTCTAATCCTACAGCTAAATTTACGACTGTCGAACGGGCCATAAACTCCCAATACACAAAACCCTTGTTATTCCAAAATTCGGGGTTTCCTTGTCTTATTTCTTTTTTTAAATTTTCAACATCTGAAACCCATAAGGCATAACCTATTCGAGCAACTGGATCTCGCTTGCGTAATCGACTAAGCCAAAAATTTTCTAAATCTTCAGCCAAAAAGAAAGCCCTTTCTTGGGGAGTTATTGATAAGTTTGAGCTTGTCATTAATTAGTTCCTTTAACTTATAACCTTTTTCCATCTCTTAAAAATGTACCTATAGCAACTCCTAATGTCAATTAGCCATGAGTTATGACTCTTTCCTTTTCAGCAGCAACCGTACAACCCACAAGTTTTATGTTATAAATTACCAGCAAACTGACTTTTAAAAATGGAATTTAATCTTGAACGTTCAAAATATCCTTTCTTATTACCGAGATTGCTATAAAGAAGATAGCGCAGACCTTAATTTATGGAATCTCAATAAGTTAAAAAAGGAAGATAGTTTCGTTCTCGAAGGAAAAGATGAACTGGGCTCAGGCTTTTTACCTCGGCTTCCATTGCCTAGCGAATTTGCCGAGCAAATGGTTAAACGTGTTGAAATATATCAACGTGAGCGGGTTTTGCTTTATGTCAGGTTTATTGTCGTTGGTAAATTAGAAATAAAAGGTGAAATGAAATCGGTTGTTTCCCCTATTTTATTCAACGAAGCAAGCATAGAAAAAGACGGTGAGGATTATTACTTTTCAACTAATAACCCAGTGCCTGAAGTCAATGAACCGTTGATTCAGCTACTTATGCCTGAGGAAGACTCAGTTCATCACATTACCAACTCTGTAGATATTCAATCACCTCATTATTGGACTTCACTACTCAAAGGCAGCCCTATTGAGCTTAACCTACTTGAGTTACTTAACTATCCCGAGCTTACAGATGTAGACGCCATTCAGCGTGCTTTAAAAAGAAAAACAGCCTCGTTATTACCGGTATCTATGCTTACCTTTGTTGAGCGCTCAAGAAGCTCTCGCGGTATACTCCATGAGTTAGAAGAAATTACAGCTTCAAACACATTGCCTGCCCCATTGGCAAGTCTGTTTACCCATACAAATACAACAGATAACGCAGCACAACTAAAATTTAATTACTTGCCAGGATTACTCTCTTCTTCGCAGAAAAAAGTGATTGAAATTGCTGCTAATAGCTCACTAGGGTGTGTATCTGGCCCGCCAGGTACAGGAAAAAGCTACACTATAGCCGCTGTTGCTGCTGAGCATATAGCAAGGGGTCAGTCAGTGCTTGTTGTCGCGAATAATGATGCGGCTTTAGATGTCATTGCCAGTAAACTCGATGATAACTTCAACTTAAGTGATATCTCAATAAGAGCCGGTCAAAACGCGTTTTTATCGAAGCTAAAAGATTACTTAGAATCTTTACTTGCAGGCTATTTTTCAAATGAATTAAATAAAGAGCCCAATGAGTGTGAGCAAGAGCTTACACAGCTCAACAGCCAATTAAATACGCTAGAACTACGCTTCCTTAAGTTTTGTGAAAAAGCGATTATCAGAGGGCAGCGGTTAAAAAATATTGAAGACAAATCACCTCAATGGCTAAAGCGCCTTTACTTAACTTTAGTGAAAAGCAAAATTCAACAACTAACAAAGCAGTGGTCAGCCTTAGATGAAATAAACACGCAACATATGCAAAGAGAGTTACTCGCGAGTAACTATTTAAATGCACTGAAACTCAAAAACCTTAAAACACTTGTAGAAACACAGCGCCAATCTCTGCAGGCCTTTAATAAAGCAATACGTAGCCGCACATCAAAACGACAGTTCGAGTTATTTGATAATATTGAATACAGTGCGCTTTTGTCTGCATTTCCGGTGTGGTTAGTGAGCTTAAATACCTTACACCGTGTTCTGCCACTAAAAGCAGAAATGTTTGATCTTGTTATTATTGATGAAGCAACCCAATGTAATATTAGTAGCTGTATTCCTGCCCTTTATCGCGCTAAAAGAGCACTTATCGTAGGCGATACTAAACAATTAAGACACTACTCTTTTTTGGCAAAACATAAAGAAGCACAATTTAAAACACAGCATAACTTATCTCATAATAGCCAAGGTGTTGTAAGTTATCGTGATAACTCAATTTTAGATTTAGCACTGAACTCAATTAATAGCCAAGCAAACATTGCGTTTCTTGATGAACACTTTAGAAGTAAGCCAGAGCTTATTCACTTTAGTAACCAGCACTTTTATCAAAATAAATTAAAAGTAATGCAACATAAGCCCTGTACCAGCAGTGGCTATTTACATGTAAAACGCATTAACGGCACCAGAAATAAAACAGGGGTAAATCATCAAGAAACCTTGAGTGTTATTGAGTTTATAAAAACACAAATACAGGAAGATGAAAAAACGGGGGTTAACCATAGCATAGGGGTAATTTCACCGTTTAGGCAACAAGCGGACGACATAGCTAAAGAAATAGCCACAACCTTTAGTGAATCGGAGACAACAAAACATAAAATACGTGCCGCTACCCCGTTTGGCTTTCAGGGCGAAGAAAGAGATATAATGTTGATCTCTTTTTCACTCGACAATGAATCTAAACGAGCCGCAGCCTATTTAAATAAAGCTGATGTCTTTAACGTCACAATCACCCGAGCACGCCAACTACAAGTGCTATTTTTATCGGTTGATGAAACCCAACTTCCCAAACAAAATTTATTACAAAAATACCTTACAAGCATCAGTGAATTTGAAGCTAAACACTCTGTTCAAAACCAGCTTGATCAATTTCAGCATGAGGTGATCAATGAACTGAATAAACGAGCTATTGAAACATGGCCAGGTTACACAATAGCAGGTACAGAAGTTGATATTTTATGTCGTCACAATGGCCGCTACTTAGCGGTTGATCTCATTGGTTTTCCTGGCCCTTGGGCCACCTTTTTTGAGCTAAACACCTACAAACGATTCAAACGTGCCAGCATTGAGATGCTACCCATAAGTTACGGACTGTGGGTTGTAGACAAACACGCATGTATTGAAAAAATAGTAAACACAATAACAGAAATACCCGTTTTGGCGAATAACGAATAAATCCATTACCACCTTATTCATACTCGCTAAATAACTCCCTAAAGCGGCTAAAAATAATCCCTAAAAAGTCGGAGGTTGTTCTACAACCTCCAACCCATTGCATATTGCTTGGCCTTTATTCTCCTGCAAACTTTAACATGCGCGTTTGATCGGTAAGTTCAATATCCACCAACTCAAATGGTGCTTTGGCAGCTTTAGCCACAGAAAACGGCATCATAAAGTTATCTTGACCATTAATCTGCTTTGCAACCTCAACCGTCGCAAGTTTTACACGTTTACCTTTATCGCCCATGCCTGTTAACGTTGCACGAATCGCGTAGCGGCCAGCATCGGTTACTTGCACAGGTACCTGAGCTTGGTATTGATTATTACCAAGTACTGTCACTTTCGCGTTATCCATAGTGATGGTTTGCGAACTGTGCACAAACGGCATTTTTATAGAGCGTTTCACTATTTGCCCATTTACCACCGCTTTAACACTTGCCTCAAGTTCATAGTAACCATTTACGGAACCTAGGGTTTCAAGTGGGTATTTAAGCACCGCTTCACCATTTTCATAACGCACATCAAGCTGCTCGCCTTCAGGGCTGTATAAACTTAGTTTCACCTGCTTATCTTTAAAGCGCTTTTGACCCATACTTAGCTGTATACCTAAACGTTGCTGCTGATCCTTCACTTTAAACTGTGTTTTAGCATGTAAGGCGTTACGTGAGCCTTTTTCAATTACATGTACTAAATAAGTGTCGCTGTCGTTTAAGGCTTGGCTTGTTTTTAACATTGCCTTAGCACCTACCTGACCAAGCCTAAGCCCTACACTACCGTCATTAAATCCAGCATTTTGCATTTTTTGTTGTGACGCAACAGCTTGTATTGATAACGGCTGCGAGTTTGCATCTCTAATTGATAGCTTATCGAGCTGTAAATCATCAGGTTTAAACACCTCACCACTATCAAAGCGTGCTTTTGGGGCGATACGAATAAAATTATCTACTTGGTTTACATACAGTGGCACACCGCGCTTAAGCTCTTTGCCCGAAACCTTCTGCCAATACTCAACGCTATCTTTTTCAAGCATTTGCAACTGCACCGCAGATGAAGATTGCACCTGAGGAAATTGATAAACCGTTTGCTCATTAGCATACGTCGAAGTGCTTACAAGCATCATTGCAGCACAAAGTGTGGTTAACTTATTAATCATGGCTTAGCTCCTAAATTCGATTTTTAAGTATGTTTGGTAAGCCAAAACAATTGCGACGACTTTGCTGATGGCTCAAAGGCTCGCTACCTTGAGTTCGCGACTTATCGGTAAACCACACCACCCCAGCTAACGACTGAGAACTGCAATTTAAAAAGCCATCTGAGCAGCTGTCTAACCAGTTTTGTGTTACTTCAAGACCCACTTGATTTTGATAACCGCCGCAATAACTGTCGCTGTCCCATACCGCTGATTCAACGTCACTGCCTACTACAGTTTCGAATCGAGACGGTAAGCTTGGGCGGTTCGGTGTGCCGTATAGCCACTGTGCGTTATACGACGCCATCCAAGACACCTGTTGTTGCTTAACCGCATCGTTGCCATAACCTAACAGCCAACCCAAGCTTTGCTCGAACGAATTACCTGCAATAACCGCATCAGCCAAAGGCGTGCCACCACTTGAAGGAGCCAGTGCAATGGTACGCGTGACTTTACTAATAATATTTGGATAACGGCTATCCCATGTTGGGTTAGATAAAATCCAACGCACCACATTACCGCCGTTAGAATGAGTGATCAGAGTTAAATCGGTGATGTTTTTATTATTAATAAATGTAGTAAGCTGCCCCGCTAAACAACCAGATGCCGCATCAGCCCACATATACTGCTCAAAATCACAATTAATGACTGTGTAATTACTGCTATTGGGTAAACCTTGACGAACCGTGTCGACAAAGCTACCTGTCCAATAGTCATTATACGCATCGCTTTGCTGGCCTGTACCGTGCACAAACGCGACTCCTTGTGCAGCAAAAGCACTGTGGCTGATACTCGCTGCCAACACTAAAGCTGGCACTAGTGAGAGTGTTTTTATTTTCATGTGTGTTCCTGTTGATTGTAATTTTATCTATCAGGTTGGAGGAGTGACCTCCGACCAAAAACATAGACCAAACAGGTACGAAAGCAAGAAAATATTTACATAAATTTAACTTTTATGTGTTTTTTAAGTACAAATTATTAGGTTTTAGGAGGGAAAAACTGTTAAATGAATATGTGAAACTTGCCTACTAGGTAGGTTTTAAAGCTAATCATTAGACAAAAGCCCTCAGAATTAACTTTTATTTATAAATCTTCTTAATCCATATCTCTAAATTGACACACAGGGTCTTTTGCTGATTTATTTATAAGGATAATTTGGCAATCTAAGTAATAGCTAAATAGATCTAAAGTCACTGTGAAGGCACTTTCAGAAAAGGCGGGTGATAAATAGTCAACTCCAGCAACGCATCACTTTCCTTTTTAGTTGTGGCAACACTAGAGCAACTAACCAAAACAACCAGAGAAATAAAAATTGCTTTTATTTTCAACATTACGGTGCTTCCCAAAATAAAACTTTGTTTGATTGGCTATTTTTAAAGCTCACATAATGATACATCACTTTTAGGTTTGGCTACTTTTCTGCTTTGTAGCGTTTCCCCTGTTTCGAGATCAATAGAAACTACACTCCAACTTTTGTTAGTTGTTATTAATACTTTTAAGTTTCCATCGCACAGTTTTGGTGGAGTACCTATATGAGTCCAAGATAAATCAATATCCCAAACCCCATCTAACCTGTAACAACTACCAGTATTTACAGAGCTAAGCTTGGCCCAACCTCTGGGATGACAAGCAATTAAATAAGGTTCCTCAACGATTAAAGTCGATTTTGGTTTCACCTTGTAACTAGTTGCAACAAGCCTGTCTTTCTCTATTTTTAAAGCCTCACCGGCAGAACTTAGAACATAAAAGCTATCATTAACCTTAAAAAACTGAGAAACATATCCTGTGTCCAAAGACCAGTATTTTATTGCACTTTCATCGTTAGGAAGAAAAACTACAACAGCTGCATTACTCTCATCTATTATTTTATAACCGCCAATAAACCAGCCATCATTTGACTCAAAAGTTGTGTTAATACTATCGAGATCATTAGGTACTTTAATGTCATTCGGTAACAAATGCGAAGCCGAGGCAAAAAGGTAAGAGCTAAAAAAGCAAGTACTCAAAAGTATTAATAAAGTGCGGATATTTCTACTAATTAGGTTTATAACGTTCATGATATTTATGTACCGTAAAAGATGTGCCTCGTTTAAAAGCGCCTAGGGTGAACAAGCGATCTCTATCGTTGGGTTTTAGATGAATACAACCGTGTGAAGGTACTAACCGAATTGTTGAACCTGTCGCTTCCTCTGCTTCATTTTCTGGCGTTGTATGAAACATCTGCCCTGAAAGACGCTCATTCCCATCAAGTACTTTATTACCATTAAGATCTTTAAACCAACGAATAGCGGTGGGGCCAAAATCATTAAAAACCCAACTTTCAGGCACAATAGCTTTACCATATAGCTCTTTATGCATTTCCATTATGGCGCTTCGAACAGGCGTATTATATAACTGATTTAAGCTTCCCCACTTACCGCTAGGTAAGGCGTACCAGATGTCTCCTTTTGACGGCATATCTCTGAGCTTTGTCCCCCACGATAATTTTGACATAGGCCACGTTGGCGTTCGATAAGCTTCAGTTTTATCGATAATAAAATGCCCAGCAGTAGTTGGCTCTTCGGCCATATAAGGGTCATTACCAACTTTTGAAGGACCCCCCATTGCTTCGAATTCGGCAAATTTAATGCCATTCTTCTTAACAATTAAAAGGTGTTGACCAGGATAGAAATGAACTTCCATATAAAATAAACTCCATTTAATTATAATTGTACTTTCCTGAACTAAATTAAAATAGACCTGAAAAAACTAGGTATTTAAAATTTATATAAACACAGGTAATGAGTGATAGCAACTTCATTGTCGCGCTCAAAGAATTCTAAGTTTTATCAATTACTATAAATCAGTTTAGTTTTTCCTATTAGCTGCCCTGCCATTAATACAGTTAATTTCACCAACAATAAAGCTACCAACTCATTGCTTAAAGTTAAAAATACATATTGAACCTAAGAGCACACAATGATGAAATTAAAGGAATTGCAATTGGTACATGAGAGCTTAAAAAGTGAAAGCTGAAGATCTCCCCTTAAGTGACTCCATCCCTAAGTTAAAATATATTTTAACTTGCGCTATCTCTATAGTTGCTAGCGTTGTTAGCTACTCATCGGTTGCATTTTTAGTATTAATGGTTCTTTGGCCTTATGAATCTATTAAGGATTTAACTCCTAGAGTAATAGCTTTCTTCACTGGAACATTTGCATGTATAACACTAGGTGTACTTTTATCTATCGGAAAAACATGGGTCATAAAAGTTTTTAAAGGGCTGGTTATTACAGCGATTTTAATCTCACTTTACACATTGTTTATGACTTTATTCGCTGACCTTCATGCTCAATCTATTAATGGCTTAAAAGTATCAAGCTTTTTTCTTTTGCTTAATTTATTACTAGCGGTGTTATTTTTTAGTAAGCAGCTTAAAACAAGTGCGCTTGTTATAAAAAGGCATAAAAGACGCCACAAAAAACAATTGCAGTATATGAAAGATCAGTTGTAGGTGCTAGGTGCTAATAGCATAGTATTGGTTTTGACTTGGTGAAAAGGTCAGACAAAAGAAAGGCCTGACCCCATGGCGTTCCAAAAAGCGGCACTTGCACTACTCTGCCTCTCACCAATGCATCAACAGGGCTTATATCATCTACAGATTCAATAAAACAATTGTCTTTCTCAAACTCACTGATATCGTCGAAATATACATCAGGCGAAAAACAATATAACTCAAGCGACTTAACTACCACGTTATTGTTGTTTGATAGTTTTTCCCCTAAAACGATGGGAGTAGGCTTTTTTTACCCAAATGGAGATTGAGCAAAAGCGTTTTTATCAAATCCATGTGCTTACTATATACCCAATAAAATAGTGACATGTTTTATCGTGCATTATTAGGTACATTAAAACAATAGTTACTTTTATGGACTACAAGCATTTGTTTTTCAAACTATTGGTCAATTAATTTAATCCACTCAATTGGATTCGACACAATGAATTGATATTTATTACCATCTTCTAATACGATTTCAATTGCATCACGTGTATAAGACAAAATACCCGCAACTTTACCAGTGCACTTACTCACTTTTACAATTTCACGCCGTGCAAACGTATAAGGTCCTAACCCAAATTGTGCATTAAACGGTGCAAAATGAATATCGGTGTTGGTTAGCCAAAACCTGCCGTCAGCTTTGATTGCACCTTGTTGAATCGTGGCGATTGTCGATTTGATTGTTATTGCATGCATAATAGTATCCCTTGATGTAGCTCTTAATGTGTCAGCTTTGCTGATTTTAAGTCATTACCTCGTGACGATATTTAAGCTGACTGTATTATCTTTCTCTTGGTTTGCCTACCGTTAAGCAGTGCGCCCAACCATGTATTTCTAATTAATAATAAATAACTTATTTGACCTATAAGTAATGTAACAACCACGCTAACTATAAACTTTACTAAAACTGGTAAATTAGTATTAATCAATGGCATCTGAATATAAATCAGCACTGGCACATGTATTAAATAAATCCAATATGATGCATTTGATATGCTGCGACTGAGCTTACTTTTGTGATTTAAAAAGCGATGCCCAAGTAAAAACGTTATGGCGGTTAACAAAATAACACTCAATCCTTGTGATAAAACATGCAATACATATAGCTCTCCCGCCGCGGCAAAATAACCCGTAGTTGCGGCAGCAATCACTTCATCTAAGCTTGGTGCGGCTGGTAATAGAGAAAAATAACCAGTCAGTGATATTGCAGCACCCAAAATTAGAGGCCATAAGTACCTATGATATAACGAAATGAGTTGTTGTTTTTTATAAAGCCCCACTCCTAAGCAATAAAAACTGCCGTAAAAACCATACGACCACAACTGTGGCGTGAGTTTATCGGGAGCAGGAAATGGAATAGATTGCCCCATCAAAGAAAGTGTTAACACGATGGGAAGCACAACCCACATAAATAAAGGGTGAACGCTAAGCCCATCGAATTTATTACCAAATAAGTTAGTTGCTTTCAACAACCAATGAATTAAGCAAAACTGATATAAATTCCACAAAAACCATAAGTGCATAGTGCTAACAACAGGCTCTTTAATGACTTGAAACACAGCAAAAATTGGCGGTGTTGGATTGGCTATATCGGCACCAAAACTCAATGCGTGGTAGTAAATAGCAAAGCTTAACGGTAAAAATACAATAAAAGGCAGTAATATATGTTGACTGCGATGGCGTAAAAATCGCGTGTTGCTCGATTTAACTATTAATAACGCACTGCAAAACCCTGCAATAATAAAAAATAAAGGCATCCGAAATAAGTGCAGCGTATGCGTTATATAATCAAAAAGGCCATGTGTGCTTGGGTCTGCCGTAAACCAAATATTACTAAAAAACGGGCTATAGGCTAAAGCGGCATGAAATACAATGCCGAGCAATAGCGCGAGGCTGCGTAAATTATCAATGTAATGTAATCGACTATCTTTATTCATTAATGTGCCCAACTAATTTTTATTAATAAAGCATAAATGAATGAGGCTTAATGACACTAGTCACAAAGCTCATAGCTTGGGCTATGACAGATGTCACTGTTTTTACAACGCGAGTTCTGCAATAATTACTAAAAAAATATGGCCGCAGTAATGGAATCAACTATACGACATACAACCGATTGGCATTTCTCAACATTGGCATCGTGGCTTGGGGTGACATCGGCGTGTGCCTATTATGCAAACTCAGAATTAGCACTATATTTGCAAATCATAGTAAGTGGTTCCATTTTAGCCATTTTGCTGTATGTGTTAAAACAGCCCAACAAATTTGTTCATGGCGTAGCGCTTGGCTACTTCCTGCTTATTTTGGCCATGATACAACTGAGTTCAACGTCCTTAGTTTTTATCCACCTAGTGATGTTCACAGCGGTTTTTAGTCCTCATTTTTCGCTTCCTAAAATACTGGCTTGTGTTGTGGCCGCCATGCTGGTGTATGGTTTAACGCATTATTCACGCTGGGAAAATGGCATTCCTTGGATCACGTTTACAATTTGGTTCTTCTTTTGCTTGATGAATTGGTTTGTTAGCCGGCGTATTGTCGAAAGTTTAAATACACATTACCAATCCCGCCAAAACTACAAAGAGTTAAAAGCCACCCAACACATGATGGGGGCGATGCATGCAGCGCAAGAGCGACAAAGTATATCACGCGAGCTCCATGACTCACTCGGCCATAAGCTTACCGCACTCAGCATTAATTTAGATTTTGCTAAAAGGGCAGCAAATGAAGCCACCGTTGAAACTCTGTCTCTTTGCCACCAACTTAGCCAAGAAATATTGGCAGAAGTACGCGAAATCGTTTCCACTCAACGCAATGACAAAACGATACTTAAGCAGGCTCTTGAGGCTATTTGCGAGCTAACACCTAATTTACACTGTGATCTCCAACTAAGTGAGGAGACAGAGCAGCTCTCTCAAGACTACACCCTGTGTGTATTACGGTTTACCCAAGAGATGATCAGCAACACCCTTAAACATACCCAAGCAAACCATTTTACTTTGCATGTGAATGTCACCCACATTAGCCAACACCCGCTGTTAATTGCAAAAGCGTATCACAATCAACCAGAGACCCATTTACCAAAGCAAGGGAACGGATTAGCAGGATTAAATGAGCGAATGGCACAATTTGACGGTGAATTTTCACAACATCTTGAACAAGAAACACTGATCAATACCATGACATTACCACTAAATTTAGAAGACAAAAGCCATGATAAAGTGCCTACTAGTTGAAGATCAGACCTTAGTTCGTTTAGGCCTCGCTAATTTACTTAACCTCGATAGTGCCATTAATATAGAAGCCCAAGCTGAAGATGGCTTGCAAGCGCTTGCACTATTAGCTGAGCATAGTTTTGACATTGCTTTACTCGATATGAGAATACCGAATTTAGACGGGCTCGGCGTGCTGCAAAAAATGCGCGAGAAGGGTGATAAAACCCCCGTGCTGATCATTACCACATTTGAAGATTGTGATGTATTAGTCAAAGCCCTTAATCTAGGTGCACGTGGGTATGTGCTTAAAAACATTGAACTTGAAGAACTCATTCGCGCTATAAAGCAGGTCGTTGCAGGTGAGCGAGTATTGCAGAGTGCGGTGACTGATTTTTTACTCAAAAAGCAACTAAGCCCTCAGCTCTACTTAACGGACAAAGAACAAACTGTATTGCAGTGTTTGTCTTTAGGTATGTCGAACAAAGTGATTGCCGAAAAATTAGATAACTCTGAGGGAACTATTCGTAATCATGTGTCACAAATCCTTGCTAAATTAGACGTAAAAGACCGTACTCAGGCCGTTATAAAAGCCATTAATCAAAACCTAATTTAACACGCGAACAGCACCAAATTACTATTTTTGATTAGGGTATGTTGATGAACAAAGAGCGCTTTCTAAGCGCCACTATTTGTCATTATGCCTAAGTGGTGCAATCAAGATAAAGTAAGAGTAAAAGAAATCTAGGGGTCAGATCTTGAATTTTATCAAGACCAAACACCAATCTCACGTTTAACACCCTCCCCTATCATCACGCCCTGAAAATAAGCAATTGATGAGTAATACCGCGCATAGATGCGCGATTAGGCGAAACTAGGCTATGGATGGCCTATCTTCACAGTTTATGTTCATATCAATTGTGTTTTGAAGGAAATAGCGTGATGCTCGGGTGACTGGGAGAGTCCAGTTAGGAGTCTGCGGCAACCCCTCTTTGGCTACCGTCGCCAGCGCGACAAACCTTGAATAAGGTTTTTAATGTCGAAATAGTCACGGCAAAAGCCAACTCCTACAAACAACATTGCGCGCGAAATGAATTTCACGCCTACAGTATCGGGTTTAACCGTTGCAATGTGAAGGCAAAATCTAACTTAAAACTTATGGCTTAAAGCTTCTTTACTCTTTCCCCCTTGCAACTAGCTAACTTTCTCCAAAACACAAAAAAGCCGTTGCATTGCTGCAACGGCTTTTTGGCATTTGAATTTAATCATGTGATTAAGTATTCTAAAAATAGACATTTAAAAAATTAAGTTACTGATTTTTAAGCTTTTTTCAAATTACTATTCAAAGCAAAATAGTATTTAAATTTAAGACATTTTAACTAATTGAAAAATAAGCAAATTATTTCTTGGATTTTCTAGGCCAATAAATGGCTTTTACTCGTTTAGGAAGTAGCTGGTACAACAACTCTTTTTCATGCTTATACAGCCAATAATAGCTCGATTTGACTTTTTTTCTAATATCATTACGAGTAGCGTCTGGGTGTTCATCTATAAAATCCGAGACTCGTTTCGCATGAAACTTTTGCTTTTCAAAATACCAGATGCGCTTTCTTAGCTCTGGAAGCCAAACATGTTTAGTTAAAACTTTCTCAACTGCTCCTACTGACACATTGAACTCATCGGCTATATCCTGTGTTTTTACACCAACAACTAACTTGCGCCAAATGGCTCTCTCAATGAGTTCAGTGATTTTTGATGGCCTTAAATCAATGGCTAAGTTATTCTGCTGAGCTTTTATCTTTATGGTGCTTACTGTTGTTCCTAGAAAAAGGGCAGTAGTTCTTAAACTTTTTCCTTCTGAAATCATTTTTAGCCCTTCGTACCAATTAACACTTTGTAGATGGTGTTGTTGTTCGGTAACTGGAGAGTCTTCTTTAATTTCTTCAATATTTGCACTTTGCTTAAAGTCATCCCAAGAATCAAAAAGTGCAGAGATAAAAACAAAGTGTTTTATTGGTTGATGGTTGCAAGCTGCTCTGTAGAACATACTTTCAGACAGTTTTCCATCCAATGCAGCATCGAAAACCTGAGGGTATGGATAGTCAAATTCAGACATACCATCCAAGTGTTGTATTAAATATTCCTTCAGTTGCTTTTGCTTTATTCTCCCTGATTGAGTTAATAATTCCATCTCACCGAGTCTATTAAAATAAGCTTGGTAAGTATCAACTTTGGACCACTGTGCATCATTATCAAATATCTCGCTTTTTATTAACTTGCATAGCCTTATTTCAAGCAAGGAGGATGGATGAATGCATCCAGATAAAGGCGGCAATTGTGGTGTTTTAGTATTACGTTTAACACTTAGTAAATGTATACCGTGTGTTTCACATGCGGTAACACCCACAAGCTGATGACTTCTGTGCCAGTATGAAGTCCCAAACTGTTGAGCATCCTTTTCGGCACAAAGTGGACAATATTTTAGTAATTGACCGGGAGTTATTCTGTTGGCAACAGCGCCAATGCGGCTCTGTAAACTTGAAGTATCGCCTCTCTTAAGCTTTTCACAAATCTCACCGTACATGATTTGATCCATGAATGGTTGAAAGTAATGAGCGTTAGTGAAACAAAAAATAAGTTGATCCAAATTCACCCCAGATAGCTCGGATAACTTTTTTAAGTAAGGGGGGAATTCGTTAGCGGGGCGATTGTCCCTGATACCTAATTTTCTTAATGTATCTCTTTTAAAGTCAGCATGGGCTGCAAAAAAATGGAAGCGACAAACCCAGCTATAAACAGTCTCATCTGGAAATGGAGCAGGAAATAGCTGGTTCGTCATTTGAGGTTACGCCTGTTAAGTTGTTAGTTCATCAGGAAAAAGCCAATAACCAAGCAATATCCAGTGTATCGGAGATCTAATTTTGTATGGATTGTTGATCCCTCTATACAAGTTTCCTATTACCTTGGGAGTGCCTTTGTTTGAAGCTCTCGTATAATCGGTATACAAATAGGCCAGCAATTCCATATTTAACTCACGTTCAAACTTAAGAGTTAATTCATCAGTGTGTTTACTACATTGATGATTCGAAATACTATCCATGCCCAAAGCAGTCGTAATTCGATTTTTAATTTCAATAAAAGGTAACGAGTTTTCCATCAATTTTTCTTGAACGGAATATAAAAAGTTTTGCCATTTACCTAGCTCTGGTGTTTCCGCCTCTAGCAACTTACACCACTTTTTCACTTGGTGCGGCAGAACCCCTGTTTTCAAATCTACAACTGGATACTTTGCCTTTTCTAACATTGTATCGTGCTTGTAACACTTATACATGCTAGGTATTTGATGCTGTGTATGCCAATAGCTAGTGCCAAAACTACCTATATCTTCCTTTCTACACATCGGACAGCTATGCCAACTTCGATCAAACTGAAATAACGTTTTTTCTCCGTTACTGTGGTGTAAGTCCAGAAACCTATTCTGTAGTAGCTCTTCATGGTCAAGCTCGTGAGCTACAGATATTTGCCATAAAGGAAATAAAGTGTGCTCTCGTAACAGGCTATCGGTTTGACCAAAACACTTTAAAAAATTGCTAACCGAAGGATGGATGACTTCATAAGCTTTAAACGTTTCAGAATCGATCCGATTGCTAAATAAGTAATGTTTAAATTCAGGATAAGCACTAAATTGTGAATTCCTTACAAACCATGAAATATAGTGCTCATTTGGGAAGATATTTAACGAGGCAAAACTCATGTTGGCACCCTCAAATATCCATCATCTTCGAGTAGATCAGATGCTTCTAACTCGGCCTTCTTGAATAGCTTATCCAGAATTTTTTCTTCTGCCTTAGTCGGTTTATATTCCGGCAAGTACTTTTCTACGTGTTCATAAAGAGATTTTGCTTCAGCCTTACTTAAATTTAAGTTGTCACCAATTTTTATAAGTTTTTTAACCAGCTTTTCTACTTCTTTATCAATATATTTACCAGCACTCATCAAATCATCGAATGCGGCAACATTCCCATGCCTCAACGCTATTATTCCTGTTTTCATAATTGAAAAGCGTTTTTCAAACACTGTATCTAAAAGATCAAAAGAAAATTTAGCTTTACCACTTCTCAATCCCAAAATATTAGCCTGCTCAATGAGGAAAAATAAGCAGTGTGGTATCCCTCTCGTCAATTCATAAATTTTCTTTTTATATCGAACTGTTAACTTCTCGAACTCTGGCAACAGTTGATAACTCCACGCATATTCCACTAATGTCTCCCAGTCAGGATCATCTATTGGGTAATTTTTCCAATCGTAAGGAATGCCTAGGCGTCTCGCATTTGAAAACTCACTGTCAGTTAGTTTATTTGCTTTTGATGTGCCAATTTTTAAGGTAGGTATTTTGGCTTCGTTTGTCAGTTTGTCGAAAAACTTAAAAATTAGGGTTTTCTCATTTGCAACGGATGTGCATATATTTTGCATTTCATCAAAAATAATCATCCCAACCAAAAGCGAAGTACAAACTGTTGCCAACCCTTTAATACATGTGCTTCTAGTTTTGTTACGATACATTAAGTGATAGCTATCTTCCCCTTCCAATCCTAAAATCCCATCAATTTGCTCGAACAAATCCAGACAAATATCTTTGGTATTAGAATCACCGGGAATATTAACCTTAAGATATACAATCTGGACTCTTTCTTCATTCATTGGACCATCAGCAGGATGAATAAGGACTTGATCGATTAAACCTAAAACTGAATCAACTAGAGTCGTTTTACCTAAGCCTGAATAACCAGTGAACTTGAGAGATGGTGCGGTAGTACGAGTTCTTTTATAACTGGCTGTCGCAATTTTTTGTTGCCACTTTTTAACATCATCATTTAAAGGGTTTCTGTTTTTGTAACCAACCTTAATAGTCCCTAATAAATCACAGTACACGTCATAATATATGGACGTAGTACAAACCGAATCCATGATATTTGACGCTATCCCCTCTAGTGTCTCTATGCTAAATTTAGATAAATCTTCAGGAGCATAAGCTTCGTCTTGGACTCTTTCCCAAAAATCATCAGGATTAAGCCTTAACGGCAAACACTCAATAAATGGATTACCTTTATAGTCTGGGTTGTCCGAAGGTGTATATTTTGCAATTTTGTATGTCATATCTTTATCCTCTTCTCCGTCTATTCATTCTTGCTTTCTCGGCAAATAAACTTGCCCTTTGATTAGTTAAGCTATCTTTTATCTGAACTTTCTCTGGAGAAGATTCGTCAATATCTTGTTCCTCTTGATAGTTCTGGTTAGTGAATTTATTTAACTGTTCTTTCGACCCTACAATTTCTCTGTCAATTGCCTGCGCACGATTAAGTGACATGTCTTGGGTATTTGCCGCATTAACAGTTATTTGGTCTTGCTCTTTTTTTGCATCATTGACTTTGGCCTTTGCATTTGCCACTGTTTTACTTTGCTCTTGATGGTACTGATCCATTTGCACTTCATTTTCTGTAGCTTCTTCGATCTTTTTGTCTTGAATACACTCAGCACTCCACCATTCAAAACTAGCGTCATTTGGATGTAAAACGGCTTCCTGAAAACCAAAGTCAGTAACAATCCATATCCGACTCATTGAATAACGCATAAACTTACAGTCGTATGTCTTACCTATTTCCTTCTCATAAACGAAATTTCTCAAAGCCCAGTCACAGGTGTAATGCAACCCCTGAGATGTTCTGCGCTTTTTAAAAGTTCTAATATATCGCCCCTGTAGGAATAGACCGTCTCGCTTAACTGTTACTTGAGCACTTTCAAGTAGTTGCATGAATAGTTCATCTTCATCCACTGATTGTAAGTCACCAGCCCTATGAACTAAGCCCCAAAGCCATTTTTGGTTAGGAACATTCTTTACACCGTCTTCTTTCATCTCTTTACTTAGAGGTAACGTTCTTAGCGGGTAAAATTTATTAAAGCGAGTTATAAAATCGATTAGTATTTGATATAGCTCTCTTATGTTGAGAACAGCGTTGCGTCTGACTCTTCTTGCTAGATAACTCCTTACATACTTTTTACTAATAGCTCCGGGAATTCGTCCAAATAAAAACTCTTCCAAGGTTTTATGTCTGCGCTCTACTAGCCCTTTTTCCTGTGAATTACCTTCTTTGTTAAATAACACTTCGATATTTGCATCTGCGCTAAAAGCATCTGTTAAAGCAGAAGCAAACTCAGCATTATCTACTATGATCCTTGCAGGCTTGCCCTCAGGTAACCAAGGTTCATTTAGCTTTACACCAATTTCTTTGCAGAACACTTCTTTGTTTCTACAAGATATGAAAATTATTTCTCTTGCTGTATGAGCCGATGGCTTCGCAAATGTCAGCAACAAACCAACCCATGCTCGTGAGAACATATCAATTACTGAGTAACAAGTAGGTCTACCTAACCTTCTATTTCTGTCAAACTCATCAACAAGCTCTATAGCTAAAGGAGTTTCATCAACTTGATAATCCCCCGGCGCATCACCAAATATGTCGTGAATTTCACCACTAAGTCCTTTAATATTTTTGTTATATTCATCAAAAAGACCTTGTGCTTTCAGTACTCGATGACGATTATCACTAGTCAAACTATATGCAAATTCAAAGAACTGATATTTACTTATAAATAGCTCACCTTTTCTTTCCTCATATTTCAAAAACTCCCCCGTAAACTGATCATAAACAGGGTCACATTGATGCTTATTGCGGTATTCAGTCCAACAATCAGTGATTGGAATGGGTGAGTCACATTCGTGAAATTCTCGTACAATGGATTTAATGTGCTTTTCATCGAGTTCCTCTCTCATCCTACCGTTACAGACATTACCCTCTTGACGCTTAGGCCCTGTTTTATTCGAGTATTTTTTATCCTTGCCTTTTCCTGTTCCCGGTTTTCTAAGAAAACAGTTTTTATTACTTCTGCACTTTAAATAACGATAGAGCCACTGATATACTTGATACCTAGTCGTTTTTTTTAAACCATTTTCTTTCGCAAATTCGAGACAGTTTTTGACCAAACCTTTTCCATAACTCCCCTTACGTAAAAACGGGCTTAAATTTTCGACAAGTGGTTTTATAACCTCAAATTTTAAATCTCTCTTGGCACGCGCTTCATCATCAAGTGACTCCTCAACCTTTTTCCAATACTCTGTTTTTTCGAAAGTTCCCTTTTTAATCTTCCCTTCAATTAGCTCTTCTAACAGCAGTCTATAAGACATTGCTTTTGGTTTAGTTTTATCACCTAGGCCAATGACAAATACTTCATCTTCCTTGGAATCAATCAAGATAACGATAGAAGCTTCCGTTAATTCAGAGTCTTGCTCAGGAACAAGCAGATCTTTCACCATTAAATTTTGAGTAAATTCAGTCATGAGCAACCACCTTAATGTCAAAGTCAGACACCAAGTTCTCAAACCTAAGGGGGATATTTAAATCTGCTTTAATCAATTTATGCCAAAGGCAATGATTGAATAACTTAACACTTTGATAGTACTCAATCCCCATAGATTCTGAGGTTGCGTTGAGCAAAAAGCTTAATCGTCTTTCACGAGTATTTCTAAGATTAATTGAAAATGATTTCAGCCAGCGTTTTCGAATTAGCTCTAGTTCAAATGAAATTTTTAAACTCTTAGCAAGCTTTACCAAATTCCTTACAAAGATAGATTTTTTGTAAGTTGAGCTATGAATTAAGTGATATTTGATCCCTTTTGATTCCCAGAAAGCTCTCTGGATCTTTTCTTTATTTTCTAGATTCTTTTTTTCGCGTTCTGTTAATGATTTAATTTTCTCATCATCTTTAATCGAGTAAACAACTTCATTGCCATCGAATTTTCCACAGTAAAAATCAGATGTCATAACGACATCAACGTTTGTGCCGGGATACTTGGGATGCCGAATCTTCAACCGCTTAGCAATCGCAACAGATCTTTCGATAGGTAAAAGCGGATATTGCTCTTTCGACCATAGGATTCGGTCATCAAACATTAAAATATAAGCATACAACCTCTCATTGGTTGAGAGAACACGTTTGTCTTGGCCTTTATTTTCATAGTCAGGGACTCGACCTTTACTCCCATCCGACCTGATATCTCTGGGGTCAATAAAGGGGATGTACTTCGAGCCTTTTGCGTTGGCTGCTTCCCATTCCTTAATTCTTTTATTGCGCTTTGCAACAGTAATGTTTTTGGTGGATTTTCCTCGTGCCATATTAATAAACCATATAAATGAAAACTGCGTACAGTTTTCGCCTCTCGACACCTCTCACCCCCGCAGTGAGTTAATGCAAGATCAATTCTTGATCAATTTCGACACTTTGTCAAATTCTCACTGCAAAAGTGAGTTTAAACTGGTAGCATATAAATATTAATTAAAGGCGCGTGTCGATGACTGAAGAAAAATCAATAATAAAAGTTAGAACGGGTTGGACTTTTAGCAAGGCAATAGAGAGTAGTGACAAGGGTGAATATCAAGTCATACAGCTTAGAGATGTTCAAGATCTTACGCTTGCGGGATTAGACTGGGCAAATATTACTAGAACCAATATCGATTCAAGTCGCACAATAAAAACATTGCAAGAGAATGAGATTTTACTTGTTGCCAAAGGCCACACCAAAACTGCACTTCTGTTGAAAAACTTACCCGACAATGTTGTAGCAAATCAGCACTTTTTGATTATTACAGTTAATGACTCTTCAAAACTGTCGCCTGAGTATTTAGAAGTATTTTTAAACAGTGCGTCTGTTCAAAACTGGTTTACGGTCAATAGCAGCGGGAGTTATCAGAGTACGCTTACCAAAAAAAGGCTTCTCGAACTAAAATTGCCAACTGAACTGCCAATTGAGCACCAGCAGATGCTAGTTGATTTAGACACCAGTATTAAGAAAGAAAAGCATTTACAACAGTTACTGATAAAACAAAGAGAACAGGAGCTGGAGAAATTTTCAGAAGCTATCTGGAGTTCACTAAAATGAATAATGATGTAATCGAAAGCCTTGTATCTACCGTCATTCAGTCCTACAAGTATGTTGGGTTTACCAACGATACAATCCATGAGCGAGATCTTTATCTTACGCTTCTCACTTGTGTATTAGTAAAATCTCCAAACTTGGATAACTTAATAACCGAATTCAAGCAGAAAAAGTCGAACCATGAGTTTTTGGCAACAGTTAGAAAGTATTCAACCAATGAGTTACTAACTCCTGCTCTAAGAGCTTTTTTAAATGAACTTGTAGAGTTAACCAATAACAGCGATGGAGCACTTGTATTTCACGAAGTTTTTCAATTAAGTGATAATTCAGACATCCAAAAGTTATCTCGGCAGGATAGTGTCACGCTTTACACTAGAGTTCTTCAACGACTTCAAGCGATGAACTTACCAGATCATTTTGCAGCGGACTTCTCATATCAAGCACTGCCTTTTAGTTTCGCCGAGTTATATTCCAAGCTATTGCAACCACAACCCAAAAGCCGTGTTTATGATCCATATGCAGTAACTGGAGAATCTATAGTTGATTTTGCCCTGCAAAACCAGAGCGTATGTATAACTACAGAAAGCGTGAATCAATCTTCACGTTATATCAGGCATCAACTACTTATAGCGGGAGTTTCAGAACTAAACACCATGAACTCGTTTGCTCTTGATCCAGCAACTAATGTCAAAAAAGGTGAATTTGATTATGCAATTACGTTGCTTCAGCCAAGCATTTATTCCGAAATAGAAGATATTAGGGGTGATAACAGCAAAGCCCTAAAAGGAAACTATGAAGAAAACCGAATTCCTAAAGCTGTTTTGAAGTCTCGCTTTTGGGAGCACGCGTTAATTCATCACATGCTTTATTCGCTAAATGACTCTGGTAAGGCCGTTATTATCACAGGCAAAGGACCACTAAGCAGGCATTCTGACTTTCATTCTAGAAAACAATTAGTCGATAACAATCAAATTGATGCTATTATTCAACTTCCACCTAAACTGCTTGATGCTCGAACAGTTCCTTTATTCGCTATTGTCCTTAATAAGAAAAGGTCTAACAAGGACAAAATTACCTTCATTGACGCTAGAAATTGCTATACCCCAGATGCAGGGATAAACATTCTGACATCCATTGACGACATCGCCGAAGCCTACCGAAACCAGAACAGTCAATCAATAAAACTTGAATTAGTGACACCAGATAAAGTTATCAAACATGGTTATTCTCTTAACGTTGATACCTATGTAGCTCATGACAAACGCGATTATGAAGATATTGATGTTGACGCTGTGCAGCAAGCGCTGTTGAAACAACAGCGACATACCGATCTGATCATCCGAAAACTAAACTCCATCTTTGCAATTGGCTAAATCATTTTGCAAAGACGCAACTAGTTCAACTGCCAGAAGAATAGAGGAATACACCATTTGAAGGCTTATATTTTCACCTTCTTGATGCTGACCAAAGTCTCCAAATGGATAAAGAGCATTTATTGCTACATAGGTTGATTTGGAAACTACTTTTGCAAGTGGGTTTGAACGCTCTGGTGTAGTAAGAGCTTTTAATAGTTTTAAGCGCTTAGCTCCTTGGGGAAAGCTAGTTTTAAACTCTTGCAGACTTTCATGTTCTTTATGGTAATTCCAAGTATCAAAATGACCATCGGGGACGACCTTCCCTCCAAATTCAGCATTCCAGATAATGTCAAAGCACTTATCTAAAATCCCCCTAATACCACTTAAACAAACGCTTGGATGGTTTGGTAAATCTTCCAAGCTTCTTTGTAAATATCTATTTAATTCATGATCGATGTTCGATATTTGTAAAAGTCGCTTAGATAAAACATGATTAAAGTTTTGGGCAAACGCTTCTTCACTGCTGAATAGACGGTCAATCGCCCCTTTTTCATTTGCTAAGCCATCTAGATAACTCTGCAATAAACGACTCGGCTTAATCAATTTGCTACCACTAGCCCTTGCAAATCCTTTTTCCACTATGCTCGTTTTATCTGATTGACAGGCTCCTTGAATTTCTGATTCTTCGACTAGTAACCTAATAAGGTCTTGTGTACTTGGCGAACAATCATGCCAAAGGTCATCTATAAAATTTTGATTTGATTCAAATGAACATGACACAGCTTCTTGTACTAATGCGTTAGTAATCTTATTTCCATCATGTTCATGTAACAAATAATTCAATACTTCTAGCAATACAACAGGGGTTCCATTTGTAGCGTTATATAATTCAGTTAACGCCCCCTTCTCAAACTCAACCTGACAGTAATTGGTTAATATTTCAGCAACCTCATTTTCATCAAAGCAATCTACACGAATTGGTGTCGATAGGAATATATTCCAAAAGTCACTCGTTTGTGCATCAGGGTTTCGAATCAACTCCCTAAGAGACTTTCTGCTAGCCGTGATTAGTGTTAATGATTTATTCTGCGCTAACTCTCGTAATTGGTCCCACAAGTTCCTTGTTAATTTGTCACTAGATAGAGCTTTATCAAACCCATCAAAAATCACTAGAATTTTTGCTTCATCGTTTAATGCATCTAAAACTTCAGCGATATCTTGCTGAAAAGTGTCTTTCGATGATTTTAAATGTTCTGAATAATCAGGAAATTTATCCTTTATAGCTTCAGATAAGTTGGTAGCAAACTGACTTAAAAACTCTAAGTCGTTTTTCGGTGTACTATGACCAAGATCCCATAAAAGTACACACGAATACTCAGTGCTATCTTCTGATAAAACAATTTCCTTTAGTTTTTCCAAAACCACTGTTTTACCTGAGTATCTTGGACCAACAACTTGAATGTGATCTGGCACAAGTTTATTAATTGCGGTTAATATTTCATCAAGAATATTTAAACGACCAATCAGCCTAGATTCATTACCTGTGACTGGAAACTTTCTACTTATCATTGTTAGATCCCTCTTCATTAAGCGCATTTTTTAATACTACTTCGCTATCTTGATGATAACTAATCCACTTAGCCATCAGCGGCACTTCAATCGCGTAATAGCCAGTTCCATCTTCACCAAAAAAATTAACTAATTCTAATTCTCTTAAGTAAGCAATATCAGCTTCTAACTCATCGTCTTTCACATCAACGCCGTTTTGCACTAAATATTCTTGCAGCATCCCAAACGTGCACAAAGGTTTGTTATCAAAATTACTAGATAATGTGCATAACAAAACTTGCCTTCTATATCCACCGTTAACAGGCCCAAGGCGTGCGTAATCCCATAAGCTTGCAAAGTGTTCGTCAGCTACAATTAGCTCATCTGCAATAAAGTTTACATCATTGGTTTTGATTGAATGTGCGGTATTCCTAACAGCATAATCAAAAATACGATTACATATTTTTTGAATAAGATAAGGTTGTTTCGCAGTTAAACTCAGAATCAATTCTACCGCTTCACCAGAATATGCTATGTATTCTTTAACTGGCTCAATAACAACTTTTTCAGCGCTAGTCTGATCCAGAGCACTTACCGTTAGATTCGTGCCTAGGCCATATAATGCTGACCAATACTCTTCGCGAAGTCTCTTCAATCTTCGTGAACCTGTTAAAATAGCCGAAAACCTTGAGTAGTTTTGAATTAGATACCGAATATTTTCAGGAAGTTGAGGAGAAGTAACACCATTATCTATACCTTCTTGAAGCTTATCGAATTCATCTAGCATTAAAACTATACCGAGTTGTTTCTCTTCTAATACAGATAGTAGAACCTCCAAATAGTCTCTGAAATCAATAAATGGGGCATCTTCACCTATACCAGCTTTGCATGACCTTGCAATTCCGAGTGCTGGCTTTCCTGCTAATATTATTTTTCCATCCGGTAATGGAACATCAACGCCCGTTTTTGTAATAGCAGAAGCGATTGACCGCGCCATTTCACGAAAAACTTCTACGGTAGGAACACCTACTTTGTCTGTTGCACCTTCTGCTCCCTGTAGGCTTGAATATACAACCAACCAATTTGGTATAGTTTTACTTCCTTCTAAATGTTTTAAAATTGACGTTTTACCAGCTCTACGGTTGCCTTCTAATAAAATGACGTTTCCATTACTTTCAATTTGACGAACCACCTGCTGAATAAATGTTTCTCTACCGTAAAAGACTAATGCGCCATTCTCAGGCTCTAGAGGACTACCAGTTACATATGGGTTACTAGCAGTTTCAAATGACTTAAACTCTTCATTAAGTTGCGTCAATTTTATTGCAAGCTCAGAGCTGCCACTTACCTGTTTCCCGGAAAGAGTTTCTGCTCGCCACATTACAGTAAAGCTAACCCTGTCAGCATCTGTAGTCTTACATGACAGTGAAACTTCCATCGAAGTGTGGTCTGCCAAATAATAATTATCACCACTGCCAAAATTAGGAGATGTTTCTACCACTACATTCTTTAAAGGAAGAAAACCTTGGTTATCTAGTGAAATAGAAAACTCCACATCGGAATTCTTCTCTAACTCCCCAACTGAAGACGACACTACAATGCTGACATTAGCGAATATAATGTCGATGCATCTATCTATCCGTCCTCGAATATAAGCAAAACTGCGGAGCAACCTTTCCTCTAAATTGTAATTCCCAGCCGTTACCTCACATAATTGAGCTACTTGTTCACTTGCATCTTGTAATATATTTAATAGAACAGGCCCCGGAGGAATTTTGTTGATGTCCTTTAATACACGTAATATTTTTAAGACTCTTAAATACCAATCTTTTTGCTGTGAATTTAGTTCATCAACTACTCTGTCAATGCTCAACGCTTTTAAAGAGATCTCACTCAACAAGTGGGCAGACTTTTCAATACTTGTATCATTTCCAACTATTTTCTTAGCAACCTCCGTTTCCATCACATCGACTAGGTGCTCCACAGCCTTTTCGTCAGACTGTTGACTGTTTTCTTTTAAAAACGCAATTACATCTGTTCCATGCTGTTCATACTGTGCGACAGCACGCTTCTGCATTTCTATTGACGGTAGTAAGATGGGTAACGTTTTTATTACGTCGGTATTTATGTGTTGCTGAACCGCACCTCTTTTTCTGCTATCTAGCCAATCCTGACAAAATGAGGTCGATAAATAGTAAAGTAAGTATTCAGGTGAAACTTTCGCTGAGTTTACTCGTAAAACGTAAAAATTATTACCTGCAAAAGCTCCATCGCCATTATCATCAACTAGCGCAAGCTTCCCTATAGTGCCCGTTTTCGATATTAAAATATTGCCTTTATTTAATCGATTGCCTGAGTACGCGCGAGCTAAATCCTCCTGTAGCCAAGTAGTGATCTTCTGTATTTTAAAATTTTCAATATCTCGAATACGGATATAACCATATGGATTTTCTATATCAGTTTGTTCCGAACTTCTAACTGACTTGCCTGTATTTATTTGTGCAACTTTGGATAAGTTTTCAACTTTAACTTCATCCCCCACCAACTTTCTAAAGTCAGTCAACAAAACAGTTAATGCGTCATCTTCCTTACGAACAGGATTTAAGTCCCAATTATTGGTTG
This sequence comes from Pseudoalteromonas sp. 68 DY56-GL68, assembly GCF_041414825.1. Taxonomy (NCBI): domain Bacteria; kingdom Pseudomonadati; phylum Pseudomonadota; class Gammaproteobacteria; order Alteromonadales; family Pseudoalteromonadaceae; genus Pseudoalteromonas; species Pseudoalteromonas sp. 68 DY56-GL68. The sequence continues at coordinate 465,859 of NZ_JAOCZL010000018.1, forward strand.
CGATTTCTTCGACAGATACATCCCAAAACGCACGAGTCGAACCCCCTGTTCCAACCGTTCCTTCTTTAACTCCCGGAGGTAGAGGAATAGCTTCAGGCAATTCTTCACAAAACAAACGTTCCAATATTTGCTCTAGAATAATCTTGGGAAGACCCATAGAGGATTTGTAACTATTTCGGTGAAAATACGACGACAGATCTGCAAACCGAACTTTTCGAGTTCTCTTTTTACTAGAACTCAGTAGAAGTAAAGCTCCGCGGATTCCAGAGTCTTCAATTAATGTCTTTGGTGGAATTCTTACTACAGCTTCTATGTAGCCGTGTTCAACCAAAAATCTTCTTAATTCTATTTGAGATTTATTTTTACCGAATAACAACCCTTCAGGTATGGCTATTATTGCTCTGCCACCCAGCTTCAATGAAAATACAGCCTGCTGTATAAACACTCCTACAATATCATTTGTAAGAACAGGGAACTGTTTTTCATAACATAAGTGGCGGTAATCTTCTCTTTTAATCCCTACTGGAGGCTGCGCTAAAACAACATCATATTTAGGGTGTCTGTCACGTCCATAGGAATCATATAAACCACTTCTTCTGCTTAAATGAAAGTTAAACGTACCAGATAAAAAGAATCGCACCATCGCAATGAGAATGGCGTCTTCTGACAAGTCGTATCCGGTAAAAGAAGTATGCGACAAAAAGTCCGTGTCTGCGGCTTCAATTGCGTTGTGAGCAGCTATAAGGAAGTTACCTTCACCAGCGCAAGGATCTAAGATGGTTTCTCCGCTTTTAGGGTCAGCGATAGCCACGACCAGTTGTGAAAGTAACTTACTTGAGGAGAATTGTGTTGTTTGAGGGGTTCTAGTTTCCTGTAATAATATCTCAAACAATTGTGAAATATCTTTTCTACGGTCTAAACGAAGCCCTCCCCATTGGTTAAACCAATAAAGGGCCTCCATGACTACTCTTTTGTCTTTGAATAAGTGGTACTTTGACGTGAAATCGAGTTCACTTAACCCTTCAACTTTTACAGAGTGTCTAAGTAAACTTAAGCTTTCATCAATATGTTGATCGATTTCACGGAACCTGATGTCTGAAGAAAATAACCTGTTCAACCTATCGGCAAGCTTCAAACTTTCGCTTTCACCATTGTATTCAGCAAAACTACTCATCTCATCACGCAACCATCTCAAAAGAAATAGAAGCACTAATAAATTGCGTACATCTTCTCTGCTAACACCAAAAGAATGAAGGTGTGCTAAGATGCTTTTAACTGAACCAATTAATTCTTTATTATCCAAAACTTATACTCTTTCTGTTTTCTACTCTATTAATTGCACATCCAATGCCAATTAAAAGAACAGGCTACAACCCTTTAATTTCAATAGGTTAATAAAACCAACCACTATCAAGATATAACATTTAATACATATGTGTAATTTTATTTATTTTTATAATCTTCAAAACTAACAACATTTGTTTTAGCACCATCACCTAAAACAAGTCTCTGGCAATACGCCAGCAGCTTTTCCACCGGGATGACTTTCTCTTTACGCTTAGTTTCTTTATTTGTTATCCGTTTTACCGAAGTGTTTAGGTAAGTTGCTAATTCAGTCGCTTGCTGAACTGATAACTCAGATACGCCTTGTTCCCTTAAGATTTGTTCAACCCAAAGTCCGGCATCACTAATATGCCCATTTATACTTAAATCAGTGTTTTTAACCCACTCAACGTTAAATGCTGTATCTGATAAATCACTCAATAACATGGCTATTTCACTTCTAGGGATAAGTTGATAGCTTTCCAATGTTTCCGCCAACATTGCCTGCCACTCCATAGTGAGTAAGTTAGTTAACTCATCAAGAGTTAAGCGTGTAGTAACTGGGATGAAGAAATTGAAGCGACTATTGGCTTCACAAACAATAATGGTCTTTTCATAGGACTTATATTGGTTATCAATAATATGAGCTTGCCAGCACATAGTTGTGCTATCTGACTTCAATGTATTAACACCAGCTTGTTTACCTGCAAGTGTAGGCAATCTCGGCAGGTCTACTTTTAGCCACTTTGCTAGAGAGTTTGACGCACCAAACAACAAAGATATTTTTCTACCCATTCGAAATTCCTAACAACTCTAATTTAACTCTTTCCTTACTCTTGTAGCCCACATCAAATGGCACGACTCTTAACTTCAATTTTCGTTCTTCGTCGTAATAAAAGTCATTCGTTAAAGCTTGTTCAAAGATATCTGTTTTAGGATAAATCAGTACTAGGTCACCTTGACCTTTCAAGTATTTGTAGCCGTAACCAAGCATTTGATAGAAGTCATCTTGAGATAAACCAAACTTGTCTTTGCCCGATTTTTTATTTTGATTAATTAACTTCCACTTGGTATCTAATACCGTATCCATGCCGATGAAATCTTTAAGATATAGATCTGGTTTGAGGCGGAAATAGCTCTTATCACCATAAGTTACCAGTGATTTACTTTGTACTTGAGAAGATAGCTTTTGAGGGTTTGTCACACGTTGCTTTAGGTATTTAGCGACAAAATTTTCAAATACAGCTTCCATTGGAAACAACAACGAGTAAGCATTGTAATCTCCTAACATTGACTGAGGCGAGTAGCCCTCCAATATAAGCCTTGCCCAACTTAACGGCACATCGTAGTGCTGCATGCCTCGTTGCAGTTTTACACTAGAAAAGTCGTTCTTGTAGTTTGTACATAGAGGCACCTCATCAAAAGCAAACAGCAGCTCCTGAGATAGTTTTTTACTCTTATTCACATTGGTATATGAGGCGACAGATTTTAGTGCTGAATGAATAAGTCGATTTTCCGCTCTATCCATCAAATAAGCATCGTATTCAACATAAAACTTGTGGCGATTAATAAAATTGTGTTTCAGTTGCTGACTGTGCAGGAGCTTGCCTTTTAGATAAGCGCTGTTACTTTGCTCACGAACATAGTCACTTCTAACGCCTTTCTTAACAAGAACATTTACCGCATTTAAAAACTGCTCGATAAAAATTTCCATCAAGGGCATTTTTTGCTTCTTAATGCTCGCAACCTCAGTCTCTATGTGGCGAAACTGCTTTAATGATTTAAGCATCATTAACAAGGACTCTTGCGCTTCTGTAGCTGCACGTTCTTGATTATTTGCTTTAGCGATTTTGGGGAGTATTTCTATTTGTGTTCCATCAGGGCAAAGAACTACACCAGCGTAATTCTGCACTTGCAGTACTTCCATGCCATGCGCAATTTTCAGCTTTAAAAAACGTGATTCCGACTCATCACATAAACAACACTTTTTAAGATATTCAAAAGCACCTTCCGATATTGTTTCAACATTATCTTTTTCCACCGCCTTAGAACTAGCACTTAAGAGTCCATACTCAAATACGGTAACGTTTGTCGCTTTTTGTCGTTTTAATCCCTTAATCATGCTTAGTAAGTTAACCTTCATCCTTTGGTAAACTGCCAAAGCTATATATGCCTATATAGGTCAAAGGATCAGTCCAAAGTTCAGAGTCAGCTTCAATCAACTTATAATCTTGAACGTCATCGGCAATGTCACCAACATCCTCAGTATCACCAAAGAGCACTTCGTAATCGACATCTGACTGTTTAATAAGTTGATAAGCTTCGGGCTTTTGATTATCACCTAGAACTAAGCGAATTTTTTGCCAGTCTTCAAAAAAGTATTCAGCGAGTAGTGGAACAATTTTATTCTGGAAGCAGTTTTTCAATTCATGAAGAGCTTTCTCGTCCTCACCAACAGCAATGGCTTTCACAACAGGCATTAAAAACGCATGGCCTAGCTGATGTTCTCTGTCATATAACGCGGCAATTCGCTTATTCATTGTTTCAAGTAAACGCGCTAAATCGATTTCAAAACCGTCACTTTCAACTTTGAATGACGAGCCTTCTTCGTTATGTAGAACATTGTAATCAGGCATCATCTCAATAAAGTTAAAGCGGCGACGAAGCGCTGTATCCATCAGTGCTAAAGATCTATCAGCGGTATTCATCGTACCAATAATGTAGAGGTTATCCGGCACTGAAAACTTATCGCCGGAATACGGTAAGGTCACTTCAATAGCTTCGGACTGTCCCAAACGCTTTGATGGTTCAATCAATGTAATTAGCTCACCAAATATTTTTGATATATTGCCTCTATTGATTTCATCGATGATTAATACAAAGTTTTTACGCTCTTTTTTAGAAGCATCATTTTGTGTTTTGAATTTATTAAGGTACTCAATCACAGCGCCATAATAAGGTTGCAATCCACCTTTAATTTCTTTTTCACCGTTATGAACCGCTCGTAATGTCTTAACACTCAACGAATGAACTGACGCTCCTTTACTTTTATCAAATCGAATTGTGTTATTAGTTATATCTGTAACGGTAAAGTATGTTTTCTTACTTAAAGTATCTATTTTTATTCCGTCATCAGCCTCAGCTAATTCTTCAGAAAACCCCTGCCATTTGTCTTCAAAGGTACTTGCTACCGTTTTTGTTTTTGGTATTTGGTGCTCTTTTGCATCTGAACATAACGACTTAAACACACCATCTTTTTCAAAGTAACTAAGTTGATCACCTTCAGTTTTAGCGCTTAAACCCTCAACGAACTCCTCATAACCATAACTTTGATGAAAAGTAACAAACCTTATGCGACCTGAATTATAAAGGTCCTTGTAAAGACGAGTTAATTCGACTCGCTGTTCAGGTGTTGTACCTATGCGTTCATCGATACCAAGTGCACTAAACATTTCAGGTTCAGCCGCTTTAACCGCCGCTTGAATTGAGTGATAAGTTTTCCCGGTTCCCGGTGGACCATATAAAATCTGGTTAAGAGAAACTGTATTCATTATTTCCACCGAAGAGCTGAGGTTAGTAGGTTTACTTATTTGGCTTGAATCAAAGCCTAAATCTTTAAGTGTAAGCCCATAATATGGTTTAAGAATCTGTTCTTCGAACATCCAGTACTCATTTTCCGGCACTTCCCATGATGTTCCCGGATACCTTGGTGACCATCGTTTATTTTCACCCGTATATTTCACCGATTTATCTAAACCTTTAATGATCTCATATCTTCTCATTAACCATTCTGTGCTCAGCGATGAACCCTCTATATATTCAATATCGGATATAACCCTTACAATACGGAATACTGTATTGCCAAGCCCAAGTGATACGATGTCACCCTTTTTCATCTTTTCAAAAGCGTTAACACTACCGTTACCTGTGCTTTCATGAATCGCTAGTACATTATTATTTTTCAGCCACTCAAGTGCTGTAGCATTAAATGCTTCAACTTTAGGACTGTGCGATACCTTCCAAATTTTAGGCATCTCAACCGAGCCTGAAACAGCATCAATAACCAAGCCTAGATTTCGAGCCTGTTTAATCAAACTATCAATATTACCAACTCCCCACTCAGTACAAACAAGTATGTTTTGCCCATCCACACATAATTTCTCATCTTGTTTGGTAAAAAAACGCTCTTTCTGATCGTTAGAGTTTTCTTTGCGAGCCAAGTATTCTTGCTCTGTGCAGAAAACACCAATACTACCTTGAAGAGGCTTTGGAAAAGCTTCTCGCAACTGGTCTAATGTAGGTTGGTTAATATTTATGAAGTTTTTTACAACTGCCAGTACCAAACGTCCTTTTGGGTACTCATTACCATTAAATAAGTATTTGCTATTGTCTTTAGGCATAACTTCAACCCTTCTCATTTGTCAGTTTCTTACACACCACATAGTGGAAATTAAACGTAACGTAGGTATAAACAGAACTCATTAATCACTCCAGAGCGAGTTCAGGTCAACATCGCCACTATCAGGTTGGGATTCTTTTTCTAAGCGCTCAAATTGCACAACCATTGGAATATCAAATGACGTCCCTGTTATTACCGCACAGCCTTTTGATAAATTTGGGATCATCGACCGTGACAATGAATCAAGTGTACTAATGGTGTTATCAAGCAGCATTAAGTCTCTGTCGTTTACAAGCCGATGAATAAAGAAATTATGAATTTGCGACATTATCGTTGGAGATATATCGGCTGGGCGCTGACTAGATAGAGTTAAATAAAAGCCAAATTTACGGCCTTCTTTAATTATCTCTTCAAATAATTCAAGTCTGTAGTCTTTCCAGCTTTCACTTTCACGATTTGATTGCATTGATAAGATATTGTGAGCTTCATCAATGATCATATGGAATGTATGGCTTGGTGGGCTGTCGTTAATAACCTCATCCTTATGACTTCCGTAGTAATATTTAGCCAACAAGAGAGGTATGACTTTTTTAATTTCCTGATTGGATTTTCGAAGCGAAACCACGGTTAAAAGCTTATTTACTGGGTTCTCGCCTATTGCAAATACTCTTTCCAACGATGCCAGTGAGGATTGGATTCTCTTTAACAACGGTTGAATGTGATCAAATTGCACAAAACCAGTAATTAAATCAGATAATAATTGAAGGTTCACTCTTAACTTAAGCTCATCAAAATGGCTTAATTCTTCGATTTGGATACCATTTACCAAATGTTCGAAGTGCTGATTATATGTAGCTCTGTCCCCACCATTCAAAGCTACGCGAGTACTAAAATAATAGAAATTACCATTTGTACCATTCCAACTAAGTTCCCTTATTCGTTCCTTCAATTGTTCAGCACCTGTAAGAGTTGAGATATCACTAATAAGCTGAGCAAACTCCTTTTTCGGTGATGTGCTAGTAAGTGCCTTTTCGATTGTTTTTCTTGCATAAACACCAAGACTATCAGCGGTATCTTTAAATCGTTCTCGACCAGAAACAACTCGCCTCAAGAAAGGTTTCTGAGTGTTCTCTGTTGCTTTGAATAAAATACCAAAGACTTCTTCATCCCAAAAAACAGATTCACTTAGCGGAAACTTACTGCCACCGCCACCTCTAGTATCCAAGTCATAAACTTGCTTAAAATCTCGATCATTTATAAGTTGCTTACCTGTGTACTCACCATTGAAATCAACAACAACAAAGTGACTTTTGCCATTCAGTGCCTGTAGTTTATTAGTAAATAAGGTGGTATATAAATTTGTAAGCGTATTAGATTTACCGCTGCCTGTGTTACCAAACACGCCTATGTGTGTGTTAAACAAGCTTGCCCAAGGAAGGGAAACCGGCAGCTCTTCTTTTAAAATTTCACCAATAACAAAACTATCATCGGCTTCTCCGTATATTTGCCTGACTTGCTGTTCATTCATCAAGTAAGCAACGTCGCGGATCATCGGTAAGTGCTTAATTCCCTCATAAAACTCACCTTGGTCATAATAGCCGATTGGTTTTAGCTCAATCTTCCTTACGTAACTTTTTCCGTCTTCTTGCTCAAACCTTTCATCTAAATATTCACCTTGAACCAAAGCCACAATGTCTTTGAAGCCTCGTTTGATGAGAATGTGCTCTTGTATTGATACTCCTTTAAACTTTTCGCCTTGATAAAAAAGCGTTTCTTTATTGGATTCCTCATACAATTCAACAAGAATATTTACGCCTTTAACGGCAATAACCTCTCCAATAGCAATGCTCATTTACTCATCACCTTTTTTGAGAGTAAATACTCGTTTATTAAAGCGGGCAAAAGTTAAATCATCGTCAATCGCGATAAATTTAACATTTGAATAGCCCTTAAATTTCTTTTTCATTTCTTGTTTTTCAGCATCGTTATAACAAGAAACAAATACGGTCAGGCTAGGATTAGATAGTGAGCGTTGAATTAAATGTAAAATGTGCTCATCGGCAAACGAAAAACCAAAGGTGATCAAAACCGAATTAGGTCGCTCTAATTCAAAACTCAAGTGCCTTAAAATTTGGTAATAAGCTTCTTCAAAAACAGTTTCGTGAAACTTCCATTTAGTAGGGTTTACAATAGGAATATCATTGTACTCATCCCAAAACTCTTCTGCGTTTAATTTATCCCAGTCTTCAAATTCATTTTCACCAAATTCGATGAGTTCAACTAGCTGCTTAGTACCATCATTAACTAGCTGTTCAAACTCGGTAATCAATCGAGCTTGTTCGTCGTCGAATGAAATTGCATAGTCTGATTCTTGATAGTTTACCGTAATCCCCTCATTTATTTTTTTCCAATACACAGAGCCATGAGGATGAAGTATATTTATCTGAGGAATGCATTCAGCATGTTTATCAAATATGCCCTTTTGAACAACACGATTATTAAAGTTTTTAGTGTGAAACCTGCGAGTTTGAAACCCTGCACTACCATCATTGACAACACAACTAACTTCCTGTTTCGAAATTAATGAATCAGATGCTACTTCAAGACAGTTATCATAATTAGTTGTGTAAACATTACACTTTTTATCATTTCGTCCTTGTTTTTCTAGAACGCTTATCAGCGTTTTCAAAAACACTTTATACTGGCCTAAAACCTGTAAACGATTTCTCCTGCGTGGATTATGCTTTTTAGGAAGCCCCGGTTCTATGCAGCTCTTGTAATAGTACATAAACAACAAAGCATATAGGTGCTTATTTTTGTTATCTTTCCCCAGCTCTTTAGCCAATGTTTCAAATGTATAAGGTTGTCCGTCAGCATCTTTGATTTTCAATGCTAAGGTTGGTAAAAAGCCAAATGATGCACCAGCACCAAACAGAAAATTTAGATTCTGCTCATAAACATCGTATAAATTAAATTTATCTGACATCTCAACGTCCTTGTTATTTCTACATCTCACTTAGTTAAATTTTTCTATATTGCCTTTCGAATACTATCTACAACATTGATTCTATTCGATTTAGCTCTGGCTAAAGACTCTTCTAGAATATTAATTTCATTCGAAACATCAAAGTAGCTATTAACAATTTCCTCTTGTCGTTTAACATCAATTATCGGTATTTTTATCTTTAATATCCTCTCTACTGTTAAACTCACATTTGCAGCTCCCTTCATATAGGGAACCAAAACATCATCCTTATGTGTTAGTAAATATACAAATGCATATTTGACAAATAGCGGTGATGTTTCTTTCAAAGGCCGTAACACTGCAAGTATTGTCGCAGCTTCAAACTTTCCGTCATAATAATGAATATTATTAATACTTGCATGACCGTGCCCCGTTGAGGAAACCAACGGAATACAAATAGATTGACCTTGAAAACTTGCTTGATCGGATCTTTTAAAGTTTAAAGAAGTTGTTATAAATTCATACTTACCCGAGTCAGAAGCCTCACTTGCGGGAAGCATTCCTTTTTTACCAGTAAAATACTTCCCTAATTTTTCTAGCTTCACACCTTTTGGATACTGATATCTTCTTAAGTAAATTCTCGGGCATAAATCATAGTCGTTATCCTTGATCTCGTTGATAGAAACAAATCTATGTTTTGCAGTGTCATGCACATATGTTGGCGAATTTCTCTCTTTATACAATTTAATAAGATTAGGTAATTCACTACCTTCAATCGGCAATTTGTTTGCTCCATCTGAAAAGCCATCATTTTCCAATTGATAAAACCATACTTTGTCTGTACTTCCACCTTTAGAGAAAATTAATATGGCTGTTGCAACACTCGCATAAGGTTTAAAAATCCAATGGGGCAACGCAATTACAGCTTCTAACTGATTATTATCTAAAATTCTCTTTCTTAAAGTTTTATGTGCATTACTTTCCCCTTCAACTACCCCTAATGGTACTATTGTTGCGGCCCTCCCTCCTACACGTAACATACGCTCAATTAGCGCAACAAAAAGTAGCTCAGTCTTTTTCGTTTTGACTTTGCGTAAGATTTCTGGACAAACGTCTTCCTCATCTAACGAGCCTTTGAACGGCGGATTGGCGAGAATAATTTCTAAGCCTTCTTTAGCTTCATTCGGGAACTTTTCTAAGAAAGATTGGCTTAAGGTATCTTGATAGTGGATATCTGGTTGCTTAATACCGTGCATCACTAGGTTCATTGCTGCAACACGTAACATAGTGGCATCAAAATCAAATCCGTGAAACATATCGGTATCGATGTGCTTGCGAGCGTCTTCGTCAATTAAATCGCCTGAATACAAAATATTTTCGAGCTGTTTACCGTTACTGTCTAACAATGGCTTGCCATCGATATCAAATAGCGGCTCGCGTTCAACACCTTCTGGTGATGTGTATTTCTCAAGTAAGTACTCATAAGAGACCGATAAGAAACCACCTGTACCCGCCGAAGGGTCACAAATACGGCTATTCAGACTTGGATCCATCATTTCCACCATTGCACGAATAATGTGGCGTGGCGTTCTAAACTGACCGTTAATACCTGCCGTGGTTAACTTACTTAATAGATATTCGTATAAATCACCTTTAATATCAGCGTTGTCTAGAGGTAAATCGTTAACCATCTCGACTGCTTTCACCAATAGCGACTGCTTTTGGATCATTAGCTGCGCATCTTTCATAAACTCAGCAAATAACGAACCTTCATTTTGTTCGTTAGAGCTGGCGGCAAAATAAGGGAACAGTTCATCTTTAACTACTTTATAAAGCTCTTCTGCCCCTAAATGTCGAACGTTTTGCCAGCGTAGATGTTGCTGCTCATCACTAAAACGGCGGTTAAACGGTTTTTTGGTACGTGCAGAGCGCTTTTCATCAGCTTGCTCATTCATATCCAGCATACGGGCGTACATTAAAAAGGTAATTTGCTCGATTACCGTTAGCGGGTTGGTGATGCCACCCGTCCAAAATTCTTCCCAAAGTTTGTCTATTTTGCTTTTAAGCTGACCTGTGATCATTTTCTCTTTTCCTCTTGTCGAACTGTTTAATTAAATGCTCGACCTACAACTGAATTTCTTTATCTACTGATGTGGATTTTTGTCCAAGCTCCACATCAAACTGTTTAATAAACTGCTCTATCACATCGGCTTGCGCTTCACTAAACACGCCATCAAGGCCCATATCATGTACTTGGGTAAATGGTGCATCGTAAAGCTGATCAATCTTGATAACGCCATAGCGCACTAGGTGATTTTTTAATAAACCAATAAAACGCTGTTGTTTGGCATTCATATGGGTATGGGTTTGCTGTACGAATTTAGTAAAGCTTTGCTCGATTGCCTCTTTATCCATGCCAACAATGGTACGAAGAATTTTGTCTAAGCTTGCCGTTGAATCTGGGTAAAACTCTTTCAAAGTATTTAAATCAACATTCGGGTTTTGAATGTGAACCAAAGCATTTAAGCGAGCAATGTCGTCTTCTGTAACTGGGCTACCTGCACGGATTTTTTGTAACACACTATCGGTTTCAAATAATGGTGCTAAGGTTTTTTCCACCTCTTGGCGGAAGATTTGATAATCAATCGACACTATCTTGGTCGGACGTTCCGTAACCTGATAGTCAGCTTCATCTTCTCTGATGTCTAAGATGACTTCTTGTGAAGGCGGTTGAATACCTTTTTCTCTTAGGTGAATAACGCTACGCAATGCCTTACGACTGGTTTCCAGTGTTTCAAAACCGTCTATTGATGCTGTTAGGTTCTGCCAGTATTCCTCTTTTTGAATATCTGCAATAAAACTTGCCTTAGCACGCACCTCATTTAAGTGCATTTGTAGTTTTTCTATCTTCACCATCAAAGCCTGTCTGGCTAAGTCGATTTGGCTTGGGTCGTTGTATAGCAAAGTTTGGATAATGGCGATTTCATTATCAAATTTATATGCTTCTGACTGGCCCATAATATTGCGCCATTGCATAAGTGGTGCAATATGCTCATAGAGACTTGCTTTGGTTTCTGGGGCAAATTGGTTGAGGTATTTTTCGTCTTTGCATGCTTCAACTACCTGCCAATTGTCACGCACCGCTATGGTATTCATATCAAGTGAACATATGTCCTGATGGATGAGTTTTATCACTTCATCAAACGTTGCGACATCAGCTTTTTTAAGTGAGGTTTCAGCCAACAACAACCGTGATTCAAATAGCTTTTGAGTTAGCGACTTAGACTGCTTAACATCCTCTTCTTCTGGGTCCATATCGAAGTATTCGAAGTTTTCCCAGTGATCGAAAATCAAGAAGTGAGTTTTGTCTTTGCCAGCACCATAAAGATCTTTACACAAACGCGTACCACGACCAATCATTTGCCAGAACTTAACTTTCGATTTAATCGGCTTAGCAAATACGAGGTTTACACATTCAGGCACATCAATACCTGTGTCGAGCATATCAACCGAGACAGCAATACGAATACTGTTCTCTTCCGTCGATTTGAAATCGTCAATTAGCTCTTCAGCACGTTCATATTTCGAATGAATAACTCGGCAAAAGTTATTACCCAACTGCGGATACATTTCTGCAAATAGATTAGCCATTAGTTCGGCATGAGCAATATTTCGCGCAAAGACAATAGTTTTACCCGGTAATTGACCATCAACATCACGTAAACCTTTTTCCATCAGGTTTCTAATAATTGCTTCATTAGTTCCTGTTATTTTCACCGCATCATCAATTTCTTTGGCGTCGAAATCCAACTCATTAGGATCAATTCCTTGCTCCTCAAGTTGAGCAATTTGCTCATCACTAAGGTTGTCCTTGCTAATGCCTTCGCGCTGGAATTTAGTGGTAAAGCTTACGATTTTGTAGGGCACTAAGTTACCGTCTTCTATCGCTTGTTCTAGCGGATAATTCGCCGTCGGCATTTTAAAGTCACAACCAAATAGCTGACAGGTAGAACGAGACACCATTTCAACTGGGGTTGCAGTTAAGCCAACTTCTAATGCATCAAAGTATTTAAATATATCACCGTAAATATTGTAAATAGAACGGTGAGATTCATCAGCAACAATCAGATCAAAATAACCGACATCATATTTTTGGAATATGCGCATCATGCCCGGATAGGTTGCAATAAAGACACGAGCACTACTTGCTGCTTCTTTTTTACTTTTACCAACCACATAAAGCGGCTCTTTGGTAAATTCGTTAAAGGCATTCCCCGCTTGTTTACGTAACTCTTTACGGTCACATAGGAATAAAACACGCTTTGCCCAACCAGCATCCAACAGGCGTTTCGCCAGCGCGATAGATACTCGCGTTTTTCCCGTCCCCGTTGCTTGTACGATAAGAGATTTACGGTGTTTGTTGGTGAAACGCTCACAGACTCGCGATATGGTTTCCATTTGGTACAGTCGACCAGCTACATCGGTATCAATCGGCGTTTGGTTGAGATCTTTTTTCAACGTTCGTTGCTTAATAAGGTATTGCAACGAGTCTTTTGAGTAATACCCGTAAAGCTTGCGGCTGTTATAGCCTTGGGCATCGTCTAAAATACGAATATCGTAACCATTTGAATAGAATATTACAGGGCGCTGACCATATTCCTTTTCTAGTGCATCAGCATAGATTTTTGCTTGCTCGCGACCCTTTTCAACTGATTCACGAGTACGCTTAGCTTCAATAACCGCCAATGGCTTACCATCATCATCCCACAGAACGTAATCAGCTCTTCCGTTTCCACTATTCGTTGGCTGATGTGGCAAATCTACTTCTTTGCCAACTTCGTCGGTGCTAGATTCGTCCAGTGAGACATTCCAGCCCGCTGCACGTAAATCCATATCAATAATACGGGCGCGAGTTTCAGCCTCGTCAAACTTAAAGCTTGATGTGATTTTCTTATTCAGAGACTGCACTTGGCTGACTTTTTCAGAGTCAATTGCTTGTTTAAGCTTGGATGCTTCAATTTGTGCAAGTTTTTGCGCTTTTTCAGACGCTTCCAGTTCCTCTAGTGCTTTCTTTAATCGCGCTTCATTTTCAGCTAGCTGTTTTTCAAGTTGCTTGTTCTTTTTAACAAATTCTGCACCAGATTGGTCTGTTGGTTTTGTTTGCTTGGGGATCGTGAACTCAGGACAATCTTCTTGCTGGCCTCCCGCATAAGCCATCAAGAGGTAACTAGCGACAAAGTAACTTTCTTTTAATATCCAGATAGCTTGCTGTTGATCGACTTTGCCTTCATGCGCAGCTTGGTTGCCGCTTTTACGGATCGCATGAAGTTTATCCGTTATTAAACTAGGTACGACACTTGTGAAGTCGTCTGAGGTTAACTTGTCATAGATGTTAGAATTGGGGAATACAGGTAGGCGAAGCTCCTTGTACAAATAGCCAACCACTTTTTCAGCAAAACAGCGTAGTTTTACTAAAGCACTTTGTGGGTCACTTATTACATAGTCTTCTGCAAATGCAGCAAGCTGATGTAAGTCAGGCCATTTATTTTGGATGTGTTCAAAATTCATTGATTGCTTCATTCCTGATTATTCCTTGTGTCCTATATCGCAAGCGCAATGCCAAATTCGAAATTATTGTTGATTATCTGCTTTATCATTTTCAATTCCCAAACGCTTCATCCAATTTGTTAGCGTTTGATGGTCTTTTAAGCCCAACATTTGGGTAGCGTGTTTCTTAACATTACCGCTTGCCTTCAATGCAGCCTCAACATACTTTTTTTGATAATTTTCAGTTAGTTGAACTATATCCACTTTGTCATTAAAAGACAGCCTAACATAATTACTTTGCGCACCAACTCTTCTATTTATGATCGCGTGAGACAGTTCCTTTTCACCTACCAATTTTGCATCTGTCCAGAGAAAAGCCCTGTTCAATGTGCTCCATAATTCACGAATATTGCCTAGCCATGACTGCGATAAAATAAACTTAATTCCATTTTCGGAAACTTTTTTACTTATATAGTCTGGGTGTTTGGATCCCGACTCATTAATTTGGTCTGTCAGTTGTTCAGCTATGACTGGAATATCTTCAAGCCGGTCTCTTAGTGGTGGCATATTGATAATACCCACTGCTAATCGATAAAAAAGATCTTCACGAAAATCCCCTTGTTCAATCAAAGAGGTCAAATCTTGGTGGGTGGCAGCAATAACGCGCACATCGACATTAATGGTTTTTGTATCACCAAGTCTGGTAATTTCACCTTGCTGTAATGCCCTTAGAAGCTTAACTTGTATATCAGGCTTTAATTCACCAACTTCATCTAAAAATAAGGTTCCACCGTTAGCTTGCTCAAATAGACCTGCATAATCTTTATCTGCGCCAGTAAACGCCCCTTTTTTATGACCAAACAGTGTTGAATCAACTAGATTTTCAGCAAGCGCACCACAGTTTACGACTCTTATAGGCTTATTGCCTCTCAGGCTACCTTTGTGGATAGCATGTGCCATTAGCTCTTTACCAGTACCTGTTTCACCTAAGATAAGTGCTGGAACTTCAGACGCAGCTATTCTTTTGGCTTTTTCAACCACACCTGTCATTATTTTTGACTTGGCAGTTAACTCTGAAAACGCCTTTTGTACCTTAGGTAATGAGGTCGCTATATGAGCAATGTTCTTTGAGGCAGACTTTACGTATTCTTTACCGAAATCCAGTGGTATTTCGACTTCTTCAATAACGTTTTTTGGGGACGATTGCACAAAACGTGTATTGGACTTTCCCTTTCCATGAAGCACAGAAAGCGTTGTCATTGCGGGCGTACCAGAAGTTAGGTTAATTGAGAGAATGTCAGACTCTTCAGATAACTTTGTGATCCACTTTTCTGTTTCGATTGAAATAGATTGGTAGTCAATTGGACTTTGGATTTGCGCTAAGTGGATTTTAATATCTTCAGATGGTCGGCTTATCATCGCCATCCGCTTTTTCAGAAAGCGCTCAAACGAATCCCACTTATCTTCATCTTTGTTGGAAAGAATAACTATTTTATCAAATGGAATTTCAGATTTTGTCGCAAGTGAAACAATAGCAGCGTTCTGCTCCTGTTCCATGTTTTCAATATCGCGATTACCAAGCCACGTAAAAAGTGTATGCACTATCCAATTGCTTATTTTTATTCATTTGTAAATCATCTTACATGAAATAAAAATTTTTACCTAGCCGATAATCCCTTAATTTAAACTCGTTTAACTCAAACTTAACAGGTGCTTTGTCCATTCGGATCTTTTTGAGCGATTACAGTTGTAAAGATCTTCTAAATTTTTGAAGTACTCACTGAATACTTTCTTGTTATTATACCAAATATCAATCATATAGCTTCTAGATCCCGGTAACGACTCCGCCCCAGAAAAAGGCGTCGTATAAACAATCAAAAAATCTCCTTTTTCCATTGTTTGAGCAATCCCCGGCATGTTTTCAACAACTAAATTCTCACCGTACATCTCAATCAGCTCGATAGCTTTTAACCCTAAATCTCGCACCTTTACCATATAAAGCTCTCTTTATTTTTTTCAAAAAATCTTAAGATAAGAAGTATGTCATCCCTGAACTCATATCTAGTTTTCTATACGGCGTAATATAGACAATGGAATTTTACTAGCTTCGGCCTTGTTTAGTTGCTTTTCAAACGTGATTTTGACTTTCAACTCAGTAAGCAAAGTCAAAATTTCATGAATATATCTGCTAGAAATCGCTTCATTAGGGATAATTACCGTATCAACCTGATTTGCCGTCAGCACTTTACTCAACTTATCGACTAATTTCCCAAGAGGTAAAAAGTCAGGGTCAACACACTGAGCGGACAAGTTAACTTGTAATTGCTTGTTGGTAAGAACGTCTTTACTAAATTGTTTGATACTTGAGAATGATTGAGTTTTGAATTCCAATGTTTTCATTTTATTCACCTATTAGTTTTATCACTTTAAAAGTAATAGAAGTTAAAATCTCAAAAATCAAGCAACAACATCAATTAACTCATTGTTTTTATTTGAATTTAATAAACATAAAAATAATTATATATTTTGATATTTATTAAATATCAATATTACTAACCCATTAATTCCAATGATTAATCTCATAATAACGAAGCAGTTAAACTTGGCAGATTTTTACGAAAAAACAGCGGTTTTAAGCGATTTTTTAGTAATAACAAAGTCAATGGGAATTACTTACCCCAGAGTTTTCAGGGAAAAAATGTTCAATCTCTTTTAGTGCAGCTAATACATTAGTGCTGCCAAAATACTCTGCTATACGCCAGCAATCGACACTCTGTTTCGTGTTTTTGCAGAAGTAAGTTTTTCGTGGGTCGCCGCCATTGCTAAGCATTTTGTTGAACAAACCAACTTCATCCAGTTCTGCCGCCAGCATCAGTGGGGTATAACCTGTGACAGGAGCAATGTGTTCAGCATTAACATTTGCACCAGCTTCAATTAACTGACTCGCAATCAATCTCATATTTACAATGTCAATTCTCTCGTCCAGCTTCTCGGACATTAAGTTAGTTAACGAGCGTGATATTTGTCGAAACCTTGGATCTGAGTTTTGAGCTAACAGAAACTGTAGCTGATCTTCCAGAGTGAAACCCGTCATGCCTGAGTTCGCCCTTCTAATCGAATCTAACACTTCAGGAGTTAACTGCATTTGAAGAACACTGTCCCAATAACGCTTTGGGTCCTTAGCTATACCAATCATCTTTATACAGGCATTCAATGCGGTTTGATTGTCAGTTAAACCTCTATTATTAACGTTTGCCCCCATAGCTAAAACTTTATCAACAATATCAGGTCTACCAGATTGAACCGCCGATATAAGAGGCTGTAGACGCTTTTTGTCAGTACAACGGTTCATAGTTTCTTTACTGTGAGGATATTCTGATAGTAGATAAAATAGAGTGTCGTCTAAAGACCTTAATGGCACCTCCCTTAAGTTTAATGTCTCTAAAGCCATTAAAATTGCGGTATCTCCAGAGCTACTAGTCAGATTAACATCGGCACCTTGCTTTAAAAGCTTTTCAACTACTTCAGTTTTTTCCAACTCAGTAAACCAAACTAATTGAGGATATATTTTCTTCCAAATTTCTCCTATTTTCAGCTTTCTATTCGGGTGTCGATAATCTGGTTTTATCTCATCAATATCTGTAACAACATTAATTCCAATTTTAGCCGCAATTTCTGGAGTATTCGCTTCGGGAAACATTCCGGCTTTGGGGAAAACTTTATAAAACGAAGATCTCCAGATTTGTACTTCCCAATCTTCAATGATGTCAGAAAATTTATTCGATGATTCGCAACTTTGAACTGAAGGAATATCATAGTTGAACATCAGCAATGCGTTCTTTAAGTGTTTTAAAAAGACTTTATCCGGCTTTTCTTGGCTTGCCGCGACAACTATTGCCTCTTCAATTATATACTTTTGATTAATACCAGCTCTGTATAAACACTCATCAAACCCAAACTTATAAAGCGCATTAGCTTCTTCAAGCTGACCATTCAAGCTATACATCCTAGCTTTGTGCCACTGTACCCAATATGCAAAGTGAGATTTATGCTCTTTGGGAGATAGTTGTTGTTCAAGTTTATCTATTGCGGCTTTAAAATATTCAAATTGCCCTTCGTTTTTAACAATAGTTCGCTTCAACCCCTGTTGAATTTCTCCGACCAATGGCAGCAAATAACTAA
Organism: Pseudoalteromonas sp. 68 DY56-GL68; assembly: GCF_041414825.1. NCBI lineage: Bacteria > Pseudomonadati > Pseudomonadota > Gammaproteobacteria > Alteromonadales > Pseudoalteromonadaceae > Pseudoalteromonas > Pseudoalteromonas sp. 68 DY56-GL68. The sequence continues at coordinate 484,275 of NZ_JAOCZL010000018.1, forward strand.
TCCTATCCTTATAGGCTTGTTGATGTGATTGAATTAGTTGACTAAATTCATAGGTAGGCTTTGCTCCCCACGACAACAATCGGCACTCATCTATCAACAAAGAGCTGCCTTCTTCCTTAACTGTACGATCAATAATTGACGCAATAAAAAGTAGTACTCTCACTTTTTGCCAGTCAATATGTTCAGGCCAAGGACCTTGTGACCATGATTGTAGGAAGACTAATGATTGAATGTCTGGTTTATGTTCACCATCCTTCCAAGCTTTAACTTTTGCTTTGTTTTCTTTTTCCAGAGAATTGTAATAGTGTTTCCAGCCTCCCTCATTTTCTTCTAACCAAGCAAGTATTTGTGATGTACAGGTTTCTTGAAATGAAAAGAAGGCTACGCTTAATGGCTTTTTGCTTGAAACTAATCCCAACGCACTATCGATTGTATTTACGACGTGTTTGCTTAGTAACGTCTTACAAAGAGCTATTCCTATTTCTGTTCGAGATAGTCCGTCAGCGTAAATATTTGATACATGAGTCATGTATTCCGTTAAATATGCATGAAACCCTTGTTTGAGTATTGCACCAATATCATTACCAAATGTTTTTGATAAGTAATCGAAAACCTCCTTGGAAAATTCATTTATCAAACGATAATCAGCGGTTTTATCTTTGGCTTTATCATCAAGATATTTATTACCAGCTTTTACACCTAAAACCTTGGCAAATGTTCTCAAAGTCTCTATATGAGTTGGATACGGAAAATCAGACATAGTTGCGCTCCCTGCAAATAATGGTTCTAATGTCGTTGGAAAAATTTTTAAATGCTCTTCTATCACTTGGTGATGAAGGTACTGTTATTTTCTTTCCATTTGGGGTTATCAAAGCCCCGTGCTTTTTTCTATTAATAAATCGCCAGCCTATTTTACACATTCTGGTAACTAATTTATTGATATCTTTATCGCTACTGTATTTTTTCATAAACAAATAGAGGGCGTCTAACACGCCCTAGCTTCCTTCTTATTTACCACCTTTTGCTGGCGCATTGCCGCGACCACCACCAGACTTACCGCCTGTTGTACTGGGCCAGTTGCCACCCGGTCCCGGATGTGAAGAAGAACCACGACCATTACCAGAGCTTTGATTTGAGTTATTTGATACTGTTACTAATGACATTGTTAATCACCTTATGTTTTCCGTCCGACATTGGACGGTCTCAACTTTAACTAACAACTCAGATATTCGCGGTAATCCATGTGGCGGAAAAATTTCATTTTTTACAACTCAAACAAAAACAATTAGTTATACACTTTTGGGATTAAGTAATATAAAAACTCAGGATTACCTCCACGATTTCGCCAAAGTTTTAAATTTTGTTCAGCTATCATTACCCCATCAATTCAAAGACATGTGAGCTTTCAATGAACACAATAGTAAAAGACTGGCACATCGTTTCTATTTTTGACGGTGAAGAACCGATTGGAAAAATTTTGTGGGGGATCTGTGTTGATGACATGACATACCGATTCGCAACCAACGATTACATTAGTACGTCAAAAATAGTAGAAATCTCACCTCACAATCAATTAATCAAAACTGCTAGTGGCAGTATTTACCAAGTCATAGGTGTAGGCCGAAAAGCTCAAGTGCAAATGAAAGATTTTGAACTACTTCGCCACGGCTTCAGTCCAGAGCAGATTAACCTCTTAAACACCGCAGTTTGTAATTAAGCGCCATTAGAACTTATCAATTTAGTTCGTAAAAGCATATCTGCACTTTATTGAGGGCAAAAAAATAGACAAACCGAAGTTTGTCTATTTTTAAATACAAATGTCTAATTTTTAAATACTAGACTACAATCAAACCTTAGTCACGGTATGTCTCAACCGCTGGGCATGAACAAACTAGGTTACGGTCGCCGTATACGTCATCGATACGGGTTACTGTAGGCCAGAATTTGTCTTTTGCTACGCTTGGTACTGGGAATGCTGCGTAGAAACGGTCGTATGCACGATCCCACTCATTGCCTAGTACATCTGCTTGTGTGTGCGGTGCAAACACGAGCGGGTTGTTTTCAATTGACCACTCGCCAGATGCGATACGGTCGATTTCTGACTTGATTGATACCATTGCTTCGATGAAACGGTCGATCTCAACTTTAGACTCAGACTCAGTTGGCTCAATCATGAGTGTGCCAGCTACTGGGAATGACATAGTTGGTGAATGGAAGCCGTAGTCTTGTAGACGTTTAGCTACGTCCATTTCTGTTACGCCTGTTTGCTCTTTAAGTGGGCGTAGGTCAACGATACACTCGTGCGCAACGCGGTTGTTACGGCCACGGTATAAAATTGGGTAGTGCTCGCTTAACTTCTCAGATAAGTAGTTAGCGTTCACGATAGCCATTTCTGTTGCTTGTTTTAAGCCTTCAGAGCCCATCATGGCAATATATGCCCACGAGATTGGTAAAATAGCTGCTGAGCCGTAAGGGGCAGCAGAAACCGCACCGTTACCGATGTTTGTGCCAGCAACATTAATCACGCTGTGATTAGGCATAAATGGCGCTAGGTGAGATTTAACACCGATTGGGCCAACACCTGGACCACCACCACCGTGTGGAATACAGAATGTTTTGTGTAGGTTAAGGTGCGATACGTCAGAACCAATTGAACCTGGGCTTGTAACACCTACTTGCGCGTTCATGTTTGCGCCATCCATGTACACTTGACCGCCGTGCTGGTGCACGATGTCACAGATTTCACGAATTGTTTCTTCGTAAACACCGTGTGTAGATGGGTAAGTGATCATGATACAAGATAGGTTTTCAGATACCTCTTCGGCTTTCGCTTTAAGGTCTGCCATATCAACGTTACCGTTTTTATCACAGTCAACAACCACGATTTTCATGCTTGCCATTTGTGCAGACGCTGGGTTTGTACCGTGCGCTGAACTTGGGATCAAACATACGTTACGGTGACCTTCACCGCGTGACTCGTGGTATTTACGGATCGCGATTAAGCCTGCGTATTCACCTTGTGCACCTGAGTTAGGTTGTAGTGAAACTGCATCGTAACCTGTGATGTTTACTAACCAATCATGTAATTCTGTCATCATGATTTGGTAACCCGCTGCCTGATCAAGTGGGCAGAATGGGTGTAAGTTTGCAAACTCAGGCCAAGTGATTGGGATCATCTCAGCTGTCGCATTAAGTTTCATGGTACATGAACCTAATGAGATCATTGAGTGGTTAAGCGCTAAATCTTTGTTTTCTAGACGCTTGATGTAACGCAGCATTTCAGTCTCGCTGTGGTACGAGTTGAAGTTAGGGTGCGTTAAAATTTCGTCATCGCGTACTAGGCTTGCAGGAATAGAGTTGCTGCCGTTTACTTCGATTTCGTTTGCAAGTGCGTCAACGCTTAGGCCGTGGTCTTCACCTAAGATGATGTCGAATAGCTCAGCTACGTCTGCACGCGTTGTTGTTTCTGATACAGAAATTGAATATTCACCTGCGCGGTTAGAGGCAAAGTTAACGCCGTGCTCTACTGCACGTGCAACGATTTCGTCTTTGTTATCTGCAACAACCGTCAGTGTATCGAACCATGTGTCGTGCTTAAGGTTTACGCCTTTCGCTTTTAAGCCTGCCGCTAAGATGTCTGCAAAACGGTGGATACGCTCAGCAATCGTTTTAAGGCCTTGTGGACCGTGGTAAACCGCGTAGAACGCTGCCATGTTCGCTAGTAGTACTTGCGCTGTACAGATGTTTGAGTTGGCTTTTTCACGACGAATGTGTTGTTCACGTGTTTGCATTGCCATACGTAGTGCGTCGTTACCTAAACGGTCTTTAGAAACACCGATAATACGACCTGGTAGTGAACGTTTGTACTTGTCGCGTGTTGCGAAGAATGCAGCGTGTGGACCACCGTAACCCATAGGTACACCAAAACGCTGTGCTGAACCAAGCACTACGTCTGCACCTAGTTTACCTGGTGCTTTAAGCAGTAATAAGCTCATGATGTCTGCAGCAACACAGGCAATCGCTTTTTTGCTTTGTACGCCAGCGATTAAATCGGTTACGTCAGTGATTTCACCCGTTGTTGATGGGTATTGGAACAATGCACCAAAAATGTCGTGGTCTAGTGCTTCAGCTGCTTTACCAACGATAACGTCAAAACCGAACTGCTCTGCACGTGTTGCAACAACGTCGATTGTTTGAGTGTGTACGTCATCAGCAATGAAGAATGCATTCGCTTTAGACTTTGCAACACGCTTTGCAAGGCCCATTGCTTCTGCCGCAGCCGTTGACTCGTCAAGTAATGACGCGCTTGCTAGGTCAAGACCCGTTAGGTCTAGGGTCATAGTCTGGAAGTTTAATAATGATTCTAAACGACCTTGTGCAATCTCTGGTTGGTATGGTGTATACGCAGTGTACCAGCCTGGGTTCTCAAGTACGTTACGTAAAATTACGTGTGGTACGTGAGTTGGGTGGTAGCCTTGACCGATGTATGATTTGAACACTTTATTTTTGCTTGCTACTGATTTTAAGTAGCTTAGTGTTTCAACTTCAGTGCGGCTTTCGCCAATTGATAAACCTTGCTCTAAGCGAATGCTTGCAGGTACCGTTTGACCGATCAGCTCTTCAACACTCGATACTCCAAGAGCGCTCAGCATGTCGCTTACTTGCGCTGGGCTTGGCCCAATGTGACGGCGAATAAAATCTTGCTTTTGCTCTAATTGTTCAAGAGATTTGGCGTTTGACATTTGTCCAGATTCCTATGATCCAAAAAAAAGTGGTTACTGCCAATGGGTAACTGGCAATAACTTAAAAACGTGTTGATTTAGTAACTTACAGCGTATGGAAAAGTAAGCTATAAAATCATAAAAGCCCCAACTGGATACCCAAACCGCTTGATAATACTTTATTCAGGGCGATGTGAGCATTTTCAATTCAAGGCATATTGATGCAGGAATGGCATTCCCTTTTAAATCAATATAACGATGAAGTGATATTGCTCACACGCCCCGGAACGGTGGGTTTTAAATTGCTTTATTCTGCGTTAACTGATTTCGATTTAGCCCACTAGATCTTCAATCAGTCGCCTTGCCAAAAGCAATTTAAATTCCCACTGAATTTTGTATATTCAAGTGGTTTGGGTATCTCTGGGGCTTTTAGTCGGCGTGACTAATTAATTAATCTTCGTCGATTGTGTTAGCGTAGCCTTCAGCGTCTAACAGGTTATCAAGCTCTGATGTGTCAGACGCTTTGATACGGAATAACCAACCATCAGTGTACGGGTCGTTATTTACTGTTTCAGGCGAATCTTCAAGCTCTTCGTTGATTGCAACGATTTCACCGCCGATTGGTGCGTAGATGTCTGATGCTGCTTTTACAGACTCAGCTACTGCGCAGTCTTCACCCGCGTCAACTTCATCACCAACTTCTGGTAATTCAACGAATACCATGTCGCCAAGAAGTTCTTGTGCGTGCTCAGTGATACCTACAGTAAACGTACCGTCACCTTCGTCGCGAACCCACTCGTGTGAAGTAGCATATTTTAATTCGCTTGGGATATTGCTCATCTTTTTGTTCCTTTGGTTCTGTTACCAATCATGCTAACAACTCAACATGATTGGCATTATTAGGTGATAACACCAAATTTTTTATAGTTTAGATAGCTGATTTGCCGTTACGTACAAAGCAAGGTTTAACAACCTTAACGTTAACCAGTTTTTTACGCATCTCTACTTGGGCTGTTTCGCCAGTTGAACGCGGAACGCGTGCTAGCGCAACACTGTGACCAAGCGTTGGTGAGAATGTACCAGAGGTAATCACCCCTTCACCACCTTCAACGATGACTTTTAAACCGCTACGCAATACGCCTTTTTCTTCAAGCACTAAACCAACTAGTTTGTCTGTGCTCTTATCAGCGCGTTGCTGCTCTAATACTTCACGACCGATAAACTTACGATCTTCTGGCTCCCATGCGATTGTCCACGCCATGTTTGCAGCAAGTGGAGAAACGCTTTCGTCCATATCTAGGCCGTAAAGGTTCATACCTGCTTCAAGGCGTAATGTATCACGCGCACCTAGACCTGCTGGCGCGACGCCTGCGTCTAGAAGTTGTTGCCATAAATCAGCAGCTTGATCGTTAGGTACTACGATTTCATAACCATCTTCGCCAGTATAGCCTGTTGTCGCAATAAATAAATCACCTGCTTGCACACCAAAGAAAGGCTTCATACCTTCAACAGCAGCTTGTTGCTCTGCGTTAAGTAAAGTTGCTGTTTTAGCGCGTGCGTTAGGACCTTGAACGGCAATCATTGCAAACTCAGGACGCTCAGTAACCGTTACGGCAAAATCAGCCGACACTTTAGCTAAATGTGCTAAATCTTTTTCACGTGTTGCTGAGTTAACTACTAAACGATAGTCAGTTTCTGAGAAGAAGTAGATGATTAGGTCGTCGATTACGCCGCCTTCTTCATTAAGCATACCTGTGTAAAGTGCTTTACCTGGTACAGTTAACTTAGCAACGTCGTTTGCAACAAGCTTACGTAAGAATGCTTGCGCTTGCTCGCCTTGAATATCGACAATAGTCATGTGAGATACGTCAAACATACCTGCATCTGTGCGAACCGCATTATGCTCTTCGATTTGTGAGCCGTAGTTGATTGGCATTTCCCAGCCGTGAAAATCAACCATTTTTGCGCCAGCTTCTAGGTGCTTAGCATGTAAAACTGTTTTAGAAGTCATAATATTCCTTCACTTTTAAATTAACCCACTAGTTGTGGGGCGTGGCCTCAATTTAATGAGGGGGAATAACATGGGCGGCGATTATACATTAGTTGCACAGTTGTCACACCCAAATTGCGATTTTGTAACTAAAAAACAGCTAAACACCCAAGTGTATAGCTGTTTTAAAACTTTCTATTTTAAGCAACGTTGGCTAAGGCTAAATCAAAGCCGAGCTGTTGTAAGTACGTTTGCCATTTATCAAGCTCTGCTTGGCGCGCCACCAGCTGAAATTGCTGTGTTGCTTGGTTGTCTATAGCGGTTATAAACACTTCACCACTTTGTGCACCATAGCAACTACGCATGTCTGATAAACGTAGACCTGGCGTTAGTTTAAAGCTGTCGACCAAGGCATCAAACGCTTGCTCACCACTTAAGGTTAACGCGCTTAAGTCGTCACGCATTACATAATCAATGTCGTAACGTAGTTGTTGCTCATTAATAAGCGACTGTAATTGCACGCTGGCATCTTTACCTAGCACAAAACGAAATGCGGTTTCATTAAAGTAGTACAGGGCATAAGCGTAGCTGCTTGTTAGGTCATCGTCTAATGAACTACGTAAGCCTAAACCGCTAGCGGTTAGCTTATTAATATCAAGACCTAAAATAGCCGTTAAAAATGGGATTGCTTCAGTGCCACTAAAGTCCATAATGGCAGTATCGTTATTTGCTTGTAGCACGTTGTCTGCTGGGGTCTCAGCTTGGCTGTGGCGAGCAAACATTATTGGCGTAAAAGTCATATGTGACACCTATCAATCGTTAATGCTTGAAGTATATTGCGCCGTGCATACAACAACAAATTGTAATTATTTATCAATTGATAAATAATGCTTATATATATAGCCCTATAAATAGATTTTTTTTATGAAAAATATTTCTACCGACAGTTTACGTACCCTAGTCACCGTTGTTGAAGTAGGCGGCTTTGCCAAAGCGGGTGAGTTATTAGGGCTATCACAACCAGCTGTGAGCTTACAAATAAAGCGCCTAGAAGACATGCTTGGCCACAAGCTGTTTAAAAAGCAAGGACAGCGCCAAGTGCTTAACCAGTATGGCGAATTGCTCATGCCATTAGCTAAGCAAATGCTGCAACAAAACGATGCCATTTTACAGCAGTTCACCAGCGAAAACGTCACCGGTAAAGTGCGCTTAGGGATCCCAAGTGAATTTGCTGCACGTATTCTCCCCTCGATCATTGGTGACTTTGTTGCCCTCTACCCTGACGTATCGCTCGAAGTGCGCTCGCGATTGAGTAAGCATTTATTGTCGGTCTCGCGCCAAGATCAATTCGATTTAGTACTGGCATTAAACGAAGAGCTCGAATCAGCCAAGTTCCCTATTTTTATGCGAGACCAACTAGTTTGGGTAGGTGATTTAAACCTTGCGCAAAATGATGTGGTAACGCTTGTAACCGCCCCTGAAGGCTGTATTTATCGCCGCCGTGCAATCGAAGCACTACAAAGTGCAGGTATTAAATACCGCATAGCCTACAGTAATGCCGACTTAACTGGCCTGACTGCCGCTTTAAAAGAAGGCTTAGGCATTACGGTGCTCGCAAAAAGTACCGTACCCAATGAGCTAAGCTACCAACTGCAAACCAAAGACCTCCCTGAACTGGGTCAAATCGGTATTAGTTTAATAAAACGTGCTGATGAAGCTGGTAACGCAGTAGATAAACTCGCTGAGTTTATAGCCTTGCGCTTAACCTAAGGTTGAATCAGGATAAAAACAGTATTTGCGACACAAAAAAAGCCAAAATATCGTGCATGGTTAAAACTATATATTGATATCAACCATTAAGTTATTGCACTTTCCTGTACAAAAAACTTAAAAGCCACCTGTAAAACCACCCTAAAACACTAGCTAAAGTATAGTATTACAATACTACCATAAAGCCATTTTACTCTTTTATATCAAAAACTTAATCATTAGTACCTATTTTAGTACAAATAGGATTGATTCGTATTATTTTCCATGTTTAAATTACAGCGTTTCAAAACCAAGCACAGACAGGACACACAATGACATCTAAGTTTATTGTTTCAGCACTTTCGACTGCAATCGCGTTATCATTAAGCGCTAATGCACTTGCAAAAGATGCAACAAAAGAAGAAAAAAGCTTTGAGCAAATTACTGTAATTGGCTCAGCTGCGGCTATTAATGATATTCCAGGTTCGGCAACGTTTATTAGCGAGCAAGAGCTAGAAAAGTTTGAATACACAGACATCTCACGTGTATTAAGCTCAGTACCTGGCGTTTATGTACAAGAGGAAGATGGCTATGGCCTTCGCCCAAATATTGGCATGCGCGGCACGGGCACTTCTCGTAATGATAAAATATCTGTAATGGAAGACGGCGTACTTGTAGCCCCTGCTCCATATTCTGCCCCTTCAGCTTATTACTTCCCTACTATGGGTCGTATGGAGTCTATCGAAGTACTGAAAGGTGCAGCCTCTGTTAAATATGGTCCTCGTACAACAGGTGGTGTTTTAAACTTAGTTTCTCGTAGTTTACCAACAGAAGACTCTAAAGGATTGTTTAATGCTGAGCTTGGTAGTGATGGTTTTTATAAAGGCCACGCTTACTACGGTAAAAAGAAAAACAATGCCGCTGGCTTAGTTGAAGTTTTCTCTTATGGTGCTGATGGCTTTAAAGATCTACCTGTTGGCAGTGACAACACTGGCTTTGAGAAAAATGACTTACTATTAAAATTTGGTTTTGATTTTGGCGACAACGAAGCCCATAGCCTAGAAATGAAACTAAAGTATTCTGATGAGCGCTCTGATGAAACATATATGGGCTTAACAGATGCAGATTACAAAGAAAGTCCATACCGTCGTTATGCAGCATCACAAAACGATGAAATGAATACACGCCACAATGCGTATCAACTAAACTATGCATATCGTTTTGGTGACGGTTACGAACTACTGGCTACGGCTTATGTAAACGACTTTCACCGTAACTGGTATAAAGCAAGTAAAGTGGGTACAAGCTACCTTGAGCAATACAGCGAGTTTGAAGCAAACCCAACCAGCGAAGGGATCGAAGGTATTGGCGTAAAAGCGAATAACCGTGACTACCAAGCAAAAGGCTTACAAACTGAATTCCACATTCCAGCAGGTAACCACTACATTACTGTTGGCGCTCGTTACCATGAAGACGAGATGGACCGCTTTCAGTGGCAAGACACATACACGCTAAATCAAGACCTTTCAATGACGCTAACTGAAAGAGGCGTACGTGGTTCTGATAGTAACCGCGTAGATAGCGCTGAGGCGACAACATTCTTTATCCAAGATCAATGGACTCTTGACGCATTAATCATTAATGCTGGCCTACGCTACGAAGATATTACGATTACACGTGAAGAGTGGTCTAAGTCTGATCCAACACGCTCTAATGGCCTAACAAAAGATATCAGCAACGACAGCGATATTTTAGTGCCTTCACTTGGCGCAACTTATACATTAAACGACAACCTTACGCTGCTTGCTGGTATTCAAAAAGGCTACGCTCCAGCAGCGCCAGGTAACGCTGACCAAGAAGAAGAAGAGAGTGTAAATATTGAACTTGGTGGCCGTTATGATTACGCAGGTATTACTGGTGAAGTCATTTACTTTAACTCTGACTACAGCAACATGCATGGTAACTGTACTGCAGCTGTAGGTTGTAGCGATGACAACATTGGCGACCAATACAACTATGGTGAAGTATCAGTATCTGGTTTTGAGCTAAGCGCGGGTAAAGTATTTACAAGCAATGCAGCATCATTCCCTGTTCGCTTAACATACACATACACAGACTCTGAGTTCGAAAACGATTTTGAATCTGACCTATGGGGAAGTGTATCAAGTGGTGATGAAATGCCATACGTGCCTGAAAACCAGCTAGCCCTTTCTGTTGGTGCTGCATTCTCAAGCTTCGTATTCGATACGCAAATGCGCTATGTTTCAGATGCGCATGCAGACCTATCAGACTCAGGCCGCAATGCAATCGACAGCCGTGTAGTATGGGATTTAGCAGCTAAATACCTTATCGACGACAACCAAAATGTATATCTAACTGTAGATAACTTGTTTGATAAGACTTACGTTGCAAACCGCGCTCATGGTGGTATTCAAACAGGTAAACCACGTACCCTACAACTAGGTTACAGCTACTCGTTCTAATAAAACGACTTAGCGAAAGTTTAAAAGCCGTGTGATGAAAATCCCACGGCTTTTTTGTGGAATAAATTCGCGCGAAATAAATTTCACGCCTACGGTGGCGCTTCTACCATTGCGTAGGCGTTATGCTTGCATGGCGCGTTTATATGAACAAAATTTATGAGATAAATCGCGCGAAATAAATTTCACGCCTACGGTGGCGCTTCTACGATTGAGTAGGCGTTATGCTTGCATGGCGCGTTTATATGAACAAAATTTATGAGATAAATCGCGCGAAATAAATTTCACGCCTACGGTGGCGCTTCTACGATTGCGTAAGCCTTATGCTTGCATGGCGCGTTTATATGAACAAAATTTATAAGATAAATCGCGCGAAATAAATTTTACGCCTACAACGGCATTTCTACCATTGCGTAGGCGTTATGCTTGCATGGCGCGTTTATAAAAGCATAACCATACGATAATCTATACGAAATAAAAAAGTCGCGGTGATGGGCGTACCGCGGCTTTGCCTAACTTGAATTATTACACCAAGTTATTTCCAACTTCTCATCTTATGACCTTTTAAGGCATAGAATAAGATAAATACATAGCTTGGGATCATCACAATGTATGCGCCTTGTGCACCAAGACCTGCCACGTTCCCAAGGCCAATTAATAAAGGACCTAATGCACCACCAGCAATACCCATGATCAATAATCCTGAGGCTGTGCCAGTTAAACGGCCCAAGCCTGCAAGCGCTAAAGGCCAAATTGCAGGCCACACCATAGCATTAGCAAAACCGAGTAAAGCAATACATAAAAGAGGATCTGGAAGCTCTGGGCCACCAAATGGCACTAATAAAAAGTTTGAGATGATGAATGAGTCGTTGCTACCCATAACCACTAACAAGACTGTGATAATACCCGCAATACCCGACATTAATAACGCAGTTTGCTGGCTCATAAAGCGTGGGATAGTTAAAATACCAATTGCATAGCCAATTAACATACACGCCATGGTATATGAGGTCATCACTGAGTAGTCAGCTACACCAATTTGCAATGCGTACGAACCGATAGTATCTGCAGCAATCACTTCAACAGCAACGTATAGCGCAATACCAACAACACCTAAAACTAAGTGAGGGTGTGCTAGGGTTTCTTTAATTTCGCCTTTGCCATTTGATGATTCATCTTCATCGAACACTAAATCAGGTAATGGGGAAAATTTAGCAAATGCCGCAAATAGCATGATTAAACCAGCAATCAACACATAAGGCATGATAAGGCTGTTCGCCATCATGTCTTTTTGTTCTTGCGATAGTTTACCCGCACCATCCACTACACCACTTACAACCACAGCGGCAAAAATAACAGGCACGATCACACCCGCAAACTTATTTAATAAGCCCATAATACAAACACGCACTGCGGCTGACTTTTCAGAGCCCATTTTAACCACATACGGGTTAACAGCAGTTTGTAAAACAGTTTGTCCAACCCCAATCATTAACTGAGCAAACAAAAAGATCTCGATCATTTGCAATTTAGCGGCAGGAATATACATTAACGCCGACAAGGCCATAATAGCGCAACCAATCGCCATACCGTTTTTATAGCCAACTCGTTTTATAAGCATTGCAGATGGAATACCGGCAACGGTTACAGCAATATAAAATGAGGAGATAATAAACGAAGCTTGTAACGGCGATAGCTCAAGCATTTGTTGTAAAAATGGTGTAATTGCGCCATTAAGCCAGGTTATACACCCTAGAATAAAAAACATCGAGCCGGCCAATACCATTGGCAGCCAGATGCTTTGTTTTGTGTTGTTGTCACACTCAACCGTTGCTTCCATAATTGTTCTCTTGGTTAATTATTTTTATTTGGCGGGTCATAATAGCAGCTTTCTGCCGTTTAATTTCCATACCAATCACAAAAATTTAATCATACACTAACAAAAATGACAGCGCTATCATTTTACTATGTGTACAACATGAAAAAGCCGCAATCAGCAGGCTAATTGCGGCTTTAAAAATCGACAGTGCTTTGATTTAATTAGTTAGTTTTAAAGCACGGCCAGCCCTGTCATTATTGATACTCTTCGCTCTTACTTTGACAGCTTGCAAAGGTTTATTATGGCTATCGTAACGATGCCAATTTCCTAACTTATCTTGATACTCGATAGCAATATTTGGATAGGGAACAAACGCATCAATGCCACTGTCCGTCTTTTTGGCTGCGACTGTGGGAATACGATAAAAGCGCCCTGCTTGCTCAAGCTTGGCAAGCTCTTTAAACCCAACAAGGGCTGCAAAGTGTTGCCAGTCTTGCTCTTTTTGTTGCTGCATGGCTAGAGTGAACTGTTGAGTTTTATGACTATAAATAGCGCCTTCCTTTTTATAATCAAGTTCCCACTCAGCTTTGTGCCATGCTCGCTCGGCAAGAGCAAACAAACGAGGGTACATCATGTACTCAGCTTGTTGATCGCTTCGTAATAGTTCAGACCATAAATGTCCTTGAATGCCGTATGCATCCGCCGTTCTTGCTGATTGGCTATCATCGGCGACGTAGGTTTGATGCTTCACAGAGCGCCAAATTTGCGCGTGTGCGGGTAAGTTATCCGGCATAAAAGAGAAGACTTTTTTACTGTCTATAGCACGACTTGCCCAATGATTTCCTCTTTCTTGTGGGTGTGACTGATAAGGAAAGTCAAAATAGGTAACATCAGGGCTGGTCACAACGACTTTCCAACCATTGTTTATGTGGTTATGCGCGACTTTGTGACCTTCGTCACTTAATGTTGCCCACGCGTAGGAATGCACATTACTGGGCATATTGTTTACATTCACATCACTTAAACCATCGCTCCACCCCGCCACATTTAAGCCTTTATCAGCAACAAGCTTAGCGATTCTTTCAATAAAGTAACCATTAAACGAGTGTATCTTGGTTTTTTGCTGTAATGCGATACAACTTGGTGATTGTAGCCAAGCTCCTGCTGTTTCATCGGCACCAATATGGTATGTATTTAAAGGCACACCCGCTTCTTTATGAAGTGTAATAACCTCGTCTAATATTTTATCGATAAAGTCATAGGTGGTATCAAGGCATACATTCAGCGTGTTATCTTTGTAATGTTGGATAGAGCTATATGCGGTAGTGTCTTCAGGCTCAGTAAGTCGATATTGCTTTGCAAGGGCTGGTTTATTTAATGCCATAAAATGATTAAAACGCGCCTCCATTGCAACAACTGCTGCTCGAGAGTGCCCTGGCATATCAAATGAGGGGATCACTTCAACAAAATGTTTTTTAGCGTGCTGTAAAATTTCAATATAGTCAGCGCGACTATAGTAGCCATTTATGCCAGAGTTAGCGTTTATGCCAGCACCAAGCTGAGGTAGCAGGCAAGTTTGCTCTGTTAAATCAAAACACCTATTTGCTCCTACAGAGGTTAGCTCAGGAAGAGCCGCAATCTGCAAACGCCAGCCTTCGTCATCAGCTAGATGTAAATGAAGCTTATTTAATTTATACGCAGCCATTTGCTCTATCGTATTTAAAATAAAAGCCTTTGATCTAAAATTACGGGCCACATCGATATGCATGCCTCTGTACTCATACCTAGCGCCGTCTGTAATTCTCAACTCAGGTAAGGTTAAATCATCTAAGCTTATTAAGGCTGCAAGACTTTGTAAGGCATAAAAAGCACCACTTGTATTGTTTGCATTTATAGTTATAGCGTTATTACGTAAGGTAAGTTCATACGCATCAGGTAACTGAGACGTTAATTGCTGCGATACATTAATCACAACCCCCTCTTTCGATTGTGGTACTCCTAACTTGGCTAATCGCTCTAATGCCGGTATGAGAGCAATATAATGCGACTTTTTAGCTACGACCTTTATGCCTTTGCTCAAATCAATACGCGAGCTTGAAAGCTGTTCAAGTTTTATAGGTGAAGGGATTAACCCTAACGGAGCTGTTTTAAATGTCGGTTTTGTGTAGCTATCATAAAGATAACTTGCGCCCATCCAAGGCGTTTCATCGTCATCGCTCACTTGTAGTTGTGCATCAGTGATGAAAGGTTGCAAGTACGGCTGTAGCTCAAGTTGTGTTTCATTATCGACAGATGTTTTAGTACTGGCAATAACCTTACTATCAAGCCCTGGTGCAGCGAGTATAAAGTTAGGTAAAAATTCTGAACGAGTAATTTGCGACTCTTGGCTATAAAACTGTACTGCAAATGCGGTATTTGCCGGCATATCTTTAAATGCTTGTTTAGCCGAAATACGATGAATATCGCCATTGATATGTTCAATATCAAACCACTTCGAATCGACCTTATAAACAGGCATTAATTGGCTAAAGTAAATGTACCACTGTTGTGGGTCAATATCAGTGCTAGAGGTAAATGTAAGCGCTGACAAATAACACTGCTTTTCATGTGGAGCTGGGCAGTTTACGGGGTTTGCATCTACCAACTGATAGTTTACTTGTAGACTCTCTGCTAAATGGTTTAACTCTGCTTGAGTCGCACTTTGGGCTGAATGAGTCAACAATAGCAACCCTGCTATAACCGATAAAATAACCTTGTTCATGATGCTTGTTCCAATAAATTCGTTTCAGATGCAGCAAGTTGAAATAACTCATAACCACCGAGTAATGGCGCATTGTCGCCAAGCTCACTAATGGTAATTTGCAGCGACTGCATAATAATGGGCTGCACCAGTAAGGCGAGTTCCGATTTAAGCGCAGGCATAAATAGCGCGTGGGATTGAGCAACAGACCCACCCAACACAACTTTATCTGGGTTAAAGGCAAGTATTACCTGATTAATGGCATGCGCAAGGTGCTGCCCTAGCTGCGTAAATAAACGCAATGATTGAGTGTCACCGTTAAGTGCGTTGTTATAAGCTGCCCGACCTGTGGTTTGTTGATTTTTAAAAAACTGCCCAGATGTGTAGTCTTCGATAATACCATCTAAATAGGGAAAACTACCAAACTCGCCTGCCGCAGAATGCTTACCTGTGTATAGTTGCTCATTTAAAATAAGCCCTGCCCCCAGCCCTGTGCCAATGCAGACACCAACAAGATTATCGTCTGGGTTTACCTGAGAATATTTATACTCCCCCATCGCAAAGCAATTTGCATCGTTATGGATCAGAACTGGTAAGTTAAAACGATTCTCTAATAATGTTTTTAAAGGAACATCATACCAATGGGGAATATTGATCGTTTCAATAACCACACCTGTCGGCTGTAACACCATACTTGGCACGCCGACAACGATGCCTTTGCAATGTTTATCTATCACGTGATCAATTATGCGATACAAAAATTGATTCATCTGCTGCTTAGTTAAATGGCTATCAACGTCAAAGTAATGTTTTTCCTTGATCCCTTGCTCATCAACTTGAGCAACCAGTGCTTTAGTTCCACCTAAATCTACGCATAAAATGGTGTCTGACATCTCAGCCTCTACTCTAAATTTATTTAAATCGACGTTTGCGCGTTACGCTTAAAAATATTAATGGTGTGATTATTAACAAGTGGCTTGGCCCATATTCCCACACTGAATAAGTAAACCAGTGGAATAAGTACAACCAATAGAGCCAACTGCAAGCTATTAGTCAGGTCGCTAATCAAACCGATGGTTGGCGATGCAAGCGCTCCACCGATAATCCCTGTACATAAAACACCTGATACAGCTCCATGCCCATATGACACTGAGTTCAGGGCAAGAGAAAATATTACGGACCACATAATAGATAAGAAAAATCCAACCGCAGGAAAAGCCATCACTGCAACCTCTTTACTACCGAATATTGCGGCAATAAAGCAGGCACTAGCAGCAACACTAAAACCTTGTAATACACGCTTAGCGTTGAACAGTTTCAATAATACAATCCCCAATAAACAGCCTAATGTGAGTGCTAACCAAAAATGGCTGACGACTTGTGCGCCTTGAGTTTGTGGATCGATTTGATGATATCTTTCTAGAAAAACTGAAATTGAATTCGCAACGCCTTGTTCAATAGCCACATAAGCAGCAATAGCAAAAAAGAACTTAATCACAGTGCGGTCTTTTAAAAGCGCTAAGCTGTCTGTGAGATGTAACGTTTCGCTGTTGTCGTCGGCCTTTTTCGCCATAGGTACAAGTGATACAGCAACCAACATCACGGCACATACCAATGCAAAGATTAAATACATGCTGAGCCAACTCATATTCTCTGGCACCCACTGTAGTAACCAACTCTTCTCACCTCTGTTGGCAGAGCCCGCTATGTGGCTATACACTAATGGAGAAATGCTCGCAGCGAGGCCAAACATTAGTTGAGCGGCAACCGATAACACCGCAAAGTTATGTGCACCGCCACTGGCTCTGAGTAACGGGTTAATAGCAACTTGCAGCATCGCCATTGCACAACCAATCAAAAATAGCGCGAGCATAGCAACAAAAAAGGTCGGCATAGTTACAAAAATAACACTGCCAATCAGCGCTAATAAAAACGCTAGCTGCATGATTTTCTTTTCACCAAATTGCTGCACCAATAAGCCCGCGGGAATTGACATCACGCCGTACGCAATAAAAAAAGCAAATGCAAAGAAACCAGCTAGTGCCAAGCCTATGTCATAGCTTTCTATTAATGCCGGAAACAAAGGTGCCAGCAAGTTAGTGATAAAAGAGATAGTAAAAAATGTAAAAAGTAACAAAGTTACTAATAAGTAATTAATTTTCATTGTTATATACCTAAATTAAGCAGAGTGGTGATTGCATTTGCTTGTGGGCGGACAAACAAAATGATCCAAGGGGTGGTAATCACCACTCTTAATTCTTAGTGTGCTTAAAAAATTAAAGCCATGTGACATTTATCAAGCGATTACTAATACTATTCAAAGTTGTTTTGCTGCATTGCCTTAAGCTGCATTATGTGCCGTTCGAAGTACTTGCTACATAACGACTCTAAATAGGCATGAGCGGCTAAATCGATCTCTTGTTGAGCGCTTTCAGTGGGGGCATTTAACGCGCTATCTCTATAGTCCATACCTGCCAGTAAGCTGTACCAACTCGGCCTTGAGTAAACGCTTTCTGGGTATTGATGATATAAATAAGCATCAAAATCATCGCCGTTTCGCCATGCTGCTAACAATGGCTCTAACCTAGTTGGTATCTCGGTAGTCTGTGTTACAGCACGCCAATAAGCGCTATCACGACGCTTGGATGTCGTATAATGCGCACAAATATAATCTTTAATCCCATTCACTAAATAATGGAGTTGCTGATTGGTATGTAGTCTTAGCTTTTCAGTTTGTGTAGGACTTGTTTGAATTTTTGATATAGCCTTACTAAGCCACAAAATAGATTGCTGGGTAACCATCAGTGATGTCGCCTCAAGAGGTTCGATAAAGCTCTGTGCTAAGCCTATTGCCATGACATTTTTTTGCCATGCAGACGAGCGTGCCCCTACTTTCATGGACACATGTCTGAACTCAACGTCATTCACTGAAATATTAAGCGTTGCTGCAAGCTCTTGCTCTGCCTGTTGTTTTGAGAGAAAAGCCGAGCTATAAACATAGCCTGTGCCAACTCGTGAGGCTAAAGGTATTTGCCAAAGCCAACCTGCACTCAACGCAGTTGAATGTGTCGCAGCTTGTAGCGGCTGATTCATATTTTGTGGGCACGCTACAGTTACAGCGCTGTCATTTAATAGCTGATCTGTAAAAGGTTGAAACCTACAGCCGAGTGTTTCACCAATTAAGAGCGCGTTAAAACCACTTGCATCAATATAAAAATCAGCATTAACCGGTGCTGAGTGTTTTAGCTTCAGCTCGCTTATTTCACCTTGAGCATTTGTTATTGCTGCAACAAATTCATCATCAATATGTGTAACACCACGCTCGATTGCATAGCCCTTTAGAATATGAGCTAACTTTTTGGCATCAAAGTGATAACCATAGTGCTGCTCACGCACCATTGGGCTTTTGGCTTTCGGGCTTAACGCGTTTTTTGCAAGATGTCCTGTTAAAAAATAACTATCGGGACCACACCACTGCTCATGACCGCGACGTCTTGCATTGGCATTTACAAAAAATACCTCCGCGGTGTTGATATCCATCTCACTATAAAAGGGATGAAAATAAGCACGGTGATCACCATTCCAATTTTTAAAGTAAATACCCGCTTTAAATGTCGCATCGCAATAAGGCATCCACTGCTGCTCAGCAATCCCCAACTGTTGCATAAACTGTTTTAAATGAGGTGTAGATCCTTCTCCGACACCGATAGCGCCGATTTTACTCGACTCAATCAGGGTAATATCCAGATCAGTGTGGAATTTGCTTAGGTAAGCAGCACACATCCAACCGGCTGTACCACCCCCTAAAATTGCTAACTTTTTAATTTCTTTCATAGGGTGTTTAGGCCGTATTACACGGCCTAACTCCATTAAAATTTATAGCTAACACTTAGATAGTAACGAGAACCAAATTCAATGGTATTTTGTGTAAGACCATAGTTGGTGTCGTATGATTGGATAACCTCGTTGGTAAGGTTTACACCTTCAAGGCTGACATCAAGATTTTCCATCGCATGCCAAATGATTGAAGCATCAATTTGCTGATAATCATCGTTTTTCACAGCTTGGGCCGCACCAACACCAATCCACTCGCTGCGCCAGTTGTACGCAATTCGAGTGCTGATGTAAGCATTTTCATAAAACAATGACGCATTGAAGCTATTTTCCGACACCCCTGGCACCATTTCTTTGGTGTTATCAGGGGTATTGGTTTCGCTATCAACGTAAGTGTAATTGGTTATAAAGCCAATCCCATTATCAAAGCTATGCTGAAGCTGTAGCTCTAAACCTGTTACTTCACCGTCACCATTACTACGCGGTCTGGTCACACGGCATTGATCATAAAGATCTGGGCTCGCACCACAGCCTTCAACGGTTTCAACCGCTTCTGTTGAGAAAACAACATTCTCAATCTGTTTAGTAAATAACGCTGCTGAAAACATTGATGCATCAGTAAAGTAATACTCTATACCTAAATCAGCTTGATCAGCCTCATACGGTTTTAAATCTGGATTACCACCTGTTGCATTACCAAAGTTTTCATTAATAGCTAAACCAGGTTTTAAATCACTGTAGTTGGTACGCGCCATTACCTGCGATGCTGCCGCACGAATAATAGTGTTATCTGTTAAATCATAGGCAAAGTTAATGCTTGGTAAGAAGTTATCGTAATCGATGGTTTCTTCAAACTGTTGACCTGCTGCAAAACCTTGTGATGTTTGCTCTGTTTCAACATAGCGCACGCCCATATTACCGCGATAGTTTTCACCACTGAAATCGGCTTTTACGTACACAGCAATCATATCTTCATCAACCGAGAAGGTATTACCTAGATTTGCAACTTCAGTGAGCGCACCGGCTTTATACTTATCTGAAATAAACCCCCACCATTTGTCGGTATCAAGATAGGCATATGAATCAAGTGTGTGGCCTGAAGATTGTGAGTGTAGGCCTGTAAAAACACCGCCACTCCAGTTTGCAAAATTACCGTCAGGCACAAAACCAATTATTTCATCGGGATTACGATTAAACGCGACCCGAGAAAATTCACTGCGATTAAATTTAATACCGGTTTCAAGCGCAGTAAAAAATTGGCCGTCTAGGATAAATTCAAGATCTAATTGCGCATAGCTCACTTCATGCTCTTGAACTGTGGTTTCATAGTTAGCTTCTTGTGCATGCTTAAGCTGCGAAGCATCTGTCGCATCAAGTGATGTTAACCATACTTGGTAGGGTCCTGTTGCATCATAGGTAAAACCTCCATCGGTACTATTTTGTCCATCAGGAAATGCCGGATCGCCAATTTTATCGCCTTCATCTGTTGCGGGGATCCACCAAGAAGATGCACCAAACTGAGTACCGCCATCGGATGTCGACTGACCAATAACCCCTGATAAAGTAAAGCTATCGCCTACATATTTACCCGATAGGTTTAATACATCAGCCTTCATGTTAACGGCATTACGCACCACAGGGTTGTATATAATAGATGCATACCCAGGCTCGATTGTTGCCTGCTCTGTTCCCCCTAATGAATTATTAACAACATTAGATGAGCCCATACCACGCGCACTGACTGTTAAAAAGTTATGGTTTACATGCGGGTTATCGAATTCAAAACGAAAATAATCAACGACAAACTCTGTATTATCGGTTGGTGTAAATTGTGCCGTGAGTTGCGCACTTGTTCTCTCACGCTCTGCTTTAAATGCTTGCGAGCCAATACTCCATGCACCTACCGTTGATTGTTGATTTGTACTTTGATCTTCTGCGAAGTACTCGTAATAGCCACCTATGGACTCTAATACATGACGACCAGATGTTAACTGTTCATATGAATAGGCTGCTAGCACACCAAATTTTTCGTTATCATCTTTCCAACTGAATAGCACAGAACCGCCAGGATCCGTTTCATCGTACAGCGAGCTTCTTGCCAGCTCAGCCGACACCATGAGCGTATTTGTATCAAGGTCCAAAGGCTTACGCGTTGTTAAGTTAACCGTGCCGCCTAGAGCACCTTCTTCAATATTTGCTTCCGGCGTTTTGAACACTTCAACAGCAGATACTTGCTCAGCCGATAATAGCTCCATATTGAAAGTACGTGTGGCAGGGCCTAAGTCATACCAAGATGTACTTGCCACTGTTTGTCCATTTAATAACACACGTGACTGCTCTGGTGCTGTACCACGAATTGTCACGCCACTTACTTCGCCGTATTGACGGTCAACAGTTACCCCTGAAATACGTTGCAGTGCATCACCAATATTTTTATCTGGAAACTTACCAATATCTTCTGCGGTGATAGCATCGACAACACCGTCGGCAAATCGTTTGGTATTCATGGATGCTTCTAATGAGCGGCGAATGCCTCTTACTTCGATGGTTTCGATGTCGTCTTTAGCATCAACTTCCTGAGCATAACTTGTTGTTGGTGCGCTAAATAATGTTGAAGTACATATTGCCAATATGCTTAGTCGAAATGGTGCTTTGGTGTGTTTAATCTTCATTCCTAGTCCCTATTTATTGTTATAAAAGCGGCACTAGGTTATCCCGTTAACCTTACGTTAAGAGGTACAATTCTTACCTGTTCTAGTATTTTTCTATCAATTAATGCCTATTTATGACGAAAATTTAAACCATGATAATAAATAAGAATAAGCTTGGAGTAGGTTAATACCAAAAGGTAATAGAATAGTATCACTATCAATCTTAACATTTGCTCAAATAAGGAAATTAAAAATAATAATAGGCTGATTCAATGCGTGCAATGTGCGAAAAAGTGATCCCCAATACAAACTCATCGTGGCGATACTGTAAATATCAGCTTGATTACATTCCATTTAATTGGCATTACCATCCAGAATTTGAAGTCTGTTTAACACTGAATAGCCAAGGTGTATGTCATATTGGTGATTATATTGCGCCTTACGACGAGTTAGATTTAGTTTTACTCGGCCCTGATTTGCCCCACACATGGCAATCAACACCCAATCAGGATCAGAGCAACCAAGTTGTTCATGTTGCACAAATCCCCAAGCAATGGTTATTTCAACTGATTGATAGCCACCCAGAGCTACACTCCCTAGAAGGGTTACTCCTAGACTCTTACCAAGGACTCAAATTTTCAAAAGCATGTGCTCGACATGCTAAATCATACTTTGAAGAAATTGAACACAGTGAACCGTTTGAGCAATATTTAGGACTATTAAAATTACTAAGACTTATGAGCCAAGATAACAGTGCCTTGTCGTTATCAAGCTCTGGGTTTCGATATACCGACAGAACAGATCCTAGCAAAGATAAGTTTGATAAAGTAATTGAATATATTTACCAATGCTACACAGAGCCGCTATACGCAGAGCAACTCGCTAAAATGGCACATATGAGTACAAACCATTTTCATCGTTTTTTTAAAAAACGAATGGAGCGAACGCTCACTGAGTTTATTAATCAGCTTAGAATTGGTAAGGCATGCAAGTTACTGATTAATACAAATCGTTCTATCACAGCAATTAGCGATCAGTGCGGATTTAAAAACGCATCAAACTTTAATCGACGGTTTTTAACATTAAAAGGCTCGACACCGAGCCAATTTAGAAAACGTTTGAAACAAAAATCGCTAATATAGCTATTTACCAATGGCCTCTTTGGCAAATAAGTGCTTAATTGGCCCAAGGTTATCTACAAGGCTTAAGCCAACGCCACGGACAAGTTTTTTCAGTGGGTTAGCGCCTGCAAATAGCTCTTTTAAGCCTTGCATCATGGCGATATGTTTTTGTGCATCAAGCTTACGAGTACGTTCATAATCACGCAGCGTACGTGCACTTGCAAACTCGCCTTGCTCATTACTTAATAGCTCAATTAAATACGCGGCGTCTTTAAGACCAAGGTTCATACCTAAACCGGCTAATGGGTGAATGGTATGCGCTGCATCGCCCATTAATACCACTTTGCCCGACACCCACTGCTGGGCATAACGCATCTTAAGTGGAAACGCCATGCGCTCACTTTGCACTTCACATAAACCACATTGGCCATCAAGGGCTGCCATGACCGCTTTATTAAAGTGGCTATCATCAAACGCTAAAAGTGTGTCGCAATGCTCTGGGCTTGTTGACCAGACAATTGAGTGCATGTGTTTATCTGGCAAGGGTAAAAACGCCAGCGGCCCGGTTGGCAAAAACACTTGGCGTGCGGTGTTGTTATGCTCTTCAGCAGTTTTCACCGTGGCAACAATGGCGTGATGGTCATAGTCTTTAAAGGTAATTGGCATGTTGAACTGTTTGCGAATAGCCGAGTTAGCACCATCAGCCGCTACTAAAAGTTTAGCAATCACAGGCTCACCACTTTCAAGAGTAATAAACACATCAGAGTCGGTTTGATGAATTTGCTGATAGCGGGTTTCGAACAATAAAGTGGCATTACTTTGCTTTTCAAGTTCGCCAATTAAAGCGTAGCGAATAATGTCGTTTTCGACGATATGACCTAGCTGCGGTAAGTCGAGGTCGTTATGATCAAAATGAATTTTACCAAAGCTGTCTTGATCGCGTACATCCATCGACGTATAAGGTGTAGCACGTTGTTTAATGATCTCTGGCCATACATTTAATGACTCAAATAAACCCTGACTAGCCAAGCTTAACGCGCTCACGCGAAGTGCGTAATCATCACCCGGTAAGGTTTGATTTTTACTTGCGTCAATCACCACTACGCTGATATCTGCTTTTGCTAAACCTAGTGCTAGCGTAAGGCCAACACAGCCACCACCGACAATACAAACTTGAGCTTGTTTCATATCCGTTTACCTTGCTTAACCTGACCCATAAGCTGTTTTGCCAGCGGGGTTTTTAACGAGGAGAATAAATCCATTGAGAAAAGGCCAATGCTGCGACCCAGCGCGAGCAATCGTGATGAGTTTGAGAACAAACGCACAAGGCTGTCTGTGAGTGTCATCACGGTCGTAATATCTTTACTGCGAGTTTGACTGTAATAACGGGTAAAGGCGTAATCACCAAGGTCACTTCTATTTGCCATATCACACAATAATTGCACATCACGCAGGCCTAAATTAAAGCCCTGCCCTGCAATTGGGTGAATAGCATGCCCTGCATTACCAATTAATACTGTACGGTGGCTGCTCAGTGATTCTGCTTTACCATACACAAGCGGATAACTTGCACGCATACCCACTTTGCTAAATGCGCCGCCGCAGTAACCAAATGCTTTTTGCAACTCAGCCAAAAAGGCATCGTCTTTAAGCGCCATAGTGTGCTCAATTTGCTCAGGCTCCATACACCACACCAGTGAGTATCGGTTATTACTCATTGGCAACAGTGCCATTGGGCCGTGCTCAGTAAAACGCTCAAAGGCATGATTATGATGACCACCAGCCACTTCGATGTTAGCGATAATCGCCGCTTGATGATAAGCGCGAGTATTAAACTCAATATTAGCCAGTTTACGGCTTTGCGAATGAGCGCCATCGGCAATCACCACAAGCTTTGCGCTCAACAGCTCACCGGAGCTCAGCGTGATATTGGCACAATCGCTTTGATATTCAAGCTTGGCAACCGTATCAGGACAAAACAAACTAACATCAGTACGCGTAAGTTGCTGATGAAGGCTGCGCCCAAATGGGTTCACTTCGACCACATAACCAAGGGCATCATGACCATATTCTTGGCAATCAATATGTGTTTTACCAAAATGGCCACGGTCAGATACAGTTACTTTTTTAATCGCTGCTGCAAATGGCGCTTGGCAATCAAACGCATTGATTGATTTTAAGTACTGAACAGACTGCTGAGCCAGCGCAATGCTTCTATCATCAAAGCTTGGGTGATAGTCTGCGCTTACTTCATTTGCTTCAATTACAGCGATTGATAACTGCTTATTGCTCTGTTTTAGGCCTAGGGCACAACTTGCACCCGCCATTCCACCGCCGATAATGACAACATCAAACTGCTTTGCCACGCTTGCTCCTAGCCTTTGTTTGCTTGCATCACTGCTTCAATGTCACTAACGGTTTTAGGAACCGAAATGGTCAGGTTTTCATGGCCATCTTGAGTGACAAGTAAGTTATCTTCGATACGAATACCGATGCCTTTATATTGCTCTGGTGCTTTTGCATCTTCGCTAATATATAAACCCGGTTCGATTGTGAGCACCATGCCCAGCTCAAATACGCGCTCTTTTTCATCAAGCTTATATTCGCCAACATCGTGTACGTCTAACCCTAGCCAGTGACCAAGGCCATGCATGTAAAATGCTTTGCAGGCTTGGTTTGCCATTAGTTCATTAAGCTCACCAGTTAAAATGCCTAAATCAATAAGCCCTTGCGTTAATACCGTTGAGGCCAGTTCATTCGCTTTCGATAAACTACCGCCCGGCTTTACTTGGCTGAATGCTGCTTCTTGAGCTGCTAATACAATGTTGTAAAGCGCCGCTTGTGGTTCGCTAAACTTGCCATTGATTGGGAAAGTACGTGTGATATCTGCCGCGTAACCTTCAAGTTCACAGCCAGAATCAATTAACACTAAATCGCCATCTTTTAGCTCAGCATCATTTTGTGTGTAGTGTAAAATGTTGGCGTTGTCGCCACTGCCGACAATCGTGCCATAAGCAGGATGACGGGCACCATTCATTGCATAATGGTGGTGAAGCTCTGCCTCTAATTGGTATTCAGTTGCGCCAGGTTTGGCAAACTGCATAGCGCGAATATGGCCTTGCGCACTAATTTCGCAAGCTGTGCGCATAATGTTTAATTCTGCGTCAGATTTAAACAACCGCATTTCATGCACTAAACCACGAATATCTTTAATGGTATGCGGTGCTTTATAGCCCTTTTTAGGTGCGCCGCGAAGTGTGTTTAATAAGTCCCAAACCTTTGCATCGAAATTTGCGTAAGTGCCTTGAGCATAAAATAAAATCTGCTGGCCGTTCACCAAATCTAATAATTGTTCATCTAGTTCACTAAGTGGGCAAGTTGCGTCGAATAAGTACTCAGATTTAGCTTTTTCGAAGCCAATTCTTCGGCCATGCCAAATTTCAGCTAGCTTGTCTTTGTTACGGCAAATAAGCGTACTTGGTGTATCGCTTGACGGGCAAAGCACTAAAACTGCATCTGGTTCGTTAAACCCAGTTAGATAGAAAAAGTCACTGTCTTGACGAAATGCATATTCAGTATCACGGCTACGTGTTACTTCTCCTGCCGCAGGAATAATAGCCACGCTATTTTTATCCATCATCGCAAGCAAGCGCTCACGACGGGCTTTAAATTCAGCTTTATCGATTGCAATAGACGACATGCTAAACCTCTGTAATTTGATTAGTGAAGGGTCTTTTTAGGGTTTTTATCTGCGGGCTCTTTGCCTAGTTCAGCAAAACATAACAGCGCAGAAACACGCACATACTCAATCACTTCGTGCAGTGCTTGGCTGTCTTCTTCGGTCTCTTCAAATAGGGTGTCTAGGCGGGTAATTTCACTAAAATCGCTGATCACTTCTTTCACATCAGCAGATAACTTGCCGTAATCTTTTTGCTTTAAACCAAAACCAAGCATAAAACCCGATACCCAAGATACTAAGCCATTAGCTAAATCGATCAGAGTTTCGTCGTCGCTTGGTAGGAATAGGTCAAATTGAAACTCTTCATCGCTAAAGCTGGCAACAACCTGAGAATACACATCAGCAAAAAATGCTTTTAAATCTTTATTAAAGGCTAAGCCATCGTTGAATACATCGCTTAATAAACCTAAGTATTCGTCGGCTTCGATATTGATGCCACAGGCTAATAAACCACTGATCACACCATGAGCTTCGGCTGGTGCGACAAAAATTTCATTCTTTTCTAATAACAATTGGGCTTGTTGGTAATCAGGTAACGTGCTCATAACTTTTTCTTTGTTCGGCTAAGTAACACCATGCTACCACTCGATAAATCGCAACTCCAATTAATTGTATGATTGAGGTCAAAAAGCAATCTAAAAAGTAAATAAGCAGTTAAAGGTGGGGAAAAACTACCCGAACGATCCGCTTTTTTTACTTCTATGGTTTAAGGATTGAAACTTGTCTTATATACTGAAGGTGTTCCCTAGGGTGCAGGAGCTTGGTTAAGTCCCTGAGCCGATAAATTTTATGTTAGGGTTTCTGTTCGTCTACTATTGTGCAAGCTCGGCATGTACCGAGAAGCCTACGGTAAACCGCAGATTCCCGCCCTGAAACCTCAAGGTTTCAGGACTGACACCGGGCACCGCATACTTGGGGAACACCTTTTCTTTTTATCTATCAGATATCGAAATCTTCTCTGTAGTTTTTCGCTTTTACAATAACTGACTTATTCGCGCGAAATAAATTTCACGCCTACGGGTGAGAATTTCACTTTAACTGTGTGCAGGCACAATCTAACTTCTGACGACTGATATCTAATAACTCTTATATTTTTCGATGGGATAAATCCGCCGCCACATCGTTACCTGTAGCTGCGGGTTTACCCCACGTCCTAGCGCCTAGTCCCAACCAAGCGCCAATTTTTAACTTCACACCTTATTTAAACCATCCCTGAAAGCGCTCCATTAATAGGTAATTAACTGGCACTAATAGTAAGGTGATAAGCGTTGCGAAGATGATTCCAAAGCCCAGGCTTACGGCCATTGGAATAAGGAATTGTGCTTGCGTTGCTTTTTCAAATAACAGCGGCATTAAACCAATAAAGGTGGTTAAACTAGTTAGCATTACTGGGCGAAAACGTGCAGCCCCTGCAAGCTTAACGGTTTCAAGTAAATCACCGCCCTCTTCACGCTTCTTATTGATAAAATCGACCAATACTAGTGAGTCATTCACTACAACACCTATCAAGGCTAGCATGCCAAGTAGGCTCATAATGGTTAACTCCATGCCCATTACCCAGTGACCCATTACCGCACCTATCATGCCAAACGGAATAACACTCATCACAATTAATGGCTGCATATATGATTTAAACGGTATCGCTAATAACGCATAAATAATAAAGAATACAAACACCAGACCCCAAGCGAGTGAACCAAATGATTCACGCTGCTCTTTGGCTTCACCTTCGAGCGAGTAATCAACACCTGGGTATTGCACCATTAGCTCATCTAAGTAAGTTTTTAAGTCTGCTTGCAGTACCGTCATATTGGTATTTGATTTTTCAACATCGGCTGTTACATTCAACGTACGATAGCGATCAATACGATAAATAGACGATGGACTTTGCCCCGGTACTAAGGTCGCCACATGCGACAATGGTACTGTGCCACCCGTTGGGGTTTTAATTAAAATATCAGTTAAATCAGCAACTGAACGACGTTCTTCAATTGGCAAACGCACCATTACACGCACATCATCACGACCACGTTGAATACGTTGAACTTGCGCACCAAAGAACGAATTACGCACTTGCTGCGATACATCAACACGGTTTAAACCAAGCGCTAAACCTTGCTCTGTTAGCTCAATTTGCAGCTCGTCTTTGCCATCTGACATGCTATCAGCAATTTCGTACACAGTTGGGTAAGTTGCTAAACGCTCTTTAACTTTTTCTGCCACAGCTTCAAGGGTGTCGATTGAGCTGCCACTTAGCTGTACATCAATAGGATCTGAACTGCGACCAAATTCAGCACGGAAAGTTACACTCTCAGCTCCTGGTATAATACCGATGAGGTCACGCCATTCACTGGCAAGCTCTCGAGAGCCAATATCTGATTCACGTTTTTCGGCTGGTGTGATTTCAAAGCGCACACTACCTGTATTTGACGAACCACCTCGGCCACCTGTGGTTGCCAAAATATTTAAAATCACGCTTTGGCCATCTTCATCACGATACTTGTCTTGTAGCTCTTTGGCCTTATCTGACATATCGATGATGTACTTGTTGGTCACTTCAAACGGTGTTCCAGCAGGGAATGTTAGCTCTGCACGAACGGTTTCACTTGGAATACGCGGGAAGAATATAAACTTTGTCCAACCGCTGGTGATCAGGGTCAAAATGATAAAGAAAATACCGACGAACAAGCTGACCGTTGCTAATTTATTCTTTAGCGCAACATTTAGTAGCGGCTGATAGTACTTCATTATGGCGTGTTCAAAGCCATCGGCAAAACGCTGCTGAAACTGCTGCAGTTTTGACGGATTTGCTTTTTCACTACGTAGTTTTAAGTACTTTAAGTGAGCCGGCAGAACAAATTTAGACTCAATTAAAGAGAACAGCAATACCGGAATAACGACAACAGGAATTTGCGCAAATAAGGCACCACGGTTACCTTCGATAAAAGCTAATGGTAAAAATGCGGCAACCGTTGTTAGTACACCAAAGGTAACGGGTGTCGCAACTTCTTGCGTACCACGAATAGCAGCTTGTTCACCATTTTCGGCTGTTTTTAGGTGGGTGTAGACGTTTTCACCGGTCACAATGGCATCATCAACAACAATACCGAGTACCAAAATAAAGCCGAATAAACTCATTACATTAAGCGTAATACCAAAAATTGGCATGGCTAAAAACGCGCCCATGAACGACACAGGAATACCAATAAACACCCAAAAGGCAATAGCAGGACGCAAGAACAAGGTCAGTAACGCAAGAACTAAAATACCACCCTGAATAGCATTGGTTGTTAGCGTCGCAATACGGCTTTTCACGATTTCAGAGTCGTCATCCCAAAAGCTTAACTCAAACCCTTCAGGCAGCTGACTTTGATGCTCGGTAATGTAATTTTTTACCGCATCAGCAACTTCAATCGCACTTTGTGGACCAATGCGATACACATCAATAAACGCCGCTTGCTTACCATTGAAGCGAGTGCGAACTGGGGTTTCTTCGAAGTCATCGGTAATACGGGCAATGTCGCCTAAGCGAATAATGGTACCATCAGCTTGGTACTTCACCACAACTTGGGCAAACTCATCTTTACGATAGGCTTGGCCTTTTGAGCGAATGAGTACATCACCCCCTTCGGTTTTTAAGTTACCCGCTGAAACATCGGTACTTGAATTACTAATTGCTGAAGAAATGTCCGATAAGCGTAAATCGTATTGGCGTAATGTATCTTGACTTACTTCAATGGCAATTTCGTAATCACGCACCCCACTTAGCTCTACCTGAGTGATTTCTGGCAAGCGTAATAAGTCATCACGTACATGCTCGGCATATTCTAGGGTTTCTTTTTCGCCATATTCACTCGACACAGTTACCGCTATTACTTCACGAGTGCGCTGCGCGAGTGCCACAACTGGTTTTTCTGCATCGACCGGAAACGTGTTAATGGCATCAACCCGACTTTTAATATCAGCTAATAGCTCCCTTGGGTCATAGCCAGTATCGACTTCAATTGATACCGAGGCAGACCCTTCTGATGAGCGGCTAGTAATACGCTTGATCCCTTCTAGATCTTGCACCGCTTCTTCAATACGGATAGCGACACCTTTTTCAACATCTTCAGGTGTTGAGCCACGTAGGGTAACACTTACACTAATGCGGTCTGCTTCAAATGAGGGGAACACTTCGAGTGGTATTTGCGTCGATACGCTAAATAGCCCCGCTAGTAAAATACTGATCAGCAATAAGTTTGCTGCAACATGATTCTTTGTAAACCAAGCTATCATTATTGCGCTCCTTGCTCTTTAGGAGGCTCTTGATTGTTTGGTCGCTTAGCATTTCCTCTGGTCGCCTGATACGCTGCGCTACCCATTACCGTCACTTGTGTACCTGAGCTTACTTGACCTAGCGGCGTAATCACTAAGTGATCCCCTGCTGATAAGCCTTCGGCTACCATGGCATGATTAGCGTTTTGCCAAGCTAGTGAGATATTTTTACGACGCAGTACACCTTGCTCTTCAACATACACATAAGTGCCTTGGTAAATTGCGCTGTTTGGGATCACAATGGCATTTTCCACCGCCTTGCCGGTAATTTGCGCTTTGATGTACTGACCAATTTTAATTGGGTATTGATTCGCAGAAGTGGCTTTGTAAGGGTCATTAATTTGTGCAACCACGTAAAGCTGCTGTGCGCTTTCATCAATGGCCCCTTCGGTGCGAATAACTTGACCTTGCCATTGCTGCTTACCTACGAGATCTGAGCTGAAGTTAACGAGTGAACCGGCGCTATTTTTAGCACCATCACGAAATTGTTCTGGTAAGTTAATGAACGGCAGATCTTTATTTTTAATTGGTAAGCGTATTTCAACACGGTCAATGGCATAAATGCTGGCAAGTTCCATGTTATTACTCACCACTTGACCTAAATCTACGCTGCGGCTTAAAACTCGCCCCGCGTATGGTGCCGTGATTTTTGTACGCTCTAAATCAAGTTTTGCTTTTTCAAGCGTCGCTTGAGCAGACAACACACTTGCTTCGGCCGCTGCAAGTTGTGGCTTACGAAGTACCAGGCTACTTGCTTGTTCACCTTTACCTAAGCGTTCCCAATCGGTAACTGCTTGGCGACCACGCGCTTGCTCTTCGAGTAGGCTTTGCTCAGCGGTTAATAAAGCCGCTTGTGCTGATTTTACTTCGGCGCGGTGATCTCTATCATCTAGTTGCAACAACACATCGCCTTTTTCAAAAAAGCCACCTTCACGAAATTGCTCACTAATTTCGATAATTTGCCCTGAAGCCTGCGCGACTAGCATACTTTGCGTACGTGGTTTTACGGTGCCAAAACTATCAATCATCACCTGATAGGTTTCTGGTGTTAAGGTTTTAACAGCCACATTCACTTTTGCTTTTGGCGGTGAAGAAAAGCGGTTAGCCTTTGGCGGGTTGCCTTTTATAAACATGACAAGCAGTACCGTTACAACGATCACTACCAATGGAATTAAAATTTTACGTGTCTTGCTATTCATGATTATTGCTCTGCTACTTCGCTGTTTGCTTCACTAAAATCACCACCAAGGGCAATATGTAAGTTGATTCTGTTGATAATTAACTGGTTTTTAATTTCGATTACCGAACTTTGCGCATTGAACGAACGGTCTTGCGCATCAAGTACCGTGGTGTAGGTAACCAAACCACTTTGATATTGTTCAAAAGACAAACGTTCTGCAGCAATAGCGTTTTCTTGCGCTTCTAAGGTTTTTTCGTAGCGTACTTTAAGCGCTTGTTCTTGGCTAATCGCTGTTTCAACATCGTTAAAGGCATCATAAAGTGTGGCAAGATACGCCTGCTCTTGGCGCTTAACGTTTAACCTTGCTTGTTCTTCATTGGCTTTTAAGCGGCCACCTTCAAAAAGCGGCATCGAAATACTACCAATCAACGACCACGCTAAGCTTGAAGGTGAAAATAAGTCGCTCACTCTATCTGTGCTATCACTGATTGATGCAGAAAGGTTTAAGCTCGGAAAACGCTGTTTATGCGCATAAGCAAGCCCAGCATCGGTACTAAGTAATTGATACCAGCTTGCCATTAACTCAGGTTTGCGAGTAATAAGCTCTGAAGGTAAACCAAGTGGAATGGCACTATCGAGTAGTGGTAAATCTGCGCTAACGCTTAACGCGCCAGTTGGGTATTGGCCTGTTAAACGCTCTAAATCACGGATCGATTTAATTAACGTTGCTTGCTGCGCGGCAATGTTCGAGCGCTCAGTATTTAGCTCATTACGAGCAAGATAGACGTCGAGCGCTTCATTTAAACCTTGGCGATAACCCGACTCAATGATCGATAGATTCTGTTCGGCATTTTGTTCGCGCTGTTTATAAAGTTCGAGCAGTTTTTGATTTGTGATTACATCAAACCAACCTGATACTACATCAGCCACTAATTGTTGTTTGCTTTGCGCAAATGTGGCTTTTTCAGCTAGGTATTCAAGGTTTGCTTGTCGTTCTGAAGCCGATAATTTACCCCATAAATCAACTTCGTAGCTTAACTCTAATGATGCTGAGCTGGCGTTGTTGTAGCTAACAGGACGATTATCTTTACTTCGGCTAGCACGTGTTGATAAATCAAGGCTGGGCCATAAATCAGCCCCAGCAGCAATAAGCTGCTGCTCTTTAATCGCTACATCGTAACCCGCTTGCAAAATCGTTTGGTTATGGGCTAATGCTTGCTCAACTAAAGTAAAAACTTGAGGATCGTGTAATTGCTGCAACCAGTTATCTTCAACAGCAAGCACCTTGTCACTCGCTGGTAATTGCTGCCATGCACTTGGCACAGTCTCAAGCTCAGCAACTCGCTCATTGTGAGTCGGCTGGCTCGCACATGCACTTAGCAAAATTACACTTAAAGCCAATAAACTCGGCTTATATTGCCAATTCATTCTAAAAACCTGAAAAACATCAATTTATGAATGTTATTCAAGCACCACGTTAAGTTTTGCTCAACTGACTTTACATAAAATTACACTGCCTGACATAGGCATACGATAAGAGGCTAAACTCTAGAGATAAAAAACGAAAACATTAAACTAGGAAATCCGATAACCAGACGTATCTGCTAACTCAAGAAGCTCTGTATCGCCAGAGCTATCGCCATAAGCATAAATATGTTCAAATTCAGAGAGAGTATAAGCAGTTTTAATTCTCGAAACTTTTTCAGGTCCAAAGCAATTTTTTGTTGCACACTCTCCTGAAACTATCACTACACGGTGACCTTGCTCCTTATGCCAAGTGAGCGCTAAAGCTTTAGTGGTAATGTTTAAAAAGGATAACCTAATACTTGAAGCACTCTCCCTAGTTACAGGGAGAGTACGCATTTTAACATCTAGTAAAAACTCAATCTAAAATTAACATGTCTTCATATGAATTAAAAAAGCTGGTATTACCTATTAATATCGAAATTTGATATTCACCTTTACTAATAGAAGTGTTCCACAAGACTTTAGCACTGTTATTTTGTGTATCGAGAGCCACTTCACATTCCCCTCCACTCACAATACAATCCAGCTTTATTTTACCGTCAAAATCCCAAGTTACATCATAAGTTAAATTCGAACCTGCAGTTGCTCTTGCTTTACCACCAGTCACGTTGAGTAACTTATCAAAATCAAAAACAGAGTATCCATTCTTAGGCAAAGAGTAGTTGTAATAATAAGCAGTCGGATCCCTACTCCACTCCATATTAAAGATCTTATCTCCTTGAATCGCTATATCTGTAACATAATCACTTGTTATGTAACTACTTAACAATTTTGGACTGCTGGGTGCTTTTATAGAGTACTTTGAAATGCCAGTTTCTGGATCAACCACATACAGCTCATTACCAATTAACTTTAAACTCGTTCCAGAAATATTCAGTAGGCGTGCTTCTTCAATAATGTTTTCGGGTTCTGAAATGTTCAGTATCCTTAGTCCATAATATTTACTCAACAAATATACGTAATCTTTATAGGAAACAATTGAGACATAGTGCCAGCTATCATCTCCAAACCAATCTTTAAAAAAATACCCTTGTTTGTTGAGCTCATTATTTTCATTAATATTGATAATCGCAGCTTCATTTTCAGCAGCAACGTGAACTGTATTTCCAGAGATGGATATATCAGAAATTGCCCCACCTCTAGATGCTAAACCATGTAATACTGACTTATCTACTGGTTCACTAGGTTCACTTATATCATATAAAACTAGGTTTGAATTAGCTGTATTAATTAGAAGTTTATCACCCTTCACAGCCAAAGCATTTACTGGGTTAGCCGATGGGATATTACCCACTGAAAAAGGAGCTCTCTTATCACTAACATTAAGGATATGTAAACCTTCGCTCTGGGTACCAACAAACAATAAATCTTCACTAATTAGAAGTTTATTCGCTTTAGAAACTGTAACTTCACTTAATACTTCTGGCTGTTCATAATTAGAGGCATCTTTAATAATTAATCTATTATCTTTGCTAGATAAGTATAAAACCTCATCTTCAACGACCAGTGAATTTAACTGAAAATTTTGATCAACTTGATATTCTTTTGTTAGAGGAGCTGAAAGAGAAGAAATGTCAAAACTTTCTAGGCTTGAACTAAAATAGTCTACTAAAAGCAAAGTGTCTTCATGAAAAGTTAGCCATTTTGAGGCTATAGTGTTTGGTAACTTACCTATCCATTTAGGAAAATTAGGATCAGATATATCTAAAAAACGGACACTTTCGGAGCTATCACCAACCGCAATAACGTTTTTAGCAAAAGCCATAGCAATATTCTGGGATGATACGCTTGTTTCTGAAATGACGCTCAATTGTGTAGGTAATGAAATATCAACGAGCAGCAAGCTTTGTTTTGAACCAGTTAATGCTGCTATATTCTCATTTATTTCGATTTGTTTGAAAGAGCAATCACAAGGTAACTCAGCCACTAAAATAGACTCAAGTGGCGTTGATACATTAAATACCTTCAACCCCTCACTTTCAGTTGCAACATATAAAAAATCTCCTTTGATTTTTAAGTCATTTACTCCAGAAAGACTCTCATTTAAGGTATTACTATCTATATAGCGAGGCGATGTTAAATTAGAAATATCAATCGCTTCAATCCCAAACTCACTTGAAGATACATAAACTATATTTTTATACCTAGCAAATTTTTTGTTTTGGAAAGCATTTTCAATAGAACTTACAAGATTTATATTTGAAATGTCGCTTATATCATAGAACCAAAGTCCAGTTCTTCCCTCAGCAATCAATAGATCATCAAAAATTACACTCGCCTGATAACCATTTTGAGCACTCTCCCAACCGAACGCTCGAATATTGTAAGGGTCAGATATATCTAAAGCTTTTAATCGACTGTTATCCGAGGTAAAAGCGATGCCTTTTTCTACACTTGCAGAAAAAGAGTAGGTTGAGTCACTAGAGTACTCATCACGAAAAATTAAACTTTCTTTATTAAAGCTATTTACTGTACCCGAATACTCCTTACCAACAATGCTCACTAAGTCAGAAGAGGTGGTTTTATCCTCATCTTCTACTGTCAACTTAAAACTTAGCTGACTTGCCCCTTGAGGCAATTCAAATGAGGGGTTACAGGTATCTGCACTAAGTACTTTAACCTGAGGTCCCTCTACTTGTTCCCAGCTATAGCTTATAGCAGAACCATCTGGATCGTAGCTTTCATCACAACTTAAGCTTACTAATTCATTTTCTAGGAAAGTCTTATTATCTCCAGCTTCAGCAACAGGAACGTTGTTAGTAGGGATAACTTTAACATTCACTTCTGCTTCAGCGAATGCAGCTTGATCATCCGTAACAACTAACTTAAAAGTAAACGACTTTTCAACTTCATAAGCTAAGACTTTTGGTGATGTGAACGAAAGTATCAACTTATCAGTATCACTTAAAGAGACTGGCTCTCCTGAAATTTGTTCCCACTTTATTGAAGTAATTGTTCCATCGGAATCTGTTGCCTCTGCATTAATTATAACCTCAGTTAATTCATTAACTTCTACTTCGGGACTCAAACTTAAAGTGGGTAAAGTATTCGCCACTGGGGTATCAGTAGGCGCTTCTGGAATGCTTTGTGGAGGGTTGTCTTCACCACTACCACCACCACAACCAACTAAAAATAAAAAACTAAATGTGATAGATAGTGCGATATTTTTAATATCCATATTAAATATTCCTTTCCATTTAAATATGCTAACCATAACGTTTAACTATATGACTATTTAATTTAAAATCATATAACTAAACCAATATAAAATTTAGGCCTAACCTTCTTAGTTAAGTGCGTTATTTTGAAAACAACCTTTGTTATTTAGGCACTTTCGACAATTTTGCTATATCTTTTCTTTTCGCATAATTTGATCATGACAATGATTTTTATGATAAGTAGCACCTAATCAAGTTCCTAAAAATGACAAAACACTATCACATGTTGGCATAACTCAACTAAAAAGCATAATCTTTGAGCAATAATTTATTGAATAAAACTCTAACTCTTGGAATTAGGAAAACAAACAGTTAAAAAACAGGTAGTTATTTTTTTAAATAACTAAATTAATTAGGAATTTTTAATATATGGAAATAGTTTGAAGTAGTAAAGGATGGTGCCCAGAGGCGGAATCGAACCACCGACACGAGGATTTTCAATCCTCTGCT